>JBBRBI010000011.1:0-88377 GCA_038206015.1 Bryobacterales bacterium | reverse complement strand
CCCTCCGTGCCAACATAGCTGAGACACTTCCGGTTTGCCTAATTAGTGAGCAGGGCGGGAAAGAGAACCCGCATGAGCAAGCATCAGACGAATGGTATTTCCTCGGCCTTGGTGGCCGCAGAACGGAGCCTGGACGAGCGTAGCGAGACCGGGCGCAGTGGAGCGGCCACCAAGGCCGGTCCCGAACCCCACCCGAACCCAGAGGTCCGGCCCCGCGCCAAACGGCGCAGTTTTCCGGTCGCTTATAAGTTGAAGATCCTGGCTGAGGCCGATGCCGCCACCGGCTCCGGTGCCATTGGCGCGCTCCTGCGCCGCGAGAGCCTTTACTCGTCCCATTTGACCAAATGGCGGCAGGATCGCAGCGCCGCCGTAACCGAAGGCTTGACTCCCCGCCCACGCGGCCCCAAGCCTCGTCTCGACCCCTCCAGCAAGGAAATTGCGCAACTCCGGCGCGACAACGAACGCCTGACCGAACGTCTGCGCAAAGCCGAGATCATCATCGACGTTCAAAAAAAAGTGGCGTCGCTCCTGGGCCGGACCCTGGCCACGCCAGACCCCGAGGATCTGCTCTAATGACTGCCACGATGGAACTGGCCGCTCAAGTCGGAACGGCCCCAGCCTGCGCCGCCCTCGGCATGCCGCGCGCTTCTTTCTATCGCCAACGCGCCCCACTCCAAGGCCCCAAGCTTCCCCGGCCAAAACCCGCCCGCTCTCTCGATGCGGGCGAACGCGGCACCATCCTTGGGCATCTCCATAGCGAACGATTCCAGAACCATTCCCCCATCGAGGTCGCCGCTACATTGCTCGATGAAGGCCAATACTATTGCTCGTCGCGAACGATGTATCGCCTGCTGGCCCAAGCCGGCCAGACCCGCGAGCGCCGCGATCAACTCGTCCATCCGCCCTATCAGAAACCGGAACTGCTGGCCACCGCCCCGAATCAACTCTGGAGCTGGGATATCACGAAATTCCTGGGTCCCGCCAAGTGGACTTACTTCTATCTCTATGTCATCCTCGACGTCTTCAGTCGCTATGTCGTCGGCTGGATGATCGCCCATCGCGAGAGCGCCGAACTAGCCAAGCAACTCATCGCCAGCACCTGCCTGAAACAGGGCATCGAACCTGGCCAACTGGGCATTCATGCCGATCGCGGGTCATCCATGACCTCCAAGCCCGTAGCCTTCCTGCTCAGCGATCTCGGCGTCACCAAGACCCACAGCCGCCCCCATGTCTCCAACGACAACCCCTATTCGGAAAGTCAGTTCCGTACTCTCAAGTACCGGCCCGGCTTCCCCGATCGCTTCCACTCCATCGAGCAGGCCCGAGCCTTCGCTGTGGACTTCTTCCTGTGGTACAACGAGGAACATCACCACTCTGGCATCAGCCTACTGACGCCCAGCGCCCTGCACCACGGTCATGCGCCGCTCATCGTCCAGAAGCGTCAGGCAGTCCTCGACGCAGCTTACATCCTTCACCCCGAACGCTTCGTCAACCGTCCCCCACAGTCCCATCCAGCACCCAACCAGGTCTGGATCAACAAACCACCTCTAAAAAATACTCAGTAAACTCCCATGTAAACTGTCTCAAAGTTGTTGACACGCACCGAGGAAGCGGGCCCTTTGTTTTGAGTTAAATACTTTTTGTGTCACTTTTGCTTCGATACTTGCGCATTCCTATACACTGATGCAGTTAGCAAGATACCACTCGGGTATCTCGGACGCAGGTGAGGAAGAAAATCTTCCCCCCCAAAAAAGGATCAACTATGACGAGCAGTTTACGAATGATGATTGCGACAGTCGCGATGGCGGCTGTGGCATTTTGTGCCGATAACACCCTCGGCACCTGGAAGCTGAATGCGGCGAAGTCGAAACCCGCAGCAGGAGTATCGCCCATCAAGAACTCGACAGTTGTGCGGGTCGCGGCAGGAGTTGGAGTCACGACGAGCGTCAAAGGCGAACGGACAGACGGCACCAAAATCGAAGCCAGCTACACTGCGAAGTACGACGGCAAACCCGTGAAGGTGTCGGGCAGCGGTCTTGCCTACGACACGCTTGCGCTCAAACAGGTAGACGCAGATACAGTTACAGACATTCGCTCGAAAAAGGGCGGCAAGTACGCAGCAACCGGCACCTTTGCTGTATCCAAAGATGGCAAGTCAGCGACGTTGAGCACCAAAGGCACCGGGGCAGATGGCAAACCGTTCGAAGCCATGACCGCCTACGACAAGCATTAGCAAGAGCCAGTGCAGCAGGACGGCAGCCTATTTACGATCCCTATCGTTGCGATAGATCTTGCCGTCCTTCCTGACAAACTTCACACCTCTCCCCATCCTTAGTGATGATTCGCGCCTGGCGACTTACTTTTGAGTGGGCGAATTGAAGATATCGCAACTTACGATTGCGATTTGGTATATGCTATTGCAGTCCGCAAGCCCCCCTCGGGAATCTCGGATGCAGGCGAGGAAGCGATTCTTCCCGCCAAAAAGGAGCAAGCATGTCTTGTAGTTTACGAATTATGATAGCGACGGTCGCGATGGCGGCTGTGGCGTTTTGTGCCGATAACACCCTCGGCACCTGGAAACTGAATGCGGCGAAGTCGAAAGCGGCAGCGGGACAGTCGCCCATCAAGAGCCTGACCGTTATGCGTGTCGCCGCAGGAGACGCCGTCAAGGTGAGCGTAAAAGGCGAACGGGAAGACGGCGCAAAGATTGACGCAGGCTATACGGCGAAGTACGGCGGCAAAGCAGTTAAGATGACTGGCAGCGGCCTCCCCTACGACACGCTAGCACTCAAACAGGTGGATGCCGATACAGTCACGGACACACGCTCGAAAAAGGGCGGCAAGTACAAAGGAACCGGCACCTTTGCTGTAGCCAAAGATGGCAAGTCTGCGACGCTTAGCACCAAAGGCACCGGGGCAGATGGCAAACCGTTTGAAGCCATGACCGCCTACGACAAGCAGTAGAACAAGACGCTGAAGCGGGACGGCAGTCTATTTACGATCCCAATCGTTGCGATAGATCTTGCCGTCCTTCATCACAAACTTCACTTTTTCGAGGTTTCGAATATCGGCCAGTGGGTCGCCATCGATAGCAATGATGTCGGCCCAGTGGCCTTTTGTAATTTGCCCGGCCTTGCCATTCAGGTTCATCAGCGCCGCATTAGTGAGCGTTGCGGCGCGAATGGCTTCGATCGGCTTCATGCCGAATTCCGTCATGTAAGGGAACTGGCGCCAGTTATCGCCGTGCGGGTAAACGCCTCCATCCGTGCCAAAGCCGAGAGTCGCCCCGCCAAGATAGGCCTTGCGGAAGTTCTCGCGCTGGACCTTTCCAATTAGCTTTTCCTTTTCAATCGATTCGGGAAGTACGCCGTTCTTCGGGCCTTCGGCAAGAATGTATTCGTCGTTGTAGATATCGAAAACCAGCACTGTTCCATTTTCCTTGGCCATTCGAATCCCCTCGTCGTCAATCAGTGAGCAATGTTCCACCGAATCGACGCCAGCTCGGATTGCGTCTTTAATGCCTTCAGCACCGTGGGCGTGGGCAGCCACCTTGCGCTCAAGCTTGTGGGCCTCCTCGACGATGGCCTTCATCTCCTCAAGCGTGTACTGCTGCGTACCGACGCCGTCGCCCTTGGACAGGACACCGCCAGTGGCGCATATTTTGATGAGGTCCGCCCCGTATTTGACCACTTCGCGAACCTTGGCACGCGCCTCCCATGGGCCGTTGGCGACGCCAGCGGAGCGAAAGTTGAACTCAGAGGGCAAAAGGTTGGAATCGCAGTGGCCCCCAGTGATACCAAGCGAGGGACCGGAGACATACAAGCGAGGGCCGGGAATATCGCCATCCTGGATTGCATCGCGCAGGGCGACATCAGCATAGCCGCGCGCGCCTACGTT
This sequence comes from Bryobacterales bacterium, assembly GCA_038206015.1. Taxonomy (GTDB): domain Bacteria; phylum Acidobacteriota; class Terriglobia; order Bryobacterales; family Bryobacteraceae; genus Bryobacter. The sequence continues at coordinate 84,480 of JBBRBI010000011.1, read as the reverse complement.
GCGTAGCGTCGTAAAGCCAGCCATCAAGGTCGTGCGGGCCTGCCGCGCGCCCGTGAGCGCCGCGCGGGGAACAGAGATGCCAAGGCTTCGGTAGCCAGAAATGCGAGGGTCGCTGGTGAGGTGTGTGTGTACATCAATCAAACCGGGCAGGCAGACGCCCGAGGACAGATCGACGATGGTGGCACCCGCCGGGACCGTGCCATTCACGGACTCAATGAAGCCGCCCGTGATCACGATCGTGGCATTGGAGAGATAGTTGCCAGTCTTGACGTCGAGAAGCTTGCCGCAACGCAGTGCGGTGGTGTCGGCAGCCCAGGTGATTAGGCTTAGCGAGAGTAGGAGCAACAGATTGCGCGGCATCCCGTCAGGATAGCAGCGCTACTGAATGCGTTCCCAGATCAACTTGTAGGTGGCGTTCTTTCGGTTGATCACCCCGCCCTTGCCATCTTCACGCGGGATCAGGACAACGCGATTTTTGCCTTGAAACTCAAACCAACGGACATTGTCGACGCCATGGCGACCAGGGTGGTTGTGATCTTCAAGACGGTGGGTGATTGTCTGCGTTGCGCTATCCACCTTGAAGGTGCCGTAGTAGGCAACGTAGCTATCGAAGGCTGCGGCCTTCTCCTCGATTGTGGCCGCAGTGAGGCCTTTGGCGAACGGCTTGCGATCTCGGCTTGAAGAATATTGGACCGACATCCAGCCTGAACTGGTGTAGACAATCAGACCTGTGGGGTGGTCCAGTTCCATAGGGATCGTCGGGCTCTTGCCTTCGATCGCGGCCAAGCGCCAGGCACCAACCAGCTTTTGGGTGACCTTGTCGTTTTGCGCTTGTGCACTAGCGATGGGCACGAAACTTAAAATTGCGACAACAACATATAGGCGGCACATGACCGCTGAGTATAGCTTGCTGGAAAGTCTGGCAGAATCAAAGTGAATGCTTAGTGTGCAGATTTTTGGTGTCAAGAACTCGGCGGGGACTCGAGCGGCAGAGCGCTTTTTCAAAGAGCGCAGGATCGCCATTCACTTTGTCGATCTGAAGCAGAAGCCGATGGCGGCTGGTGAAATCAATCGCTTCATTACTAAGTTTGGATTGCAGGCGATGCTGGATCGCGAGGGCAAGGCGTTTGCCGAGGCCGGGTTGCAGTATTTGCGTGTGCCAGACCCGGAATTGTTGCAGCGCATTGAGCGGACACCGGGATTGTTGAAGCTGCCGCTGATTCGCGGCGGGAAATCCCTCAGCATCGGTGAAGATCCAGAGACATGGAAGGCTATGGCAACAGACCCAGCAAAGTAGTCGAGTTAGAGAACTTCGTGTCCCAGGATCTCGAAGATCGCTTCGACCTCGGCAGCAGCGCCTGTGGGCAGCGAGGCGAAGCCGAGCGCAGAGCGGGCATGGAATCCATTGCCAGACTTGCCGAAGATTTCGTGCAGTAAGTCTGAAGCCCCGTTGATGACCAAGTGCTGCTCAATGAAATCCGGCGTCGAGTTGACGCAGCCAAGAACCTTGATCACACGGAGGCCATTGAGAGTGCCGTGGGTGTTCCAGACAGAGTTGAGGATTTTTGCGACACACTCACGCGCCGCTGCATAGCCCTGCTCTGTTGTAACGTCGGCACCAAGCTTGCCCTTGAGAGTACTGACATGGCCGCTACTGATGAGCTGATTGCCGCTCTGGATACAGAGGTTGAGGTAGCCGGGGGTCTGGGGCTCGAAGGCGATGTGGAGGCTTTGGGCGATGTCTTGAGGGGTCATGAGAGAGGGTCCCTAGTGATTGTAGTGGGTTCGCGCTTTGCGCAACTGAGTTCTGTGCCAATAAAGTCATTGCGGCCTTGCTCGGTGAGCACCCAGGGCCGCAGTTCCCAGGGCGGATTGTGGCGCAAGTGGCGGGTATGACCGCACGCGAGGATCGCCACCCAGTGGCCCTCTTCATCGTGATCGTAAGCAGTTACATTTGACTTTGTCATCAAGAACTAACTCCCGTCGCGAATAACCCGGCAATTGTCATCGTCTACGGTCACCTGACCGATCGTGGACTCGCTTTGGTCACGAAAAGCGTCGAGGAACTCAAGCAGCCGAGTGGCGTCGGCGAGGTTGGAGGCGATGCCGAAGGAAGCCCGGATTGCGCCCGCACTTTTGCCATTACCTTGGCTCTTCATCAGGCGAATGAAGGCGGGGAGACTGACGTCATCTGGGTCGGCGAAACCGGTCAGCATCTCTTGCTCGGTTAGCCCCTCTGCTGTCTCGTTGGCACCGGGGTTGCAGAAGCAACCGGCGCGCAGCGAGATGCCTTTTTGGCCCGCCAGCTCTTCTACGCGGCGATAGTCCAGCCGGGTGCCCTCTTTGTCAAAAACGTTAAAGGTAATGGTGGCCCCGCGATCCTGCATGCTTGTAGGACCATAAATCTGAGCGACGCGGCGTCCATTAGTGTGGCGTAACGCTTGGAGTTGTTCCAGTAAGTGGCCACCAAGAGAGTGAACTCGCTGGTTGATGTTGGCGATGCCAATCGAATCGATGTGCTTGAGGCCAATCTCAACGGCCGGGATCGAGAGGTAGTTGAGTGTCCCGTCTTCAAAGGCAGCTTCGCCGGCGGAGAGCGCGTGGGCCTGGCCCTGGACAGAAACAAGATTGACCGTACCACCCGCAAACCAGGGGCGGCGGAGCAAGCCAAAGGAATCTTTGTGAATGAGAAGTGCGCCGATGCCGGTGGGGTATCCGAACATTTTGTAGAACGACACGCAAACGAAATCCGGTTGGACAGAGCCAAGATCGAGACGATTCGTCGGCACAAAGGAGGCCGCATCCAACATCACGGACCACCCCTTGCCGCGGGCTGTAGCGATCCAATCGAGCGAGTGTTTGACGCCGGTGTAGTTCGATTGCGCCGGATAGGCGAAGAGGCGTGGGTAGCTTGAAGGCTTGGCCAGGAGATCGTTCAGCGCGCCAGTGTTGAGACGTAAAGTTGTCTCGTCAAGAGGCGCGTAAGTCACCGCAGCCCCGGCGGCACGCGCAAATTCGCGAATGCCGTTTACGGAATTGTGATTGTCGACACAGGCGAGAAACTCGCCGCCGGGCGCAAATGGGAATGCCTCGCCCACCAGCTTGAGGGCACCAGTAGCGTTCTGAGTAAAGACGACATGGTAGTTGGCGCCAGCATTGAAGTAGGTGAGTACGGCGGCGCGGGCACGCTCAACCATGTTGGTCATCGCGATCGACGTCGGATTGGCGGAATGGGGATTGCCAAGGACACCGTCGCGCAGCAACTGCATGTGTTGCTCAATTTGAGAGGCGGCGTAGAGAGAGCCGCCCGTGTAATCGAGATAGACCTGACCGTTGGCGTCGAGACGAGCGTAATCGCGGGCGCGGAGTTGATCGATATCCATACTAAGTGGCGGCCAAATGCAACGCAGCTTCGACGATAGCCTGATACTCAGCCAGAAGTTCAGGCGTTTCCGCCTCAAAGCGCATCACCAGAACGGGTTGTGTATTGGAGGCCCGCAATAGTCCCCAGCCCTTGTCAAAATTGACGCGAACACCATCGACATCAATGACATTGTGACTGGCTTTGAAATGTTCAGTTACCTTCGCCACGACCTGGAACTTAGTCTCGTCGGGCCAGTCGACGCGGATCTCTGGCGTGTTCACCATCACGGGCAGGCCGGCGAGTTGGTGAGAAAGCGGCTGTCCAGAGGCGGCAACGATTTCTATCAATCGGCAAGCAGCGTAGAGGGCATCATCGAAACCATAGAAGCGGTCGGCAAAGAAAATGTGGCCAGACATCTCGCCAGCAAGCTCGGCATGTTCTTCCTTCATCTTTGTCTTGATGAGGGAATGGCCAGTCTTGTACATGATCGCCTTGCCACCAAGCTTGTTGATCGTGTCATACATGATTTTCGAACATTTAACTTCGCCAATAAACGTGGAGCCTGGCTTGCGCGTCAGAATCTCCCGCGCATAGATGAGCATGAGCTGATCGCCCCAGACGACAGTGCCGTTCTCGTCGATTGCGCCGATGCGGTCCGCGTCGCCATCAAAAGCAATGCCAAGTTCAGCGCCATGCTGTTTGACGGCAGTCTTCAACATGTCAAGATTGTGCTCGACAGTCGGATCGGGGTGGTGGTTGGGGAAATTGCCGTCCATCTCGAAAAACATTTCGATGGGCTCGACGTTGAGATTTTGGAGCAGACGATGGAGAGTGGGGCCAGCAGTTCCATTGCCTGCATCAAAAACAACTTTGATGCGACGAGCGAAATTGAAGCCCTGCGGAATTTCGTCGACATAACGCGTAATGGGGTCTGCCTCAACGACGCTTCCCTGCCCTGTCTCAAAGTCCTCAGTAGCGATGAGCTGATAGATGTCCTGGATATCCTGGCCATAGACAGCGGCCTTGCCAGCCATCATTTTGAAGCCGTTGTAGTCTGCTGGATTGTGCGAACCGGTAATCATGACGCCAGCCTCGGCGCCGAACTTGTAGACCGAGTAGTACAGCAGCGGTGTGGGGATGACGCCAATGTCGGTGACTTCGCAGCCCGCGGCCAGCAGGCCCTTGAGCAGAGCGCCGTGCAGACGGGGGCCGGAGAGGCGGCAGTCGCGACCGAGATTGACCTTGCGCCCGGTGCGGCGAATCATGTAGGTTCCGATAGCGCGCCCGAGAACTTCTATATCCGCAGAGAGGAGGTCGCGATCAGCAATGCCACGAATGTCATATTCGCGAAAAATTGTTTGCTTCAACATCGTTGTCCCAAGGTAGCAAACGATAGGAGAGAATTAGCTGCCGGAGGCCTCTACAAGAGTAGATTCTGCGACCTTTGTCTGGGCAAGATCCGGAATCCAACGCTGGAGAACATCTTCCAGCGTGGCGAGGGAAACGGGCTTGGCGAGATAGTCATCCATGCCTACATCAAGACATCGTTCCCGGTCTCCCTGCATCGCGTGGGCAGTCATCGCGACGATGGGGGTTCGTTGCAAGTTGGAGGCGAGTTCGTGCTCACGGATTGCGATCGTGGCCTGAAAACCATCCATCTCAGGCATCTGGCAATCCATTAATACGAGCGGATAGCAGTTGCGCCGCAAAGCCTCAACGGCCAGCTTCCCGTTCTCAACAATCTCGGCTTCAAGACCAAGCTTCTGAAGCATACGCAAGGCGACGCGTTGATTGATCGCATTATCCTCGGCGACAAGGATACGGTGAGTGGAAATGCGAAGCACCTCGCCAGGGCCTTCCAGATGGCTGCTGAGCGCGGATAGGCTGTGGGCGCTTTCAGTGCCTGCCAGTATCCGCTCCACTGTCTCAGCCAGGGTCCGCTGCCGGACAGGATCAGAAAGGGTCGCAGCAAAGAGACCATCGTTATCGCGTTCTTCATTACGGTCCCGCATGCGCACCAGACGAACCAGGAAGCGATCAGCCTGGAACCCGGCACGGTTCAAGCAAGTGGCAAGATCGACAGAGGTCATGTCGCTCAGTTCGTGATCGACAAGGATCAAATCAAGAGACGCCGCCTGTAACCTGGCTTCGTGAGCAAGCAGTAGGACTTCCTGCCCAGAATTTGCATGGATGCAGACAAATCCCAGCCTTTCCAGCGTGATCTTCGTGCTGCTGGCTCGATCAAAGTGACCCATCGCCAGAACTACTCTTCCGGTGCTAATTGAGTTGCTGGGGCCGACACCCAGATGCGGGTTCTCGCAGGCAATTTTGAGCGGCAGCCGGAACCAGAAGCGAGACCCGCCGCCTTCGCGATCAGCAATGCCAATTTGGCCGCCCATCATCTCGACCAACTGCCTGCTGATTGCCAAACCGAGCCCAGTGCCGCCAAAGCGGCGAGTCGTCGATCCATCGCCTTGTGTAAAAGGCTTGAAGAGGCGTTCCTTCAGTTTTGCCGGAATGCCAATCCCGGTATCACAAACTTCAATTTGCACAGAAGTAGATCCATCCGGCGCGATACAACCCCGTACGTGCAGGATGACTTCCCCGCTGGCAGTGAACTTGATGGCATTCCCGGTGAGATTGGTAATCACCTGTTGGATACGATAGGGATCTCCACGATATTTGGCGGCAAGTTCAGGATCAATTGAGGCTGCCAGGACGATACCTTTTTCCTGGGCCTGCTCGGCCAAAAGCTCGACAACGTCTTCGACGGTTTCACGTAAGTCAAAATCAATCGCCTCAAGCTCGACTCGGCCGGCCTCAATCTTGGAGAAATCGAGGATGTCGTTGATAATATTGAGCAGATAATTGGCGCTTCGCCTGACCGCCTCGGAGTATTCCCGCTGCTCCCTTGTAAGTGAGGTATCACTGAGTAAGTTGGTCATACCGATGATGCCGTTCATTGGCGTACGGATCTCGTGACTCACATTAGCCAGAAACTCGCCTTTGAGCTTGGATACATTCAGCGCTTGATCACGGGCCTCTTTGAGAGCATCTTCGGCTCTCTTCATGTGCGAAATGTCGGTCAGCGTACCTTCGTAGAAATGAATGCCCCCGTCCTCGTTACGGACTGCGCGGGCGTTTTCGAGCACGGTCAAAAGCGATCCGTCCTTGCGTTGCAAACGCAATTCTAGGTTATTTACAGCGCCTTCAACACGCAGTTGGTACATCTCGGGATGGCGATCGGCGGGGTCCACGTAAAGGTCGGTGGCTATGGAAATCTTGCGCAGTTCCTCGATTGAGTCGTAGCCAAGCATCGCGACCAAGGCTGGATTGGCGTCGAGAATACGACCGTCTTCACTAGAGCGGTAGACACCTTCGGCAACGTTTTCAAACAAGGACAGATAGCGTTTCTCACTGGCGGCCAGTGCCTCTGACTGTTGGCGGATTTCAGTAATGTCACGGATCAACAGTTGGACGGCCGGACGGTCCTGATAAGTGAACCCGGCAGCGACTACTTCGACGTCAATAACCTTTGTATCCAGGCGTGCGATGCGGTGGTGGGTTGGGCGTACTTCGCCATTGCCAGCCGAGATCTCGCCCCAGGGCAGTTCACCGTGCTTGTCTTGCGGTGCAGCCAGATCGCTCAGATCAGCCCCTAGCAGCGACTCTAAAGAATCAGCACCCAATAGCCGAATCCCAGTTGTATTGACAAAGAGAATCTTCCCGCCCCGATGAACGACAATGGCGTCTGGACTGACTTCAACCAGCCGCCTGTAGCGCTCTTCGCTCTCGCGCAATGCCCGCTCAACTTCTTTGCGACCCATGATGTCACGGTGGTAAGCACGCAGTAGAAAGGCGAGAAATGCTGCAAGCACGCACGAGGCCAGCACCAGCAAATTGACTTCCTGCCAGCGGTCGGTAATCTCGCTGGCGATATCACTGTATTGCTGCCAAAGGCGGCCGGAGGCACTGCGGACCTCCTGCAAGGCGCGGCGGAGATTGGAATCGACCTCACCTAAATGAGTTGGGCCGCCATCGACATTGCGCTCTATGAGAATAAGTAGCGTCTCAAGGCGGATCAGAGCACCCTGCGTCTCCGGCTGAATTGCTGGTAGCTTCCTCGCATCTTCGATACCTTGCCTCAGTCGGGTAAGGTCGACAAGAATACGTTGACGGGCATCGCTGGAGTCATTCGCATTGCGCATCGTGCTCGCAATTTCGAGAGTCCAAAGTCCCTGCTCAAGGCCATTAAATGCTTGAGCCAAGGCTGTGTTGTGGCGCAGTCGGTCTTGGTGGTCCTGAACTGTGTGGATCTGTTGATTCCCAGCAAGCAGGCACAGCAGCGCCAACAGGATTACGACCCAAGTCCAGACCGCTGATGTAAGTAGTCGCTGCATAGTAAAAAGTCCAGCTTTCGCCGGAGCACTTTGAATTTGGCTTTATGCAGGTATCGACGGGGTGGAAGGGAAACTTCAGGGCGGCTAAGGGGATTTTCCCTACGACTGAGCCGAAATGGGCCTTACGACCCGTTCAATGCGGCGCGCCCGACCCGTACTTTCATCGATATCGATCAGCACGGCGTGCAGTTCACCGCCCGATTTGGCGGCTTCAAGGCGAACAGGAAGCGAAGTTAAAAATTTCTTCAGGACCAGGTCCTTGTCGGCACCAATGACGCCGTCATAGGGACCTGTCATACCGCAATCGGTCTGGTAGGCCGTGCCGCCAGCAAGGATGCGGGAATCAGCCGTGGGGATGTGAGTATGGGTACCGATAACAGCGGAGACGCGACCATCGAGGTGCCAGCCCATGGCGACCTTCTCGCTGGTGAGTTCGGCATGGAAATCGAGGAAGCGAACTTTGATGTCGACCGGAATTTCAGCGACCAGTTCATTGGCCTTTCGAAAAGGGCAATCCAGCGGCGTCATCATCGCGCGGCCCTGAATGTTGAGCACGGCGACGCGGACGCCGTTGCGGGCTTCGACGTAAATCAGGCCGCGGCCAGGAAGTTCTGCTGGGTAATTGGCAGGGCGTGTGACGCGGGGGCAACGGTCGAGGTATTCGTAGAAATCGCGCTTGTCCCAGACATGATTGCCGGTGGTGATGGCATCGACACCAAGGCTGAGAAGTTCGTCGGCGATTTGTGGGGTGACACCGAAGCCGCCCGCAGAGTTCTCCGCATTCGCAATCGTCATGTCGACACTATGGGTAGCCTGGATCTCGGCAAGGTTCCAGGCGACGGCATTGCGGCCTACGGAGGCATAAATGTCGCCGATAAAAAGAAGGTTCATGTGAAGAGGGAAGTTGGAGCGTATCGACGACGTACAAATCCCCGTCATTGACCCTTGCTTAAGCTAGGGTGGGACCCACCGCACGCCTTTAGGCTTATCCGACGCTACCCGAGGGCAGCCGATCTTGCACACCAGCGTTGAATACGAGTTAAAGTCCCGATGACTTTGACTGTTGGATCAAATTTTGAGGATTCGCCAAGCAGCCGAAGACACGCTCCACCGTTAGGATAGCCCAAAAACGAAAAGCTGGCACGGACAAGATTTTCCAGGCCCCCTTGCGCTCAGCCACTTTGGTTTTTTCAATCTGAACTGTTTGCAAGCATTGTTGTTCTTGGTAACGTATCAATGGAAATTTAACTGGCGCGCCGAGTCCAGGATGCGAAATTGCTTCGCCTGGCACATGTGTCATCTTGCTTTGAAGGAGACTCAATGAAATTTTGTACGTTAGTGATCGCGACCGCTTTGGCCGCATCTGCGACAACAGTTGTTGTAAGCCAGCGTGTCTTTCGTCACGGGCCCCGGAACACCGCTGATTGGACTGGGAAGCGCGCAGTTTGTAATTTCGGCCGATGGCGCTCAATTTATCCGCTTATTCAATTCGAGCGACTGTACAGGCATTTTTTTGTCGAGTTTCACAGCGCTCAGTTACTCGACTTATCAGCAGAATTACAACAATGGGCAGGCTGCCACCCTGAGTTTCATCCTCAGCAACGGTGATTTCATGTTCTGTGAGCCGGTTTATCAGACGGGCCGCTATGGCGGAGATGTGGTGCCCAACCAATGCGCCGGAATCACCAATTGCGCGGGGCTCAACCAATGGCAGACCTGCGACGCGCTTGCCGGGGGCTGGTGGGACAATAACGGTTTCAATGGCTTCAACTCCGGGCCACCACTATCTATGATCGCAAGTTTCGTCGCCGCCAATCCATTGTTAACGATCACCTCTGTGCGGATCAAAGCGGGAGATGCCGCTGGAGCTTGGGATAATTTTGTCGGCGCGGCGGACAATTTGACAATCAGGATTAGTAATGTTTTAACCACCTACGATTTTGAAGGCGTTCCCGAGCCATCGACCTTCGCGCTTGGTGCTGCTGGTCTGGCGGCATTCGCGTTTGGCGGTCATCGCGTGGCATCGTCCAAACGGCGATAGCGCAGTCGGGAAGGCTCGCCCCGCAGCTATCCAGCCCTTGCCCCTTTGCCGTGATTGACGGAAGCGCCAGGGAAACGCCGAGGCTTGGGCTAGTTTCACGCCGGTGCCGGACTGGTTACGATTCTGCTAATTCGGCGCCGTCGGAGCTAAGGGTCACCTTACTTTGCGAATTGTTAATACGTAGCCTGATCGAAAGAGCCATTTTTTCGCGCACTGTTAGGTGTGAGAACGAAACAATTGCTTCTTTTGCCACTCTTGGCCCTTGCAGCGCTAATAGATGCCCAAGCCCAGTCGATCACCGTATACCCCGGTCCGGCAGCTATCCCGAAAGCCACAAGCCGACAGATGTCGGCCTACGTGCCACTATCGCCCAATACAGTGACCTGGGCCGTGAATGGTGCAATTGGCGGCGGCGCCACCTACGGCACGGTTTCCCCTACCGGCTTCTATACAGCACCAGCTGTGATTCCTCCGGCAAATCTGATCACGATACAGGTGACCAGCAGTGCCTCTCCATCGAATTTTGGCACCGCACAGATCAGCATCACGCAACCGTTGCTTTACATCTGGGGCCTATCGGCAAGCAAGTTTGCGGTCGGACCCTTCAGCTTTGACGTGAATGGGGCGGGCTTTGTGCCGGGCACAGTCATTACGATCAATGGCCAGGCGATGGCGACGACGTATCTGACCGCCACGTCTCTGAAGGTGAGCGATGTGATTCCGGTCGCAATGATCGGGACCGCAGCGGTTCGCGCACTCAGCCCCGGCCCGGGGTCGACGACGAGCGACCCGGTTTCGATCACGATCAGCAACTCGACCGTCAACGTGTCGGTGAACCCGTCAAGCGCGGCGCTACCGATCAATGGGACGCAGGCCTTTGCAGCCACCGTCACTGGCACGGTAAATCTCGGCGTAACGTGGTCAGCCAGTGTCGGCACGATCTCTAGCGCAGGGCAATATACGGCACCTTCCGTCCTGCCAAACCCAGCGACGGCGACCGTCAAGGCGACCAGCATCGCCGACCAGCTCGTATTCGCGACGGCCGTCATTACGCTGTCACTTCCATCCGTCACAGTCACGGTAACGCCGCCATCTTCGCAGGTCTTGCTAAACGGGACGCAGCAATTCACGGCAGCGGCGGTTGGAAATGCGAATACGGGCGTGAACTGGGCTGTCAACGGTGTCTCCGGAGGGAATGGCACCGTTGGCACAATTTCAGCTGCTGGCCTCTATACAGCGCCGACCAACCTGCCAAGCCCGTCCACGGTGACAGTTCGCGCAGCCAGCGCGGCGGTACCCTCCGTGTTTTCGCAAGCGTCAGTTTCGCTAAAACTGACGCCGCCGCCGATGCCCAACCTGACGCACGCCCGCTTCCTTGAGCAGGCGGCCTTTGGGCCAACAGCTGTAGAACTTACAAACGTTGGGACGCAGGGCATCGACGGCTGGCTAGCCCAGCAATTTACGATGGCGGAAACAGCAATTCCAATTCCGGCGTCCACCAGCCTGGCGGAGTCGCAGCATACATCACGGCTGGTACATTCGCCAGACCAACTGCGACAAAGGGTGATACACGCACTGAGTAAGATCATCGTCGTGTCGGCAAACAAAAATGCCTATGCAGACGAATTAGTTCCCTGGATTCAGATCCTTAGCAAGAATGCTTTCGGTAACTACCGGCAGCTCTTGTGGGACATCACGGTGAGCCCGCAGATGGGTAAGTATCTTGATCTGGCAAACTCCAGCAAGGCGACTCCAACCAGCAATCCGAACGAGAACTATCCACGCGAAGTGATGCAGTTATTCACGACGGGTCTGGTCATGTTGAATCCCGACGGCACTCCGCAGCTTGATGGGCAGGGCAAGACGATACCGACATATGACCAGACAACGATTGCGCAGACTGCGCGAGCGCTGACCGGCTGGACCTATCCAACGCCCGTTGGCGGCGCAATGGGAGTACAGAATTGGGAATCCTTCAATGCGCCAGCCATGGAAGCTCGTGATCAATATCACGATAAGACAGCCAAGACTCTGATTGGCGGTTGCCCTATCCCGGCCGGGCTGACGGTTCAGGTGGAGACCAACATGGTGCTCGACTGCCTGTTCAACCATCCGAATACGGCAATTTTTATCTCCCTTCGCCTGATTCGAGACCTCGTAACGAGTAACCCGAGCGGTGAGTATGTACAGCGCGTCGTCGATGTTTGGAATAACAACGGCGCGGGGGCAAAAGGCGATCTGAAAGCAGTCATCAATGCGATTCTGACTGACGCCGAAGCGCGGCAAGACCAGGCAACGCCGCAACAGGGTCGTCTGAAAGATCCGGTCTACGCGATTGTAGAATTCGTTCGTTCGATGAATGGCCTCCTCGCCCCGGACAACATACACGGTTGGGATTTCTTCCTGATGGGACAAAAAGAGCTTCACGCACCGTCAGTATTTGGTCACTATTCGCTGATGTACCGAATACAGGGCGTCAGCCTGGCGGCTCCGGAGTTCCACATTTACTCGCCAACGGAGTCGGTCCTGCGCGGCAACTTCATCTACGGGATGCTCACCAATCCGAACCAGACTGATCTGAAGATCAACCTGTCGCCTTTTCAGGCGGTAGCCGCCGATCCGACAGCCCTGATCGAACAGGTCAACGCCACGCTACTTTTCGGCAGGATGACGCAGGCAATGAAGGACAGCTTGGCAGTGGCACTCGCCTCGGCTTCAGACAATAATCAGCGCATAGTTACCGCGCTATATCTCACCGCCTTGAGCGGCTATTACACGGTTCAATACTAAGGAAAAGACAATGAATAACACCTCACGCCGCTCACTCTTGAAACTCGCTACAGGGGCATTTGCCCCAATGGCTGGCTTTGCGCGCTATGGTTTGATGAACGCCTACGCGCAAGCCAATGACTATAAGGCTCTGGTCTGTGTCTTTCTTAGCGGAGGCAATGACGGCCATAACATGATCGTGCCGCAGAGTGCGGCACAGTTCAACTTATACAAAGCGGTTCGCGGGTCACTGGCCCTGCCGGATAACAGCGCAAAGCTGTTGCCGTTTACACCGCTCAACGGAACGCCTTACGCATTTAGTGATGGTCTCTCCGCAATCCAGCCCCTGTTCTCGCAGGGCAAGATGGCGGTGGTTTCCAACGTTGGCAACATCGTGCAACCCACTACGCGCGCCCAATATCTGGCCGCTTCGGTCGCTGTGCCTTCCAATCTTTTCTCCCACGCCGATCAAATTGTTCAGATGCAGACGGCGACGCCTGGTGGGTCAAGCGGCACCGGATGGGCAGGACGAGTGGTCGATTCGCTGAATGGGCTAAATGTCGGGACAAGCTTTCCACCATCCATTTCGACGGCGGGCCAACAGATCTTCGGCACTGGCAATATAGTTCGATCGGCAAGTCTGATTCCAGGCTATGACATGGATCCCGCAGGGATGAGTGTATGGCCAGCCAGCGCGGCAGCAGCGCGAAAGGCACAACTCCAACAGATCCTGACGATGGATAGCGGCATGGCCATGGTGCAGGCCGCTAACCACGTTCGACAGGACGCGATTGGGCTGGCCGCGATGCTAAAGGCACTGAATAGCAATACTCCGCTGATGACGCTGTTCCCTGGGACGCAGATTGGGCAGCAGTTGAAGCAGGTGGCACAGATCATTCAATTGCGCAACACCATCGGCATTCGACGACAGGTATTTTTCTGCTCGATTGGCGGCTTCGTTACTCTGGCTGCGCTGAGTTGGATGGATTGGTATTTGTTGAAGCAAGTGGGGGCTTCGATGAATGGCTTCTACCTGTCAACGCAGGAAATGGGCATTGGCGACGGGGTGACAAGCTTTCTTGAGTCCGAATTTGGGCGGACGCTTTCGCCAAGCGGCAGCGGGTCTGACCATGGATGGGGCAGCCACTTTCTGGTGATGGGCGGGGCCGTGAAGGGCGGCGATATGTATGGACGCTTCCCGGATCTGTCGTTGGGTGGACCAGACGACAGTGGTGTTCGCGGCGCACTGTTGCCCTCAACCTCGCTCGATCAGTACGGCGCGACGATGGCAAAGTGGTTCGGCGTGCCGGATGCCGGGCTGAACGCGATCTTCCCCAACTTAAAGAATTTCCCGATTAGGGACTTGGGGTTTCTGGGCTAGGCGGTAAGTTCAGAAAGCCTCGGCAATTTGGCGCACTGCATCGGCATTTCACCATTGGATAATTTCCACGGATGCGGTAGTCGAGGAGTAACTCCTCGCCTGCCCCAATTGGTCGCAGGCTAATGAACCAGATATGACCCCGTGCCACTCTGGCGTAGATATTGGGCCCACAACTGTGGTTGATGTACTCCGCGCCACTGCCACCAATTGCCCCATCAATCGCAGTGCGCGTGTTGAGCACAAACAGGTAGAGATTGGGCCGAACGTTGCGCCGACGCACCTCGGCCTCGCCGATTTTCGCACCGGTGTACTCAATCACCCGTCGGCCAGCAGGAATGTCGCTTTTGCTGAAGATGCCCCAGCGGTGCACTTTCGAGGGGGCATGACGCAGGGGGAAACGACAGTGCTCTCGAACAATCCTGGGGACGGCGTCGGGTCCGCCAGGCATGAGGATCTCGCGTACGAATGCGGTTAGGCCCACCCTAGAACTTGCCAACGATGCCGCCCTTGACTTGCCCCCACCCAAATTTCATAAGATCTGCGGAATCACCTTGTTTCAGTCCTGACGACTTGACGCCAGGAGTGAAGCCTTGCTTACCGCCAACCTTCCACCCGAATTCGTTATCTCGGTGGCTGCTGCCACCCTTGAGAAAATGCTCGCCTAACTTCATCATGTTCGAGCTGCCCTTGATCATATGGCCACCTTGTTTTGCGCTCTTTCCCTTCAACCCACTTGCGTTAGCGGGAGGTTGTAAGCCGCTTTTCATATAATTCTTGCCGGCCGGGTTGTAGTAGCCCCAGGGGTCCCAGGAGTTTGTACTAGCCGTGCCGCCACGCTTGCTGCCTTTGGCGTGACCATGCCCGGGCACCTGGAGATTCAACTTCAGATTCGGGTAGGGATCGTATTCGCTTAGGGCACCAAAGGTTGCTCCGCCAGGATCCACACGACCGTCGGAATGACCAAGACTCTGTTGGAAGCGAAGGATGGCTGCTTCTGTTTTCGGCCCGCAAAGCCCATCGAGGACTAGCTCTTCTTGAGGCCCAGCCTGGTTGGTCGGCACACAATTGAGGAGGTATTGAATGACAACCACGTCCGTCGGACGGTTAGCGCAGCCTCGACCGACCGCAGCACTCATTGACTTCGACATATTGCGCCCTCCTGGAGTTGCCTAAAATTCTATATTGATTTTGACGCGCGCGGAAGGGCCGACGATGACAATCAGGTCAGGCGTGTCATGGGTAACTTGAGCTTGGCTTAATTCGGATGGGAATGCCAAAGACACAGTAATGTACCTCGATGGCCAGAGCGGCTGCCTGCTGGTTCAGCCTTCCGGCCAGGTCTCGGAAGCGCCGTGCAAGAGCGTTGTCGGGGACGATCCCGCAGCCCACTTCATTGGTGATCAGGATGCACGGCAGAGGGGATTTTGCAAGCTCGCTGAGGGCTGATTCTGCTTCCGCTTCTCTGTCTGCCAGGAGCAGGTTGGTCAGCCATAGAGTCAGGCAATCCACCACGACTACGTCTGCTTGGCCTTGTTGTTGTGAAAGAGTAACAGCTAGCTGGTACGGCTCTTCAATCGTGGTGTAGTCGTCCCCGCGTTCTTCGCGATGTAAGCGAACCCGCTCTCGCATCTCATCATCGAAGATTTGCGCGGTGGCGATGAAGACCTTACGCGAGCCATAGGCACTGGCCAGTTGCAATGCGTAGGAGCTCTTTCCGCTGCGGGAGCCTCCTCCTACAAGGATGATAGGCATGGTGATGGTACTCCAAGTTCGTATCGATAGTCGGCTTTGATGTCCAGGGCGAAAGGCGAGAGGGCCGCGACCAGGCTGCCGCTGTGCGCCCTCGCGACGCCCAGCGCTCCCGCCGCCGTTAACGCGTTGTGGGCATCCTGCCAATTAGGGTGCGGGCGATGAGCTTGATGGATTCTGGCGCTGGCCGATGCGACCTGAGCAATCTGCTGGAGGTCACCGTTGGCGAAGCCCGCCTCGAGCAGCGCGAGTAAGTCGACAAAGGCCTGCAACTCTTGGCTCGTGTAAGTGGGCAGCGGCGTTGCCAGGGTGTCTACAACTTTGCCGCCGAGATCGATCACCGTCACGTGGGCGTGCGGCCAGACACCGGCGAGGGGCTTGAGAAGCTGCCCCAAGCGAGGCAGAAACACAACCGGTTGCTCTCCGTACATGGTGGAGTCAGTGGCACCTTCTGCCTGGTGGACAATCTTCGCAATTTGCGCGGCAGCGAGATTCGCCAAGGATCGCACAGCAGCTACACAGTCGGCGGTTGAAGACCCATAGCCGCACCCGACCGGGATTGTCGAATCGATCCTGATATTGAAGGGCCCCGATGCTGCAAGTTTGGCGGCCCGCAGGGCTTTTAACTTTGTCGGGGGATCGATCGTCCAGCCGCAGGAACGCTGCGCAATCGCCCGACTGCGGAGTCCAGGTGCTGGCAGCGTGACCAGAAAAGCTTCGCCATTGAGCTCGCCCTGAAGGATTTCGCCCGCGTGACCAATGGCCTCAGCGCTTCCAGAGTAACCAGACAAAGAATGGCCCTCCCATCAGCGCAGTGATCACTCCAACCGGGATTTCAACCGGTGCCAGAACGGTACGCGCAACCGTGTCACAGATGATCAGGAAGGCTCCGCCGCCGAAGACCGATGCGGGCAGGAGCAACCGGTAGTCAGGGCCGACGAGGCCACGAATGAGGTGGGGAACGATGAGGCCGACGAAGGCGATGGGGCCCGTGATGGCGGTCGTCGTTCCCACTAACAGCGTGCCCACCAGGAAGCCGTGCCAAGTCTTTTTACGGCAGTCCACACCACGTCCGGCGGCCCAGGTTTCCCCGTAGGAAATCACGTTCAGAATGCGTGCCTGCGACAGGATCCAGACGCAGCCGGGAATAACGAGTAGCGCGAGCACGGCAAGCGTCGGATACTTGATCGCGTCGATGTCGCCCATCAGCCAATGGGTGATTTGGAAGCCCCTGGTGATGCCAGCCATGCTGGCCAGCAACAGAATCACGGCCGAGCAGATGGCATTGATCGCGACACCAGTCAGGAGCAGTGTGAGTGGCGAGAAACGGCGAGTGCGGGCGAGAATCGAAACCATCAGAACCACGACGCCCGCCCCCGCAATGGCGGCTGTCCAGATGAGGGGAAATGCAGCGTCACCCGCGCTAAAGAATGCGATTACAATCACAGCGCCCAGCGACGCGGCGGCTGTTACTCCGAGGTTGGACGGGGTTGCGAGCGCGTCTCTGAGGAGTGCCTGAAACATCGCACCAGAGCTGGCGAGGGCAGCGCCTGTAAGTAGGGCAAGGAGGGTGCGAGGCACCCGGAGGTTGATAAAGATTGCCCAGTCTGGGGACTCCTGACGCCAGAGTTTGGCGTAGTCCATGCCGGAGCCGCCGATGAAAGGGCAGACAATCGCCGTGACAAGTGCAGCAAGCAGCGAGATCAGGAGGACCTTTACTGCGTGCTGGCGTGAGCTAGCGGCCATAGTTCAGATAGAGGCGCCCTTCGTCGCTTTTGTGCCAGTGGAAAGGCACGCGGAATACTTCCTCCATCTCTTGGAGTTGAAGGGCGGCGCAGGCTTCGGAATCAGCAACCAGACGACCGTGATTCATGAGCCAGATACGGTCGCTATGTTGCGCTGCCAGAGACAAATGGTGAGTGGCAACAAGGATGAGGTGCCCCGCGCGTTTGAGATCGACAATCATTTCCCACAAAAGGACTTGGTTCTCTGGATCGAGGTGGGCGCTTGGTTCGTCGAGAAGAAATATTGCAGCCTCCTGACACATCGCAGCCGCTAGTAGGACACGCTGTTTCTCTCCGCCACTCAACGCGGCAAAGGGTCGCCTGCGGAAAGTCTCCAAACGGGCTTTGGCGATGGCTCGCTCAAGTGCCGCCTCATCCTCAGCACTCTCAAAGAGACCGGAGCTGTGAGGAAGACGGCCCGTCATGATTACGTCCTCAACCGTGAACGGGACCTCTTGTGGAAGCTGCTGAGGGACGTGGGCAACAAGGCGGGCGAGTTGCTCGCGAGTCAAGCTTGCGGTGTCTTCGCCATGGATCTGGCAAGTGCCGGACGTGGGCGCTTTGAGGCCAGCGATCAAATCGAGAAGGGTTGACTTCCCCGCCCCGTTGGGACCGATGAGCGCGACGATGCCCGCACTATCAAGGCAAGACGAGACATCGCTGACGGCAAACTGGGAATCGCCGTAGGTGAAGCCGAGGCCATTGAGGGCGAGCAAGTTCAATGCGCTGTGCCTCCGTGGAGCATTCGCGAGAAGGCTTCGGCAGCCTCGGTGACGCGGGGGCCGGGTACGACAAAGATGTCTGCGGCGACCGCAAAGACTCGCCCTTGTTGGGCGGCGCGGATGCCGGATTGATCTCTCCAAAGTTGAACGACAGAGCGAATGTGCGCATCCGTCACTCCGGTGGTTTCTGCCATGTCGCCCATGTCGACAATTACATCAGGGTCGAGCCGAAGAATGGCTTCAATCGAGATCTTCGGATAGGTGACGGGCGAGTCGGCCATCACATTTTTGCCTCCTGCAACTCGGATGAGTTCATTGAGGAAGGAGCCCTTTCCGACGACGATCATGCCATCTAACTTGCCGGGGGTGCGGCCGACGACGAAGAGCATACTGACGGGCTTCTTGCCCATGTTGACACTTTCAAGCGTCTTCAGGCGAGTGCGGATTTTTTGCTCGAGCTTAGCTGCGGCGGCGGAAAGTTCCAGAGCGGCACCCAGATCGCGAATGGAGGCGGTGACTTCGTCCAGCGTGTTGTTGCGGAGCGGGAGCACACGCAGACCGAGAGTCTTGAACTGTTCGATGATCTGCCGTTGTTCCGCGTGGACGAGCACCAGATCGGGCTTGAGGCGGGCGATGGCTTCGACGTTTGGCTTCAGGTAACTGCCAATGCGCGGGAGTTGGTTTGCGGCCTCTGGGTAATGACAGTAAGTCGAGACGGCGATCACGCGGTCGCCTGCGCCGAGAGCGAAGGTCGTCTCAGTGAAGCTGGGTGCAGTCGAAACGATGCGCATGGGCGCGGCCAACGCGGCTAAGGCACTGAGTGTCAGCAGGATCAGTCGGAGCATTGGAATTCCTTGAAGAGGCTCACCAGAATTTCATTTTCCCAGCGGCGGCGGACGGCGACACGAACTGCACTGCGCGGCCAGCCAGGCCAATCGCTACAGTCGCGTATGAGGACATTTTTTGCTGCGGCAAATGCAACCAACTCAGTCGGCTTGAGTGTGTCGATCAGCAAGTAGTTGGCCGGGCCCGGGGGCACGCCGAGCTGGGCAGCGAGCCAAGCCACCTCCAATTTAATGAAGGCACGGGTGTTTGCTGCGTGAGTCTGGTCATCGAGACTGGCGAGGCCGGCGGCCTCCGCCAATGCGTTCACCGACCACGGCGGACGCTGTTTTTCGATCTCGCTCACCTGACCGATAAGCGCACCCAGACGGAGGCCAGGCAAAGCCCAGAACTTGGTTAGCGATCGAAGGACAAACAGGTTGCTACTGGCAGCCTGGAGGACGCTTTCGACATCGCAGAAATCGAGGAAGGACTCGTCTACCAGCACGGGATCAATGCGGCCTTTAGCGTACGCGCGGATGGTCGCTGCGTCGGCGATGTAGCCACTCGGATTGGCCGGGCGGGTGAAGACGACGGGACCGGTTTCGGGCCAGGTAGTGGAATCTTCTAACACGCAGTATCGGGCGTTGGGCCAGGCGTGATCGAACTCGCTAAAGGCTGGAGCTGCGATCGTACCAGAGCCGAAGTGGCGGCACCAATCGAATAAAAGCTCGGTTGCGCCATTGCCAACAATGATCTTGTCTACTGGCAGCTGCCAGTGCTGAGCGAGCGCGGCACGCAGGCGCAGGCCGCTTCGCTCCGGGTAATGAACGATGCGGTCCATCGCGCACAGGACGGCCTCACGGGCAGCGGGCGAAGGGCCGAGCGGGTTGATGCTGGCGCTAAAATCCAGTACCTGCTGCCATGGGAGGCCGTTTTGCTGGGCAATAGCGAAGATGTTGCCGCCGTGCCTTATCGCCACCAGAGAACTCCCTCAACCATCAAAACGGCCATCGTAGAAACAGCATAAAGGATGCTGCGCATCGGAGTGTAGCTCCGCCACGTCAGTGGATTCAAGTCGTCGCCCAGAAAAGCCTTGTAGCTGACTACACCGCCGTAGAGATTTGCGCCGCCCAGTTGGACGCCAATCGCGCCGGCGACCGCCGCTTCAGGATAGCCGGAATTAGGACTGGGCTGCAGATGAGCGTCGCGGAGTGTGATCGCGATGCTCCGACGACCGGAGTGGCCGGGGGCAAGCGCAGCGACCAGCCAGATCATGCCTGCAGTGAGGCGTGCGGGAATCCAACTGGCGAGATCGTCCATTCGCGCCGAGCACCAGCCGAAATGGAGGTATTTGTCATTCTTATACCCAAACATGCTGTCAAGAGTGTTAATGGCTTTGTACCCCGCCATTCCAACTGGACCGGCGACGGCAAGCCAGAAGAGCGGGGCGACGACTCCGTCGTTGAGGTTCTCGGCGACCGTTTCGATCACAGCTCGGGTGATGTCGCGTTCGCTCAAATTGGCGGTGTCCCGACCAACGATCATCGCGACGGATTGGCGAGCACCAGGAAGGTCCAGAGCTTTGAGGCGACGGATGACGTCCATCGCATGGCGGTCTAAGCTGCCGATTGCGAGGAAGGAGTAGACCCAGTAAACCTGAAGCCAAAGGCCGTCCACGAGTCGAAGACTCAGCCAGACGATGCCGCACGTGGTGCCAACAACGGCGAACCACACCGCCATTCCCGCTAATTGGGTTCGTTCGGTCAAGCGTTCCAGGAGCCTGGCGAAGGCGGCGATGGCGCTGACCGGATGCGGTAGCCAACGAGGGTCGCGCAGGATTAGATCCAAGATAACTGCGTATAACAACATCATTTTAGGAAATATTTCTCAAGTATTTTATTACATGAGTGCTCTTCCAACCAGTCTGCGAGATTGTCATACATCAGATGGCGGTCATGAGGCTGAATCTGGAGACAGAGCAGTTCGGAAACAACGTCGGGGTCTTCAAACGCTCCGTGCAGATAGGTGCCCAACACCCTGTCGGCGCTGCAACCGAGCGGGTGGCTACCAGCGGGTGCGATTGTCACGCCCATGTGGATCTCGTACGCGCGGAATCGGGTG
Organism: Bryobacterales bacterium; assembly: GCA_038206015.1. Lineage (GTDB taxonomy): Bacteria > Acidobacteriota > Terriglobia > Bryobacterales > Bryobacteraceae > Bryobacter. Next base: position 63,324 of record JBBRBI010000011.1, on the reverse strand, counting down.
CCGTTTGGCGTGGTGGCTTCCACTTCACGGGTGGTTTTGGGGGACTTGAGGATCGTATTCACCGGAAGCAAGCCGAGGCCGGGGGCATGGCCGAGTGAGGATTCCAGGCCATCGGGATCTGAAATGCTCTGCCCAAGCATCTGATAACCCCCGCAGATTCCAACGATTAGCGCGCCTTCTTGATGTTGACGGAGCAGCCATTGATCCAAATTCCGGGATCGAAGCCACAAGAGGTCCTCGATCGTGTTTTTGGTTCCGGGCAGGAAGACGATGCGGTAGGCCTTGTCTCCAGGAGTGTCGATCCAGTCGATGGGGCCCAGGTTCTGGAAGTCAGTGAAGTTGGAGATACGCGGGAGCCGAATGGCGGCTATGTCGGAATTGTTGCCATCCGGTATCCCCAGGCTGTCTTCCTCGGGGATCGTAATGCGGGGGTCTTTGGGGAACACGCCGAGACAGGGGATTCCGAGGCGCTGTTCCAGAAAGCTACGTCCTTCATCAAAAAGTTTCATATCTCCGCGAAACTGATTGATTGCGAATGCTTTAACCAGGTGTCTATGTTCGGGCTGGAGGAGTTCGAAGGTTCCAACGAGGGAGGCAAAGACACCGCCACGTTCAATATCGGCGACCAGGAGGACATTGGCATCGATCTTCTCAGCGAGCCGGAGGTTGGTGATGTCACGGTCACGCAGATTTACCTCTGCGATACTTCCGGCACCCTCGCAGACGACCTGGTCGAACTGGGAGGCGAGTCTGTGGAAGCTTTCAAGGACCTTTGCGAAGAGAAGGTCAGAGTGCTTGTAATACTCGCGCGCGGGGACAGTCTGCCACACCTTACCATTTACAACGACTTGCGAGCCAGTATTGGAGTTGGGCTTAAGAAGTACGGGGTTCATGTCGGCCATGGCTGGCAGGCGGCAGGCTTCAGCCTGAACCGCTTGGGCCCGACCGATCTCTCCTCCTTCAATTGTGGGGTAGGAGTTGTTGGACATGTTCTGTCCCTTGAAGGGGGCGACGCGAATGCCTCGGCGCTGGAGGAGGCGACAGAAGGCGGTTGTGAACCAGCTCTTGCCGACGTGGGAGGCTGTGCCGCCGATGAAGATCGGTTTAGACATGGTTCTCCTCAATCCAAACTCGAATCCCCTCGCTTATGGCGTCATAAGCGGCTCGACCCGCAGCAGCGCCTAACGCTGTGTGCTTTCCGCCATAGATTGACCTCTCGCCGGAGAGGGGCCAAGACACGGCGAGATAGTCCGTTCCGGTACCAGAGGCAGGCCGGCCGGAGCGGCGACTGGGGATACCGCTTTCGAGGGCGGCGAGAGCTTTCGCCTCGCTCAGGAGGCTGAGAATCTCAAGGGCGGCTTCAGTGGAAATTGGCTTTGAAAGGTGGACGAGCAGATTGATGGTTCCTGGGGAGGAGGCTTGGCCGCTGGGGTCTCCGGCGCGCAGAGCGTTGCTGAAGCCGACCGTCGCCACTGCCCAGGCAGTGCAATCCTGGTCGCTTGCCTCGGTTTCGACCCAGGCATGCCGGCGGCGGCTGGTCATCAGACCGACCGCCCCAGCCAAGCCGCGCTGCTGCATTCTCGCCCGAAACCACTGGGTTGGATCGTCAACTCCAAGCAACTCGTTCGGGCTAAGAAATAGCCAGGCGACCTGATTGGTTTGCTGCCAGCCGCCGTTTACGATCGCCCAACTGAGAACGGCACAGGGATCTCTGTAGCTGGCTACAAGCCAGTCACCTGTGGCTTCGAGTTGGAAGGGTCGTTGGGTCACCAGGCGCGGGACCACCTCGGGCCGGAGTTGTCGGCACCACGAAGGGTTGCGTCTTTGCCTTCTTCCTTTTCGATCTGGCGACCAAAGAGCCAGAGCAAATCGGAGAGCCGATTGAGGTAGCGGATGACGTTGGGCTGGAAGTCATCGCCTGCTTCTTTGAGGCCAACCATGAGTCGCTCTGAGCGGCGGCAGATGGTGCGGGCGACGTCGTAGGCGGCGGAAACCGGGTCTTCGCCAGGGAGAGTCCAGTCATTGAGAACACCGGGCATAGCCTCGATGCGATGGACGTGGGCGGTGAGTTCATCGATCAGGGCGTCATCGATGGGGGGGCGACCTTTGGGGCTCTCCTTAGGAGTCGAGACGGCGGAGGCAACCTTGAAAAGTTCCTTCTGGATGCGCTTCGTGGCATCGTGAATCTCCTGATTCTTGCAGATGGAACGGGCGAAGCCCATGCTGGAAATCAGCTCATCCATTGTCCCGAAGGCTTCGACAAGGGGGGCGGCTTTAGAAACGCGAATCCCGCCGCTGAGGCCGGTTTGACCGCCGTCACCGCGCATGGTTGCAATTGACATAGTTTCTCCTAAATTTCTTTATCGGGACATGACGCGAAGGCCACCCAGGAAGACCCCGCCGGGTCCTCGGAAGCCGTTCTCATAGAAAGTTTGGTTGAGCACGTTTTCGAACTTGACGTAACCGTTAAGGCTGAGTTTTTCGCCCTGCCACAACACGCGGTTGCCAACAAGGTCGATCTTGGTCAAGCCGGAATATTGATAAGCACGGGCGCGGCCCGCGGCGAAAAGAGAGTTGTAGTAGTCGCCGGAATGGTACAGGTCGACGTTGAGGCTGGTGCGCTTGCCGAGTTGCTGGTTAAGCATCGCGGTGAAGGAGTGGGCGGGGATGCTGAGGGCCTTGTAGAAGCCTCTGACAGCAGTATCCTGATCGGTATCGGCGTTGATGTAGGAATAGGAGGTGCGCAGCAGGGTGCCGCGACGGGGGCGGAATTCGGCTGTCATCTCGACCCCTCGGGAGATGCCGCCGGTGCCATTGAAATAGCCGGAACTGCGGCCGAAAATATCTGTGGGCGGGCGAACCACGGTGAGGCTGGAATCAAACTGCGTGATGCGGGCAATGCGGGTGTAGAACCAGGTGCCGCTGAGTCGGATTTTGTCGTGCCAGAGGTATTGATCGATGCCCGCGTCGACGGAATTATAGCGGTCTGGAGAGAGCCGCGGGTCGCCGTAGGGGGAGAACAGTACTGCATTGAGGCCCGCGTTGTAGGCGAAGCCGGAACCAAAGCGTTCGTAAAGACCGGGGGCTCGATAGGAATTACCGAAGTGAGAGCGCAGCTTGGTGCCGCTATTCGGCAAAAAATAAGAGGCTGCGACGTCGCCGGTGAGCGCCTTGGGGGCAGAGTTTAGACTGAGGGCTTCGTAGGGATTAGCCGTGCCTTTGTAGACAAAGGTTGGGTGACCGAGGGAGAAGAACTGGGCGCGGCCGGACATCGAAATTTGCAGGCGCTGATCCAGCAGCATGATCTGATTGGCAAAGTAATAAGCCTGCGAGCGTTGGCCGGCGTTGGTTTCAGTGGACACTGTTGCGGGGGCTGGCAAGCGGTTGTTGTCGGCGTTGAAGTAGCTTTCACGCTCAAATTCTGCGCCGATGCTGTAGGCATCCCAGCGGGTGGGGCGCTGACTAAATCGTCCGGCAACCGTATCGATACCACCTTCGAATTGACTGAAGTTAGAAACGGAGGGTTGGAAGCCGAAGCCAGCGGGGCCGTTGGCGAAGGTGCGGTTGGTGTGGACCTTTTGGTAACTGGCCTGCCAGTCGGCACTGGCACCGAGGGACTGATGCGCGACAAATGCGGTGGACCAGAAGCGAGAGGCGCGGCGGTTGTCTGGGTCGTCGCGATTGGGGATGAAGGTGCCGACGCCGTTTTGGTAGGGAATGGCTTGGACTATCGTCGTGTTGGGGATGTTAGCGGCTGGAATTCCGGTAGCTGTGGGACTGCTGTTGGGCTGGACGAAATCGTCGGATACAAAGAGGCGTCCAGAAACGGTGAAGCTAGGTTTAACGCTGTATTTAGAGTAGCCTTGAAAGCCACTGCTGCGAGCGCGGTCATTGCCATCGATGCCACCGGTGACATTGAGGTGCAGCAGGCCAAGGCTGTAGACGAGGCGATTTTCGCGGACTCCGCCAGAGATAGTGGCGCGGGCACGGATGAGGCCGAGCATGCCACCTTCGACCTGCAAATCTCCGTGAACGGGGCCGCCCCCTTGCGGAGTGACCACGTTGATGGTGCCACCAACGGCGTTAGAGCCATACAGGGAAGAGCCGGAGCCGCGCAGGACTTCGACGTGATCGACATTAATGATGTTGAGTGTCGACAAAAAGCTACTGGCATCTCCCTGGATGGTGGCGGTGTCACGCATACGGAGGCCATCAATGAGGATCGAAGTTGCGTCGGCTCGAAGGCCGCGCATGCGCACCGAGGTGGCTTGACCGGGGCCGCCGAGATTGCGGACGAGGAGGCCGGGAGTATCGCGTAGAGTCTCGCTCAGGCTGATTTCATTCCGTTGCGCGATCTCGGATGCGTCGATGAAACTGACCGCCTTGGATATCTGATCGACAGTTTGCGCGGCAGCTTCGGCAGTGACCAGGATGTGCTGATCGACACCGGCGAGTTTGAGGGTGATCGCGATGGGCTCTGCGCCCCGGACAGGTATCGAGAGCTTGCGGAAGCCGGGCGCGCTGACCTCGACAAGGAAGCTGCCGCTGGAATCGATCGCGAAGCGAAAGGCGCCGGATTTGGTGCGTGTGGTGGCTAGCGGCGAAGTGCCTCGATCGCGGTAGAGAGTGAGTTCCGCACCGTCTACGGCGGAACCCTGGGGATCGCGAACGGTACCTTCAAGAAAAGTTTGGCTGTAAACAAGCGGTGCAATATTGATTGCCGCTAAAAGAAAAACAATAGATGTGACTTGGCGCATAAGCCATGCCCCTCCCACGAGAGCAAGTGAAGTCAGTCATGGTTGACTGATCCCAGGCAGGTCTTCGGACTCATGAGCTAGCCTACTGATCGCTACTTCCCAGCCGGTTGGCACCAGCCAGTGTATTTATGCGACGGTCGTTCTCATTTACCGCTGCGGGGCAGTCCCGGGTTCAAACCGGGTTCCCTTTTCAACACCCAAACGAATGGGTGTACCTTGGACCTCCCGAGGATAGCATGTGCGAAGCTCATATAAGTTTGCGCGCACCTAAGTTTGGCTTGCAGTTTCGGGAAGAGTTTGCGGCGTTGTTGCGCTGGCGGCGGGATGTTCGGCATTTCAAGACTGATGCTGTAGACCCTGCGTTATTGGATGATCTGCTGCGGCAGGCAATGCTGGCGCCGTCGGTGGGGTTCTGCCAGCCGTGGCGGTGGGTGAAGGTGAACGACGAGGGGCGGAGGGCGGCGATTGTCGAGAACTTCACGGCGGCCAACCTTGCGGCGGGGGCGAAGTATGAGGGCGAGAAGGCGGAGCAGTATTGGCGGCTGAAGCTGGCGGGGTTGGTGGAGGCGCCGGTGCATTTGGCGGTGTTTGCGGATCTGGATCCGGCGGAGGGCGGGGGGCTGGGACGGCAGACGATGCCGGAGACATCGCGCTGGAGCGTGGTGATGGCGATCCATGGGCTGTGGCTGGCGGCGCAGGCGGCGGGGCTAGGGCTGGGGTGGGTGTCGATTCTCGATGCTTCGGCTGTTCAGACGACCTTGGATGTGCCAGCGGATTGGACGCTAATTGCTTACCTGTGCATGGGGTGGCCAGCGGAGCCGAGTGACTTGCCATTGCTGGAGCGGGAGGGGTGGCAAGAGCGGGTGGCTACAGAGGGCGTCATTCTCGAGCGATAATTTTTTTAATGTGGAATTCGGCATGCGCCTTCCGTAACCCTAGCGAGAAGGAATTTGCCAATGCTCTACTTTTGCCGCCTCGTAATATTGCTGTCCGCGCTTTTTGTGCCTCTACGGGCTACGTCTATCAACCTTTTTCAGATCGCAGGATTCTTTCACGTGGACGGGTCACTTGTTGACCAGTACGACCGTTTGCACGTAAGTTATTTTGAAAGCCTAGACGCGAATAACTTCGGCACCTTCGGATTCACCTTTACCAATACGGGCGGCCTGTTGGCGAATGCACGATTTAGCATGTTTCTCGATGCCGACATCAATAGCGTCTACTCCGATGAATTTGGCAGCTTCATCGGCTTGGTCCTTGTACCGGGCGCCCCAGCATTGGCGATTGCAGCGGACATGTGGGAGATCGATGAGCCTCAATACACGACGGGCAACATCTACACCAACTTGACGGCGGGTCTTTTGGACAATTCAAACTCAGTTACCGACCCTGCGAGGGACGACGTGTCTCTTGCCTTAAGCTTCTTCCTCGGTGACATTCCGGATGGAGGAAGCTATACGATTACCGCCTTCATTTCGGCAACCGACATCAACGGTCTCTCGCACAGCGACCCCGATCTAGTTAATCCGCTTACCTTCTACTTCAACGGCTATGCCCAGGTGAGTGGCACGGGAGGCGGTGGGCCGCCTCCAGACCCTGGCGTGCCGGAGCCGGGGACCTTTGCGCTGCTGGCGTTGCCGCTGTTGTATCTTGCCCGTCGGCGCATGCGGGCTCCAAGCCTCGCGGTCCTGGGTTTGATGAGTATTGCACCGTTCACATACGCGCAAAGCACAGCAACCTTCACGACCACGGCCGACTTTCTCAGGGGTAACATCGTCAATTTAAATCTGAATACTCCGGGTGCTCTACAAGTTAATCCACCCACCGGCACCCAAACCTTCCCATTCGTAAATGTCGCCGCTTCGGCGCGAGGCACTATCGTCCGCATTCATGCCACGAGCGGCCAGGTTGTCGGCGAGTATGCTTCGTCACCGGACGGCTACCCGCGCAACCCCTCGCGCACAACAGTCGACCTTGAAGGCAATGTCTGGGCCGGGAATCGCGATGCCAATTACCTCGGCAAGGGTTCAGTGGTAAAGGTGGGATTGATTGTCGGAGGAACGCGAACGGATGCGAGCGGTGTCGATACCCCGACGGGCGACTATTTGAAGCCGCCCTTCCTGGTCAATAACTGCGTTGACAGAAACCGCGACGGATTGATCCGGACATCACGCGGATTGGGAGACATCCTGCCCTGGCCCAACGTGACGGATGCCGAGGGAGGCACCGTTGCGTTAGTGGAGGACGCAGTGGACGAATGCATTCTCATCTATCAGGCGACGCCCGGTACCAATACGCGTCACGTCACCGTCGATACGCAGAATAACGTCTGGGTGGGTGGCTATCCGTATTCTCTGTTGCTCTTCGCGAAGCTTGATGGCAGGACCGGGCAGATCCTCGATCAATTCGATGCCCGCACCTTGGGTTGTGGCGGCTATGGCGGCGTTGTAGACAAGAATGGGATTCTCTGGAGTTCAAGCCCCATCGAAGGAAAACTTCTTCGATACGATCCGGTGACCAGGGTGGGTGTCTGTACGGACATTCCTTTTGCGTACGGCATTGCGCTCGCGACGAATGGCGATCTTTGGACTGCCAGTTATGCCCTGAACAAGATGTACCGGGTTGCGCCGGACGGGTCGATTCGCGCCTCTTACCCGGTCGACGTCAGTCCCTCTGGGCCGACGGGAACAGCGGTTAATCCGGCAGACGGGCATGTGTGGGTAGCCAATCGCTTCTCAGGCACTGTGTCGCATCTCGACGCGGATGGGCGGCAGTTGAAAGTACTTACTGTCGGGAACACACCGACCGGAGTAGCCGTGGATGCGAATGGGAAGATATGGGTATCGAATTATGACAGTCATAACGTAATGCGAATTGACCCGGTGGGCGGTGCGGACGGTTTAGGCGCGGTGGATCTGACCGTGGATCTGACAGTTTTCAACAGTTCTTACAGCTATGGTGCCGGACCCTATAACTACTCGGATATGACCGGGGTAATCGCAATCGGCTCGACCTCTCCGCAGGGCGCATTCAATGTTATTCAGGATTCGGGCGAGAACGGAACGGTATGGTCACTGGCGGACTTCAACACCGAGGCCGGGGCGTCTGTGCCCGTCGGCTCAAGCATTAAAGTGGAGGTGCGCGCCAGCGACAGCCTGGCGAGCTTCCCGGAGTATGTTGAAGTGCAAGCGGGCGTGCGGTTCCAACAGGTAGGCCGCTATCTCGAAGCTAGGGTGACCCTGCGCGCCAGCCCTTCAGGGCAGTCGCCAATATTCACAAATCTCAATCTATTTGGCGAGCGGCGCATTGAAGATCTCGTATCGCGCGCCAAGGATGGGGCGGTGGATATCCAGTGGACAGCCGTCCCACAGGCGACGGCATACAACATCTATCGGAAGACCGAAGGCGGGGCATTTGCCCGCCTCCGGCAGAGTTTTACTCCGGGCGGGGTGCCAGCAATCTTCCCGGACAGCGGTCTGACTAATTCAACGCCTTATTACTACATGGTGAAGTGGGTGGATCGCGCGGGGAATGAGAGTCCCGATTCGATTATTCCGTCGGCGACAGCAACGTCGCGTACCGCCAGGGGCCTAACTTCTCCCACGATCTCTTCCCCGCCCGTGGTGCGCGGGATGCAGAGCATGCCCTATTCTTATCTTGTTCGCGCGACGGACCCCGACACGGGCGACCGATTGGCCTACTTACTAACTACATTCCCAACGGGTATGACGATCGATGTCAATACCGGGGCGATCGCCTGGACGCCACAATTGACTCAAACTGGTGCGCAGCGCGTGGTGGTGCGGGTGCAGGATTTGGGAGGCCGCTTCGCTTCGCAGTCCTTTGACATATTCGTATCGGCACTTCGCACAAACTTTAACCCAGTCTTCACCACGACTGCGCCCACGAGCGGCGTGGTCGGATATCCGATCACCTACGATGCCAATGCCAGCGATCCAAACCAGGGCGATGTTCTAACCTTCTCGCTGGAGCAAGGGCCCACCGGCGCGACGGTGCGCGCGTCGGACGGCTTACTGCGTTTCACACCCGGGGCGGCACAGACCGGGAATCATTCGATCTCAATCCGCGTAAGCGACGGCCAGGGGGGCAGCGCGCTGCAGAGCTTCGTTCTCTTGGTCGGCGCCAACAGACCGCCAAGCTTTACCTCAACCGCACCAACGACGGGCGGAACGGGGGTTCGTTACAGCTACCTGGCGACAGCGGTGGATCCCGACGGGCCCCCATTCACTTTTGAAATTGTGAGCGCGCCAACCGGCTTCTTCATCGGACCGCAGAGCGGCATTGCGGAGTGGGTGCCTCAATTCAGCCAAACAGGCGCCTTTCCGATCACGCTCCGCGTCACCGACCCGGCGGGCGCGGCGGCAACACAAACATTTACGGTAACCGTTTCCATCTCGAACCGGCCGCCAGCATTTACGTCGGTGCCGGGTACAACAGCGAGCGCCACACAGCCTTACACTTATGACGCCGACGCGACAGACCCGGAAGGCACGGCAGTCAAGTTCGGCCTGAATCTATATCCCTACAATATGGCGATCAATTCCAGCACAGGGGTGATTAGCTGGACTCCCACTATTGCCCAGACCGGCGTACACAACATCATGGTCCGGGCAACCGATGCTAACGGACTCAATAGCTTTCAGACGTTCTTGATCACGGTGGGCGCGGCTGATATTACGCCGCCAACGGTAATTCTAACTAGTCCAACTAACGGGTCAACTTACAGCTCGGATATAACGATTACGGGAACAGTGACGGACCCGAACCTTCGGCTGTGGCGCGTGGATTACAAACCCGTCGGATCTTCGACCTGGTCTGTGCTCACGACCGGCAACAGTCCCGTCGTCAATGGTTCGCTCGGAAGTTTGCCCGCGACCTTACTGAACAACAACGCCTATAGGATCAGGCTCTATGCGGAAGACACCGGGTCTTTCAACACGACTCCCGAGATCGAAATCACGATCAACACGAACCGGCTGAAGTTGGGCGCGATGACGTTGGCTTTCGACGACGTGCTGCTGACCAACGCTCCGCTTCCGATCGCACTACGCCGGCTTTACGATTCCCGACAAGCCGAATCGGGCGACTTCGGCCCTGGGTGGAAGCTTGGTCTATCCAGCCTTGACCTGCGGCTGGACGTTAATAACAATGCCTTCATTACGCTGCCCGATGGAAGGCGCGTGGCGTTCGCATTCGCCCCTCAACCGTCGGGATTCATCGGATACTTAACGAAATACAATCCCGCGCCGGGAGTTGCGGACGCGCTCGAGGTTGTGGATTGCGGCCTGATCTTCTTGAGCGGCGGGAGCTACTTTTGCGCGCTGCAGCCAGACTACAATCCGCAATCGTGGAAACTGACGACGAGGGCGGGTATTATCTACGAGTTTAACCGGAGCGGCAAACTGAGCAGAATCAGCGATCGAAGTGGGCGACAGATGATCTTTTCGGCGAGTGGGATTACGACGAACTACGGGCGGAGCGTCACGATTGTCCGCGACGCGTCGAACAAGATTCAGAGGATCACGGACGGAAACGGCAACGTTCACCGCTATGAATATGATGCGTCAAGCCGTCTGATCACATATTACAATCCGCGAAACGACATTTCGCGATTCAGCTATCCGGCGACGGGCCAATATCTCACGTCGCTACAAACGCCGGGGAATTGCAATCCGCTGCGAGTTACTTACGGCCCGGATGGCCGGGTGGCGACAAAGATCGATGCGAACAACAAGGTTATTACTTTCACGTACGATTTACCTAACAAGGTGGAAACGCAGACCGACGCGACCTTCCGCGTGACGACGCGGAGATACGATGCCAACGGGAACCTTTTAGAGGTAATCGACCCTCTGAATCTCCGCACCCAGTATCAGTACGATGCGAACGGCAACAACACTTTGCGCATTGAACCCAGTGGACGGCGCACCGAGCGCAGCTTTGACGCGCGCGGCAACATCCTGACTCAGATCCTTCCTGGGCAGAGCGGGAATCAGACTACGACGTATAGCTACAGCGCCCTGGATCAGATCGCCGAGATCCGCAATCCGCTCGGGGACAGGACGGTTTATGGCTACGATGCACAGGGACATCGAACTTCACGCCAAAAGCGAGACAGCTCGAATAATGTTGTTACGAGCGAGAGTTGGAGTTACAACGCGGTCGGCGACCAAATTGGGTATCTCGACCAGGAGGGAAAAGCTACCGTCTATGCGCGAAATGCAAATGGAGAACTCAGTTCGTACACGGATGCAACGGGACGCACGACCGCGTACAGCTATGACGTGAATGGAAATATCATCTCGGTTACGATGCCGGATGGTCAATCCGTACAACTTGGTTACGATGGGTTCAACCGCAATGTCCGTGCTACTCAAAACGGTTTGGTGTATCGTAATCTTGTCCGCGACGAGGAGGGAAACGTCCTGGCAGAAACTGATGCTTTGGGCCGCACAACCCAGCATCGTTATTCCTGCCAGGGCGTCGTCAGCGGGGTTACTGACGCCATGGGCAACTCAACCGCGTATAGTTACGATCTTTACGGAAATCTACTTTCGTTCACCGATCCGGCGAACCGCAACAACAGCTACCTTCTCGACGCTGACGAGCGCCCAACGCGCCGGACCGATCCCGCAGGCGCATTCACGCAGTTTAGCTTCTCGCCGGATGGCCTCGAGGCGAGCCGCACCAATCCGTTGGGTCAGGCCACATTCTTCGCCAACGATGGCACTATGGCGACAACGCGGATTACGCGGCCGGAAGGGCAGATGCTATTTACCTACGATGGCAACACGCGGCTCAATCGGGTCGACGATAACCGCAACGGCGGATCTAAGGTGACTATGATCGCGTACGACTCAATCGGCAGGATAGCGTCGCTGAACCATCCGGGCAACCGGACGGTCATTTATGGCTATAACGGAAGAAATCAGAAGACCAGCGTGACGGCGCCGGATGGCACCGTGACAACTTACCTGTACGACGATGGCGGCAGACTGACGCGCGTCACGACAGGGGCGAGCGTCGTAACTTTCACATTGGATGCCAGCGGACGCGTCGGGGAGGCGCTGACCTCCGGTGGTGTGAGAAGCACCTATACTTACGATTCTCGTGGCAGGACCTTGTCTATGATGGTCCGCGATGCGGCTAACGTCACCCTTGCCAGTTTCATTTATACACGAAACAATATGGGCGCGAAGAAATCCCGCACGGCAACAGATGGAAATTCGACATATAGCTACGACGCTCTGAATCGCCTGAGCGGCGATGGAGTTGCGAGCTTTTCATACGACGCAGCGGGCAATCGTCTCGATGCGGGGTCTAGCTTCAGCATTGATCACCGTCTGACGAACGATGGAACGACGGCTTATTCGTACGACAACGCGGGCCGCCTGCTGGCGCGGGGCACATCCGCCTATGGCTACGATAGCCAGGGAATGCTCACGACTTTCACGTCGCCCGGCGGAAGCGCGACTTATGGATATGACTTTCTGGGCCGGCGGGTTGCCCGCTCGGTTGGAGGGGCAGCGCTGGAGTATGTGTACGATGGAGACAATGCGATTGCGGAATATCGTGGAGGAGCCTTTAACGCGCACTTTAGTTTTGCTCCGGGACGCGATAAGCCATTGATGCAGCGCCGCAGCGGCGCAACTTACTTCTATCACCTGGACCCCAACGGCAACGTCGCGCTCATTACGGATAGTGCGGGCGCGGTGGCGCATCGATATGCGTACTCGTCCTTTGGAACCATCACGTCTTCGATCGGGTCCTTCGCCTATACAGGCGCGGGATTGGTTAATACTTACAGCTTCCAGGGCCGTGAATTCGATGAAGAAAGCGGCTTGTATGCCTTCCGCGCTCGCTATTACGACGCGGCCCGTGGCCGTTTTCTGAGCAAGGATCCGTTGCTTGGTGGGCTTAACGCTCCTCAGACGATGCATCCCTATGCCTTTGCGGTCAACGACCCGGTCAATGCTTCTGATCCGACGGGCAAGTCTGTGGCTGTTGAATATTCCAGCCTAATCACTCTTCCAGGCTTCACGGAATATGCTGGAGCGCTCATCGGGTTCTTACAGGGATTCGCTATTCCCCAGTTACGATTTCTCGGTGAGTACATTGGCTTGGACAGCGGCCTGGATATCGGTCAACGTTGGGATATCGCGATTGCAAACACAAGTGCGTCGATTGAAGCTACGGAATCGTACCTAAGTCTTTACGGAAACGCCAAGGGCACGCCGCCGTTCGTAAGCGGCTATGCAAGTGGCGCAACTTTCAAATTCGGTCTTGAGTTTACTGCCGCGACTGGCGGAGTGTCGGTCAAGAACGACGACTTCCAGCTCAGCATCAGCTTTGGCGGCTTCCCAGAGGGCGCTAGCAAGGCACTCGAATATCTCGGTTCGCTACGGCCTTTCTAGGGTGATTTGGATATACTCGGCAGACGCCAACTATGGACAACTGGAAACAGCTGAACTCGCTCTTTGATATGGCCGCCGATTTGCCTGAAGGCGAGCGGTCCATATTTCTCGACGCTGAGGCGGGCGTCGATACTCCTCTCCGGCGGGATCTCGAGAGCTTGCTCCGGGAGGTTGGCGGCGGTGGAGATCTGGTGTCGGCGGTCGTGAGGGGCGCAAGAGAAGTTCCAGAGCCTGAGATGTCTGAAGCCATCGGACCGTATCGCCTCATCCGCGAAATCGGTAGCGGCGGAATGGGTGCAGTGTGGCTTGCCGAGCGCGCGGACGGCGAGTTCGAGCAAACGGTCGCAATCAAGCTGATCAAGTTCGGCTTGGCGAATGAAGAACTCGTTCGACGCTTTCGGCATGAGCGGCAGATCTTGTCGCGCCTGAATCACCCTCATATCGCCCGGTTACTCGATGGCGGGGCAACCGCTGGAAGCCTGCCGTACTTGGTGATGGAGCATGTCGACGGCTTGTCGATCACGGAGTATGTGCGAGTAAACAAATCGGAGCTTAGGCAGATTTTGAAGCTTTTCCGCACGGTCTGCTCTGCGGTGCAACACGCGCATTCCAATTTAGTGGTTCATCGCGATCTAAAGCCCGCCAACATCATGGTTACCGTGGACGGCGCTGTCAAACTGCTCGATTTCGGCATCGCGAAACTGCTCGAAGTAGATGGCGATTCCGATATTACTGTGAATCACTGGCTGCCGTTTACACCTGCTTATGCCAGCCCGGAACAGAAGCTGGGACAGACTCACTCGACACTCAGCGACATTTATTCTCTAGGCAAGATTCTCTCGCAACTAGTGCCGCATCCCGATCGTGACTTGAATGCGATCATTGCGAAGGCGACGCGCGAGGAGCCCCGCAGTCGCTACTCCACGGCCACGCAGCTAATGGAGGACGTAGACCGCTATCTGGCAGACGAGCCGGTGAACGCCCGCGACGGGAACCTGCGTTATCAGGCTGCGAAGTTTGTGCGGCGGCACCGGATCGTCGTGCTAACGGCGGCGTTGTTTCTGATTGTTGTTTTCGGTTTCTCGGCTTGGACAGCGATTCAAAATGAACGCATCAAACGCGAGCGCGACCGAGCTGAGAGCGTTGCCAGTTTTATGCGCAGCCTATTTGCGGCGGCAGATCCGGAGCGCAATCAGGGAAATCGAGTGTCGACACGTGAGTTGCTGGATCTGGGCTCTCATCGGGTGCGCAACAGCATCGCCGATCCCATCACGCGGTCGCAGATCGTGGAAACAATCGGCGAGGCGTATTTTCATCTTGGGATGTACGACCGTGCGATTCCAATCTTCGAAGAGCTTTTGAAGGGAGAAGGGGTGGAACGCGCGCGGGTCGGCAGGATCATGGGGTGGTTGGCCGAGGCCGAGACTTCGCGGGGAAAACGCTCGGCTGGCGAGGCGTGGGGTAGCCGCGCCGTCTCCGAGGTGGCCAGTGAAACCAGCGCCGTCCAGGCCGAGGTTCTATTGAGCCGTTGCAGTCAACTTCACGGCGCAACGAAGTTCGCCGAAGCTGCAAAGGCGTGTGAGGCGGCCGTGGCCAAGGCCAACGCATCGACACTCTCAGCGCTTGGCAAAGCACCCATGTACACGATGCTGGGCACGGCATTGAAAGACAGCAGCGACTTTAAAGGGGCCGAGGCTGCGCTTCAGAAGGCGATCACTTTGTCTGCCGGCGCGGACGACCAAAACAACTCCGCACACGCCCAGGCAAAGGCGGAATTGGCTTCGGTCTACTTCCGCCAAGGGCGAATGAAGGAGGCAGAGCTAAGTTTCCGCGAGGCCGTCGTGTTTAAGCGGAAACTTTATCCCGAGGGGCACCTCGATCTGGCGCGGGCACTTAACAATCACGCCAACGCTGTGGGAACGCTTAAGAATTTCCCGGAAGCGATCCGGCTCTTTGAGGAAGCACACGCCATGTACCGGCGTTATCTGGGAGCGGAAAGCAGTGAATTGGCATCGTCGATGTCAAACATGGCGGTAGTCCTTGCGTCCACGGGGGACTTGTCACACGCGGCGGTGCTTCTTCGTGAAGTGATCGAAATGCAGACGCGGACGATTGGGCCCGGAAAGCCTCCCCTGCTTTCGAGCCAGATCAAATTGGCCGCCGTGCTGCTCGAAGCCAACGATTACAAGAGCAGTGCGGCTTTGCTTGAACCCACGCTCGGCGCGTACTCCCGTCTCCAGCCTCAGCCAAAAATCGAGGTCGCGTATTCGCAGACACTGCTGTCGTTAGCCTTGCAGAAGCAAGGGCAGGCAGGCCGGGCACTGGCGCTCGCAAGCGAATCTGCAACGGCGTTGACGGCGATTCTAAAGGATTCGCACTGGATGCGGCAGTTGAACGATACCGCGAAGGCGGGCGCGCTTTTGCGCAACGGGCGAAAGGCCGAAGCGGCCAGACTTCTGGCGCCGTTGGTTGAGAATTATGAGGCCAACCACGCGCGTAACTGGCGGGTGGCGCTAGCGTATGACCTCTCGAGAGAAGCTGGAAACCGAACACCGGCCTACGTTCCCTGATCGCTGCGAAGGTGGGCGGCCAGCCAAGATTCGGCAAGGCGCAAGTGGCGGCGTACGGTCTCCGGCGAGACTTGGCGCAGATCGGCAATTTCCTCGAGCGTGAAGCCGCCAAAGTGACGCAGATCGATCAAGGCAGCCAGGCCAGCATCCTGCCTGGCGAGAATCTCCAGCGCTTCATCGAGAGCCAGCACCTGAGCTGGCTGGGTACGGGCGGCAATGTTGGCATCGTCCCAGGCGGTATGTTCCACCGTGCCGCCGCGCTTTTCGGCCATCTCGCGGCGCGAGCGATCAATCAGGATTTGCCGCATGGCGCGGGCGGCGGCGCTGAAGAAATGAACTCGACTCTCGTAGTTGCGCGACGCCGTGTCGACCAGCTTTAGGTAGAGCTCATGGACAATGCCGGTGGATTGCGTGGCGGGGAAACCGCTTTGAACGTTGACGCCATCGGCGATACGCCGCAAGTTTTCGTACACGAGAGGGATCAACTGCCGATACGCGTCGTCGTTCCCGGTGCTCCATTCGTGCAGGAGTCGGGTGATCTCGTGATCCGGTTCCTCAGTGCAAACGCTTTCCCCGTTCATCCGCTGTCGCTCAGTATATAGCAAATAAGTTAGTGGCGATCAAACCAGGCCAGGATGTGTTCCACCTTCAGGATGCGGTGCGAGGGGAAGGCGCCGCGTATGCCGTGGGGTTCTTTGGGGAAACGCACCAGTACCGTATCGAGACCTTGGGCCTTCATCGTGAAGTAGAATTCCTCGCTCTGGGCGATGGGTGTGCGCCAGTCTTCTTCGCCCGTCAAGACCATCGTGGGTGTTTTGATCTTGTTGGCTTGGAAAACGGGGCTGCGGGCGATGTACTGCTGAGGGTTATCCCACGGCATGGCTTTCATCCAGCGGGTGATGACGAGAGGGATGTCGGAGCTGCCAGCCTCGGTGAACCAATTCGTGACCGGGTATTGACTTACAGCGGCGGCGAAGCGCTGCGTCTGAGTGACGATGTGGGCTGTAAGTAAGCCACCTCCAGAGCCGCCGGTGACATAGAGCCTCTTGGGATCGATGTAACCTTTAGCGACCACCGCGTCGACGCCGGTCATGAGATCCTGATAGTCATCGCCGGGGTACTTGCCGTGGATGACATCGCCGAAGTCTTCGCCGTAGCCAGTGGAGCCGCGGGGGTTTGTGTAGAGGACAACATAGCCACGCGCCGCGAACATCTGAATCTGATGCTGGAACTCAATGCCGTACATGG
This sequence comes from Bryobacterales bacterium, assembly GCA_038206015.1. Classification (GTDB taxonomy): domain Bacteria; phylum Acidobacteriota; class Terriglobia; order Bryobacterales; family Bryobacteraceae; genus Bryobacter. The sequence continues at coordinate 46,314 of JBBRBI010000011.1, read as the reverse complement.
TGTGCGGACCGCCGTGGATGTCGAGAATGAGCGGGTACTTTTTGGCGGGGTCAAAGGTGGGCGGGAGGATGATCCAGCCTTGCATCGCTTTGCCATCGAAGCTTTTCCAAGTGAGATCCTCAGTGCGGCCTGGCTTGTTGGCGGCGAGCAGACCTTCGTTGACGTTAGTGAGGCGCGCCGGGCCACCGCCAGATGCGAGCGACAGCAGGTAAACGTCTTTGGAATCGGCAGGGTTGGAACTGGTCATCGCCATTCGACCGTTGCGGGAGAGCGAGACGCGGTCTGTGGCGGCATAGGCAGTGGCGATGCGCATGTAACCACTGGTGAGCTGTTCGACGCTTCCCGAGAGCGAGGCGAAGTGGAGGTGCGACTGGCCTTTGGCTTCGACGATGGCGTAGACGCCCGTGGAATCCAGCTTCCAGACCGGAGAGTGGTAATTGTTGTCGAGACTGGGGCCGAGGAGCTTCAGACCCTTGCCGTCTATACCCACGGCCCAGAGGCGGGCGGAGTGGTTGCTTTTGCCACGGTCTTCAAAGCCGGTGAAGGTGACCCACTTGCCGTCAGGGGAGACGGCGGGTTCGCTTTCGGGGCCGTTACGGTCGACGATCTTGCGAGCGTCGCCGGTGGCAAGGTCGACGGCGTAGAGATCGCCGGGGAATTGAACGGCATCTGCATCGGGGCGGCGGGCGGCGCTGAGAACGACAGTCTTGCCGTCGGGCGTCCAGGCAGCGGGGCCGGTGTGTTGGAAGTCGCCTTGAGTGATTTGGCGGGCGGCACCGCCGTCGGCGGAGATTACAAACAGGTGAGAGACGCTTTCGGGGAGAAGGCCCGCGCCGCCAACGCCGTCCGAGCGCCACTTCAACTTCGTCACGGCGCTGGGGCCTTCAGTCCACTTGGCACCGGTTGGCGGCGGGGTGGATTTGACGGTCCACTTGGGCTTGACGGGGACTTGAGAGAAGTAAGCAAGCCACTTACTATCGGGCGACCAACTTAGGTTAGAGACGGCGGTTTCGAGGTTAGTGATTTGAGCTTCCTCACCGGAATCCATCCAACGGATGATGATTTGAGGGCGACCCGAGCGGGTGGACAGATAGGCAAGCCGCTTGCCATCGGGAGACCAAGTGGCACCAGTGTCGCGATTCTTACCCTGAGTCAGGGGGCGATTATCCTTGCCATCGGAGCCGACGGTCCAAAGGTTAGAGTGAAATGCGTCGGCCATCTTGTCAGCCCATTCCAACTGATAAACGACGCGGACGCCGTCGGGACTGATCTGGGGGGCTGATACGTTACGCCAATCCCACAGGGTGTCGGGGCCCAGTCCCTGGGCCGCCAAGGCAGCCGCTGAACCAAGCAACAAGAACAATCTACGCATGGCGTAATTATGCAAGGAGGAAGCCGCTAAAGTCCAGTCCGTCCAGCAGTTTGAGCGCGACATCGAGAGCCAGGTCCATTTCGACTTTGACTTTGTCGCCATCCTGGACGTAGTGGAAGGCGTCGAGCATGGCCCGCATGTCTTGCTGGGCTGGTTTGAGAGTCATCCGGAAGAGGCCGGTGATTCCCTTGATCCCTTCCGCTAGCTTTTGGGCGTCGGCCGGGGATTGGCCAACAGCCTCTATTCGAAGGGCGGCGGCGGTTCGCAGATCGAGATAGCCGCTGGCGGACTTCAAAGTCAGCGGTAGACTGCGGACGCCGGCAATGCCAGCTTCCGGAAGCGTTGGGCTGGTGGATACGGCGTAGATGTAGGCCTCAGGTGGCAGTGCGGTGGCCATCGCGAGAAGGGGTTCCGGGCTGGAATGCTTCAGCGACTGACTATCGATGATTGCCCGCAGGGCGGAGGCGCGGCCAGCGACAACTACACTTTCGTTGAAGAAGGTGACAGCAAACTCTTCCTTGCCAATCAAGCTGTGCGTCTTGTAGGGGAACTTCTGCGCACCCTCCAGCTTGAGTTGCGGCTCGATACCCGAATTATTGGGGCCACCATCGACAAATTTGCCTCGTATGAGGACAGCGCGGTGCTTGCCTCCCATGCAGTAAATCACCTCATGCACGGTTTGCGCGACATCAAGGCCGGTACGCTTGCTGAGGCCTGCAAGCAATGGCGAGAGCTTGGCCCATGCCGGTGTCTTTCGCAAATTGTCGACACGCAGGCCGATCATGGTTGTCGTATCGCCAGGCACGAGCGGCGCGAGGGCCGGATCGACACGTTGGTGCGTAGCTTCCCGTTTGCAGCCAACTAGACCGAGGCCCGCCAAGAGCGCGTTACGCCTTGATAGAATCGCGGACGTACTATGCGCATCGACTCTCATCAACATTATTGGAACCCCGATCTCATTACATACCCTTGGATGCCGCCCGGTCCGGGTCCGCTGCGTAGAAATTTTCTGCCGCAGGATTTGGAGCCAATGCTTACCCAGAACTCCTTTGATGGTAGCGTTGTCGTCCAGGCCGCCCAAGTGCCAGAGGAAGCGACTTGGCTGTTGAATCTTGCGGCGAAGCATAAATCGATCCTGGGCGTTGTTGCATGGGCCGACTTGAAGGACCCGAACCTGGGCCGAACACTGGACCAGTTGCAGAAGAATCCGAAGTTTGTTGGTGTGCGTCATATCGTCCATGACGAGCCGGATGTCCGCTGGATTTTGCAGCCGGATGTGATTCGCGGGCTGAAGGAATTGGAGTCGCGCAAGGTGCCCTACGACCTGCTGGTCAAGCCGCAGCATTTGCCGTATGTGCCCGGGCTTCTGGAAAAAGTACCCAACCTGCCGATGGTGGTAGATCACATCGCCAAGCCGTATATCAAGGAGAGCATCTTTGACGGTTGGGCACAGGATATGGAGCGCATCGCCAAGCATCCGATTCTGTATTGCAAGGTGTCAGGCATGATCACGGAGGCAGACCCGGCCAATTGGAAAGCGGAGCAGCTAACGCCTTATGTGCAGCATGTATTGAAGCTTTTTGGCTTTGATCGGCTTATGTTTGGATCGGACTGGCCGGTGTGTACGCTGGCAGGGAGTTGGAAGCAGGTGTTGGCGGCATTTACCCAGGCACTGGGGGCACAGCAGGTGGACGAGAGGGCGAAAGTGATGGGCGCAACGGCTGCGAAGTTCTACGGGTTGAAGGTATAATCGGCAGCGAGGTACCTCGAAAATTATGAAAAACTTGCTTCTTTGTGGAATTGCCGTTGCCATCGCTGCAACTGCCCAGACTATGCCCGACATGAAGGAAAACCCGATTTCGGCCAGCGGCGCGCGCCAGTACGCTGCGATCGCCGGTAACATTACCAAGTCGATTGATAAGATGCCGGCGGATAAGTTCTCTTACCGCGCCACGGACGACACGCGCACCTTCGCTCAGGTTGTCGGCCACATCGCGAACGCAAACTACATGTATTGCGGCCTTGTAACCGGCGGGAAGGGTCCTGACAACTTTGAGAAGAACGCGAGCACGAAAGAAGCGCTTGCGGCCGCCTGGAAGGGCGCTAACGAAGAATGCACCAAGGCGTGGAGCACCATGACGGACAAGGGTCTCGCCGAAATGAAGACGGTTGGCACCAACCAAGTACTGGTTGCAAACCGGATGTTTGGAAACATCTCGCACACCAACGAGCACTACGGCAACCTGGTGACGCTGTTCCGTCTAAACAAGATGGTTCCGCCAAGCACGGAAGCCTCGCAGTCCATGCAGAAGAAGTAGGAATGTCGCACTTTTCGACAGTCACGCGGGGACAGTTTCTACTGTCCCCGTTTGCGTTTTCAGCACCTGTTGCAAAGCCAAAAATCCTGTTTGTGTGTGGCGACCATGAGTACTCTGGCGAGAGCACGTTGCCGCTGTTTGGACAGGAGTTGACGCAACGTTATGGACTTACGACGCAGACGATCAAGAGTTCCCCTGATCAGAATGGAGAGACAGATATCCCTGGGTTGGAGGCGCTGAACGATGCCACTCTGGCCGTCTTCTTTCTGCGTTGGAGGCAGTTGCCGATCGAGCAACTCGCGCTGATTTCCAAGTATGTAGATGCCGGTAAGCCTGTGATTGGATTGCGAACGACCTCGCATGCTTTCAACTACCCGAGGACTGATGAACGGTCGATGTGGAACCGCTGGGCCGCCGATGTATTTGGTGCGCCGCCGGGGTGGAATGTTGAGGGCCATTCGCATTATGGTCACTTATCGACGACACGCGTGAGCGTGAACGCCAAGCTAAAGCACGACCCGCTATTGAAAGGCCTGTCGCAAGGTTTTGTTGCCCCATCCTGGCTCTACAACGTCGTTCCGAAGTATCCGCCGACAGGTGCCAAAGTGCTGCTTTATGGCGCGGCGATCAACCCCAACAAGCCAGCAGTGCGTAACCCCGTAGCCTGGACCTGGAACAATCGATTCGGGGCAAAGGCATTCTACACATCGCTCGGACATCCAGGCGATTTTGCATTAGAGCCGTTTCAGCGGTTGCTCACGAATGCAGTGTTCTGGGCGATCGGCGCGAAAGAGCCGAAGGGCTGGGCTGGCCCGATGAAGATTCAAGTGCCGTATCGCGGCCTGGTTAAGACTTAGGCGCAGATGTTGCGACGCTTCCAGTTGCGCGGCGAAGACGCAGTGCGCGGGTCTCTCGTGCTGACGCGGCGCGACAGCAGCGCGTGCCCCGATTTGTCGCCTATTAACGCCTACGGGGTGGCGGACAGGACGACGCTTTGTCCGTCGCAGCCGTTGGTGCAGGAGTTGTTGATCGAGGATTGCCGAGAGGTAGCAGCGAGTTACCCGTGGGCGAGCCTGGAGTTAGTGGCGCTGGGCTTTGCGGGGCAGCGTGGGGATTTCTTCGAGTCGATTTGTTTCTGCGCTGCTTGCCGCTATGGATACGGGGCGGTGGACGGGATTCTTGAGACGGTGGCGCGGGAGCGAGTGGAGCATCCGTCCATCAACACGATGCTGCTGTGGCGGCGGAGCGTTCAGTATGGACTGTTGCAGCAGATCCGGGAGGCAGTGGGGGTGCCGCTGTGGCTGCGCACGGCGGCCAGTTTGCGCTACACGGGCGACGAAAGTAGTCTCACTTTTGAAGAAGCGCGTGGGTTAGCGGATGCCTGCACAGTTACGGATCCCGACGTAGCTCGATTGGCGGCGCTTCCCCGCCCCATGCCGATTTATGCACTCGATTTGCCGGAGCACGAAATGTTTGCTGGACATATCGTCGCATCGCTGTAGAATCGACAGTGTGAATCGCAAACGTCGAAGCTTGTTTGCAATGGGTGCCGGATTACTGGGTGCTTCTTGCGAGAAACCGAAAGCGCCATCGGAAACTGGCGGCACGATGCGTGCGTACGGAGAACGGGCACCGCAGGAAAAGTCCATGCGCACTGCGCGTGAATCCACTAAGTCTGAAGGCAGCGGCTCAAGTCGCACACCGTTGCAGGATTTGTATGGGACGATTACGCCATCGTCATTACACTTTGAACGACACCATTCCGGCGTACCCAGCCTGGATCCCAAGACGCATGAGTTGGTGATCCATGGCCTGGTAGAGAGGCCGCTCGTATTCTCGATGGAGGCGCTGCGACGCTTTCCATCGGTCTCGCAGGTTAACTTCATCGAATGTGCGGGCAACGGTGGCGGCGAGCAGCAGGGCAATTCAGCATCCGACGTGCAAAAGAGTCATGGGTTGTTGAGCTGCTCGGAATGGACAGGCGTGCCCTTGAAGCTGCTTTTGGCAGAGGCTGCACTCAAGCCGGAGGCCAAGTGGATGATTGCTGAAGGGGCCGATGCTGCCCGCATGGCCCGAAGCATCCCAATCACCAAGGCTCTGGACGATGCGCTTGTCGTATATGGCCAGAACGGTGAGGCGCTGCGCCCTGAGCAAGGATACCCGCTTCGACTCTTGCTTCCGGGCTGGGAAGGTAACGTCAACATCAAGTGGCTGCATCGGCTACTTCTGAGCAGTGAGCCCGCAATGTCGGTGAAAGAGACGGCGTTTTATTCTGACCTGATGCCAGACGGCAAGGCTCAGATCTTTACCTTTGAGATGGATGCGAGGTCAGTCATCACTTCGCCATCGGGAGGACAAAAACTGGGCGGGGGGCCGGGAGCCTACGAGATCAGCGGACTGGCCTGGTCGGGGCGAGGCAGGATTCGAGAAGTTGAAGTATCCACCGATGGGGGCGCGAGTTGGACCAAAGCGCAGTTACAGACACCGGTTCTTTCAAAGGCGGTTACAAGGTTCAGCTTTGGGTGGCAGTGGGACGGAAAAGAAACTTGGATTCAGTCGCGTTGTACAGACGAAACGGGGGCCTTGCAACCTAAACGGGACGAGTTAGTCGCAGCCTGGGGCCTGAATAGCGTGTATCACTATAGTGGGATCAAGGCCTGGCGCGTAATGGCCGACGGGAGTATCTCGCATGTTTAAGATTTTTACGATTTTTACCGTTGTTCTTTGCGCGCAGGATAAGCCGTCTGGCATCGGGAAGCCCGCAACGGCAGTGAAGCTTCGCGAGTTAGACATCACGGTGTTTCCTGACGGGAAGGGGCTACCGGTCGGCCACGGTAACGCCGTCGCTGGCAAGCTGGTTTACAAAGACAAATGCGCCGTATGCCACAACGATAATGGCGAGGGGCGCGACAAGCAGTATCCGGCGCTGAAGGGTGGCCTTGGCACGATTAAAACATCGAAGCCAGTGAAATCCGTCGGAAGCTTCTGGCCCTACGCGACCACGCTTTGGGATTACATTTCCAGGGGGATGCCATACGAGCACCCACGCTCACTGAGCAAGGACGAAGTGTACGCGGTAACGGCCTTTGTACTGCACATCAACGGAATCATACCGGAAACACTGGAACTGAATGAGAAGACTCTGCCAAAGGTAGAGATGCCGAATCGTGATGGCTTTCGCACAGACCAGCGACCGGAGATTCAGCCGAAGCGTTAGGGCTTTTTCTTTGACTTGGGATCGTCGATTGCGATGCCTCCGCCAAGTTTAAAATCGGCATTGGAGAGGCCTGTGTTGATACGGACATCCTCGGCGTAAATCTCGACATTACGCTCACCATTGCGGCTGCGCGTCATCACCCAGGGGCACATTACACCCTGCGTCTCGCGGTATTTTGACCAGCGCGTGTCCTGCTCGTCCCAGCCTTTGTCCTTCGCGTTCTGCTTCCTGAAGTAACCGCGGATGGGCAGCTTGGTTGTCGCATTGATATAGATGGCAACCGAGCGATTGTCGGCATCGGTGACATCAACGATCTCAACGGGTTGGTTGTCGAAAACCTCCAGGCCGCGACGCTCGAAGATCATGCCGGGCTCCTCTGTGCGGCAGCGGAGGATGTACATCGGGTTACGGAGGACGCCTTCCTGCCACTGTAGAACAGTCTCCTCTGGCACGGGTTTCGCGCCTCGAAAGCCGACCTCCCAAGCTTTGCCCAAGCCATCGAAGATGATGTAGAAGTCTTCTTTTTCCTTCTTGCCAAATAGCTGTTTATCTCGTTGCTTGATGCCTTTGGCTGCATCGTCGTAAAAGGTCTGAAATCTTGCCACTGACAGCGATCTCAGCTTATCGTTGTAGTAACTGTAGGCACGTCCCGATTCGACGCGATCCGTCATCCCGAGAAACTTTGAGCCACCCATGGCAGCTATACACTCACCAATGATCTTGCGACCCTTCTCCTGAATGGTCTGCGCCCGCACGATTGCGGGCGCAATTGCAGCGACAAAGAGTCTTCTAGTCATTAGTCCTTGGAACTCATTGCGGCAAGGGTAAGTCCAGTGTTCAATTTCCAGTCCGTCACTGTCTGTGTCGAGACTTGGCCGTTCTGTGTAATCTTCAATTGCATGGGAAGCTTGAGACCGCCCACTTCCTTGAAGTCACCCAGGGCCATCTCTGCGGAGACACCGCCTTCTGTAAAGATTAGCCTGGTGGGAAGCATGGAAGTGGTGTCGTAGAAGTAGCGAATGACAGGGCCGTCGCCGTCCTTGATTTCGAGCTCACCGTCCTTGACAAAGTTGACGCTGCGGCCCGCCATTTCGTTGCTCTGCAAAAGCGCAAAATAGTCACGCTGTAGTTGGCCGCGGACTTGTGCGGCAAAAGGTCCAACCAGCGGCTGCTCGCCTTGGGGTGTCTTCAAGAAACCTTTTTCGCCATCGAAGAAAGCAACGATCTTGCCGAAAGGAAATTCACTGTCCTGGCGGAAGATCATTGGCTTGAGCCATTTGTTGACCTGCTTGACGTTTACCTTGTTGCCACCCATGTTAAGCTCGCTCGTAAGCGATTGAACGTAGTCGTTTACACCCGCGATTTTGGCCTTGCCGCCGACGGCAGCGGCAATTTTGTCGAGGGCTGCCTTGCCTGCAGCCAGGCTGGTGGCACTCGCCTTGGCGGCCTCTGCCTTGGGCTGTGGGATCGCAATGTCGAGGGTCTTAACGTCGCCGATTGCCTTCAACTTGGCGGCAAACTTCTCAGTTTGTCCGACTGCAACGATCGTAAATTCTTCAGGCTTGATGTAGTCTTTTGCCACACGAAGGATATCGGCGGCACTAACCTTTTGGATGGAGTCTTTGTACTGGTTGATGAAGTCGGCAGGGTAGCCATAATACTGGTAAGTCATCATCCGACTGAGCGTCTTGGCGGGGGAATCGAAATTGAAAACAAAGCTGTTTGCCACCCGCTGCTTGGCTGATTCCAGTTCAGTTGGCCCAACCAGTTCCTCACGCATGCGCTTGACCTCTTTGAGCGAAGCGGCAATGGCCTGCTCCGTCGTTTCCGCATTGGTGCTGCCCTGGATTACAAAGGTGCCTTCGTGCAGATACCCAGCGCCCCAATCGCTGCCGATTGAATAGGCAAGGCCCGAATCGCTACGGACCTTTTGAAAGAGTCGGCTGGAAAAGCCGCCGCCCAGAATGTCGGACATGACATCCAGGGTTGGAAAGTCTTTATCGCTACGCTTGCCGCCAAGTTGACCGATCTTGAAAAAGGTCTGTTCGCTATCGGATTTGTCCGCAATGTAGATGCCGGCAGACTTCTGTTTGGTGATGGGAGGGAAAGCCGGAGGAGCGGGTCGTTGCACGGTCCAATCGGCGAAGAGTGCCGTGAGTTTTGCTTTGACTTCAGCGGTGTCGATGTCGCCCTGGACGGACATCATGACATTAGCGGGGAAGAAATATCGCTCGTGGAAGGCAACCAGGTCGGCGCGCTTGACGTTGGCAATAGTCGAGTACTCTGTCGAGTCGCCGTAGGCCGTGTCCTTGCCGTAAATGAGATTGTCGAATTCGCGTTGCACGATGGAACCGGCATCATCATTGCGCCGGGAGATGCCGCTCCTTGCTTGGGTTTGCGCGAGGTCGAACTTGTCCTGGCTGAAAGCTGGTTGTGTCGCGACTTCTTTGAAAAGCGCCAGCACCTCATCAAGATTCTCTTTGAGGCAATTGAAACCGACGCGAGCAAACTCATCGCTGACGCCCGTTTCGACGCTGGCAGCCATGCCCTCAAGCTTCGCGTTCAGATCGTCGGCAGACCGTTTTTTGGTGCCGCCACTGCGCATCACGGTACCCATAATGCTGCCAAGGCCAGACTTCTCAATTGGCTCCAGCAGGTTGCCCGTGCGGACCAGCATCGAACCACTGGCCAAAGGCAGCTCGTGGTTTTCAAGAATCAGAACGCGCATCCCGTTGGGCAGAGTGAACTGCTCGACCTTTGGCAACTGCAGTGCTTTCAGGGGCGGGTACTTGAGCGTTTTATATACCGGAACCATTTGTGCCATGGTCAGGCTTGCAAACATCAGGCTGAGCGTAGTTAGTTTTCTCATGGTTGGTTCCTACTTCTTCTCTTCTTTAGGTGGCTGGACGGTATAGCCGACCGTGCGGCCTTTGGCCGTTAGATATTTCTTTGCGGCTGCCGTCACATCGGTAGCGGTAATCTTGTCAAGGTCATCCAGCTGAGTAAACAGCGTTCGCCATTCACCAAAGAGGGCTTTGGTGGTCGCCAGGTTTTGGGCCATACCGGAGTTAGAATCGAGGCTACGGACAAGTTGGGCTCGGATCTGAGTTTTGACGCGTTTCAATTGCTCGTCGGTGACGGGCTCTTTCTTCATGCGCTCGATGATTTCGTAGGCGGCCTTCTCGCAGTCATCAATCGTGTGTCCAGCATTGGGCACAAGGAAGAGCACGAAGAGATTTTCAAGCTTGGCACCGGGGAAATTAGCGATAGCCTGTGCGGCCAACGCAATCTTCTTGTCCTGCACAAGTTCTTTGTTCATAATGCTGGTGCGCCCTGTGGACAAGAGGCTCGAAAGCACATCAAAGACGGTATCGTCTTTGTCAAGAACACTGGGCCGCTTATAGCCGATGGCGACAACGGGCTGCGAAGGGCTCTCGACTGCCAGACGTTTCTCACCCTGTTGCGGCGTCTCCTGGCTGGGGAGCCGACTCGGCTTGGGTCCACCAGTGAACTTGCCAAAGTACTTCGCTGCGAGGCGCTTGACTTCAGCCGGTTCGACATCACCGGCAATACCGATTACGAGGTTAGACGGTACGTAATGGATCTTGCGAAAGGCGATGGCATCCGCCATGCGATAGCTATCAATATCGCTGGGAATGCCAGCAGGACCGGTGCGATAGGGACTCGTTGCGAAGGCCACACTGAGCATCTCGTTGATCAGACGACCGGTGGGATCAGACTCGATGCGCATCCGGTATTCTTCGCGGATGACGCCGCGCTCGACGTAAAATTCGCGGAAGACAGGATTGATGAAACGATCCGCTTCCATTGCAAACCATAGCTCCAGCTTGTTGGCTGGCATGGACAGGATGTACGCCGTTTCGTCAAGACTGGTAAAAGCGTTCAGACCCACCGCCCCGTTCTCTTCAAGGACTTTGGTGAAGCGTTCCTTATCGACAAAACCTCCGGCCGTCTCGATCGCCTTCTTAAGTGATGCATCGAGAGCCTTGATCTTGGCGTCATCCGTCTTGCGCCCTTTCATCCGTTCCGCCGTGAGGGCATCGTAGGCGATTTCGACAGCAACCATCGCCTTCTTCTCTTCAATCAGATTCAGGGTGCCAGTCGTGGTTGTGCCCTTGAACGCCATGTGTTCAAACATGTGGGCCAGGCCGGCTTGGCCCTTGGGATCGTCGGCTCCGCCGGCATTGATCCGGCTGAAAAAACTGACAACGGGAGCTTGGTGGCGCTCGTAGACGACGAAGGTTACGCCGTTGGGAAGTTCAAATTCTGTGACACGTTTTTCAATATCGGCCAGTTTTTGGCCCCAAATGACTGCTGGCAATAGTGCAGCCAGCACCAGGATAAGTCTCTTCATGTTGTTCCTTGATTATCCCATGCGCGCTAACATCGAAGCTGTTCCACCACGATGCTTCACCACACTACGCAGCTTCGCGTCCGATACGCTGAGACCGACCAAATGGGCGTTGTTTATCACGCCAACTACGTTGTCTGGATGGAGGTGGGTCGCGTCGAGGCGATGCGCGCCGCCGGGCTGAACTATGCCGAGATGGAGCGCGAGGGGATTCGAGTGGCGGTGATTGGAGTTGAGTTGCAGTACAAAGCCGCCGCGCGTTACGACGACCTGGTGGACATTACGGCGCGCGTTGTCGATGTGCAAAGCCGCATGATGCGGATTGAATACGACATCCATCGTGCCGCAGACGGCCAGTTGCTGGCGCTGGGGGCCACCAAGCATCTCTTCGTCAATACCGATCTCAAGCCGATTCGCTGTCCGGAAAAGTATTATGCGGTCTTTGCTGGCACTTCTCGCACTGATTCTTAGCACCGGGCTCCTAGCCACCGCAGCGGTGCGGGACCTGAAGCCCTTCTTCGCCAATCGAACGGGCGCGGCCCTTCTCTTTGATCTGGAAATAAATCTGCTGGCGGGGGTCTGGAATCTTCCTCGGGCCAATACCATGCCCATTCGAGCGGGCAGCGCGCTCAAGCCGTTCACACTTGCTGCCTACATAGAGGCTGGTCTCTACGGCAAGGATGATCGTGGTCCAGAAGCAATGGCGTACTCAAAGAATGAGTATTTTGATCAGCTGATTGCGCGCATGGATCCGGCGGATCTGACCCGGGGTTATGCCCGCTTTGGGTTGAACCAGAAAGCGCCGACTTTGACACTGGCAGAGTTACAGACGGCGGCCAAACGCCTGGTCGCAAGACACAAAGAAGAGCGGCTGCGGCCAGTATTCCAGGGCATGGAAGAGGCCGTCGAATATGGTACTGCCCGACTTTCTGGAATCGCCGCAACCCGCGTTGCGGGCAAGACAGGGACGATGAATGAGTCGGCTGTGTTCATGGGATATGCGCCGGCAGCCAAGCCGCACTACCTGCTTGTGATTCATCTCGATTCGGGGACAGGCGGCGGCGACGCGGCACCATTTGCCGCAAAGATTTTTGCCGACTTGTTTAGTGCGCCGGTGCCCACCTTCGATTCGCAAAGCCTGTCCGTTCGGCTCTTCTGGCAGAGCCCGCCGACGGAGTTGAACCTCAAAGCAGGGCATTACCCAACCGGCACACCCATCCTCGCCAACACCAGCAAACTGAGCGCGCCCGGCCCATTGACTGTGGAGTTGGTCAAGGGCAAGTATTTACTGACGGCGCAGGTTCCGCTCGAGGCCTATGTCGAAGCGGTGCTCGAGGGGGAGGCGGCTGGCTTTCAGCATCCAGCGTCGCGCGAGGCGATGGCAATTGCAGCACGGACATATGCAACTTACTTCCGCCAACGCAATCAGCGGCGGCACGGCGAGGAAGGATTTGATTTCTGTGACACGACGCACTGTCAGGATGCACGGTTTACCGCCGCAGCGCGGCCGGAGTTGCGCGAGGCGGTGGAAAACACGGCGGGGCAGTTAGTCTGGTTCAACGGCCAGCCAGCCGCTACTTACTATCATGCAGATAGCGGAGGATGGCTTGAGGCCGCGTCCGGTGCCCCATATCTGGCCCAGCGTAAGGACCCCTGGTGGATCGACAACGCAAGCGCCCGCTGGACATGGAGCGTTGGAGCAAAACAATTGGCGCAGGAACTGAATCTGACGCGCGTGACCGAGAACTTTGCGGTCATCGGACGCGAGGCTTCGGGACGCGTAAGGTCGCTGGACGCGTTTGGGCACCCGGCTGAGGGGGCGAGCTTTCGCATGGCCGTGGGCCGGACGCTCGGTTGGAATACCCTTCCATCGCGATTGTTTGAGGTGAAGCGCGAAGGAAAAATCCTGCGATTTACAGGCCGGGGCCGAGGCCATGGAATCGGAATGCCTCAGACCAGCGCGGAGAATATGGCGGCCAGGGGAAAGAGCAGCGCCGAGATCCTGGCCGAGTACTATCCAGGGACGAAGATTTCGAACGGAGCAACGGCGTTGCCCTGGCAAACGCTGAAGTCGGCGCGAATCGTCTTGCTGACGACAAACACGGCGAAGGACAAGGCGATGTTGGGAATCGCAGACAGGGAGCTGGCGCTGCTGGAGTCGCTCACGGGCATGAAAGCAGAGCCGATCATCCGCGTGTATCCGACGCGAGAGGCCTTTCGCGATGCGGGTGCCACGGCGGCGAATTTGCAGGGCGCGACGCGGGGGCGCAGTATCAAATTGCCGCCAGCAGCGACGGTCGCAACATTGCGGCACGAACTACTACACGTCATTCTTGAGAGCAATACGAAGGTGCAACAACCTGAGTGGTTTCGCGAGGGACTTGTGCAGGCGTTACTGAACGAGAAGAGCGACGCAGCGACCCGTGCGGCTGCGATGCTGAGCGAAAAAGGGAAGGCGCAGACGCTCTTGTACTGGAAAAATGGGCTCCCGGCAGGCCAATGAGTTGGTGGTTGTGCGAGAATCGGTGGTTTCGTTATGCCTGAACTGCGACGCGACCCGATAACCGGGCGCTGGGTAATTATTTCGGTCGAGCGGGCTCGCCGACCAACTGACTTTGTGCGTGTGCCCGTCGTCGGCCCGACGGCCCGTTTCTGCCCATTTTGCGCGGGACATGAGGCCAAGACACCACCAGAAATTTCCGGCTATCGTCCCGACGGAGGACATGCCAATGACTCCAATTGGAGCCTGCGCGTTGTGCCCAATAAATTCCCGGCCTTGCGTGTGGAAGGGAATCTGGACAGGACGGGCGAGGGGATTTACGACCGGATGAACGGCGTAGGCGCGCACGAAGTCATCATTGAGACACCCACCCACGAGCTGTTTCTGTCGGACTGTTCCGAGAAGACGATCGAAGAATTATTCTGGGCGTTTCGCGAGCGGATTCGCGACCTGAAGCGCGACACGCGGATGCGCTACATCGTCTGTTTCAAAAATCATGGAGAGCTGGGCGGGGCGACACTGGAGCATACGCACTCTCAAATCATCGGTTTGCCCATCGTGCCCAAGCGCGTGCAAGAAGAGATCGATGGGGCGCGTAAGTATTACGAGTTTCGGGAACGCTGCATCTGGTGCGACATGATTCGGCAGGAGATCGAAGGTGGCTCGCGGATGATTTTAGAGACGGAACACTTTGTGGCAGTCTCCCCCTACGCACCGCGATTTCCATTTGAAACCTGTGTGATGCCGCGCCACCACGGCAGCCATTTTGAAGACAGCACACCCCAGACGATCAAGAACCTGGCGTGGGTGATGCGGACACTGCTGCGTCGCATCGATAAGGTGCTCGAGCAACCAAGCTACAACTTTGTGATCCACACGGCACCAGTGCAGGAAGGGTCAATGGAGCATTTTCATTGGCATATCGAGATCATTCCAAGGCTCACAAAGATTGCGGGCTTTGAATGGTGCACCGGATTCTACATCAATCCAACGCCGCCCGAAGAGGCCGCGCGCTTCCTGCGCGACGCGGGGATGGTCTAGGTGTTAAGGTCTTAAATCATGGGAACTTTTCGTCCAGTCCCGCGCCGTGTCGGAATGAAGGCGCCGCCAGCCGCCGCCGCGCCTGCTAAAAAGGCACCAGCCGAGGTGGACAAAGGTTATGTCGCCGAGCGACACACGGGCAACTTTCGGGCCACCAGTCGCTCCTTTGAGTTGAAGGGCGAGATTCATCGCAAGCTGATCAGCGTCCTTGACCTCAACAAAGTGAACTCCCTTCCCCGTGATCGAGTGCGGATGGAAATCGGACGGGTCGTTGAGAAGCTGCTGCAAGAGCAGCGTGTGCCAATGACGACGGCAGAGGAAAACCAGATCATCGAAGAAGTGCTCGATGAGGTATTCGGGCTGGGTCCGCTCGAGGCACTGCTGAAAGAGCCCTCGATCTCGGACATCCTGATCAACGGGCCGAACAAGGTATACGTCGAACGATTTGGCAAGTTGACACTGACTGGCATTCGCTTCAAGGACAACGCACACCTGCTGCATGTGATCGAAAAGATTGTGTCAAAGGTCGGGCGCCGCGTCGACGAAGCCAACCCGATTGTCGACGCCCGCCTGCAGGATGGAAGCCGCGTGAATGCGATCATTTCGCCGCTGTCGCTCGACGGCCCTTCGATGTCGATTCGCCGCTTTGGACGGCACGTCATCACGAGCGAGGAGTTGATCGAGAAGCGCACAATCACCAAGTCGATGCTGGAGTTTATCGCGGCTTGTGTTGCGGCAAAGACGACAATTCTGATCTCGGGCGGCACGGGTAGCGGCAAGACGACAACGTTGAATGCAATCTCGCGTTTTATCCCAGAAGAGGAACGTGTTGTCACGATCGAGGACACGGCAGAGTTGCAGTTGCAGCAGCGACATGTAGTGAAGTTTGAGACCCGACCGCCCAACCTGAATAAAGAGGGCGGCATCAATCAACGCCAGCTCGTACGGACTGCATTACGCATGCGGCCTGACCGCATAATTATTGGCGAGTGCCGCGGCGGCGAAGCATTGGATATGTTGCAGGCAATGAACACTGGTGTGGAGGGATCAATGACCACGATCCATGCCAATACGCCCCGCGATGCGTTCTCGCGACTTGAGGCGATGATGCTGATGGCCGATCTGGAAATCCCTTCAAAGGTGCTGATCCAGCAACTTGCCAGCGCCGTGAAAATGGTGTGCCAGGTTGCCCGTATGCAGGATGGATCGCGTAAGATCACAGCGATCTCAGAGGTGCTTGGCGTTGAGGATGGCCGCGTTTTGACGCAGGACATTTTCTTCTTTGAACGAACCGGCATGACGCCTGAGGGCAAGGTGCAGGGGCGCTTTCGCTGGAGCGGCGTACAGCCGAAAATTCTGGATCGCCTGCGAATGGCTGGAGTCACACTGCGACCCGATATCTTCGATGAAGTAGTTGAGGTGAATCTCTAATGACCCGACGTGAGATGGCATTGGCGACTGCGGCTGGCGTGGCTGCGATGAATGCAGCCGAGGATACCGCTGAGGGCGCTCGCTTTGACCCCGTCGCTTACTCGCGCGAGCGTTACAAGAGCGCGCCGCTGCGGCTGAAATTTACCGCCAAGACACCAGGAGCGGCGCAGGCCTGGCAGCGGAAGCTGCGAGTCAAGATTCGTGAGCTGGTGGGGCCCTTACCTGAGAATCCCTCGAATCTGCGGCCAAAGGTTTTGGAGACCAAGGACTTTGGCACCTACACTCGCGAGAAGATCATTTTCTCCAGCCGTGAGGGCATGGATGTTTTCGGTTACCTGTTGAAGCCCAAGTCAGTCCAGGGCAAGCAGCCCATTATGATCTGCGTGCCGGGACATGGGCGCGGCGTTGACGACCTCGTCGGCATTGATGAGAAGGGCGAGCAGCGCACGACGCCCGCCGGTTATCAGTTCGATTATCCGTTGCAGTTTGTCGCAAAGGGTGTGGCTGCATTTGCAATTGAGCCACTGGCCTTTGGGTACCGGCGCGACCCGATCAACGCAGCCAAGAGCGCAAACGCCAATAGCTGCCAACCAGCTGCGGGCGCAGCTTTGTTGTTTGGCGAGACGATGATCGGCTGGCGTGCCTACGACGTGATGCGGACGATCGACTACATCGAGACGCGCAGAGACTTAGACGCCAAGCGTGTCGGCTGCGTAGGAATCTCTGGTGGTGGCACCTGCGCGATGTTTGCTTCTGCCATCGATACGCGCATCAAGGCGGTGATGATTTCGGGTTACCTGTGTACATTTCGTGATTGCATCCTGAGCCTCGCGCATTGCATGGATAACTATGTTCCCGGCATTCTCAACTGGGCAGAGATGAGCGATGTAGCAGGGCTGATTGCACCCCGGCCCCTGTTTGTCGAGAGCGGCGAGTTGGACAAGATCTTCCCCCTGCCGGGATTCAAAGAAGGCTACGAGGGAACGAAGAAAATCTACGATGTCCTGGGTGCCGGGCCGCTGCTTGGCATGGAGATCCACCCAGGTGCCCATCAATTTTCTGGCGTCAAAGGCATTCCCTTCCTCGTCGCTAGCTTATAATTCGCAACATGCGAATTCTGTTGTTTGTGCTGGTTGCCTCGCTCGGTTTTGGCGCGGTGACGAAGATTTATGTAGAAGAGCGCGGGGACTTCCAGGACGGCAAGAGCTTCGGCGCTCCCGGGCCCTACGAACGAGTTGTGGCGCGGGCCCACTTTGCCATCGACCCCAAACTGCCAGCCAACAAAATCATTCGCGATATTGATCGCGCGCCGGTGGACGACAAAGGTCTGGTGCGTTTCAGCGCAGACCTCTATGTGCTCAAGCCGCGCGACCCGTCCAAGGGCAACGGGTCGATTCTCTTTGAAGTTTCCAATCGCGGGGGCAAGGGAATGTTGGGCATGTTCCAGGCCAACGACGCTTACTTGATGGAGCAGGGCTACACGCTGGTGTGGGTGGGTTGGCAGTGGGATGTGCCGGTGTCGCCGGAGATGTTGCGCGTCTATCCACCGGTGGCCCGGGGCGTTGAAGCACTAATCCGCAGCGAGTTGGTCCCGCACGCCAAGGTCACCAGCATGAACTTGGGCGACCGCACGATGCAGGCCTATACGGTGGACCACGGACTTAAGCTGACAGTGCGCGATTCACGCGATGGCGGCCGCCAGGAGATTCGCGAAGGATGGAAACTGAACGCCGCCAAAACCGGCATCGAGATGAGTGCTGGCTTTCAGCCCTATCAGATCTACGAGGCAACCTATGTCACCAAAGATCCTGTTGTCGCGGGAACAGGACTGGCGGCAATCCGCGACGTGATCAGCTTCCTCAAGTACGAGAACAACGGCATCGTGCTGCTGGGAGATCAGTATCGTCATTTGAAGCGGGCGATTGCCTTTGGCACTTCGCAGAGCGGGCGCTTTCTACGGCAGTTTCTCTACGATGGCTTCAACTCGGATGAGAAGGGACGCAAGGTCTTTGAAGGCGTTTGGGCCAATGTGGGCGGGGCCGGGCGCGGCAGCTTCAACATCCGTGGGGCGCAACCCAGCCGCGACGGGCACCCGACCTTCAACTTTTTCTATCCAAGCGATCTGTTTCCCTACAGCGACGTCGCGCAGCAAGACCCCGAGACCGGCATCGAGGACGGGCTGCTGGCCAACGTCAGCAATGCGCCGAAGATCTTCTACACCAACGGCAGCTACGAATATTGGGGCCGCAACGCGGCGCTGATCCATGTGACGCCGGACGGCAAGGCTGACGCACCTCTGGCACCTG
Organism: Bryobacterales bacterium; assembly: GCA_038206015.1. Lineage (GTDB taxonomy): Bacteria > Acidobacteriota > Terriglobia > Bryobacterales > Bryobacteraceae > Bryobacter. The sequence continues at coordinate 27,757 of JBBRBI010000011.1, read as the reverse complement.
ACACGCGGATTTACTATGTCACAGGGTCGCAGCACGGCCCCGGCGGCGCGCTGCCTCCACCCAAGCGAGGCGGCACAAATTTCTCGAACATGAACGATTACCGCCCGCTCTATCGCGCTCTGCTGGCGCGGATGCAGGCTTGGGTGAAGGATGGCACGGCACCGCCCGAGAGCCGGTATCCGCGCATCGCCAAGGGCGAACTGATTCGCTTTGAAGACGTCAAGACGCAGGGTGCGCCCAGGCAGCCGCAACGAGCCTGGCGTGTTGACTACAGGGGCGAACCGCCGACAATTGGCAAAATATTCCCTTTGCTGGTGCCGGCCATTGATGCCGATGGCAATGAAATCGGTGGAGTCCGAATGCCGGAGGTCTCCGTACCGTTGGCCGTGTACACAGGCTGGAATTACTTAGCCGACTCGGCTGCGCCCAAGGGCTACTTCAATGACATGGTGGGGTCGACTCTTCCCTTCTCTGCCTCTACCGTGAATAAGCGCTATGGCAACCGCGCAGCGTATCAGGATTTAGTAAAGGCCAAGGCCCTAGCCATGGTTTCTGACGGACTCTTGCTTGAGCGCGATGTGACGCAAGTTGTGGATCGAGCGGGGAAAGAGTGGGACTGGTTGATATCCTTGAACTAATGCAGGATATTCCAGGAATTCAGAACATCGTCGCGATCGGGTCGGGCAAGGGTGGCGTCGGTAAGACCACCGTCAGTGTAAACGTGGCGATCGCGCTGTCACGCATGGGCAATCGAGTGGGGTTGTTGGACGCAGATGTCTATGGACCGAATGTTCCACTGATGATGGGCGTGAGCGAACAGCCACTGACGGACGGCGAAAAGATTCGCCCCATCATGAAGGAAGGCTTGCGCGTGATGTCGATGGGTTTCTTGAATCCCGGTGACAAGCCGCTTGTCTGGCGCGGACCGATGCTGCACAACGTGATGCAGCAGTTTCTGCGACAGGTGGAATGGGGTGAGCTGGAGTACCTCATTATCGATTTACCACCGGGCACTGGTGACGTTCAATTGAGCTTGATGCAATCGACCAAATTGACCGGTGCCGTTGTTGTTACAACGCCCAGCGACGTCTCGCTGGAGGACGCGCGCAAAGCCGTCAACATGTTCCATCAGGTAAAGGTACCGGTGCTGGGGATGATCGAGAACATGAGCTACCTGATCGCTCCGCAGAGCAAGGAACGGATCGACGTCTTTGGCCATGGCGCAGGAAGAAAGACGGCAGAGGTCATGGGCGTCGAGTTCCTCGGCGAGCTGGCGTTAATTCCGGCCATCCGGCTGGGCGGCGACACCGGCAAGCCAGTGGGGCTTGAGGGCGAAGCGTCGCCCAATGCCGAGGGCTTCTATAAAATCGCAAAACAGATAGTGGCGAGATGCGTAGAAGTATCGAAAATAGTTGGCCCGACGATGACCGTCGGCGAATAGAGCCATTTCTTAACATTGGCGATTCTGATAGGCTGTTAATACTCGTGGTCGGACAACCCGACCACCTTAGGGGATCCATGAAAACACTTCGTATTGTGTCACTGACTTTTCTTGCTCTGTTGAGCGCATCCGCGCAATCAGACCGAGGTACCATTACCGGCACTGTCGCCGATCCCGGAGGGGCGCTGATCCCCAACGCTGCTGTGCTTGTCATCAACCAAGCCACCGGCGTCAAGTTTGAAACGACAACTACTGGCACCGGCAATTTCACCGCGCCCTACCTGAGCGCTGGTATTTACGACATCACGGTGGAAGTGGCGGGTTTCCGCAAATCGGTTCAGAAGGGCGTGCGTGTGCAAGTGGCGCAAACTGCCGCTGTCGACGTCATTCTGCAAATCGGTGCGGCGGCGGATTCCATCTCGGTGGTAGCCGAAACGCCGCTGCTCACAACCGACAGCGCGGCTGCTTCGACGACAATCAATCGCGAGCAGCTGAATCAATTGCCGCTCAATTTTGCGATTGGCCAAGGCGCGATCCGCAATCCGCTGAGCTTCGCCCAACTGGCACCCGGCGCGTCAATTAACGGCTGGAACAATATCAAGATTAATGGAGCACCCGCCGGTACCTTCAAGATCATCTTCGAAGGCCAAGACACCACCAGCGCGCTGGATGGCCGAGTATCGGATGAATCGCAGGCCTCGGTTGAATCGGTGGAAGAGTTCGCGCTACAGACATCTAACTACTCGGCAGAATTCGGCCAGGTAGGCGGCGGCCTCTTCAACTTCACGGCTCGCTCGGGCACCAACAAATATCACGGCACAGGCTACGACTACCTTGTCAACGAGGCGTTTAACGCTGGCATCCCGTTGACCAACAACGGCAATAACCAACTGGTGCGTCCCCGCGCCAGGCGTAATGATTTCGGCTTCAACGTCGGCGGCCCCCTCAGCATCCCGAAACTTTATAACGGTGCCAACCGCACCTTTTTCTTCTTCAACTATGAGAAGTACCTCAACAAGGAAGGCAAGTTTGACGGCTTTGGCACGGTCCCCACCGATGCTTATCGCAATGGAGATTTCAGTGCGGCCCTCACTGGACGCGTGCTGGGCGTTGACGGACTCGGGCGCAACATCGTCGAGAACGGGATCTACGATCCGCGCAGCAATTTTGTAGGCGCTGATGGCCGCACCTATCGAAACTATTTTCCCAACAACATCATCCCGTCCTCCAACTTCGATCCCGTCTCGCTCAAGATCCAGGCCCTGATGCCCAAGGCCAGCCGAAGCGGACTGATCAATAACTTTGAGAGGCGTTACAACTTCCGCAAGATCCAGGACATTCCCAGCATCAAGGTGGACCACAACATCACCGCCAACATGAAGGCAAGCGTCTACTACTCCCTGCAGCGTACCGATAAGGACAATGGGCAAGAAGGTTTGCCCGACCCCATCACCGCACGCCGCGACCAGATCATCCGCTCCCACACAACACGCATCAACTTCGACGCCACCATCCGTCCGACGCTGCTGCTTCACCTCGGCGTTGGCTACCAGCGCTACCGCAACCCCGACTCCTCGCCGGAGTCCATCACTAGTTACGATGCAGTGGCACAGCTCGGCCTGAAGGGTGCATTCATGCCCGGCTTTCCGCGCATCACTTCTCTTGGCGGCGCGCAGGGCGGGATGAACTTCGATATTGGGCCCACCAATCGCTCACTTTACTTACAGGACAAGCCAACGGCCGTCGCCTCGGCCACCTGGATCAAAGGCAGCCATCAGGTCAAGTACGGCGCTGAGTGGAAGTTCGATAACTTCACCAACCGTTCCACCGGAGGCGTCGCCGGAAACTATGCGTTCGCTGCTGCACAGACCTCGCAGCCCGCCTTGCAAGGCGTCGCTCTAGCGGGAGGAAACGCCGGCTTCAACTACGCCAGCTTCCTGCTGGGCAATGCGAATACAGCCAGCATCTCCAACCCACAGGATCCGCAATACCGCCGTCCCACCTGGGGCTTCTTCGTTCAGGACACTTGGCGTCTGAGCAGGAAGCTGACGATTGACTACGGTATGCGCTACGACTATCAACCCGCTTCAAACGAACTCCACGACCGCACGTCGATGTTTGCCCCCACGCTGAAGAACCCCGCCGCTGGCAACCTCCTGGGCGCCACCCTTTATGCGGGCAACGGTGCCGGACGATGCAACTGCAACTTGACCAAGACCTACCCATGGGCTTTCGGTCCGCGCATTGGCGTCGCCTATCAGTTCGCACCTAAGTGGGTGGCGCGTGCCGGCTTCGCGATCAGCTATGCGCAAGTGGCCAACTTTGCCTACATTGGCGGAGGCAACTCGATCGGCATGGGCTTCAACTCCATCGCGTTTTCCAACCCAGCCTTCGCCGAGCCAGGCGTGACCCTGCGCACGGGGCTAAACTACAGCAGCGCCGAGCTGACCGCAGCCTCCTACGATCCCGGCATCCGCCCCAGCCTGGGACAGATCAATTCTCCGCCAGCACTGGTGGACCCCAACGCCGGGCGTCCTCCGCGCATGGCTAACTGGAATCTGAGCCTGCAACGCGAATTCGGCTCCCAACTTGTTGTCGAAGCCGCCTATGTTGGCAACCGCGGTGCCTGGTTCCGCGCCGACGGTCTCAACGACTATAACGGCCTCACGGATGCCCGTCTCAAGTCCTTTGGCTTCGATATCAACAGCGCGGCAGACCGCACGCTGCTCAACTCGCGCATCGATTCGGCAGCCGTCGTCGCCCGTGGCTTTAACAAGCCCTACGATTCGTTCGCCGGCTCCAATACGCTGGCCCAGTCGCTTCGCCCCTACCCGCAGTTTGGAGGCTTGAGCAGTCTTTGGGCACCGCTCGGCAACACGTGGTACGACTCGCTCCAGATCAAAGCCACCAAGCGCTATTCGCGCGGCCTTACAGGCACCGTCGCCTACACCTGGTCAAAAAATTTAACTAATGTCGAGAATCAATCCGGCGGCACCGTACCAACCAACGACGTCTACAATCGCCCAAACCAGAAGGCCTTTTCGGCCAACGACCAGCCACAAGTGCTGGCGATCGGATTCAACTACGATACGCCCAAGTGGAACCGCAACTGGACCACCAGGACCATCCTGAGTGGCTGGACACTGGGCGGCATCCTTCGCTATCAAAGCGGCTTCCCGATCCAGGCTCCCAATTCGAACAATGCGTTGGGCAGCTTGCTGTTCCGCGGCACACGCTACAATCGCGTGCCGGGCCAAGAGCTCTACCTGAAGAGCCTGAACGACCGAAAGAGCATTGATCCTTTCAAAGATCTGACGCTTAATCCGGCAGCGTGGGCGGATGCTGGCCCCGGCCAATGGGGTACTTCAGCCGCCTACTACAATGACTATCGTTTCGCCCGCCGCCCCGATGAGCAACTCTCCTTTGGCCGCATGTTCCGAATCAAGGAACGCTACGCGTTAAGCTTCCGTGCTGAATTCTTCAACGTCTTCAACCGCACATACCTCAACAACCCTGCGGCTGGCAACCCGGCTGCCACCGTCAATCGGGACTCTAACGGAAACGTCACATCCGGCTTTGGCCGCATCGACCCGGCCAGCGTCAGTTTTCCGCCTCGCAGTGGCCAGATCGTCGGTCGCTTCTCGTTCTAAGCGACGATGCTTCTTAAGTTGTATCTTTGCGCCGCCCTGCTCAGTGGGGCGGCGCTTTTCTATTCAGGGCCTGTACTGCGTTACAAGCACGACAACGGGCTGACCGCGCGCCGCCGCCTGCCCGAGAACATGGGCCCCGGCGCCGCCATTCTCGATTACAACGGCGACGGTCTGATGGACATCGCTTTCCCCACCGCCCTGTTCCGCAACGACGGTAACCTCAAGTTCACGGACGTCTCTGCTGTGGCAGGCATCGACCCCAAGGTCTTCGGTATCGGTGTCACCGTGGCCGACTTCGACAACGATGGCCGACCCGATCTGCTGGTCACCACCTGGGGCACGCCGTTGTTGTATCGAAATCTTGGCAACGGCAAATTCGCCTCGACGCCCATCGCCGTCCCCGGCCTGTGGACCGTCGCCGTATTTTTCGACGCTGACAACGACGGCTGGCAAGATCTGTTTCTCGGACACTTCGCCGCCTACGACCCTGCCACGGAGCCCGATTGCAGCTACAGCGGCGTCCATCATTACTGCCATCCGATGAGTTATCCGGCCCACGCCTCGCGCTTCTTTCACAACAATCATGGGCGATTTGAAGACATCTCAGAGAGCTCCGGCATCGCCGCCCATCCCGGCAAAGTCTTCGGCGCGGTGGCCGCCGACTTGGACGGCGACGGGCTGCTCGATCTGTTCGTCGCCAACGACTCAGTTCCCAATTTCCTCTTTCACAATCGCGGCAAACTACGCTTTGACGAAGTCGGGTTGGAGGCGGGCGTTGCTTACTCGGCCGACGGCAATCCACGCAGCGGCATGGGTGTCGACGCGGCGGACTACGATGGCGATGGCCGCGAGGACCTGTTTGTTGCCAACTTCAATCGCGAGCGCTTCTCGATCTACAAGAATCTCGGCGGCCTCAATTTTCGCGATGAGGCGGGACCAACCGGAATCGGCCAAGCCACCCAGATGTACTCCGGGTGGGGACTCAAGTTTTTCGACCGCGACCATGACGGCGATGAAGATTTGATTGTGGTCAACGGCCATCCGGACGACCGCATCGAAAGCCTGTCGGCAACCCTGACACACAAAGAGCCGATCTTGTACTTTGAGAATCGGCATGGCCGCTTCCTGCCCACTCCGATCGGACCGAATTATCCGGCGCGGGGTCTCGCGCTTGGCGACCTCAACAACGACGGTCAGCTCGACATGGTGGTCGCTGGCAATGGCGAAACGCCGCTGATCTTTCTTGGCACGCCAACGCCTGGGAATCACTGGCTGGGTATCGATCATCGCGGCCTCCGCGCCGGTGCCGTGATCCGCTGGTCAGCGGGTGCCAAGGTGCACCAGAAGCACATCAACTCCGGGGGCAGCTACTTGAGCGCCCACGATCCGCGGGTAGTCCTTGGCCTTGGAGGCGCGTCGCAGGTCGAGTGGGTGGAGCTTGCGATTCCCAGCCAACCCGTCCAACGTTTCGTTAATCTGAAAGCGGACCGCTACCATGTTCTTGGCCGCTGAACTCACCGCCGCACAACTTCTGCTTCGCCAGCAGAAACCGCTTGAGGCGGCCAGCGCGCTGGCACCGTTGCTGGCGCGCGAGCCGGACAACATCGAAGCGCTTTTGCTGGCGGGCCGCATTGAGTTGGCGCGGGACTCTCCCTCCCAAGCCAAGCCCTACCTTGAGCGTGCCGTCAAGCTGTTCCCCAAGCTGGCAGGCGCGCACTTCTTGCTCGGCCTCTGCCTGTATATCGACAATGACTTCAAACCCGCGCTCGCCGCGCTTGAGGCAGCCAACACGTTGAAGCCCAACGACGGCGGCACCTTGTTGTATTTGGCCCTGACCTTTGAAGGCCTGGCCCAGACCAACGATGCGCTACGCGTTTATCCATCGGCCATCGCTCGCTACCCAAGCGCGGAAGCACCGCTGGCGTTTGCACGATTCCTGTTCACGCTCAGTCGCTTTGACGAGGCGCAAGCCCAAGTGAACGAGTCGCTCCGTCGCGACGCCAAGGACCGCGCGGCCCACTACGAACAGGCTCGACTGCATTTTGAGGCTGGCCGCTATGCGCAGTGCGCGGCGGCGGCGGAACTCGCGTTCACACTGCCTGGATCGAGCGCAACCGAGCGCCCGCTTCACTTTTTGCTCGCCCGCGCTTATGGCAAGCTCAACGAGAGCGCGCTGGCGGCGCGGCACAGGGAAGCGTTTGAGCGCATCCCGCCAAGGCTGGTGCGATGATCGCCCTGCTGCTGTTGATCGCTGCCGACTGCGCCCCTTGCCACAGCGAGATCATTAAGGCTTACTCGGCAACTGCGATGGCAAGATCAAGCGGCCCCGTGCAATCGCTTACGGCGGCAACGTATCGGCATATCCAGTCGAAGACGACCTACACAATCACGCCGCCAAACCTGGTTCGCATTGAGACGCCGCAACAACGGGCGACACAAGCGCTGCAATACTTCATCGGTTCGGGCACGCACGGTCGCAGCTTTCTGTTCACGCGCAGCGGCAAGCTCTTCCAGGCGCCGATCACCGACTATGCGGGCCGTGGCTGGGCGATGTCGCCGGGCTACGAAAATGACGACCATTCCGATTGGACGCGACCCATTGATCGCAACTGCCTTTGGTGCCACGCCTCATCCACCAAGCTCATCTACGGCACCGTCAACCAGTACGCCAACCCGCCCTTCGCCGACAACGGGATCACCTGTGAACGCTGTCACGCCGCCACTGCGACGCATTACAACAACCCCGTCAAGTTACCTGCTGCGGCGCGCGACGACACCTGCCGACAGTGCCACCTGCTCGGTAAGAGCCGCAAAGACAAACCCGGCCACAGCTTCTTTGAATTTCGCCCCGGCATGTTACTCGACTCGCTGGTTACGTATGAGACCGCCGCGCAGCAGCCAGCGTCAGACCTGAAGGTTACCGGGCATTTTGAGCGTCTGGCCATGTCCAAGTGCCAGATCTCCAGTGGCGACAAGCTTTGGTGTGGAAGCTGCCACAATCCGCATCGGGTGAGCGACCCGAACCAAAGCTGCCGTAGTTGCCACGCAGGCAAGGCCGCACATGGCGGCGACGATTGCCATAATTGCCACATGCCCAAAGCGCCCAGCGCCGAGGCCAATCACAGCATCTTCACCGATCACTGGATCCGTTGAGAGCTGTTAGTTGCCGAGTGGGCGCTGCGCGGCCACGACCGGCTCCGGCGGAATGTCGAACTTGTCAATCGGATCAGGGTGTGCTGGGTCAAACTTCAAGAATCCGGGCAGCAGAAACTTCGCCAGCGGCAACCGCGCGGTGCGTATACCCTCGACAACGCATTTGGCCAGCTCATAGCTGCCGTAGTTCGAGTGATGCGTCGTGTCCTTACCAGCAAAGGCCTTGTGTAATTCTACGGGCCCTAGCGCCTCGTAGAACGGCTTGCTCATGGCGTGCAGATCGATCACCGCCACCTCTTCCTCCTTGCCCGTCTCACGCACGGCCTCCGGATAGTCGCCCAGACTGTTGAGGATCGTGCCGTCGGCATCGAAGGTCAGCCGGTGCATCGAAGTCACCAAGATAGGCGTCGCGCCATGCTTGCGGGTTTCCGCAATGAAGCGCTTGAGATCGTCTTTGTAAGTGGTGAAGGCCCCAACGCCCTCGCCCTTCTCCTTTTGATCGTTGTGACCCATCTGAATCAGCAAAAAGTCACCCGGCCGAATCACACTCATCAGCTTTTCAAATCGCCGCTCGCCAATGAATCCGCGTAGCGACTCCCCAGACTCGCCATGGTTGGCGACGCCGATGCCGGGGCCAAAAAAGCGCGTTAGCATTTGTCCCCAACTGTTAAAGGGCTCGCGCGGCTGGTCGGTGGAAGTCGAATCGCCGGCGATGAACAGCGTAGGAATCGTCTCGATCTTTTCGATTTCCAGACGCGCCACTGCCGGGTGCTCGTCGGTAAATTCAAGCGTCAGCTTGTCGTCCCAAGCCGCCGACTCAAAAGTCTTCTCGCGATCTTTCAGGCGCACTTCACCTCCACTGGAAATAGCAGCGCGGCGTACATTCACAATAAAACTCCTGGTGGCAAATTCCCCGGCCGCCAACCGCACGCGCTCCAGCATCAAGCGGCGCAGTTCGGCCTTCACGGTCGTAACAGAGGCGGCACTGGAGTCGCCCAGTGTGATTGTGACTTTGTAGTTGCCTTCCGCAGCCACGCGCACTGAGAAATAGCTCGGCCGTACCTCGCCGGGCTCAAAGCCATAACCTGTCTCAGCGTCGTACAGAGCGCCGGAGGCGACCTTCGTGTACCCTTCCATCGGCTTGCCCCCAGAAAAATCAAAGTGCTGGGCAGCCAGCAGCGGAACTACGGCCAGCCAAGCTCCAAACAAGACCAATTGCATAATTTATGCTACCCAACAAGGGCGCAGTGGCGATACGATAACACAAGAGGTATCGGGTCTCCATGTCTTCGCAGATCAACAGACGATTTTTCTTTTACGGGTCGCTCCTTGCTGGCGCGGTTCCGGCCAGCGGCTTCGGTAGTGTCGCTTCCCTGAAAGCGCTGGGCTATAAAAGCCCCAATGAGAAACTGAACATTGCCGCTATCGGCGCTGGCGGCAAAGGTGCCAGCGACATCAGCGGTGTCGCATCGGAAAACATTGTCGCTCTCTGCGACGTCGATGAAAAACGCGCCGAACAGAAGTTCAAACAATACGATAAGGCCCCCAAGTATAAGGACTATCGCAAGATGCTCGACGAGCAGGGCAAGAACATCGACGCCGTAACCGTCACCGTTCCCGACCACATGCACGCCGTCGTTGCCATCGCCGCCATGGAGCGCGGCAAGCATGTCTATTGCCAGAAGCCCCTCACGCGCACAGTTTGGGAAGCGCGCCAGATGATGGACGCTGCCAATAAATACAAGGTCGCCACTCAGATGGGCAACCAAGGTTATTCAAACGAGGGCACGCGCCAAGTGGCCGAGATTGTCTGGTCTGGCGAGATCGGCCAAGTAAAGGAAGTTCACGCTTGGACGGATCGTCCCTGGTGGCCGCAAGGGCAGACCGAGATCCCGGCACCCGAAGAAGTGCCAAGCACCCTTGAGTGGGATCTGTGGCTGGGCTCGGCCGAAAAGCGTCCCTTCACAACCGGTGGCAAGGACTTCAAATCGCCCTACGGTGGTTTCTATCAACCCTTCAATTGGCGCGGCTTCTTCGACTTCGGCTGCGGTGCCCTTGGCGACATGGCCTGCCACATCCTCGGCGCACCAAACATGGCGCTGAAGCTGGGATCGCTTACGAGCGTCGAATGCATCATGAAGGAAGGCGTCAGCAAGTTCCAGTTCCCCAAAAAATCCGTCACACGATTTGACTTTGCGGCACGCGGCAGCATGGCCCCGGTGAGCATTTTCTGGCACGACGGCATGAAAGAGAGCCCGAAGATTGAAGGCGTTCCCGCTGACGAGTGGCTCGGCGATCTGCCCGGTCGTCCGCGCGTACAGGGGCAAGCGCCCCCGCCGCGCCGCGATACCACCTACAACGGCATCGTTGGTGGCGTCTTCAACTACGAAAATTATCAAGCGCTAAAGGCCGCCTCCGAGCTGCGCCCCGCCTCGCCCAATGGCAGCTTGTTCATGGGTGACAAGGGTATGCTCACCACCGGCACCTACGGCGAAGGCACGCGCTTGCTGCCAACGGCGAAGATGGCCGATTACAAGATGCCTGAGCCGAGCTTGACTCGCTCGCCCGGTCATTATCGTGACTGGCTGCGCGCCTGCAAGGGCGGCGACGCAGCTTGTTCAAACTTCAACGTGGCCGCCCCGTTCGTCGAATGGATGCTGCTGGGTGTGATCGCGCTGCGTGTCGAAGGCAAGCTCGAATGGGACGCCGCCAAGATGCGCTTCACAAACAACAACGAAGCCAATCAGTTCCTCAAGCCGAAGCTGCGCAAGGGCTTCACGATCGGCTAACTACGCGGCCTGGCTACGAAATCAAGAGGGGCGCTTTCGGGTGCCCCTTTTTCATAGCGCCGTCTGATGTGATCGCTCAATCACCGGTGCCAGTCGGCTGGACTCATGGCAACTAATGCAAGCCAGGCGCACTTTCGTCCGCGAGACCTGGTGTTCCGCCCACTTCTTGGCAACCGCTGCGTATGGCGTTTTCGGAAGCATCTCCTGCACTCGCGTCAGAGCAGCCGCAAGCTCGCCATCGCGCCCCGTGCGCTGCGTCGCGACGGCCAAGCCAGCGATGATCTCGCCTTTCATGTGCATCGCAAGCTCGTCCAAGCGCGGCTGCTCCATCGCGTTCAGGCGTTTATAGGCTTGGTAAGTGCGCTCCCACGCCCCTCGTCGCAATCCCTCAGGCAACCGGTCCGCCAGTACGACCAAGGTGCCGCCCTCAAAGATCTCCGGATAGACGGCTAAGTCGCCCTTAGCCGCGCGTCGGTATTCGTCCCAATAAGTCATTCCCAAGGCGTAGCCGCGCGCAAACGCCTCACGGTCCCCAGCCTCTAAAACCCAAACGGCCTTCGTCGTTTCGGCAAGACCGCGCCAAGCGAGCACCTCTACGGGCGTGTAGTATCTCTCAATCGAGTTCAGAGTCACCAAGCCTTTTTGAGGCGCGCCTGATCGTTGTCGATCAGCCCGGAGAAGAGGTCCTCGCGCACCAGCTAATGGATGGTTAGCCGCTGTTGGACAGCCTGCTGCTGGGCAAAGAGTGGAAGGCAAAGTAGAAGTCCAAGGATCCGCATGGATCGTAGTAGATCGCCCGGAGATGCGAGAATAGCAGCAATGGCGTTGATCGACGAGTTACGAATGGACAAGACGGCGCTATCCGTTGTGACTACCGAAACTCCTTCCGACGCGAAAGCGTATTGGAAGGCGAAAACCATCGAAGAGCGGTTAATTGCCCTGGAATTTCTAAGGCAGGTGTTTTATGGGTACGATCCAGCTACCGCCAGACTTCAAAGAGTTCTTGAAGTGCTTAAGGGACCGTGAGGTCCGTTTCCTACTCATTGGCGGATATGCAGCAAATGCTTTCGGATACAACCGAAACACTGGGAACATCGACATTTGGATCGAGGCTTCTGCCGAAAATCAGGGCAGAACGATCGCCGCCGTCCGCGACTTTGGATTTGCAAACGTCGACGCAACGATTCTAGAGCCCGCAGACGCCATGCTGCGCATGGGCGTCCCGCCTCTCCGGATCGAGGTCCTGAAGCGCATTTCCGGCGTCTCCTTTGAAGACTGCTGGCTAAGACGTGTGACGACAAGCGACGGCGACTTACAAATCCCGATGATCTCGAAGGACGTCTTGATCGTTAACAAGCTTGCCACTGGCCGTAAAGGCGACCTGATCGACGTCGAACGACTCTCTTAGCTCACCCTAGCCCGCCCCGCCCCCTGAGACCGAAGGCCGGTGCGCAAAGCTCGCCTCCACAAAGTGTCGGTTCATGATAGCGATGTTCTCGATTGAAATCGCCTTGGGGCAAGTCGCCTCGCACTCGCGCAAGTTCGTGCAAGACCCGAACATCTCTTCGTTCATCACCGTCACCATGTTCAGTGCGCGGTCCAGTTTCTCTGGCTGACCCTGCGGCAACAGGTTCAAGTGCGCGATCTTCGCCCCCGTAAACAAGCTCGCAGACGCGTTCGGGCAACTGGCCACACAGGCCCCGCAACCAATGCACTGCGCGGCATCCATCGCGCGATCAGAGTTTGATTTCGGAATCGCAATCGCGTTGCCGTCCACCGCCGACCCGGTCGGCACAGAGATGAATCCGCCCGCCTGAATGATACGGTCAAAGGCCGAGCGATTCACCATCAAATCCTTGACGATCGGAAACGCCGCCGCACGCCACGGCTCAAGGAACAACTCGTCGCCGTCCTTGTAATGCCGCATGTGCAACTGGCAAACCGTTGTCTTCGGGAAGCCGCCATTCGCCTTGCCGTCAATCATAAAACCGCAAGAACCGCAAATGCCTTCGCGGCAATCATGCTCAAAGACGATTGGCGAATCGCCCTTCACAATCAGGCCTTCGTTCAACACGTCCAGCATCTCGAGAAAGCTCATGTCCGGATTGACGTCCGGCATCTCGTAGCGCACCATTTTACCCGGCGCGGTGGGCCCGGTCTGCCGCCATACATTGAGAGTTAGCTTCATGGTCTTCGATGATCCTTACTTGTAACTACGCTGAGCCGGCTTGACGTAATCGAAATTGAGCGGCTCCTTATTGAGCGCAGGCGCCGCGCCCTCGCCCTTATATTCCCAGGCGGCGACATAGGCGAAGTTTTCGTCATCGCGCTGCGCCTCGCCTTCGGTCGTTTGATACTCTTCACGGAAATGGCCGCCGCAGCTTTCTTTACGATCAAGCGCGTCGATGCACATCAACTCGCCTAACTCGATGAAATCCGCCACACGCGCTGCGTTCTCCAACTGCTGATTCAGATCCTCACCAGAACCCGGCACAGTGACGTTCTTCCAAAACTCTTCCTTAAGCTCGCCAATCTTGCCGATCGCCGTCTTCAGGCCAGCCTCGCTGCGCGCCATGCCGCAGTAATCCCAAATCGTTTTACCCAGCTCACGATGGAAGTGCGTCACCGTCTTCTTGCCTTTGATGCCCATCAGGCGCTTGGTTGCGCCCTCGGCATTGGCCAGAGCCGCTTTCGCTTCCGGATGGTCGGTCGATACCTTCTCAACCTTGTTCTCTGCAAGGTAATTCGTGATCGTATACGGCGCGACAAAGTAACCGTCGGCCAAGCCCTGCATCAAGGCGCTCGCCCCGAGTCGATTGGCACCGTGGTCTGAGAAGTTCGCCTCACCCAACACAAACAGGCCAGGGATCGTTGACATCAAATGATAGTCAACCCATAGGCCGCCCATCGTGTAATGCACTGCCGGGAAGATTCGCATCGGGCTCTTGTAAGGGTCTTCGCCCGTGATCCGGTCGTAGATCTCAAACAGGTTACCGTAGCGCTCACGGATCGTATCTTCGCCCAAACGCTGGATCGAATCCCGGAAGTCTAAGTAAACGCCAAGGCCTGTTTCGCCAACACCGCGGCCCTCGTCGCACACACGCTTGGCAGCGCGTGAGGAGATATCACGCGGCGATAGATTACCGTAGCTCGGGTACATCCGTTCCAGGTAATAATCGCGCTCTTCATCGGGAATCTGATGCGGCGCGCGCTTGTCGTGCGGTGCCTTGGGCACCCAGATACGTCCATCGTTGCGTAGGGATTCCGACATCAGCGTCAGCTTGCTCTGATAATCGCCCGACACCGGAATACAGGTGGGATGGATCTGCGTGTAACAAGGGTTTGCAAAAGCCGCGCCGCGCTTGTAGGCGCGCCAATTGGCTGTCACATTCGATCCCTTGGCATTCGTCGAAAGATAAAACACGTTTCCGTAGCCGCCCGTACCCAACACCACCGCGTCGGCAATATGAACATCCATCTTGCCGGTCACTAGATTGCGCGTCACAACCCCGCGCGCCCTGCCGTCGATGACAATGAGATCCAGCATCTCGGTGCGCGGGATCATCGTTACCTGCCCGCTTGCCACCTGCCGCTCCAGCGCCTGATAGGCACCGATCAGCAATTGCTGCCCTGTCTGGCCGCGTGCGTAGAAAGTTCTCGAAACCTGCGCGCCGCCAAAGGATCGATTCGCCAGCGTGCCGCCATACTCACGGGCAAAAGGTACGCCTTGAGCCACGCATTGATCGATAATGTTCACCGACACCTGCGCCAGACGGTAGACATTGTGTTCACGCGCGCGGAAGTCGCCGCCCTTGAGAGTGTCGTAAAAGAGCCGATAAACCGAGTCGCCGTCGTTGCGGTAGTTTTTAGCGGCATTGATACCACCCTGCGCGGCAATCGAATGCGCGCGGCGCGGAGAGTCCTGAAAGCAGAACGCCGTGACGTTGTAGCCCAACTCGCCCAACGATGCCGCGCAGGCCCCACCCGCCAAACCCGTACCCACGACGATGACGTGATACTTGCGCTTGTTCGCCGGGTTCACCAGCTTCATGTTGAACTTGGTTTCGTCCCAAGCCTTCTCGATCGGGCCAGTGGGGATGCGTGGTTTGAGTTCCATGAGTTAGATTACGTCCTTTCCGATGATGCCTAGCAGGACTGAAACCGGAATCGAAATATTACCGATCGAGATAACCGCAGCTGCTGTGGTCGCAAAGCTGCGTATCAGTTGCGTATAGCGGGGGTGATTAAAACCAACCGACTGGAACATGCTCCACACGCCATGCGTCAGGTGCGCTCCCAGCATACTCATCGCGATGATGTAAAAGCCTGCCGCCAAAGGCTGGCGGAAGCCATAGACGAGGTTCCGATACGGGTTCATCTCCTGGTAGTTGGGGTGGACGCTGCCGATTGTCAGATGTGCGATGTGAAAGAGCACGAAGAAGAGCAGAATCGGACCCGAGACATACATGGTGCGCGAGGCAAACGTCGACACTGTCGGAGTTTTCTTGACGTAAGCTTGCGGACGTGCAGAGCGATTCAAGCTATACAGCTGCGCGATCGTCGCGATATGGAGGACGAAAGCAGTCAGCAACCCCAACCGGATCACCCAAAGAACTTCCATCGAGGTGCGCAGTAGCTTTGCATAGGCGAGCAGCGCCTCTTCGGCATTCGGCAGGTAAATCTGTAAATTCCCCAGCATGTGTCCCACCGTGAAGGCAAACAGGATGGCACCGGTGATGGCGACAACGTATTTCTTGCCAATACTGGATTGGTAAAGCGTCAAGGACTGCTGGATCTTCGACTTAGGGACGGCGGCGGTTGCCATAAATTTGGATGCCTCGGAATTGGTTCAAATAGCGGTGCACGTGCACCCATCAAAAGGGATGCTACGCAATACGAATTGTAGCGAAAATTTTACTGTCTGGCAGTAAAACATGCAGAAACTGTTACTTTCCAAGGAAGAGGCGCTTAGCCAAAAGCTCGGGCAGACCAGCTGCACGAATGGCTGCCGCTGCGGCTTCCACATCGTACGCCGTGCGGTAGAAAGTCAGCAGCTGATCGTCCGTCGAAAAAACAGCGTAGGCGGCGCGCCAATCGCCGTCGCGAGGTTGACCAACACTGCCCGGATTGATCAGATAGGCAGCCATCGGGTCCAGCGCAAGCACCAGTTCCTTGACGCCTTCCGGAACCTGTGGAATCACATGCATGCTACCGCGAAAATAGGCAAAGCCCCCTTGGCGATGCGTATGACCAAAGAAGTTTACCGGGCCGGGCAGATACTGATCCATTCCAATTGCGTCACATTCCTGCAGCACGTAAAGATCTTCGTCGATCGGGCTGCCGTGCATCAACCACAACCCGTCATGCTCGACGGGCCCACGCGGCATTTCGCGTAGATAACTCTTGTTCGCTTCGGTGAGAACATTGGCGGTCCAACGAAGCGATGCCGACGCAACAATGTTGTAGCCTTCCGCATCATCCAGGCCGACGGAGACCTTGTCGTGGTTCCCCCGGACGACCGCTTTCAGGTTGGATTTTGACCATACCACCGTCTCATTCGGCAATGGACCATAGCCGACCAAATCCCCACAGCAAAGGATTGCATCGTATCTATCTTTGGAATCGGCCAGTACAGCTTCGAGGGCGTGGAGGTTGGCGTGAATGTCGCTAAGGATGAGAAATCGCAGTTGGTTGGACCCATTCACATTATGACATTGTGCGAAAGTATCAACTTTTGCCTCACAGTTACGTCAGTGTCTAGCGCGCCCGGGTAAACCACGCAAGCGCCATCAAGGTGAAGCAGCACACGGACCCCGCTAGAGGCTTTGGGCTCAGTTTCAGGCTCTCTTCACGCGCCAGCGAAGTTTCCTCATCGGCCCGATCAGATTTGAGCCTCGGACTGCGGCTCTGCTTCCCAGAAGAGATATCAGAAAACAGATCCCCACAAACAAGGACAAACTGAGCCTCCGCACTTTGAGTAGATGGAATTACACCAGCGAAATCCCGCTCAAACCCTCGGCTAATTTGTGGATTGAGATGGCCAAATTCTTCGAGGAAGCTTCCACGCGACGCGATGCTGCTAGCCCGCAGATTACTTTCAGGCAACGAGAGAAATACGAAAAAGATCAAAACAGAATAATGCGAGTAGGCTAGCGTGCAGCCGAGCGCCTACCTTTTGATATCGGGCGCGCCCTCGGATCTCGCAAGGAAAGTACCTAGTTTTTCGAGAGCGCGATTTGCCCAATCTGCGCCGTATGATGTCGCCCATGCCAGTCCAGGTAAGCCAGTAGGCGGTCCAGACGCACCAACCCCTGCGCGGGATGATACATCTCAAGCAACATATCGGAATGGGGCCGGGAGCCGATCAGTCGCGAAATCCGGGCATGTAGGCCATCAAGAATTCGCAAGCTCTCCTCTACTGGCCCGCTGAGTGCATCGGCAAGCTCAGCCCAGGTATTTTCGTCAAAAGTCTTCACCAAGGGCTGCTCCTCCGTAAGTATCAGGCGCGCCCGCCCCGTCATTTGGCCATGCGCATCCGCCAAGTGATGAACAAGTTGGCGTGCAGTCCAGGCACCAGGCCGAGGAACGACGTCGAGCTGTGCTTCCGTCATCGTCTCGATCACACTACGCAGTTGCCCCGGCAGCGCGTTCAATCGTTCGATGCGTGCGGCAAGATCAGCTTCATTTGCGACACCAGAATAGAACCAGCGGCCAATCGGATAGCGGATGTCGCCTTGTGTGCCATCCAATTTCCATTCGTACAGGCCCCACAGGAAACCATGCCCCTCATGATATTCGCCGATACACCGAAACCCCTGCTTGTCGGCAAAGAACCCAGTGCTACGGCGATTGCAAAGTGGTCCGTGCATAATCGACGCTGTCAGTCGCGTGGGCTTTTGTTCTACCAGCATGCGCGCAAAAAGCTGTGCCGCTACTCCGCGCTCACGGGCGTCTGGGCAAACCCCAATTTGGTCCACCAACAGGGCGCCTTCGCCAAAAACCATCGCCTCCACCCCGTCCGCCTCAGTGTGCGTGGCCGTGTCTCCTGCGGACTCACTCATCAGCAGGAAACCAAGGATCCGCCCATCTTCATCGGCCACATAACTCGTGTTGTTATCCACCAAACGGGCGGCATACTCCCCGGGCGTGCCGACGAAAACCAGATATCCCTGCCTGGGGTCTGCTTCACCGGCCCGATAGCGAACACTACGCGCGACTTCGGCAATCCCGCTCGCGTCCTCGGCAACAGCCCTACGAATCTCCACTCTGCCCCCGTTTCGCAAAGAGTTTGGCAATCGCGATTGCCCGGTCGTCTTTGATTACCGTACAAGTGGAGGCGGCCTTCGCGATCAGCCTGCCAGCCGCATCCTTGATTTCGCAATCCACATAGCCGATGCTTCGGCCGCGATGCACCACCCGAGCCTCGGCTTGAATCAGCCCCTCACCCACAGGGCGAAAGTAGTTGATTTTCAGTTCGATCGTCGCGAGGCCTTCGCCTTCACCAAGGGTAGTCATAAAAGCCATACCCATCGCCAGATCGCTCAAATCGCACAGGATGCCGCCATGCACCGTCCCAAAGGGATTCCAATGCTGCGAACCAACTTCGAGCGCAGCGCGGCACCAACCGTCTTCCACAGCCTCGACGCTCATCCCTACCAACTTACAGACTGGCATGGGGTCACCCTCGCGCATCCAGTTCCGGATCGTCTCCAACATCATTGTTGAATTATCGCTTGAACAGTCAGCAAAAAATCTTTTCAAAAATGCTCGGATTGCTCACCGCCCAAGTCTGTTACCTTATACCCTAGACGTATGCCACGTAACGACGAAGGCGAGTTCGAACTCGTACTGGGAAACCGCCAGTTGCTTAGCGTTTTCTTTATTGTTGTTGTTCTGCTCGGAGTGTTCTTTGTCATGGGATATATTCTGGGGAAGAACTCCTCACCAGCCCCTGCTATCGAACTAGCCAGCGTTCGTAAAACGACTGAGACTGGTCCCGCACCCAATCCGATCATCATCGACAAAGGGGCATCCAAGAATAGTGCGGCCGGAGAGCCCACCGTGGAACGACCGGTTGCTGTCGAGCGCCCTGCCACCAAGCCTCAGGCGCCAACGCCCGAGCCATCCAAACCGGAACCGAAGAAGGCGGAAGCCAAAAAGCCTGAGCCAAAACCAGAAGAACCCAAGCACGACGCATCCAAGGCGGAATCGAAAACAGGCGAGCCCCCCAAGGGCAGCCTGTTCCTCCAGGTCGCCGCAGTCGGGCGCGCAGAAGCCGATGTCGTTGCCAAGGTGCTCAAGGGCAAAGGTTTCTCCCTCTGGATCGCCCCATCGGACAAGGAAAAAGTATTCCGCGTTCTGGTTGGTCCCATACAGAAAACTGAATTGGGCAAGACCCGTACGGAACTGAACAGCCTCGGTTTCGCACCCTTCCCACGTAGCTACTAAGCATGCTGGTGCAAATTGAAAAGGAGCCTGCGCAGCCTCGTCTGCCGGATTTCCTGCGCAAGCCCCAGCATGAATTCCAGGCCGTAACGGAGCTCAAACGCGAGCTGCGAGCGTTACACCTGCATACGGTCTGCGAGTCCGCTCGCTGCCCCAATATCCACGATTGCTTCTCGCGCGGCACCGCTACTTTCATGATCCTGGGCAATCTCTGCACCCGTGGCTGCGGCTTTTGCAGCGTACCCAAGGCAGACCCGCGCAAAGTGCAATTCGAGTTGGACCCCAGCGAACCAGCTCATGTTGCCGCTCAGGCTCTGGCGATGGGTCTGCGCTACGTCGTTCTCACCAGCGTCAATCGCGATGAACTTTGGGATGGCGGCTCCACCCACTGGGCAGCCACAGTGCAGGCAGTTCGCGCTGCCCTGCCAGCCGCGCAAGTGGAAGTATTGACGCCTGACTTCAATGGCGATTTGGAAGCTGTCGAGCGCGTACTTGCTGCGGCACCTCACGTCTACAACCACAACATGGAAACAGTCTCGCGGCTCTACCGTCGCGTCCGGCCCCAGGCTGACTATGCCCAAAGTCTACGCGTGCTTGCTTACGCAAAGCAGGCTCATCCAGAGATCCTCAGCAAGTCCGGGCTCATGGTGGGCCTGGGAGAAACGCATGACGAAGTGAAGGCCCTTTTGCGCGACTTGCGCACAGACGGCAACGCCGACATCGCCACCATCGGACAGTATCTTCAACCCACCCGCCGCAACGCCAAAGTAGACCGTTACGTTGAGCCTGCCGAATACGAAGAATGGCGCGCCTATGGCATGAGCCTGGGCTTCCGCGCTGTCTTTGCCGGGCCCTTCGTTCGCTCCAGCTATATGGCCGATCTGGTTGCCCATGAAGCCGCAACTTAACTACGCCCTGGCCGCAGTCACAGGCCTCCTGCTGGTGCTGAGCCAACCAGCGCCAGCACTCACCTTCCTGGCACCGTTCGCGCTCTTGCCGCTCTTGCTCGCCTCGGCCAACGAAGCCTCAGACCGGCAACGCTTTCTCTTCGGCTGGCTGGCCGGCGTCATTCAATGGGGCGCTACCTGTTATTGGATTCGTGACACGCTGGCCCTCCACGGCGGCATGCCCGGCTGGCTGGCAACGCTACTGTTTGTCCTCTTCGCACTCGCAAAGGGCCTACACCTGGCGGTCTTCTCAACCTGCTCCGGTTGGCTATTCGGCTTGCGTTGGGCCGCGCCCGTTGTCGCGCTGCTTTGGGTGGGCCTCGAGAGAACCCACGCCGAATTAGGCTTTACCTGGTTGCTCCTCGGCAATGCCGGTACCGACATGGGCATCCCGATGCGCCTTGCGCCGCTACTCGGCGTCTACGGCGTCAGCGCGGTCTTCGCACTTCTTAGCGCTTCAGTTGCCGCCTGGTATCTCCGCAAGGAGCGACTGCAACTGCTCTGGTGTACGCCACTTTTGGCGCTCTACCTCTTCCCTGCCCTCCCCGATCTAAAGGCTGGCGACATGAATGCCGTCGTCGTCCAGCCCAATCTTCCTGAGGACCTCAGCCTCACTGCAGAGCAGGTCCGCGACACCTACGACAAACTGGCCACCATCACGCTCGGCGCGGTGCTCGACCCGTCCAAACGCAAGCCGTCGCTGCTGCTTTGGCCTGAAGTGCCAGTCAGTCTCTACTACGAGACCAACGCCGAGTTTCGTAGTCAGGTAAGCAGTCTTGCCAGGCTAGCCAATGCGCCTTTCCTTTTCGGCACTGTCCGCTTCGACGCCCAGGGCAACCCCTTCAATACCGCACAGTTACTCACCGCTACTGGCGACAATGGCGGCACCTACGACAAGATGAATCTGGTACCGTTCGGGGAGTATGTGCCGCCAATTTTCAACCAGCTCGTAGGCAAGGTTTCACAAGAGGCTGGCACCTTTCAGCCAGGCAAAGCGATCAAAGTCTTCGCCTCTCCCGGTGGCAAGCTCGGCGTTTTCATCTGTTATGAAACTGCCTTTGCCCATCATGTGCGCGCGATCACAGCGCAGGGTGCGGATGTGTTGATTA
Source organism: Bryobacterales bacterium (assembly GCA_038206015.1). GTDB lineage: Bacteria > Acidobacteriota > Terriglobia > Bryobacterales > Bryobacteraceae > Bryobacter. Next base: position 6,223 of record JBBRBI010000011.1, on the reverse strand, counting down.
ATCTATCCAACGACGGCTACTTTGGCCGCTCTGCTGCACGAGGCCAGCACCTGCTTCTCGCCAGGATGCGAGCCGCAGAAAACGCCCGCTGGTTACTGCGACCCACCAACGACGGCTTCACTGCCAGCATCGACCCCGCCGGCCGCGTCATTGACGAACTGACGCCCTATCGCGTCGCAAGCGGCAGACTGCAATACGCGACTGCCTTCTCGACAACTGTCTACACACGCATGGGCGATGTCTTTGCCTGGTCCGCACTGCTGATCGGCCTCGCGCTCAGTGCATGGGCCAGATTTCGCGACTCCTAGAATTCAATACCACCGAAGAATTGGATTTGCCTGGCAGGCGCAATCTCAACTGTGCGGGTGAATCCCGGCCCAGTCAAATAGGCTCCAATCCGCGCATAGTTCGTGTGGTTGAGCAAGTTGAAACCCTCGATGCCGAAGACCCACTTAGCTCGTTCATTCATCACCTTGATCGTCTTGGTTAACCGAGCGTCGAGCGAGTGCGTCGCCTCGCCGTATAGCGTGTTGCGGCCATAGCCAACCGGCCGCGCACTCAACGGATAAGCCAGGGTCCCATAGGCATCGATCGGAAGCAGCGGATTCACCGGCCTTGCTGAGCCCCAGGAGAAACTCGGTGCCATCGTAAGTCCCCAAAACAGATCGAAGAGCCCACTGGCAGCGACGCGATGCAGTTGATGCTGGCGGGACAGCGCCCAATCCCGCTTAGTATTCGACGGATCGAGCGGCTGCTCATCATAGTCACTCGCGTCATCCCGCGTGCGCCCCGCCGTATAACTCACCAGATAAGTAAACTCATTGCTCATTCGCTTGTTCACCGTAACCGTCGCGCCCTCATAACGGGATCGGGCTGACTGCTCCAGCAGAAAATTACGCGTTCGCGCCAGATGCACACCCCGCACCAGATTGGCTTCAACGCTCAGCGTCGTATCCTTGTCGATCTTGCGCTCCAGTCCAAATGTGTTCTTGATCGAGTAAGTCGTCTCCATCTTGGCCGCTGCTCCAAACCGATAGCCCCCGATCCCATTGATCGTAATGCTGGCAGGAATCAGTGCCTCTGCCAGAAACCCCAACGGATAGCGGTCATAGAACAGGCCCGATCCAGCGCGAAAGACCCAACTCGAGTTGGCCCCTGGATGCCAGGCAAGGCCCAACCGCGGCGCAACGTTAACAGGAGAACTCGGCACAGGAGCAGGCAGCGGCTGCTGGTCCACCCGGAAGCCACCCTCTATCGTCAGACCCGGCGCAACCTGCCAACGATCCTGAACATAGACACCCCACGGCCTTGTAGAAAGGCTCACTTGCGGCTGTCCAAAAGATTGCATCGTAAGTGTGGGCCGACCACCGAGATAGTCGGCATAGTTACCAAAAATCAACATTCCGGAGAATCGCTGCGCAAAGCGCCCCTCCAGCCGTACCTCATGAATGTTGGCCCCAATGCCAATTGAATGGCGTCCCGCCACCAGTGTCAGGCTGTCGTTGATCTCGTAATGGTTCTCGGTCCGCTGCTGGTTCAAACGATAACCCTCGCCGATAGTGATCAGCCCTGGAATCTCCTCCATCCGCCCAATAAAATTTGGCGTTAATTTCGTTTCGCGCCGCGCCACTTGACCGCGCAGATCATTGACGATTCGCGGCCCTCCCACCCAAAGCCAATTCCCGGCAACCGAATGGTCACCAATGCGCGAACTGCCTCTGGCACTTCGATCACTAAAATTATCTCCAGCAACGACGTCGTGAGCGATGCGGCCGCCAGAATACCCATAGCGCAGCGTCACCCAATTCTTACTGTCGATAGTCTGGTTCACCTTCAGGCTCGAATAAGTTTCCAGATCCCGCGCTGCAAACAGCCCCCGGGTCAACGGCGTCGTCGATCCCGGTCGAGGCACAAAACTCTTCGGCGTATCGCTCCATTCTTCGGTGTCCTCCCATGCCTGTTCGACAGCCGTCGAGAAGAAACCGCGATCTTTCTTGTAGGGACCGTTTAGACTGGCCCCCGGCTGATACCGACGCGTCTCCGCCTTGCGATCCGCCTGAGACTCCGCGTTGCGCGCATTGAATGCTTCATTCTGGGCAAAAAACGTCGTGTCGCCGTGCCAGAGATTGGTCCCCGAGCGCGTCACAACATTCACGACGCCGCCGGCCGCACCGCCAAACTCCGGCAAGACGCTGGTTCCGGCGACGCGAAATTCCTGCACCATTTCCAGGCCAATCGCCACCCGTGTAGACCCAGTGGTCTCATCGCGATTGTCCACCCCATCAATCGAGATGCTGTTGTTACGCCCGCGCATCCCCGCAAAGACAAAGCCGGAATCATTGGCCGGATTGCGAGTCGCCGCCGCACTGCGCGACGTGTTCGAGCCGCTCGATGTACTGAATCCAGGGGCGACAAACACAAAGTTCAGATAGTTGCGCCCCGCCGCCGGGCTCTCTTCGATTCGATCATTACCCAGAGCCACACTGGCATTGGGCGCGGCAGTCTGCAGCGAGTCGGCCTGCTCTGTCACCTCCATGCGCTCAGCTACCCCGGCCGGCTTCAGCAATATTCGTTGCGTAACCACCTGGCCCACACTCACTTGCACCGTCGCGATCCGCGCTGGCACCATCCCAAGGGCCTGAACGGTTAATGAGTATTCGCCAATCGCAATGCTCCGCAATACGAAATTGCCCTGCGAATCACTCTCGGCATTTCGACTGGTGCCAGTAGCCTCGCTCGACAAACGAATCTTCGCTCCTGGGATTACAGCTAGAGAAGCGTCCAGCACCGTGCCACGGATCTCACCAGAAGCAGCCGTTTGAGCCAGCATCAATACCTGCGAAAGCAGCCATAACAAAATCGAAAATCGTAGCACTGCCTTTGAGTTTCTCATTCCCGGCACCAGCCGACACTTGGCTACCATCAAGAGAGCGCCCATGCAATCCACCTTTCCCCTGCCAGCACTGATTCAAAGCCTTCCCAGCGCCCTGAACGTGCTGACGGCGATGCTGGCCCCGGCCCTGCTCTTAAGCGCCACCGCCAGCTTTATCATCTCTACATCCAACCGCCTCGGCCGCGTCGTCGACCGCGTACGCAAGCTGTCCGAACAGATGGAACTTTTGGCCGCCAAAGATGACGCAAGCGGCGTCAACCGAGCCCGTCTCGACGCAACCTGGCGACAGATGGAAATGCAGTCACGCCGGGCTAGCCTACTGATGCGGACCCTCGTCGCGCTCTATCAGGCCAGCGGCCTCTTCGTGCTCACCAGCGTCTCGATTGGCATGGTCTCAATCTTCTCAGCTAAGTGGGCGACGATCCCGGTTTTCCTCGGTGTCTCAGGCGCTGTCATGCTCCTGGTAGCGGCGATTCGTCAGATCAATGAGGCCCGCATGGCCCTCGATGGCCTGCACGACGAAATCGACTTCCACAAACGCCTCACACCACCCAGTAAAAGCTAGAGCAGCTTACTGATCTCGGCCTGAACCACTTTCAAATCCGATTCGCCAATCCAGCTCTTCACCTTCTTGCCGCTCCGGTCGTAGAGAATCAACGCCGGCAGCGCGCCAGACCATTTTGCATCAATTGCATTGATGAATTTATCGTCGTTCTTCGCCCGCCTTGCATAGGTCGGCCCCGTCAATAAAGCCTTGGCAAGAAACTCCAACGCGATCTTTTCATCCTCGGGCTCATCTGCTGAAATTGTAATCAGCTCCAGCCCTTGCGCTTTCATCCCCTTGGCGATGCGCACTAATTCCGGCATTTCTTTGCGGCATGGCTCGCACCAGGTAGCCCAAAAATTCACCAGCACTACTTTGCCCTTTTGGGCAGCGACAATCCTTGGATACAGTGCCTCATCCAGCGGAATCAACTTCTGGATTGGAGCAGCGCTCAGCACAAGTGCCACAAGCAGGAACAAGTGCCGCACTAGCTCTTCCTCGCCCGTTTGATGGAGCACCCAAATGCCTTGGTCGAGGAACGCGTCACTGCATGCCCAGCCAAAATTTCATCGAGCGCCACACGAAGCCCATTGTGTTGAACCCGGGCCGCACTTCGGGAATCGTCAATGTAGCCGTGGTACTGCAGCTTGCCAGCCTTGTCAAATACGAAGGTCTCCGGCGTCGCCTGCGGGTCCAGTCGATCCGCAGCGCTCTCATCCTTATAAACCGCAAACGGATACCCGGATTCTTTTCGATGCGCAGCCACATCAGCAGCAGACTCATTGGCATTCGCATTCACAAAAAAGAGCTTCACACCCTTTTTCGAGTAGTCATCATACAGCGCGATCATGCGGTCGTTATAGGCATTTGAAACCGGGCAGCCCGTCGAAATAAAGGTAACCACAACGACATCAACACCACCACCGATCTCCTGCAACTTACCGGACGAATCGCGAACCTGCATCAGCGGGCCAGCCGCCAACATCGCGCTCACCGTCAAACACGCAGCCAACAAACCTCGACGCATCATTTCTTCTTGTTCTCAAGCTTCAAGTTGATCACGGCCTCGCGCCGACTGTCGTAGACAGAAAGAATCTTCGCCGAACTCATCGAACCATCGCTAGTCTCCGCGCGCAGCTCATAGTCAACGCCGGTCGACAAGCCCTGAAAGCTGTACTGGCCGTTTTCCTTGGTGATAAAGCTGCGGATCGCCAGCGACTTCATGTCCTTAACTTTCACAACTGCAGATCCAACAGGCTTGTCGCCAGCGTCTCGAACCACCCCGGCAACTTGCCGCATTCGGTCGTCCTTTTTCTGCCGCTCGCCTTTGAACAGCGGGGGAGGAGCCTTAGGTGCCCCAGGTTCCGTCGGCAACTGCGCCGCCAGATAAGCCACGCTGCCCATCATCAGTCCAAGGCCCAGCACTAAGAATCTCGCACGCAATGTCATTATTTCTCCTTCGACAGGCGGTCCAGGATCACACTCACATCGATCCGCTCGTCTCCTCCTATTTTGACTCGTTTGGAAGCCGGGCGGTAAGCAGTTGCTTTGACTCGGATCTCAAAGTCCATCGGCAAGGCCGGAACGCGAAAGCTGAATTCCCCACGCCCACCGGTTCGGGCGCTCTGCCTCTTGAACTTCTTGTCCGGCAGGGCTGGAATCAGTTCGACGTCTGCGCCACCCAAAGCGAAGCCAGAATCCTGAAAAACACTTCCGACAATCAGCGCATACGGTGCGTCCGCCGCCGCGCATGCAACGTTGAGAGCAATTCCAAAAATTAGCGCTCGACGATTAATTCCACTCCTCTTCTTCGTCCTCTTCCTCTTCGAGTTCATCCTCGTTTTCGTCCTTCTCGTCGTCCTCGTCTTCCTCTTCGTCTTCGTCTTCGTCCTCGTCGAACTCGTCTTCGTCCTCGTCAGCGGCGGCAGCGTCGTCCTTCACCACAACCATTTCCAGCGGTTTCAAGCTGAGAACTCTCAGATTCGCTCCACACTCCGTGCAGTCAAAGAGGTCGCCCTCGTCCAGATCTTCTTCATCAAAATCGATATCTACGGCGCATGCCGGGCAAGTAATCATAATGTCCCCAGAATTTGTAGGATGCCACAAAATCGGCCCAAATGGCGCGCCGCTTTGGTGTTAATGCATCCGCTCCTTCAGCCATTCCACCAGCTTTTTTTTGTAGACCTGCATTGCCGGGTCCTTTTCCCACCCACCCATGCCGTGCCCGCCACCTTCAACAACAAACACCTCGCACTCGGCCTGAATCAAGCGCATCGCCGCACACATCCTTGGGCTGTGCGCAAAAGGCACTTGCGGATCTTTGGTTCCATGGATAAATAAAAACGGTGGCATGCCTTTATGGATATGCGCGATCGCAGAAGCACTCTTCAGGTCCGTATCCCCCAGCCATGCAGTAGCACCTTCACTCAGTTTCCCCAGAACCTCCTTGTTGTACTCCCAATCCACGACCCCGTAAAGATCCACCACGGCCTTCGGCTTATACTTCCCCTTCTCCGTCGCCGCATAATAAGCGGCAATCGTCGCACCCGCCGATTCGCCAACCAGGCCAATGCGTTTCGGGTCCACCTTGAATTCTTTAGCGTGCTGCATCACATAAGCAAACGCAGCCCGAACATCATCATTGGGCGCAGGAAACTTGTGCGCCGGAGCCAACCTGTAGTCGATCGAAAACCACGCAATTCCAGCCTCCGTCAATGGCGGAAATAGCGGCGGCACATAGGTCTGCTTGTCTCCCCGCAAGAAACCTCCCCCATGCACGATAATCA
>JBBRBI010000010.1:0-89070 GCA_038206015.1 Bryobacterales bacterium | reverse complement strand
AATTCGTCCAGAGCTGGTACGGTGCCCTTCGCCAGTTCACACTCCGCTGGCCCGAACGAATCGAGCGAGCCACCACAACCTAATATCAAACCCTTCCTCAGAAGGCTGAATCGTGTTTACACAAAACTATTGACACCGCCCGCCGCACAACGCCGTCGCGCCGGAAGATGTCGAGTTTCACGCCTCCACAATTTTTTCGCGTCGAGAGGCACCTTGGAAAGATCTCACGATCGATGAAGCGCGGGGGACGCTTAAGTCAGTATTGAAAGTAGTAAGTGCGAGTTATGACAGTACGCGATTGTTCGCTTGCGTGATTCACAAAAAGGACTATCCAGACTGCGACATCGTAGAAATGGCGTTCGAGGATCTTTGCACGCGATTCGACCGGTTCCTCAGCCGTCTTAAGAAGGATGGAAGCGTGGAGCGGGGCATGATCATCCTGGATAAGACGACCCGTGAGACGTCGCTGCAGAAGCTGAGCCGGGAGTTTCGCAAGGTGGGCACACAGTGGGGCGTGTTGCGAAATCTTGCCGATACGCCATTCTTTGTGGATTCCCGGGCGTCTCGGCTGGTGCAGATTGCCGATCATGTCGCTTATTCGGTTTTTCGCCGGTACAATGCCGGGGACACTCAGTATTTCGATTTGATTGCGCATCGGTTTGACGCGGAAGACGGAGTGATTCACGGCTTGGCGCACAAGCATGCCGAGCGGCAGGTTTGCACTTGCCCTTCTTGTCTCAGCCGGCGGCTCTCTGGGGGACGCGTGGACGGGCCGGGCCGGTAGCTCAGGCTTGAAAGAGCGTGGGGTTGTTGGGCATGGGCAGGGAGGCTTGGATTGGCAGGCTGAGTTCGGCGAAGAGGCCCTGGATGGAGCCTGCATATTTCTCGGAAGCGTCGGCTTTGAGAATGGCGAAGAAGACGCTGGAATCGAGGTAGACGGAGGCCACTAGTCTTCGCCTCTGACCGCCTGCATCAACTGCTCGAGAGACTGGCCTTTGAGTTCAGGGGCAGTGCCGACGAATTTTTCGAAGGCGGCCAAGTAGTCGCGCGGGGGATCGAGATGGATAGATTCAGCGGTGATCTTGGGGGCGCGGGTTTGGAAGTACTTCACCGTGCCGGAAACTACGACGCGCTTACGGAAGAGGGAGGCGGCGAGGTGTTGCTGATCTTCGCGGAATTTGACGCGCCATTCGTCGCCGTTGTCGAGCAGGAGTTGGCCCTGGAAGCCGCGGCCGTGGTCGTCGGCCTCGTGGACTTCCCGGAGTTCCATCAACTTGCCGTAGGCGCGGGCGCCGCAAAGTTCAGAGTTGGGATTCTGGAGGGCGCGAACGGTTTCGAGGGCGACGGGGGTGAGGCTCGCTTGGAGTTTGGTGGCATCGAGGCCCAGCCAGGAGAGTTCGAGCTCGCTGCCGGTTTTCGTTTGTTCGATGCCGATACGGTGGAAGTGCTCGACGGCGCGGGCGCCGCTCGGGTTATTAAGGGTGAAGGAATTGTCGCGCTGTTCGAGCTTCTGGAGGGAGAGGATGGCGGATTGCATGGCGGCGGCTGCGATGGCCGGGTGGGCGCCGGCAACGATTTGCATTTGGACGCTTCCGCCAGCGAAGAGTGCGCCGCCGGGGGCACCGAGGAGTTCTAGTTGAAGGTCGAGGGGGGCATCGTTGCCGTCCCGTTTGGCGAGATCGTTGATGAGGAGACGGCAGTGCTCGAGGACGGTTTGGACCGCGCGCAGGGGGAGGCGATGGCGGTCCGCAAGACCTTTGCGGAGGCGGATGTTGAGGATGGGATCGCGGGGTTCCATGAGCTTGAAGTAGGTCTCCTCTCTACTATAGACGCTGGGCTAAGCTGCGGCTAGGACGGCTAGCTTCCGAATTTAGCAGCGATCGAGGGGCGTCCGCCTCGCCCAGGAATGGAGCGGTGAATGCAAGAAACGCAGGTAAAGCCAGATGGCATCGATAGCGAGGATTGCTTCTTCCGTCAGTTCGAAAGGTTCCAGCCGTCAGTTGCCCTGGTTGGCGAGGTGCATCGCCCGCATATCGGCTAGCTTCCTGCGGGCCTCTTGAGGTGTGAAGGTTTGGCCGGTGGCGGCCTGGTGCCTAGCGAACTCAATCTTTTCGTTTAAGGCGAGGCGTTCTTCGGCAGTCCAGCCGTCTTCGTCGGGGCGCAGGGCGTCCAGGAGCATGTCCTCTACCGTCGAGAAATTGCCAGCCTTTGTGCGGAGGCGCAGGAGGTCTTCCAATTCTGCGTTGCAAATTTCGATGGTCATGTGTTGGATTCCGTACTTGGATTTTAGAACGATTCACGGCTCGGCGATGGGCATCAGACGCGAACCCGTCCCCGAAGCCATTTCGTAACGCGAGAAGTTGATTGATAGGAGATCGAACAAAATGCTGAGCATGATTGGACACGCTATCTTTGGCCTGATTGTCGGCCGCGTGGCGAGATTTCTATTGCCGGGCAGGGACCCTGCTGGATTGATCGTTACTGCACTGCTCGGGATTGCGGGTGGGTGGCTGGGCGGGTGGATCGGGACGCAAATGGGTTGGTACAAAGAAGGAAGTCCGGCAGGATTTGTAATGTCTGTCGTCGGAGCTATGATCCTGTTTGGGGCCTACCGACTGATCGCCTGAGGGGGCCCGCCGTGCCCGGTCCGCACGCCCCCTGCCCGCGCTGGGCCCATGATGTTGGACAATTGGGTCATGATGACGCTTGAGACATTGCGTAGTTCACAACGGGAGCGGATACTGGAGATCGCCGCCCAGCATGGGGCCTATGGATTGCGCGTGTTTGGGTCCGTTGGCCGGGGTGAGGCGAACGAAAATAGCGATCTTGACATGCTAGTTAGCTGGGAGCCGGGTCGGAGCCTACTCGACCATGTCGGGTTGGCGCAGGACCTTCAGGAGTTGCTCGGCGTGCCGGTGCACATTGGGACGGGAAAGTCGTTGCACTGGTACACCAAGGAGCAGATTCTTCGGGAGGCCGCCCCGCTGTGAAAGTCGACCGGCTCTATTTAGTTCACATGTTAGAGCGGTGCCAGCGTGTCGGTCGGTTTACGGCGCCGGGTCAGCAGAAATTTTCTGTTTCGGAAGAGATGCAAGACGCCGTCATTCGGAACATCGAAGTAATTGGAGAAGCCGCCAAGCGAGTTTCAGAAGCGTCGAGACAGCAGATGCCTTCCGTCGATTGGAAGCGAATTTGCGGTATGCGGGACGTGTTAATTCACGACTATATGGGCGTGGACCTCGATGAGGTTTGGAATGTAGCGATTCTGCGGATTCCTGAGTTGCAGACTGAGTTGCAGCGCTTTTTGGCCTCGAAGTGATCTAGGACTGGCTTGGACACTGAAGCCCGTAACCACATTGGCCTGCAAATACATTGGCCTGCAGTAGCTTTCCGGCTGGGGCCCTCATCCGGCAAATCCAAGACAAAGACCACTAACCGAAGAGAACTCGATTACACAAAACTATTGACACCACCATGGACATCTGCGCCTATGGAAATTTCTGTTTTCCACGGGCCTTTGAGTGCGCTCTGAGGCATCCCTGGACGGGACTTTAGTTGGTGGCGGGGGTATGCCAGGTTTCGTGGCTTCCGAGGGCCGCGAGACGGTCAAAAGCGAAGCCGCAGGCTTGATTTTTCGGACGATGTCTTTGTGTTTGTGGCCCGACCGGGGACGGCGTTCGTTATACGAACGGGCTGAAGCCCGTAACCACATTGGCCTGCAAATACATTGGCCTGCAAATAGATTGGCCTGCAAATACATTGGCCTGCAAATAGATTGGCCTGCAAATACATTGGCCTGGAGTAGCTTTCCGGCTGGGGCCCTCATCCGGCAATTCCAAGACAACGACCACTAACCGAAGAGGACTCCTTTTGTGTGTCGGCGGTTTAGCGATAAGCCTCGGAGCGATGGCGGACGCCGAAGATGCACATGACGTTATCCTCGAGGGCGAACAGGACGCGGTAGTCGCCGAGGCGCAAGCGAAAAGAGCCTGCCATGTCGCGGTGCAAGGGAGCGACATCGCCGCCGCCGGTGCGGTCCAGGCGGCGCACGTCGGCCTTGGCTTCATCGAGCCACTCAACACGTTAGGGCAGCATTACTTGCTCAGCGGGAAATCTTCAGGCTTCAAACCGAACTCGGCTAACACATCATCCATCGGAATGCCTTTGCCGCTGGCGAAGAAGGCCTGGCCTTCGTGAAAGCGGCGGCGGTCTTCATCGCTGACTGGTTCGTCGTCCACCAGGACGGCGAGCAGGGAGCGGACAGCGAGGATCATGCCATCGAGCAAGTACCGCGCGACTCGCTTCTGTTCTTCATCCAAGCATGAGACTGCCTCGAACTGCAATCGGAAGTCTTCGCTGGGCGCCGTACATTTCATGCCCTTAGGGCCAGCGAACACCGTTCCTGAAATCCAGGAGCGGATAGCGGATTTGTTTCCACCGTTTGCAGTTTGCCCGCCACCCGCGGCTGTCTGAGAATAGCAATTCTATTTGACCGGTCAATTTATTTGACTATGCTGAATTCATGATGGAGATCAATGCGTCCAAGTTCAAGGAGCAGTGCCTCTCACTGCTCGACCACCTCGATCCCGAAGGTATTGTCGTGACGAAACACGGAAAAGCCGTGGCACGGGTGATCCCGGCCGACGCCAGTTGCGCGGCTCTGATCGGCGGCCTGAAAGGCAAGGTAAAGGTCAAGGGCGACGTCTTCTCTACTGGAATCGGGTGGAATGCTGAATCTTGACACGCATATTCTTCTGTTCGCACTGGACGGTTCACTGACGCCTGCCGAGAGGAATCGTGTTGTGGGAGTTTGCCAAACTGGCGCAATTGGGCAGGATTGCGATCGATGTCCGGTCGACCGAGTTTGTCAGGATATTTGCCCGGGTAAAGGTTTGGCCACTGGATCTGGCCGTATGCGAAAAGTCCACCGGACTGGATTTCGACAGCGATCCTGCGGACGAACTGATCGCCGCAACCAGTATCGTCCACCGCGTTCCATTGGTAACACGGGACAGGAAGATCAGGAAATCCAAACTGGTACCCATCGCCCGGTGCTGAGGGCCGAAAATCGCGTTCCCGCAGATTCAGGCTGGTGCGGCGGGGCGGATTCGTGAAGAAGCTGTACTAGCGATAGCCGGCGGCTTGCAGCTCAAAGAGTTCGGCGTAGCGATTTTTGAGGGCAAGCAGCTGATTGTGACTGCCTTGTTCGAGGATTTTGCCCTGTTCGAGGACCAGGATCTGGTCGGCCATGCGGACCGTTGAAAAGCGATGGGAGATGAGGACGGCAGACTTGCCTGCGGTGAGGTTGGCGAAGCGCTCGAAGACCTCGTACTCGCTGCGGGCGTCGAGGGAGGCGGTGGGCTCGTCGAGGATCAGCAGTTGGGCGTCGCGGACGTAGGCGCGGGCGAGGGCGACCTTTTGCCATTGGCCCTGGGAGAGTTCGACGCCACCCTCGAAGCGGCGGCCCAGCATGGTATCGAAGCCATTGGGGAGGGTGGCGATGACTGAGTCGGCATAGCTGCGCTCACTGGCTTGTTTGATGCGGGAACTGTCGGTGAGGGATTCGATAAAGCCAAAGCCAATGTTGTCGTGCGCCGTCGAATCGTATTTGAGGAAGTCCTGAAAAATGACGCCGATCTCGCGGCGGAGCGCGACGGGGTCGTAGTCGCGAAGGTCGTTGCCATCGAGCGTAATGCGGCCTGCGGTGGGATCGTAGAGGCGGCAGAGGAGTTTGACGAGGGTGGTTTTGCCAGCTCCGTTCTCGCCAAGGAGGGCGATCTTTTGACCGGGAGCGAGGTGGAAGCTAATGCCGTTGAGAACTGATTTTGCTGCGCCGGGATAGCCGAAGTGGACGTCTTCAAAGGTCATGCCATCGCGAAAGGGACGGGGGGCGATGAGGGCGTTGGGGGGAACGGGAAGGGCGGGGCGGGTCTCGAAGAAATCGAAGAGGTCACGGACGTAGAGGGCCTGTTCTGCCACGCGGCTGATGTTCTGGAAGATCTGGCTGAGGAGACCGCGGCAATTGGCGAAGGCGCGGGTGAGGAAAATGAGATCGCCGATGCTGATGGCGCGGGCGATGGCCTGTTGGAGGATGTAGACGAAGCTGGCGTAGTAGGCGGCGCTGGGGAGGAGGCCCCAGAGGTAGTTGATGGTGGCGCGGCGAATGGCGAGGCTTCGGTTTTCCTGGTAGAAGCGTTGGAATAGAGCATCCGCCTTATCGATCAGGTAGTTGGATAGACCGAAGAGTTTGACCTCTTTGGCCGTGGTATGACTGGCACCGAGCAGGCGGAGGTAGTCGATTTGACGGCGCTCGGGAGTCCAGCGGTAGAGGAGCGAATAGGCCAAGGCGGCGAAGTGGGACTCTGACCAGAAGACCGGCACCAGAGAGACGACGAGGAAGCCGAAGAAGAGGGGCGAGAAGGCGATGACCGAGGCAGACATTGCCAGGAGGGAGAGGATTTGCTGGCCCAGGCTGGCGACGAGGAAGAGCATGGAGAGGCGGTCGGTGGTTTGGCGGCGGGCTCGTTCGAGTTTGTCCTGAAAGGTGGGGTCTTCGTAGGTGGCCAGGTCGAGCGAGGCAGCGTGTCGCATGAGTCGGAGCGTGATGTGGTTGGTGAAGAGGTCTGCCAGGAGGGAATCGCAGAGGCCCATGAGGCGGCCGAGGAGGTCTGTGGTGAGGACGAGGGCGACCTCGATTGCGAGGTAGCGCCAGAGGAGGCCCTGGCTGGCTCCGGGTTGGCCAGTGGCGAGGGCGACGACCTGGTCCACGAGGAGCTTGGAGACGTAGAGGAGGGCAACGGGCAGAAACGCGAGGGTCGCCCGGCAGACGAGAGAAGAAAAAGCGTAGAGGGGGCGGGTGCGCCAGACTTCGGCGAGGAGGGGCGGGAGGTGGCGGAGGGCTTGGGCGCGGTCGCGCCAGGACTTCAATTCTTCGCCAGCCCCAGCTTTGCTCATCTTTCTATTGTAATTTTTCTCGTGTGATTTGCCGTCCCAAAACAACGAAAGCCCACCAAACGGTTAGGTCTGGCGGGCTCCACGCTGATGTTCAATGGGAGAATCGATTCGAACGGGAAGGCTCCCGTAAAAATCTCAGTGATTGGAGTTTATGTCCTGGAGGCTGTGAAGTCAATGAATTTTCCGAACTTCCTATAAGTGTATTGTAATGAGTTATTTACAAGGAATCAAATTCTGTTGAAATAATGTGGATAACGTGTGGAAGTTGGGCCTTGGATCTCTCTAAGGTTGTCATGAATAAGGGGTTAGATGGGGCGGGAGAGGGGAGGGTCACGCTCTGAGGAGGCGTCAGCGGCGTCGGCGCGTAGGGGGGTACATGCCAGCTCAAGATTTTGGAATTCTGGAGCCTGAGGGCGCCATCCAGCCCGACTGAAGTTGGCGGGCATCCGTGCCGATAAGACCCATTAGATGTCGTCCGCAGCCGCCGGTAAATTCCAAGACCACTACAAGCTTCTTGATATCGATCAGAAGGCAGACCTGGCCACAATCCAGCAGGCTCATGCCAAGTTGATGGCTTGTCGACCCTCAGCCGAGCAACTTGAAGAACTCAATCTTGCCCTTGAAGTATTGTCAGATCCTGCTTCGCGGAAGCTATTTGATGCCGTGCGTGGCGGCGGAGATGACGACCGCGACATTTCGTTCACGGGCATGGATTTTTTCAATAGTTTGCAAGGAGAGCGGGACCGGCGATCTACGCTGCTCTGCGTGCTCTATGATGTTCGTCGCAATAATCCTCGTATCCCGCTGATTACGATGCGTCAATTGGAACAGATTGTGCGGATGACGGAAGTCGAGATCCAACTGGCGCTGTGGTACTCCAAAACGCTTGGCTGGGTAGTTGTTGACGATAAAAGCAAGATGCAGATCACGGCGATTGGCGTGGACTACCTGCAATCTCACGTGCCAGACCCTAGTGCGATTTGGCCGTATCTGAAGATGGACGGCGTGGAACCGACGGAGATTCAGACGCCGACAAGTGTGGCCGTGCCGCTGACGATCGGGGCAGCACCAGTTGCCGTGGTCGCTTCTGCTCCTGTGATTGAGGCCGCGGCACTACCACTTCCAGAGGCTGTGCCTGTTGCTGTGCCAGTGCCTGTTGCTGTGCCAGTGCCTGTTGCTGAAGCCGTCGCGCCACCAGTGGCAGAGACCGTGCCCGGCCTGAAGCTTCGTCCGATGACGATGTTGCGCCGCACACAGGTCCCGGTAAGCTGAGGCAGCTGATAGCTAGCGCAAGCGCAAGCTATTGATCATCACGCTGACGCTGCTCATCGCCATTGCAGCGGCCGCGACAATTGGGTTTAACAGCCCAAGAGCTGCCACTGGTATCCCCACGATGTTGTAGAGGAAGGCCCAAAACAGATTTTGCCGCATCACGCGCATCGTCCGGCGCGATAGTTCTATAACTTCTGCGACTCCATTCAGGTCGCCTCTCAGGAGCGCAACATCTCCCGCTTCAATCGCCAGATCTGCTCCTTTGGCCATGGCGATCCCTACGTCGGCCTTTTCCAAGGCCGGGGCATCGTTCAATCCATCGCCCACCATCGCAACCTTGACGCCCCCTCGCTGCAGTCGGGCGACGGCTTCCACTTTGCCCGCCGGCAAGACCCCAGCGATGACTTCGTCGATGCCCACCGCCTTAGCCACTCGCCGGGCAGCAACTTCACGATCCCCACTCAACATGACGACCCTTAGCCCCATCGTCCGCATTCGAGCGATCGCCGTTGCCGACGTCTCCTTGACCTCATCGGCGAGCCAGATAGACCCAGTCTCGGCGCCATCCACAACGACGCGTACGGCCCCGGCTTCGTCACCGCTGCTGATGACGACCTGCTTTCCGGCCACTAGGCCGCGCACGCCGATGCCTGGCTCTGCGACAAAATTCCCGACAGCTGAGAATGTGATGCCCCGTTCGCGTGCTTCCCGAACAATTGCCAACGCCAGCGGATGTTCACTCTTCGTCTCCAGACTGGCGGCCAAGCCGAGCACGTCGCCTTCTATGCGCACGACGCGCGGGGTTCCTTTAGTAATCGTTCCAGTTTTATCCAAGACCACAACCGACACTTCACCCAGACGCTCCAGCGCCTCTCCGCTCTTGATGAGGATCCCCAATCGCGCGGCCCTGCCGGTCGAAGCGAGAATCGCGGTTGGAACCGCCAGCCCCATCGCGCACGGGCAACTGATGACCAGCACAGCAACCGCAATCACGACGGCATGAGCCCAATCGACACCGCCAACCCAGACCCAGGCGATGGCGCTGGCCAGGGCTAGGGCAACGACGATCGGAACAAAGACGGCGCTGAGTCGGTCGGCCAGGGCCTGGACGGGCGCCTTTTCGCCTTGAGCCTCACGGAGTACACGTACAATCTGTGCGAGAAGGCTTTCGCCACCCTCTACACTCATGCGCACGGTCATCGCCCCGTAGCCGTTGGTTGTGCCGCCGTACACCCGGCTACCGACAGTCTTTTCAACGGGCAGGCTTTCGCCGGTAAGCATGCTCTCATCGACGCTACCGGCACCTTCGATCACTTCACCGTCGGCCGCGATCCTGTCTCCAGGCCGCACCAACAAGAGGTCACCGCGCTGCAAATTCTCGACCGCAATCTCGATTTCGATACCATTGCGTCGCACGGTTGCGCGCTTTGGCTGGAGATCCATCAATTGCCGAAGCGCAAGCGATGTCTGCCGCTTGGCCCGTTCCTCCAACATCTTCCCCACCAGCACCAGCGCCAGGATTAATACCACGGCCTCAAAATAGACCTGCGGCATCATGCCGCGATGATGGAACCAATCCGGCCAGATTGTGGCAAAACTCGATAGGGCGAAGGCTGCGCCTGTGCCCAAGGCAACCAGCACATTCATGTCGGCGCGGCGCTGTCGCAAGGCGGACCATGCCTTGGTATAGAAAGGACGCCCAGCGACCGCCATCACCAGGATGGAAAGTCCCATTTGGGTCCATACCCACCAGCGGGCCTCATGTCCCAATACAGGCATCGCCAGCATCATCACCAGGCCGATGGCGAGGCTGCCCCAGACCGTTGCAAAATTGTCCTGCGCAGACGATTTTAGGGCAGCACTGCCTACCGTAGCCTCGTAACCCGTCTTGCTGACAGTTGCGGCGAGGGTCTGGGCGCTGACGAGGTCTGGGTCAAATTCGACTGTCGCCTGATTCAATAGAAGGTTTACGCTTGCCCGACGGACGCCCTTTTGGCTGACGAGGGTCTTTTCGACGAAGGATTGGCAGGCCGCGCAGGTCATGCCGACAATCTCAAGCTGAGCCCTGGCCGCCATTACCTGGCAACCGTAAAGCCACCACTCTCGATTGCTGCGATCAACTCCTGCCGAGGCGCATCTCCACTAATGACAGTCTTTCCGATTTCGACACTTTCCACTTTTGCGCCATCGACTGCTGAAATGAGTGCGGTAACGCGGCGCACGCAAGCACCGCAGTGCATGCCATCAATCTTGAGCTCAATTCGTTCCATCTCAATTGGATGCACAGCTAGGAGTATTCGTACCAATCCGAATGCGCCGACCAACCCTTGCAGCTGTGGCACTGGGTGGACGGCCATTGCTCGATACACCCCGGACACACTCCACCAGTATCGAAGGTATGCCACTCGTGCCCACACTTGCAGGTCCACAGATCGGTCGCTGTGGGGCGCCAATCGCATTTGGGGCACCGAATCTTCGGACCGCAGACGCCTGTGCCTTCCCGTTCGCGGATCTCAACATCTTCCAATGGAATCGTCGTGACAGCCATAACAAATTTGACTCTAGAACCCCGAATAGCGTTACATTTACGCGGCTTTTGCCTCTCGGTGCTACGCAATCATTTTGGCGATTGTGAACGCGGCAATCGACGCCAGCCCACCAATTGCCGCTGCCTGGATTGCACTGCGAATCGGATTTGCGCCAGTGTATCGGCCCTTGATGTATCCAAAGACAAGCAGCGCGAGAAGGGTTACAGCGGCAGAGATCTTCAGGGCTTCATTTACGTTTGGCACCGCCACGTAGGGGGCAAGCGGAATCAAACCGCCGCCGATGTAGGCACCGGCGATGGTTGCCGCGCTGGCGGCGGCTCTCCAGGATTTTGGCTCTTCGAGACCGAGTTCAAATCTCATCATGAACTTCACCCAGGCGTCGGGTCGACGCGACAGAGCCTCGGCGACTCTGGTCCCCTCCTCGAGAGTTAGTCCGAATTCTTCGAGCAACTCGGCGACTTCGGCTTTTTCCGCCTCGGGCTGCTCGGCCACCTCTTTGACTTCGCGCGCGTGCTCGCTGATGTAATGTTCCACCTCACTGCGTGCGGCGAGGTAGCCGCCCAACCCCATGGCAATCGAGCCTGCTACGATCTCAGCCAGCCCCGCAGTCACGACGACGCTGCTTGTTGCGGCCGCGCCTGATAAACCTGCTGCCAGTGCAAAGGGTACCGTCAGGCCGTCGGACATGCCAATGACGAGATCGCGAACAACTTCAGTAGCCGTGAAATGGGCTTCGGTATGGTCTGTCAAAGGCATGCCTCAATTTTAGCGAATCGCCTGTCCGGGTATCGGTGTTTCGCGGGATTTCGGCGAGAAGGTCGACTAAGCTGGTGTCACGGCCATGCGCACGGCAGGGTCGCCGATCACAGCGTAATTGCGTGCGTCGTTGTTTGCCGTCCAATTTTCGATGAATTCATCCGTCGCCCGTTTGCCGGCTGCAAGGTCCTTGATTTCTTCCGTCAGGTCGGTGCTTAGTTCTGAGTATCGAGTATTGAATGGCTCCATCGCTGCTCCTACGGGGAAGCCTTCCATCAGCAGCTTCAAGGAACTCTGGAAAGTCTGCAATTGCGGAGGGTTGTTTTTTCCTGATCGGAAGGAACAGTCCCAAGCCCGTTCGATGTGCCCGATAACTGCCAGTGCTCCGCCGTTGGGATGCGACAACATCCGCTTTGGCAAGGCACTCACAAAGGCTTTTGGCGCAATCTGATCCGCCTCTGTCTGGTTGTCCTTCTGCCGGAACTCATTCATCTTGGGTGAGCCCGCCCCATAACAGGCAAAGAACATCGCGATCATGCCAGCCACGTTCTTGTCGTCGCTAAGATTCTCGGCGGAATAGTAGAAGGGCCTTGGGTTGCCGCTCCAAGTCGGTCCCGGCCATTCCTGACAAACCAGTGCACCTGTGTCACTCATCTGTCTCTTCCAGGTTATCGGCCCGCCCATGCCGTGGGATGCGGCGAACAGGAACGCAGGTGAGTCTGTTCCGCCAATCAAGCTGGTCAAGCGCGGCACCAATGCCTCTGCTGGCGGAATCCCGGTGACGCTCCACGAGGGCTGATCGGCAACTGCCCAGGCACGCAGCGGTTCTACGAGCATCTGCGAACTTCGCGTTGTCGATAAGTCCCCTTCACGCCCGACGCCGAAGAAGGCCGCCTTGCGTGGCCGGACCGTCGCACCCTTTTCGGCTTTCACAACACTTTCGGCGTAGATTGCGTATTGCCGCAATTGTTCATCGCCCTCGCCATCAAAGTGGATACGGCCCACCGCGTATTGCACGTCCATCTGGTATTGAAAACGGTATGGAATCGATTCTGGGTCTCCGACGATCAACAGGTAGTAGGGAATGCGTCGCGGGTCGACCAGCCCCGCGGCACCAGCTCCGAAGCGCTTTAGGAAGGCTGGCTTCTTTTCGTCTTTCTGGTAAGCGTTGTCCCCCCGATACTCCTTGTAGAGCGGCTCGCCCTTGGCCTCGGCCTGTTGCTTGCGCAAGTCAAGCAAGGGTTTGAGGGCCTCGTAAACTCCAGGCTCCTCGTCGGTGGCGAAGATCACGCCCCAGCCGCACTGCCCAAGTTCCTTTGGGTCACGCCCGGTGATCATGCCATAGTTTGGGCCGCCAGAATCAACCTTTGTTTTGAGTTCGGCCAGGTGCGCAGAATCTGGCTTTTCGCCCAATGCAATGCTCTTTAGCTGCGCCGGTGTGAGCGGCGAATTGAGGTAAGCTCCGGTCTCTCCGTTCAAGCCGTTGAAATACATCAGGTCTTCGTCTGTGGCCATGGTTGTCCCCTTTCAATTGAAGCGGGCGCTGGCCACTGGTGGCGCGCCGCCCGCTTTTTCATTTCAGCGTTCGACCCTACGCTGCGGGTAGTGGAGCCCCGCCTTCGTCGCCAGGTTGGGGTCCGGGGAACGGAAGTGTTTCGTCCCCACCTTCGTCACCAGGCTGGGGTCCAGGGAAGGGGAGCGTATCGTTGATACCTTCGTCGCCAACCTTGGGCCCAGGGAAGGGTAGCGTATCGTCAAATTCGGGCGAAATGGCGCCGGGACCTGAAGTCATGTTAGTAAGATTGTCTTGTTGTTGCATCGTTATTTTTCCTTGAATCGACCTTCTATCTTTCTATAGCGGGGATCTGAGCGCAGACCCGCCAAATCTTCATTCGTTTGTAAGTCTTTAAGCGAGTAGCCTAGCTCCAGCGCCTTAGTGATCCAAAGCAGAGCTTCGTCGCGCAGGTGCAGAATCTCGTAGGTTTCGGCTGCTCGCCGGGCCACATCCGGGCTGTCTGGGCCGATCGCGATTGCCTTGCGAATCTCAAGAATTGCCCGGTCCTTGTCCCCGACGGCTGCCTGATAGCTGGCAAGATCAGACAGAATGTTGGGGGCATTCGGTGTTTGGATTGCCCTTGCTTCGGCCAGCTCAATTGCTTTTCTGTAAGTCACCAATGCCTTGAGCTTGCCACCCGGGACCCTTTCTTGGGAAACTGCCAGATTGGCCCACCATAGATAACTTTCTCCAGAGCCGCCAAGCTTCAGGGCTCGCTCATGAAGTGCGCTGGCTTCTTCAAACTTTCGCTGCCGGTGACGCATGACGCCTAAGTTGGACAGTGTTGCAGCCCGCTCTTCGATCTTTAGCGACTCCATGTAGGCCTTCTCGGCTTCTGGCAAACGCTCCTGGAAGAAATACACCATCCCGAGGCTATTGAGCGGAACTGGACTTTCCGGGATGAGTTTTGCAGCGATCTTGAACTGTGTAATCGCCGCGTCAAAATTTCTGCGCTCGCGGTACTCGGCACCCAGCCACTGGCGGTAGCGCCAATCGTCCGGTGCCAGGTCGATCGCTTTTTGGATCGCGAGATCCATGTCGTTTTTCCGTCCCTGGGACTTGTACAACTGGGCCAATCCCCATTGGGTCTCCGCGTTTCTCGGGTCCAATTTTACGGCCTGCCGCAATTCGGCACCTGCCAGATCGATCTTGCCCTGTTCTGTGTAAACAAATCCCAAGGTGGTATGCGGGTCTGCCGTTTCGCCATCCAACTGGATCGCCCGGTCTGCTTCTTCCTTGGCACGTAGGAGCAACGGAGCTTTTTTGGTGCTTCGGTACTGCACAAGGTAGGCATTTGCCAAAGCGCTGTGTCCGACGGCTAGATTCGGCCGCTCGTTAACGATCTTCCCTAGAATGACCACGGCTTCGTCGATGTTCTTTGTCTTGAAATATCGATACAACAGGGCTCTGGCGCGCGAGATTTCATCATTGACGTTGGCGCCGCCGCTTTGCGGCTGCATCTTCAGGAGTGCTAGCCCGCCTGCCAGCGCCAACAACGCGGCCGCACCGTAAGCTACATACTTTCGCCGCGATGGTGGCTTTGGTGCTTCCACCTCCGCCACTTCCGGATCAAAAACTCCGGTCAACGCATCGCTTGCGCTGGGAGGGCGGTTCGCCGGGTCCCTGGCCAGGCAGCGCAATACTCTTCGTTCCCATTCAACGCTAAGCCCTGTCTCGCCTGGGACGAAGGAATCTCTTAAAGTTGGTTTCCGCCCCAGAAGCACCTCGTACAGGATCAGGCCAAACGCGTAGATATCGCTGGCGGCGGTTGCCGGCTGGCCCAGTTGTTGCTCGGGAGCCATGTAGGCAGGCGTCCCCAGGATTGCGCCTGTCTGCGTTAGGTCTGCGTCAACGCCACTCGTTTCAAATGCACGGGCCAGGCCAAAGTCCATGATCACCGCTCTGTTTTCGACAAGCATGATGTTCGCTGGCTTCAAATCACGATGCATGATTCCTTGCGAATGTAGAGCGTCCAGGCCAGAAGCGATCTGTCGCAATAACGCCTCAGCTTCGTCCAAGCTAAATTTACCGCGGGTCTTCAAGGCCTGCCCCAACGTTTGCCCTTCGAGGAACTCCATCGTCAGGAATAGGAATTCTTCTCCGTCCGTCACTTCATGTCCGACGTCAAAGACGCGACAGATATTGGGGTGGGTTACTTTACGCGATAGCTGAACTTCACGCCGAAAGCGCCCCATCGCATTGCCTCCGACCAAGAGGCCCGCCCGCACTGTTTTGAGCGCCACTTTTCCGCCCAATTCCAGGTCGTCGGCCAGATACACGTCGCCCATTCCGCCCTTGCCGATAAACTTCACGATGCGAAAACGTGCCGCCAGCGTTCGGCCAGGTGAGAGATTGGATCCTGAGATCTTAAAATCCAAGAGGTGGGTCTCGCCGTCCTCACTATGCTTGAGCAACTCTTCTGCGCGCGCGCGCAGCTCTGGCTCTCCAGCGCAGGCCTCGTCGAGGTAGGCGCGGACCTGATGCGCTTCTAGTTCTTGAGCATGGAGGAATATCGATTTAAGCTGCGCAATGTTGCCCGTGCCCATCGATGAAAATTACCTTAGGGCTGAAGTATAACGGACTTCACTATCCGATGGCGGAATGTCCCAATTCCGTTCGAAGCCAGGCTCTTCCAAAGTTCCACTCCCGCTCCACCGTCCGCTTTGCGACCTTCAAGACCTCGGCTGTCTCGTCCACCGAGAGTCCCCCAAAAAAACGCAATTCAACGATTTGACCCACTCGCTCATCTTCACTGGCGAGTCTTGTCAAGGCGTCGTCCAACTGCACGAGTTGGCCGGATTCTTCGGGTGTGAAAGCAATTGCCTCATTCAAGGGAAGCAGTTGGACGCCACCGCCACGCTTGCCGGCGACGTGCTGCCGGGCATGGTCGACCAGGATTTGTCGCATGATCCTTGATGCCACAGCAAAGAAATGGGCGCGGTCCTGCCAGGCCCCGCCGCGCGCATGCGTCAGCTTCAGGTATGCCTCATTCACCAACGCAGTTGCCTGCAAGGTGTGATCTCCACGCTCGCGGCGCATGTAGCGAGCGGCGATCTGCTTTAACTCGTCGTAGACCTTTTCGATGAGTTGATCGCGTGCGTCGTCGTCGCCGGCCTGAAAGCGGTGTAGGAGTCCAGTGATGTCCTCTTCGTCCTGCATCGTATAGGACACCAGTTTACTGTGTCTGCCTCCGCTTTTATTGAGAGTTTGCTGCTTCAATAGAGAGCATTGTGATCTCACGCCGCCGCCTGCTTCAAACTGCCGCACTTCCCGCTGCTGCCATCTCCTGCCGTCCCGTCCGGCTTCCCAATATTCTGCTTGTCGTTTCTGACGACCAGTCCTACCCGCACGCAGGCGTCTATGGTGCCCAAAATATTCAGACGCCGGCCTTTGATCGCATTGCGCGTGAAGGAGTCCTGTTCGATAACTCCTTTTGTAATTCGCCATCGTGTACGCCCTCTCGCAGTAGCATTCTTAGTGGCCGGTATCCCTGGCAAGTTGAGGAAGCTGGCGTTTTGTACGGCACGATCCCAATCAAGGTTCCGATCGTGACTCACTCGCTTGCCGACGCTGGTTATCACACTGGCTTTACTGGCAAGGGGTGGGGGCCGGGTGACTGGGCTGCTGCGGGTCTCACCCGCCATCCTAACGGCAAAGAATACAATTCGCGACAGCATGCGATCCCGCCCCGAATCGGGCTTGATCCACGCGACTACGCTTCCAACTTCAGCGACTTCTTGCGAGACCGTCCCAAGGGTGCCCCATTCTTCTTCTGGCTTGGCTCAACCGAGCCTCATCGCGCTTATGCCAAAGGCGCAGGGTTGGCTAGCGGACACAGTCTCAATGAAGTGAAAGTTCCGTCTTACTGGCCTGATACTCCCGAAGTTCGTAGCGACATCCTCGATTACATCTCGGAGATTGAATGGTTTGACGTTCAACTCGCCCGGGCTCTTGGCGTGCTTGCCAGTGCTGGCGAACTGGAGAATACCCTCATCGTCGTAACGAGCGATAACGGGATGCCCTTTGTGCGCTCCAAGGTGAACCTTTATGACCCAGGTGTTCATATGCCGCTGGCGATCCGCTGGGGTGGTCATGTCTCCCCTGGGCGCAGAGTCAGCGATTTCGTGCAGCACTCGGACCTTGCGCCGACATTTCTTGAAGCAGCAGGTCTACCTGTTCCGAAGACGATTTCGGGTCGCAGTCTGCTGCCAATTCTCAATTCCAAAGCCTCTGGCCAGATCGAGCCTGCTCGCGACTTTGCGATCACCGGAATGGAGCGCCACGTGATGGCCCGCCCTGACGGCGCTACCTATCCGATGCGCGCTCTTCGCACCAGCGAGTATCTGTACATTCGCAACTTTGAACCGGATCGCTGGCCGACGGGTGGACCGGATTTTCTTTCTTCCAATCGCACTCCACATGGAGATGTGGACAGCGCCCCCAGTGCCGACTTTATGCTACTGCCCGAGTCTCAAAAGCAATACCCGGAGTCTTACTCACTTTGCTTTGGCAAGCGCCCCGCCGAAGAATTTTATAAGCTTGCCAGCGATGCAGATCAGGTCCATAATCTCGCTGGAGAAGCCGCTGCCCAGCCAGCACTTCTTGCCTACCGTAAGCGACTTGAGAGTTTACTACGACAAACGGGAGACCCACGCATCGACGGTAAAGATCCGTGGCAGGGATATGTCTACCGACAGACGGCAGGTTATGGATCTTCGTTCAATGCCAGTCTGCCTGAAGCTCGTCGGGCGGCAGCCCGGGACGAGCCCAGGCACAAGCCGGAATAGTTGAGCCTAGTTGAGCTGGCCCATCTTGCCGGCTCGATAATCTTCGATCGCCTGGCGGATCTCATCTTGAGTGTTCATTACGAAGGGCCCGTAGCTTGCGACCGGTTCATTGATCGGATCGCCGCCTAGAACCAGCAACACGGTGTCGGCAGTGGCTTCGATCTCAATGAAGTCTCCAGTGCCGCTCAACACGGCCAACTGTGCCTCTCCCTGGACGGGCGTCAAACCGTTCAACAGCACTGCGCCCCGCAGTAGCGCGATGGAGACGCGCTGACCTTCTGGCAGCGGCAATGTGACCGTGGTGCCTTTGATCAGATGCACATCGAAGACATTCAACGGAGTAAACGTTTTGGCTGCCCCTTTGATGCTCGACAACTCGCCCGCGATTACACGAGCATAGGATCCGCCGCCCAACTGAACGACAGGGACCTGGTCCTTGGTGATGCCCTGATAGCGCGGTGCGCTCATCTTGAATGCCTTTGGCAGATTCACCCAAAGTTGAACCATTTCAAAGGTGCCGCCAGCCTCTGTGAAGGCCTGCCCATGCTTCTCCTCATGCACCACGCCAGAGGCTGCCGTCATCCACTGCACATCACCCTCATGGATGGTGCCTGCGTTACCGCCGCTATCGCGATGATCCACTGACCCTTGATAGGCGATCGTAACCGTCTCAAAGCCACGATGCGGATGCTCGTCTACGCCTCGCGGCTTAGAGGAAGGCCCAAATTCGGTCGGTCCAGCATAATCCAGCATCAGAAACGGGTTGGCGTCGACACCTGTCGACGGGAATAGGTTTCGCACAGGAAACCCGTCCCCTACCCAATGATTCGATCCAGCTCCGTGCACGCCAATTACTTTTTTTGTTATCGACATTCTGCTGGTTTGATGCCAGATGCGAAGGAAGGATGCAGACCAGCTTAGGCAGGTCGGCCGAGCAATTCGCTAAACTAAACCCGTCGCTATGATCAACCGTCGTCAATTTACATCGCTGCTTGCTGCGCCCGCCATTTTCGCCCAGACGCCTCCCACCCCGCCCGAACTGGACTGGCGTGATGCGCGTGATTTCACTGTCGAAGGACTTGGTTTCAAAGACCGCAAATCACCTTACGACCGTCTGCCGCTTCGCGCTGAAGGTGTCGTTCGCCAAGCTGTCTGGGACCTCAGTCGCGAGTCCTCTGGCGTCCTGGTCCGCTTCGTTTCTGATACCTCAGCGATCCACGCCCGCTGGACGGTCACAAACAAAAATCTCGCTAATGCCAACATCACTGCTGTGGCCTCTAGCGGCCTTGATCTTTATGCAAAGACTGACGCCGGGCGCTGGCACTGGCTTGGAATCGGAAGCCCCACCAAGTTCCCCGAAAACACCGGTGCCCTCGCCAGTGCACTTCCTGGTGGCTCCCGCGAATACATGATCTATCTGCCATTGCGCAATGGCGTGACATCACTTGAGATCGGCGTCAGCAAGGGCGCGAGCATCGCCAAGGCACCTGCTCGAAGCTCCAAGCCGATCGCCTTTTACGGGACTTCCATCACGCACGGCATCTCCGCCTCGCGTGCTGGCATGACCCACCCTGCGGTACTTGGCCGCATGTTCAATCGTGAGATCATCAGCCTCGGCTTCTCCGGCAACGGTCGCATGGAGCCTGAAGTCACTAAGTTTTTCGCCGAGCTTGACCCTGCCGTATTCATCGTGGATTGCCTCCCCAATATGAATGCGAAGGAGGTCGAAGCCCGCGCCGCCAACTGTGTCAATACTCTCCGCGCTGCCCACCCCCTGACGCCCATTCTGCTGGTTGAGGATCGGAACTACGCGAACAATGTTTTCAATGCCTCGCGCCGCCAGAATAACGAGACCAACCACGTGGCGCTCCAGAAAGTTTATGCGCAGCTCAAGGCGGCAAAGGTGCAACACCTTTACTATCTGAAGGGTGATCAGTTACTCAGCGTAGATGGGGAGGATACGATAGATGGCTCACACCCCACCGACCTTGGCTTCCAGCATCAGGCTGCTGCGTTTCAGAAAGTGTTGAAGAAGATTCTCAAGTAGTGATGTCGGTCAACTGGCGCGCTTCCTGGCTCAAACCCCTCGTCTTTACGCTCGCTCTGGTCCCGGCGCTGCTGCTTCTGCAGAGTTTTCTCAAGAACGACCTTGGCCCCAATCCGCTTGAAGAACTTACGCACAACACGGGTGATTGGGCGCTGTACTGTCTCTTCGCTTCGCTTTCCATTACGCCGCTGCGGCGCTTGCTGGCGCAGCCGGATCTGATCCGATTCCGCCGCATGCTTGGCCTCTTCAGTGCCTTCTATGCTTTACTGCACATCGGTGTCTGGGCCTATTTTGACAAGCAATTGGACCCCACCGAACTGCTTGCCGACCTCACGCTTCGACGCTTCATCATCGTCGGTATGTTCGCGCTCGTGATCCTTCTCGTGCTGACGCTGACCTCGACTACCGCCGCTATCCGCCTACTTGGCAAGAACTGGCAGCGACTCCACCGCCTTGTCTACGTTGCCGCCGCTGCAGCCGTTTTGCATTACTTCTGGCTGGTCAAGGCTGATACTCGCCTCCCAATCGCATTTGCGATTTTTCTGGTGATCCTGTTGCTCGCACGCCTGCTCCCTGCAAGGCGCGTAACTAATCTGACAAGATAGAAGCAACCGTGAGATTGCTATTGTTTTGTTCGCTCGCGCTCCAGGCACAGCCTCCAGACGGCGCATTTTTCGAGACGACGGTCCGACCGATTCTGCGCGCCAACTGCTGGGGCTGCCACAGCGAGGCCAACGCCACCAGCGGCCTATCCCTGCAAACACGCGAGTCCATTGTCCGCGGGGGCAATCGCGGTGCCACACGCGAGATCATTCTCAACGCGGCGCGGCATGTTGGTGACCTTAAGATGCCTCCGGGCAAGCAACTCACGCCAGTTCAGGTGCAGGCTCTCGAGCAATGGTTTGCCGCTGATCTTCCGATGCCGGAAAATCTCGTAAGATCTAAACGAAATGGCAACAAGCACTGGGCATTCCAGTCGCCTGTGCGCGTCGCCATTCCTGCGGTGGCAAACGCTTCCTGGCCGCGCAACAGCATCGACAATTTCATACTCCAAAAGATTGAAGCTGCCAGCCTCACGCCTTCTGCTGAAGCTCCTCGCGCTACGCTTCTGCGGCGCGTCAGTCTCGATCTAACAGGGTTGCCTCCCACTCCCGCCGAGACCCAGGCATATCTCGATGACAAGAGCCCGAATGCCTATGATAAGCAGGTTGATCGGCTTCTTGCCTCGCTTCACTATGGAGAGCGATGGGGCCGCCACTGGCTCGACATTGCCCGTTATGCCGACTCTGACGGATACACCATTGATGCTCCACGCGACATCTGGATGTACCGAGACTACGTCATCAAAGCGACTAACGACGATCTTCCCTTTGACCAGTTCACGATCGAGCAACTTGCTGGCGATCTACTTCCCAATCCCACCACTGCGCAGCTCATCGCGACTGGCTTTCATCGCAACACGACATCGAATTATGAGGGCGGAATCGACTTTGAGCAATATCGCGTTGAGGCCGTTGCGGATCGCGTCGCCACCACTGGCTCAGCCTTCCTGGGCCTAACATTGGGCTGCGCACGTTGCCACGATCATAAATTTGATCCGATCTCGCAACGCGAGTACTACCAGCTTGCAGCGTTTTTCAACAACAGCGATGAAGTGGATAAAGAGGCCGACCGTAAATTTTTTAACAAGCCCTTTCTCGAAATCGGGACGGACAAAGAGAAGGCCGACTTTGCAATCTGGCAGGCCCAGCTTATCAAGGCAGAGGAAGTTCATCGCAAACGGGTAGAAGCTCTGGCTGCCACTGAGATCCCCAATGACGAGATCCTCAAAGGCCTGTACAAAGAGTTGGTAAAGGCTCGCGCAAGCAAGCCCAATCTTCCGCGGACCATGGTCATGCGCGACCTCCCGAATCCCCGCCCTGCGTACATTCATCTCGGTGGAGATTTTATGCGCAAGGGCGCGCCGGTAATCCCTGGCGTGCCTGCTGTTCTCCCGCCGATGGCCACTGCCAGCTCCACTGCGAGCCGTCTCGACCTTGCCCGTTGGATTGTCGACCCCAAGAATCCGCTGACATCGCGGGTCACCGTCAATCGCATTTGGCAGCAGTATTTTGGTCGCGGCCTCGTTGATTCTGAAGCCGACTTTGGAGCTCAGGGCGACAAGCCGTCGCATCCGGAACTCCTCGATTGGCTTGCCCTTGCATTCATCGACAGCGGCTGGAGTCAGAAGGCGCTCCACCGCCTTATCGTCACTTCGGCGACTTACCGCCAGTCCTCTAACATGACCAAAGGCGACCCGGAGAATCAACTCTTCGCCCGGCAGTCGCGCCTGCGCCTTGATGCTGAAATCGTTCGCGATGCCTCGCTGATCGCCAGCGGCCTTTACGCGCCGAAGATCGGTGGGCCAGGGGTCTTTCCTCCTCAGCCAGCCGGGGTCTCGCTGGTCACGCAGGTGCAGCGAGAGTGGAAGGTTTCAACTGGCGAGGATCGATATCGCCGGGGTATGTACACGTTTTTTCAGCGTGCCGCACCGCATCCCAGTCTTGTAGTGTTCGACGCCCCGGACTCCACCGTTGCCTGCACACGGCGTCCACGGTCGAATACTCCGCTTCAGGCCCTCACGCAACTCAATGACGAAGGGGCCGCTGAGTTTGCTGATGCACTCGCCAAGCGCATCGCTAGTGCCTCCACAACTGACAACGCCCGTATCACCGCTGGCTACCGGATCGCCCTGAACCGCGATCCACGAGCGCAGGAAGTTGACCGCATGCAACGCTTCGTTGGCGTCCAGCGGGACTCGCAACGCGACCCCTGGCCTGCTTTCGCCCGCATCCTAATCAACCTTGACGAGTTCCTGACACGCCCATGACACAAGAAGATATCTTTACTCTCAATCGCACCCGTCGCCATTTCTTTCGCGACTGTGGAATCGGCCTCGCGGCGCAGTCCATGATGGGCGCAGTACAACACCATCCCGCCAAGATTGACCATGTCATTTACTTGTTTATGTGCGGCGGCCCGAGCCAGTTGGAGCTTTTCGACTACAAGCCGGAACTGACTAAGTACGACGGCAAGGTCGCGCCAGACGCGTTGCTGAAAGGCAAGCGCTTTGCGTTCATGGATACCTTCGCCAAGGACCCGCCCAAGATGCTGGGTACGCGGCACAGTTTCAAACAGTATGGCGATTCGGGAATGCACTTCTCCGATTTGTTGCCCAACCTTTCGACAGTCGCCGACGATCTGACAATGCTGCACGGTGTCTCGACAGAGAACTTCAATCACGGCCCGGCCAAGCTCTTTATGAATACAGGCTCGGTGCGTACGGGGCGTCCCAGCATCGGCTCCTGGGTCACTTATGGGTTGGGTAGCGAATCGAAAGATCTGCCGGGCTTTGTCGTGCTTCAGTCCGGCCCGCGGGGCCCACGGGGCGGTTCTTCGCTTTGGTCCAGCGGCTTTTTGCCGTCCAGTTTTCAAGGAGTGCCCTTCCGTTCCACCGGCGATCCGATCCTGAATCTGTCCAGCCCTAAAGGCGTCGGCGTCGATCAACAGCGTCAAACCATTGAGGCGCTACGCGACCTAAACGCCCTTGAGAAGACATTCACTGGCGATAACGAAATCGACACGCGCATCGCTCAATATGAGATGGCCTTCCGGATGCAGACCTCGGGGCCTGAACTGATTGACTTCACCAAGGAAACTCCAGAGACTATCGCTGCTTATGGCGCCAAGCCTGGTGCGCCCGAGGCCGCCTTCGCCAATAATTGCCTTCTGGCTCGTCGGCTGGTTGAGCGTGGGGTCCGTTTCGTGCAGCTCTATCACACGGATTGGGACCACCACGACGACTTGACCAAGCCGCTCGATCAAGTATGTCGCGAAGTGGATCGCGCCAGCGCCGCGCTGATCAAGGACCTGAAGCAGCGTGGGCTTCTGGATCGAACGCTCGTTATTTGGGGCGGGGAATTCGGTCGCACTCCAATGGGCGAAGTCCGCGAGAAGGGCAAGCTTGGCCGCAACCACCATATTGATGCCTACTCTCTATTCATGGCGGGTGGCGGCTTAAAGCCCGGCACGATTGTTGGTGCGACGGACGAACTTGGCTTCTCGCCGTCCGGCGGCAAGATGGATGTCCATGACGTGCAGGCCACCATTTTGCATCTGCTTGGCATGGATCACAAGAAGCTGACTTACCGCTACCAGGGCCGCGATTTCCGACTTACCGATGTTGCTGGCGAAGTGATCCGCAAGGCGCTGGCTTAGTCAGCGCGCAGGGCGCTTGCCGGGTCGATGCGCACCCCGCGAATCACGGCGGGTAGCGCGGCCAGCAGCGCGACTGTGACGATCGTAACCGTCGGCACGATGAGTATGCCGAGATCGGTGGATTTCACCTGGAAGAGCAATGCTTCCAGGTAACGTTCCGAGGTCAAGCCTAACGCCAGACCCACCGCGGTGCCAACGCCCAACATTCCGAGGACCTCGGCGGATATGCGCCAAACGATGTCTTCTGCCTTTGCCCCCAGCGCCATGCGGATACCGATTTCACGGCGCCGCTGCAAGACGGAGTAGTCGAGCACGCCATAGAGGCCGACGCCTGCCAGCATCAGCGCTACCGCCGCGAAAAACACAGACAGCATCGCCAACATCCGCTCGCGAATCGTGTGCACGCGGACAAGATCGACATGCGATCCGATGCTGCTAACCCGCAACCCGAGGCTCTTTCGAATGGTTGCCGCCATTGCTGCTTCATCGTCCAGTTTTGTCCGCACCAGAATGGTGCCGTTTTTCTGCTTCCACAGATTCCCCTTGGCGTCGAGCGAATCGAAAGGTAAAAAGGCCATGGGTCGCATGGGCTCCCGCAAATTGCGATATCGAACATTACCCACTACTCCGACGATTTCTAGTCGGTCGCGCGTGTCTTTGCTCCTCCTCCTCTCGACGTACTTCCCAATTGCGCTTTGCCCGCCAAAATAGAGGTCCGCGAAGGCCTGATTCACCAGCACGCTTGTCGATTGCAGATCCCCCTCCCGGAAATCGCGGCCCGTCAGCAGCGGGATGCGCATCGTCCCCATCCATCCCGGCCCGATCGACAGCATCCACGTCTCGCCGTTGTTCTTGTCTTCGCCATTCACCCGCACGTCGTCGGTCCAACTGGAGCCGCCCAACAGCGTCCAGCTGCTAACGGAAGCCGTGGCCACGCCAGGCAGGGCCTTCACCCGCTCCGCCGCCTCCCGCCAGCCCGTCATGCTTAGGCCCTCCGTGAGATCGACAGCGACAACCAGCACCCGCTCCGGCGTGAAACCAAGAGGTTGGCTTGTGAGCCGCTCAAAGCTGGATACAAACATCCCAGCCACGAAATGAACAAGGAAGCAGAACGCTACCTGAGCCGCCACCAGCGCATGCATCGTCCGCCGGCGCGAGTGCGGGTCCGCCCCGCCTTTCAGCACGGTAAGCGGCTTTACGCCCGAGGCCCGCAGGGCAGGCGCCAACCCGAATAGGAATGTAACGCTTACAGCCAACGCCGCGCCAAAGCCGAGCACGCGCCAGTCTGCGGGCAACTGCAAGCGGGCCGGATCACTTGTAGTGCCGATCATACCGACGACGAACGGCGCTGCCCACGCCGCAAACAAGGCCCCTAGCGCCGTCGCGATCAACGCCATCAGCGCGCTCTCCACCATCACCAGTTGCACCAGCCTCCACCGCCCTGCCCCAATCGACACCCGCAACGCCATCTCCCGCGCCCGCGCTGCCGCCTGCGCCGTCATCAGGTTGGCTACGTTGGCGCAGGCGATCAGCAGCACCAAGCCGATCAGCAAACCTAGTATCAGGATCGCGCGCCGATAGGTCTTTTGCATGCGCGATACTCCCGCGCCAGCCGGTTCCAACCGCAACCTCGACTTAACGAACTCGTCGATTTTGTCCTTTGGCCGTGGCGGGCTCCACGCCTTGGCGCGTACTTCGCGGTCGGCGCTGAAGCGTGCTTGCAATTGTTGCCGGACCGCTTCCGGATTCGCGCCTTCCCTCAACTGCACCCAGGTCCGGAACCAACTCCAGTTCTGCTTCTCGATCGCTTGCGCATTCATCATGGTCGGGACGTAGAAATCCGTCATCGATCCAGTGTCCGTGCCGGTGAACCCTTCTCCAAGCACTCCAACAATTTCAAGACTCAAGTCGCCCATTTTCAATTTGCGTCCAACGGCTTGCGGGTCGCCGCCGAAGCGCCGCCGCCAATAATCGTGTGAGAGCAAAACGTAAGGATGCGAGCCAGCGTTGCGGTCGTCATCGGGCGTTAACAGTCGGCCCACGGCGGGCTTCAGTCCAAAAGCACCAAAGGTTGTCCCGGAAACATACTGCCGGTAAGCCTTCTCGATCTCGTCGTCCGAACCGTAGGTAATGTCGAGCTTATTGTTGTATGAGATTGCCAGCAAGTCCGCTTTGTCTTTCACGGAGTCGCGCAGCGCGCGGAACAACGGATAGTCAAATGAGTCGCCCGTTTCCACTTTGCCGTCCTTGTCAAGGTATTCGTAAGCCAGAAAGAACAGCCGCTCGGCATGCGCCACCGGCAACGGCCGCAACAGCAGCGCGTCGATCAACCGAAACGCCGACGTGCAAGCCCCAATCGCCAACGCTAGCGAAAGTATCGCTGCGCCCGACGCCACGCGATGCTTCAGGATCTGCCGCCACCCGAACACGACGTCGGCCCGCAAGGAATCGAGCCAAGCGGAGACCTTCACGTCATAGCTGGCCTCGCGATTGCGCAAGATCGAGCCGAAGGCCCTCCGCGCTTCTTCAGGGTCGCGCCCCTCGGCCACCGCCTCCGCGATGTGCGAGGCGATCTCGGCGTCCAAGTCCCGGCGTACCCTCTCAGCCCGAAACAGATTTGTGATGCGTGACACTAGCGACATATCAAGCCATCCTCAATACGCGATTCACCGCCTCGGTCACTTCGCTCCAGCGCGTTTCTTCCGCCGCCAGTTGCTTCTTCCCCAACGCCGTAAAATCATAGATTCGTGCCCGCCGCCCCGTATCTTTCACCACCCAGGTCGCCATTATGTAGCCGGCTTCCTCCATGCGATGCAGCGCCGGATACAGCGACCCCTCCTCCACCTTGAGCACCGCATCCGACATCTCGCGAATTGCCGTCATGATCGCGTAGCCGTGCAGCCCCGGCCGACGCGAGAGAATCTTCAAAACCATCAAGTCCAGCGAGCCTTGCAGCGAATCGGTTTTACGCATAATCAGGAATCTGAGTATACAGATGTCTGAGTATGTGTCAAGCCGCTACAATAGAGTCATATGGCATCCAAATCCTACCCGGCCCCGCCGCCGATGTCGATCGACGTCGCAAAGAAGTACACCGCGACCTTCGACACGAGCAGAGGGCAAATCATCGTGGAGCTTTTCCCCGCAAGCGCTCCCAACACCGTCAACAATTTTGTTTTTCTGGCCAACGACGGCTTCTACAATGGCACCACCTTCCATCGCGTCATCAAGGACTTCATGGTTCAAGGTGGCGATCCTGAGGGAACCGGACGTGGCGGACCTGGCTACAAGTTCAATGATGAATTCCAGGGAAATTCCAACTGGCTCAAGCACCAGGTTGGCAGCTTGGCAATGGCCAATTCTGGTCCGAATACCAATGGCAGCCAGCTCTACATCACCCACATCAAGACGGATTGGCTTGACGGCAAACACACTGTTTTTGGTCAGGTCAAAGTGGGTCAGGACATCGTCAATGCCATCCAGCAGGGCGATACGATCACCAGCCTCACCATTACTGAAGCTTAGGGCTTAATGCTTTGCCTGGGGATCGCGGCCGCGCACTCTGTCGTACAGGTGCTTCTGGTTCGTAGTTCCCAGGCTCGTATTGTATAAGCTGTCCTGGCCCAAGCCCTCTCGCAAGTCCTCGAGAAAGATGTGCAATTCTCTCAATTCCTCGGCTAAAGCGGGTACTTTGACTTCCTGCGGAGTGACAAAAAACATCTGATAACCGCCGTGTGTCAGCTCGCCGATTTCATTCCCCACAACGACGCCGGCGCGTTCCACTTCGACTTTATCCTCACGATTCAGAAGCATCGCAGCGCAACCCTTGCGCATTACGGCTGCTTTGCTGTCGCCCTTCTTGCTCACTGCCATCCCGACCAGTTTCAAGGCTTCCAGACGATCCTCAAAAGTGTAGACACGTGGCTTTTCCCGACGAAAGAACATATGTTTCAGTGTACCGTGAGGATATGAGTTTCCTCGACAATCTCGAGAACAACCTGAAGGCTCTTGAGTCGCAGGAAGAAAAAGATCCGGCTAAGCAAAAGGCAGATCGGGAACGGCGCGAGTCGGACCGCTTAGCGGCGTTGGCTGCCGCCCCTGTTGCGGATGCGCTGAAGACTGGCCCCTTCACCGAGCGATTGCTGACAGCCTGTCGCACTCTCGGTCACCAGCAGCGCACAATGGTGCGCTTTACCTGGTTGGACACGACCCTTCGCCTTGAGGCAAAAGAGAAGCGTCTCGACCTCAAGCCCACACCGGCGGGCGTCGAAGCGAGCTATTTCAACAACCAGGAGCTGGTTGCCAATGAGTTGTTAACGCTTGCTGAGGATCCGGAAGCGCTTGCCAGCCGCTGGCTGAGTGCTTAGTGTTTGGCTGGCTCAGATTGCTCAGGCGCGCTGTGGCCCTCGACTAAGGCGTAAGGCTTCGAAGGGATCGAGTAGAAGACGTATAGAAATACGCAAATCGCAATGACTCCGAAGACCAGCGGTCCAATCAGAAACATCTTTTCCTTGTCGGTGTATGCGTTTGAATTGTGTGTCGATGCAGCCATGCTCAATAAGTTCCTAATCCCAAGTTAAACTAAAAGTGTCCCGTGATCACGCTTCAGAATCAGTTTGAACAAAACATTGTCACCACGTCGGTCGATTACGTTTTCAATTGGGCTCGAAAATCCGCCATCTGGCCGCTCAGTTTCGGTCTTGCCTGTTGTGCGATCGAGATGATCGCCAGCACCACTTCGCGCTTTGACATTGCGCGATTTGGGGCCGAAGTCTTTCGCCCCTCTCCGCGCCAAGCCGATCTGATGATCGTTGCCGGGACCGTCAGTTTGAAGATGGCACCGGTCCTGAAGCGCATCTACGATCAGATGCCAGAGCCGAAATGGGTCATCTCAATGGGCGCTTGCTCCAGCGTTGGTGGGCCTTTCAATACCTACTCGGTCCTTCAGGGTGTGGACAAAATTGTGCCCGTCGATGTCTACGTCACCGGCTGCCCTCCGCGTCCTGAGAATCTGTTCTACGGCCTAATGAAGCTTCAGGACAAAATCGACCGCATGCAGACGCTAACCCGCAAACCCACGCACGTCCGTCTCAAAGAGGACATGCTCGCCGGCTTTGAGAGCCGTATCCATATCGGATGATCTACGCGTCGCACCTTAAAGACCTTCCCGACGTCGAGCATGGCTTTGGCACTGTTGCCGATGGAGTCTGGCTCCCTGAAGACTCTCACGCCTGGGTCAAGCAAATACATTCGGACAAGATCGTTCGCGCCAATGCGATTGGTCCGCAAGGCGAAGCCGACGCGATCGTCACCACCTCGCCGGAGCTTTGGATCGCCGTCCGCACGGCGGACTGCCTCCCCGTTCTGCTCGTCGATCCCGTCGCGCGCGTGGCTGCGGCGGTTCATGCTGGATGGCGCGGCACTGCCGCGCGCATCGTCGCTCAAACTGTTCTCAAAATGCTTGAGCTTGGCGCGGAACTCTCCACCCTGCGCGCTGCCATTGGCCCCGGAATCGGGCCCTGTTGCTTTGAGGTTGGACCTGAAGTCTCTCCCCACTTTGGTCTTGAAGGCCGCATCAATGTTGACCTTGCCGCCGCCAACGAGCGCCAGCTTCTCGACACGGGACTGCCGCTTGAAGCGATCTGGGTGTCCAAGCAATGCACGAAGTGTGACCCCGGCACTTTCCATTCTTACCGCCGCGACCCCGGCACGCTGGGCCGCATGGTTAGCGGCATCCGCCTCCTCTAACGGCCTCTCATGCAAAATTTCATTACCGTCGGCATCGCTCAGATCGCGCCGGTCTGGCTAAATCGCCAGCAGACGCTGACCAAGGTAAACGCCTATGTGGAACAGGCCGCCGCACAAGGCTGCCATCTGGTTGTCTTCGGTGAAGCCCTCGTCCCCGGTTACCCTTTCTGGGTGGAATTGACGGATGGCGCGCGCTTTAACTCCAAGCTCCAGAAAGAGATCTTTGCCGAGTACTCCGCGCAGTCGGTGCAACCCGAGGCGGGTCATCTGAATGACCTGTGTGCAACTGCCAAGAGCCATTCGATCGCGATCTACCTCGGTTGCATCGAGCGCGCCGTTGATCGCAGCGGCCACAGCCTGTACTGTTCCCTCATTTACATCGACGCAGGCGGCGAAATCGCCTCGATTCACCGCAAGCTCGTGCCCACCTATGAGGAGCGACTTGTCTGGGCCCAGGGCGACGGCAACGGCTTACGCACGCACGCCTTGCGCGATTTCCGCGTAGGTGGACTCAATTGCTGGGAGAACTGGAT
Organism: Bryobacterales bacterium; assembly: GCA_038206015.1. GTDB lineage: Bacteria > Acidobacteriota > Terriglobia > Bryobacterales > Bryobacteraceae > Bryobacter. Next base: position 58,612 of record JBBRBI010000010.1, on the reverse strand, counting down.
GCCGCTTTCCCGCGCCGCGCTCTACGCTCAAGGCGAGGATCTACACGTCGCCGTCTGGCCCGGTAGCGTCCGCAACACGAGCGACATTACGCGCTTCATCGCACTCGAATCCCGCTCCTACGTGATCTCTGTCTCTGGCCTTATGCGCGCTGAGGATATTGGTACTGGGCCCGGTTGGCGTGACGTGGTTGCCGCAGCTGCAAGCGAGCCGATTGCCAACGGCGGATCCTGCATCGCAGGCCCCGACGGCCAATGGGTTATTGCTCCCGCCGACGCGCGGGAACAACTCCTCGTGGCGACTCTCGATCACACCCGCGTTCGAGAAGAACGCCAAAACTTCGACCCTGCCGGCCACTACTCGCGTCCCGACGTCACGCGCCTAAACGTCAATCGTCAACGCCAGAGTCTGGCCGATTTCATCGGCTGACTTCCCATTACACTAATAACACCAGCAGTGTCAGACACAGGTGCGCCAGTTACGATCCTTTTGCAGCAATGGCGCAATGGCGACAAGGCTGCTCTCGACGCGCTCACACCCATCGTTTACGACGAACTCCGCCGCCTGGCACGCCGCTCCCTCAGCTACGAACGCCCTGGTCATACCCTTCAACCGACCGCATTGCTCCACGAGGCCTACGCCAAACTCATTCAACAACACGGCCAGGACTTCCAGAGCCGGTCTCACTTCTTCGGCGTTGCCGCGCACCTCATGCGACTCATACTTGTGGATCACGCCCGCGGGAAGAATCGCGCTCGCCGGGGAGGCGGCACCGTCCACCTCGCAATTAATGACGAACTCGATGCCGCTCAAGATCGCCCGGAGATCCTGGTCCAACTCGACGACGCCCTCAACGAACTTGCCACTTTCGACGAGCGCAAGTCCAGGATTATCGAAATGCGATATTTTGCTGGTATGAGCATGGAAGAGTGCGCTGAAGCCCTTGGCGTGGGTGTTGCCACGATCGGCCGTGAGCAGCGCCTCGCACAGGCCTGGCTCGGTCGATATCTGGCACCCTCGAGATAGTTTTCGAAAACGTGATCGAATTCCCTCTCTGGCATCGCATCATCGTATGCGCGGGTGGACTTCCGCGATACACTTCTGTTGCCTCAAATGTTTCCTGATCGCTGGCGGCAAATCGAATCGGTCTTTGAACAGGCCACCGAACTCCCGATCGACGCGCGCGCTGCATACCTGGATGTGGCCTGCGCCGCCGATGTTGGTCTGCGCCAAGAAGTCGACACACTACTCAACGCCGCCAACGTCGATTTCATCACTCAAGCTATCGCCGACGCTTCGCTCGAATACTCCCGCTTTGATCCCCTCGAAGGCCAAATCCTAGGCCCTTATCGGATTGTCGGGCTGCTGGGCGAGGGCGGCATGGGCAGTGTTTACAAAGCTGTCCGCGACGACGGTCGTTTCGAGCAGGCTGTGGCCATCAAGATCATCCGCCCCGGGACGGCATACACTGGCCGCTTTCTCGCGGAACGCAACTTCCTTGCCCAGCTTCAGCACCCCTTCATCGCCCGTCTGGTGGACGGCGGTGAACACCTCGGGTCTCCCTACCTGGTGATGGAACTTGTCGAAGGCCGAAGCGTCGACGCCTATTGCCGTGACGTCAATCCTCCTCTCCGAACCCGCCTGGAACTCTTCCTTGACGTCTGTTCGGCCGTCCAGTACGCACACGCCTCCCTGATCGTTCATCGTGATCTCAAGCCCTCCAACATCCTCGTTCTTGCCAACGGTACTCCCAAACTCCTCGATTTCGGCATCGCCAAGCTACTGGATTCCGATTTAGATGCCGCTCCGGAAGCAACCATCATGCTGATGACGCCGGACTACGCCAGCCCCGAGCAAGTTCGCGGAGAACGCATCACAGTCGCCTCCGACGTTTACTCGCTTGGCGTCGTTCTGTACGAAATTCTCACCGGCCACCGTCCCTACGACACGCGCAATCAATCCCCGGGCGAGATCGAACGTCTCGTCTGCACAACCGGGGTTACCGCGCCTTCCGCCAACGCGCCTACGCCGCGCTTGCGGAAGCAACTCAAAGGCGATCTAGACAACATCCTGCTGATGGCACTGCGCAAGGAGCCCCAACGGCGCTACGCCTCTGTTGCTCAATTCGCCGAGGACATACGTCGTCATCTCGACGGCCGCACCGTGATAGCCCGCCCCGATACCGCGCGCTATCGCGTCTCAAAATTTCTCGCCCGCAATCGTGTCATGGCTGCCATGGCTGCACTCGTCTTTGTCGCCACGGCCGCTGGCGTATTTTTTACCGTCCGTCAGGGGCTTATCGCTCAGCGCCGCTTTGCCGAGGTCCGCAGCCTTGCAAACTCCCTTCTCAACGACGTCGATCCTGAACTATCCAAGATTCCCGGCACCACTCGAGCCCGCAAGATCCTCGTCGATAAGTCGCTTGCCTATCTTGATGGGCTGGCCTCTGAAGCCGGTGGCGATCCCGATCTCCAGCGAGAACTCGCCCGCGCGTATCACCGCGCTGGCGACATCCAGGGCAGCGTGCGCGGCTTCAGCCTGGGCCTCTACAATGAGGCTCTTGAAAGTCATTTGAAAGCTGTCGAAATTCTCGAGCCGCTCTACGGCAAGGCCACCGCCGACCTGGCCCTTCGGCGCTCTCTTGCCGCTCTTTACGCACACATCGGCGATCTCCAATTGCGCAGGGGCGATGCAACGCGCGGCCACCAGTTCCTCGAAAAGGCGAGCGCCTTCGTCGATTCCTCCGATCCCATCACGTTCGTCGATGTACAGATCTCCCTCCTAAGAACTCACTTGATCGAAGGCCACATGGATCAAGCGGTCGCAGTTGCGCAAGCGGCGATTCCCGTCGCCGCTAAACTTGCCGATCCTTCGCGCCTGATTAATCTCTACGCTTTCGCGGCTGAGTCCGCGACGCTGCTTGGCAGGGTCTCCCAAGGCATCGCCTTTGCCAAAGCTGGCTTGGCTTCCGGCCCCCTTTCTGTGAGGCGTGAGGACGCCACGCGCATCGCCAGCTTGCAATACCAACTCGGCGACCTCATGTCCTGGCCCCTCCAGCCGAATGCCGAAATGCCTTGCGAGGCCATCCCCATCCTCGCCGCAGCCGCCAAGGCCGCCTTTGCCATCCTTGAAGAGGATAAATCCCAAGTCAATCTGCGCGTCCAATCCATGAGCATGTATACCCGTCTGGCTGCCGCCCAGGCCCTCTGCCACAAACCCGAAGCCATCGCCAGCGCTCAGCAGGCCGTCGATATCTATCGCGCCGGCGGCCTCCAACCCATCGCCACTCAGCTCGTGCCGCTGGCCTTCAGTCATTTTCAGCTCGGCCACGCCGACCCCGCACTCCAAATCCTGCAGCCCCTCATCGCCGCAGAACCGAGTGCTTCCGATCTCTACGCCGCCATCATGCTTTCTCGCGGAGACGCCGCTTCAGCTCGACGCGCGCTCGCCGCCTCTCGCCCGATGCGGCGAAAGATTATGGAAAAGCACTCCTTCGATTTCTACATCACCGCTTACGAACTCGCAACCAACATCGCCCTCGCCTTGCAAGCTCAAGACACCACGCCGGGCCTGCGCGAAGAGGGTGCCAAACTGCTCGCCCTGTTTCCAGTCGACGAAGGTGCCCGCTCTCTCGAACGCCTTCGCCGCGCATTTAGTTCGCGCTAACGGATGCGCCAAGCCGACGGCGGTGTCGGCCCGGAATGAAAAAACTTCTCCGGTGTCATCACCCCGTCGCGTTTAAAGAAGATCCCGTCCTTCATTACGTACCTCACGTCTCGCAAGGCATCGATCTTCTCCAGCGGATTCTCCCGCACCGCGATCAGGTCCGCCGGCATGCCCACCGCAATCGGTCCGCGCTTGTCGTAAATATCCGAGACCAGATACCCGTTCACGGTCATGATCTTTAAGATCTCCTTATTGGGAATCCCTGCGTCTTTCCAGCTCTTCAAGAAATCGATCACTACCTGCCCGCGCGTCATCCCCGGAATGTAGTAATCGGCGTCCGTCGAAAACGCCATCTTTACCTTGTTGGCGTAAGCGTTCTTCATACCCTCTTCCTGCTTCTCGTAGCGCTCTTTTGCTGCGGGCGTGAGGCCCGTGTGATACTCCGTCAGCGGTGTCTCCGTGCCCACACGCCACATTCCCTTCTGCGCCATCAGCTTGTGAGTGCGGTCGTCGAGCGCGCCTGAATGCTCAATCGACCAAATGCCCGCTTCGATCGCCCGCAACGCGCCCGCGTTCGTCTGCACATGGCCCGCCACCTTCAACCCCGCCTTCCCAGCCTCGACGATGAATAGCTTCATCTCCTCCACCGTGTATCCGTAAGTCTTACAATCCACGCAGATCTTGATCACCTTCGCCCCGTACATAATGTTGCGGCGCACAGCCTTTACAATCTCATCTGGCGTGTCTGCATTCAGATACTCCGGGTAAATCAGGCTCTCCCGTTCCGGCACCGGCGCAAACTGCCCACCGAAGCCTCCAATGATGATTCCTGAATTGATCATCGTAGGCCCCGGCACCCAACCTTGTTCGATCGCAATGCGTAACGCGCTGTCGGCATAATTACCGTTGTTTCCCAGGTCGCGCACCACCGTGAAACCTGCCGACATCATCGTGATGCCATTTGAGACGGCCTGGATCGCCCGGATCGCCGTAGAATCGAGTACGGTCGTCAAATAGTAACTGTTGTTCTCCGGTAACATCTTGTAGGTCAGCGCAAGATGATTGTGCGCGTCCACTAAGCCTTGCGTCACCCAATGCTGCGAGAGGTCCACAACTTCGGCACCCCCGGGGATGGCGAGATTCGCGCCAATCGCGCTGTACTTGCCGTTCTCGATCAGCACGATCTGGTTGTTGGCAACTGTGCCCTTGTCGGGGTCCACCAAATGCCCCACACGCAAAGCCGTAACTTGTCCGCTTAGTAGCGAACAGCCGAGAATCAAAAGCGCAAACCGCCCACAAGTCTGAATCATTATCTTTCTCCTATTTGGTTTCCGGTAGCGCAAAGGCTACGATGCTACTGCCCGACGGGGCGTCATTCTTGCCGCCGCCGCACACAATCACAACATATTCACGTCCGCCAACCTCGTAGATCGCTGGCGTAGCGTTGCCCGCCGCCGGCAGGGTAGTTTCCCACAGCAACTTACCCGTCGACTTATCGAACGCTCTGAACTTCTTGTCAAAGTTCGTCGCCCCTATGAACAGCAAGCCGCTGGCGGTAACTACTGGTCCGCCATAGTTGTCGCTGCCCGTGTCTTTGATCCCCTTGGCCACTAACTCTGGATATTCGCCCAGCGGAATCTGCCAGCGGATCTCGCCCTTGTTCAAGTCGATTGCGTTCAGTGTCCCCCAGGGTGGCGTCAGAGGCGGATAGCCCTCCGGGTCGCGGAATAAAATGTAGCCCTCATTTCGATACTTCTGCCAGTAGGCGTCTTTCTGCGCCACGGTCCCTGAATCCTTGCCTGTAAGCAGGAAATCTACGATTTCTCCCACGCCGCGCCCAAGGTGGCTGAAGCCCGGCATCCGCCCGGTCCCCTCGTTGATGTATTTCACCAACTCGTCTTTGCCTCGCCGCTGGCCGACATCCACCAGGGAAGGGAAGGTGGGCGGCGCACCTTTCAAGTCGTCGCGATGACATCCCGAACAATTATTCCGGTACAGCGACGTCGTATCTTGAGTAACCAGGCGGATGATCCATGGCTGCTCGTTGGAATTCACATACAGCAAGCCTGTCTCGGGGTCATAGGCGGCTCCGCCCCACTCGCCCCCGCCATCCGTACCCGGAAACAACATCGTCCCTTTCAGGCTTGGCGGCGTGTACATTGGGCCTGCGTCAATCTTGCGCACAGCCGCTAGCACGGCCGCGTGCGCCTCCGGCGTTCGATTCGTTATCATGTCTTCGGTGAAGTTCTGCCGCGTGAATGGCGGCGGCTTCAGCGGATAAGGTTGTGTCTCGGCGAGCTTCTCGCCATCTACAGCGGACGCCGGTACCTTGCGATATTCGATCGGAAACAGCGGCTTGCCTGTCCGCCTGTCCAGCACGAACACAAAGCCGGTCTTGGTGATTTGCGCAATCGCCTCAATTTTTTTGCCGTCCCGCGTCACCGTCACCAGGCTCGGCGCCGCAGGAAAATCCAAATCCCATACGTCGTGCTTGACGCCTTGAAAATGCCAAATCCGCTTGCCGGTTTTGGCATTCAGTGCGAGGATCGTATCGGCGAACAGGTTGTCTCCGTGCCGGTTGGCACCATAAAAATCGAACGAAGCCGATCCTGTCGCTGCAAACACCATCCCCAGTCTGGCGTCCACGCTCAGTCCCGCCCAGGCGTTTGCCCCGCCGTTGGTCTTCCATGCCTCTGGCGGCCAAGTATCGTAGCCAAACTCGCCTGGATGGGGAATCGTGTGAAAGGTCCAGCGCAACTGGCCGGTGTTCACGTCATAGGCGCGAATGTCCCCTGGCGCGCCGGGCAGCGTCTCTGGCACCGCGCTGCCCATGATGATCAAGTCGCCGTACACTACTCCAGGGCTCGACGCACCCACACTAAGTTGCTCGTACGGCCGATCCAAACCCTTCCGCAAATCGATTCGCCCGTCGTCGCCGAATTTCTGAATCGGCTTTCCGGTCTTGCGGTCCAGCGCCCAAAGATATTGGCGGTAATTCGCGAACACCCGATCCTTCGTCACCGTCACTCCCCGATGGCGAAAGCGCCGCTGGATCTTGTCACCGTTGCTCAGATCGAATTTCCAGATCTCTTTGCCGGTCCGCGCGTCCAGAGCCACAGCGTGCATTTTCGGCGTCGTTACATACATCACGCCATCCAACACGATTGGGTTGCTTTGCATCTCCGAGTCTTTGAACGCCTCATGCGCGTCCCAAGTCCATGCCACCTGCAACTGCCCGACATTGGCCGGCGTAATCTGTCTTAGTTTTGAGTAACGAATGTTGTCCGGGCCGCCGTTCACCGGCCACGGCGTGTCGGCAGCCAGCATCGCTGTTGCCGCGCAGACCAACAAAAAAGGGTGGCGCATTGCGAAATGCTACCACCCTTCAGTCGGCCCGGCGCGGACTTAGTGCTCGTCTTGATCTTTGTCCTTGTCTTTAGCCTTGGGAGCTTTGGCAGGCTTGCTGTTGTTCTCGAGTTGGATGTCGGGGATGCCGAACTTTCCACCTAGCTTGCTCAAGGTGTTTAGGTCAAGGTCACCGGTGATATTTATGATCGTGATCTCCCGAGCCTCCGCCGTGAGCACTACAAAGCCCCGTAGTCCCTTGGGCCCCTTGCGCATCAGGATCTCCGTAAAGCCGCCCTTCTCTTTGTGTGATAAAAAGGGGACAAAATCCGAAGCCTTCACCTTTTGCCGCAGTGCCTCCATGTCTGCCATGTTGTACATGTTGTCTTTTTCGAACGCAAAGGTTCTTACCTGGATCAGCTCGATCGTCTTAGCCAGCCGCTGCAGTTCGCCATTGCTGTCGGACGCAAAGCCCATCATCAGCTTCAGCGTATCTTGGCCGAGGTCGATGCTTGTCGAGTCCTTCGCCTTCGCTTCCAGGCCCTTGAGTGCGCTCAGGTCGAGCGCCTGTTCGGCAAAGAGCGTCGAAGCCAAGCTGAGGATAAAGATGAAGTCTCTAGTTTTCATTGTTGGTGTGCCTTTCGCTGCGGTTCGGCAGCGGGATTTCGATCACTAACTTGTGTTGAATTTGGGTAACTTTGCGTGAGGTGATGTTCATCGCCAGACGGAACTGTTTTTCTACTTGATACGACCGCCAAGCCATAAGCCCAAAGGCGCCGATGAGCAGCGCTGCCGCAATCGCCGCCCATTGCAGAATCGGACTGGGCCGCTTACGCGCAGCGGCTTTTGCCAGAATCTGATCGGCCAGACCGCGCGGAGCCGCTATCGGCCGCAAAGCCTCGCGCATTCTTGCTTCGTATTCATGCTCGTCGATCATGGTGTTGTCCTTATCTGCGAATGGCGCTCCAGCTTGACTCGCAACAGTTTCATCGTGCGATGCAGGCGGCTCTTGACAGTCGCGACCGGCATATCCAGGTGCGCCGCGATTTCGCGCGGTTCCATTTCTTCCTGAAACCGCAGAATCGTCAGCATCCTTGCCAGCGGTGGCAAGGCGAGGACGGATTGCCTCAAATGCCCAAGCATCAGCGGATCGCGCTCAACCGCCGCAATCGACGGCTCCGCCACGTCCTCAAGTGATGGGCCGCGCCGCCGCTGTCTGCGCCGCATTTCATCAATCGTGCGATTGACAGTTGTGCGACGCAACCACCGACGAGCGTGGTCTTCACTTTCGATGTCCGCCAGGTTTTCGTGCAGGCTCAGGAAAACTTCCTGGGCCAGATCCTCTGCCACCGCGCGGTTGCCCAGCGCACGCAGCGCGATGGAAAAAACCATCGACTGGTGCTCGTGAACCAACTCGGTAAAGCTTGGCAATCTACCCATCTATCAGACAGTACGCAGCAGTTGAGCGATCGAATGCAAAAAACTAACTTTTCCCGCGCCCAAGCTGGTCGACGATCTTTGTCGCTTCTTCGACCGCACGCGCAAGCACGCTGCGAATCTTTCCATCCTCCAGCATCATCAGGCCTCCAATCGTGCAGCCAGCCGGAGTCGTGACGTCATCGCGAAGAGCTGCAGGATGGCGGCCCGTCTCTTGCACCATTCGCGCCGAACCCAGCATTGTCTGCGCGACGAGAGTCATCGCCAGGTCACGCGGCAGGCCCACTCGAACCCCCGCGTCGGCAAGAGCCTCCATCACCAGGTACATGTAGGCAGGCCCGGAGCCGCTCAACGCCGTAACCGCGTTGAAGTAGTGTTCTTCAACCTCAAGCGCCTTGCCGACGCTATGGAAGATCTTTTCAGCCAGCGCCAGATGCTCTTTCTCTGCATGGCTGCCGCCACAGTAGACCGTAACGCCATGGCCCACCAGACAGGGTGTATTGGGCATGGCGCGGATCACCGGATTGTCTGAGGCCAGTAGCAACTGCAATTTTTCGGTCGTGACGCCCGCCAGCACGCTGATGATCAAGGTTTCTGGGCGCAAGCCAGCGGTCTTGAGCTTTTCTGCAACTTTGGCCGCCTGGTTTGGCTTCACAGCGACCAACAGGATGCCGGCCTTCGCCACAAGCTCATCGTAATCGCGACGGGCGACGATGCCCAGAACTGCGGCAACCTCGTGGCAACTGATCTCAGTCTTGGATGCGGCCCAGGCTTGCTCTTTTTTCAGCAACCCATGGTCGAGCATGCCCTTGAGCAGTGCTGACCCCATCACGCCCGCGCCAATGACGCCAAGCGTCCTCTCAGACGATAGCAGTGCTGCGCTCATTTCTTCCTCGATCTGGCAAGCGATGCCTGATAGGCCTTGAGTGTGATCCCCGCTCGATATTCCGCCAATTGTCGGCCAAGTTCAATGGTCTTGGAGATCGGTGCCTCATTGACGCCGTGCAGCGACAACAAGCCGGCCTTCTCTCGCTGTTCTGCGCGAATCAGCTTTGGGTCCAGAACGGCGATCTGCGCTTCATAGTAGATGTCGTCGTGGATGTTGTTCCGCGTGTGTGCTGGGCGGTCCGCTTTCTCACCAGGGCCCGGTGTCTTGTCGATCTGTATAATCCCCTTCGATTTCAGGAATGCGTAACTCCAGGGGTCTTCTGCATAATACTCACGCAAGTAATGAACCCGCGTGGACTCAGCCTTCCACTTCAGGTTTAGCGCCTTCGCCACCGCTTCCATTCCCTTCTGATTCCCCCCGCTGTCGCCGAGTAACACGATGTCCTTAAACCCATGCGCCCTGTAACTTCGACAGATATCAGTAAGCAACGCTTCAAAGGTAGATTCTTCAACGCTGATCGTACCTGGATAACGCATATGGCTGGTAGCCGTGGGTTCGATGGCCCCCTCGGGGACAAACTTCACGATCGGCGCAAGCAGTGCGTTCCCCATAGCCTTTGCGATATAGGGCAGCACAACCTGCAGGACGAAGTTGTGTTTACCCCCCGCCACATATGGCCCATTCTGCTCAATGCCGCCAGTGGCAACGATCACCGTCGTCTTTCCAGCCTTCACGGCATCGCGCACTTCCATCCATGTCAGTTCTTCAGTCCATAGGCTTTCACCGGTGGCAATCGGGCGCACGGCGTCCAAAGCCACGGTTCCCTGGGCCAAAAAACTACTCATTATCAGAGTGGCTGCTATCATAAACGCCTATTATATGCCGATTTTCATTGACTCCGACTGTAAGTGGATCTAATATCAGTATCGAGCCTGGTTGCTCAACATGAATCCTTCCTCTCCGATCTAGAGCGTCGCTCTAGCATCATCAAACCCCCTAGAAATCGAAATCCTTGAAAGGAGACCTGTCCCATGTGGATCGTGGTCTTTTCAGCCGCACTGTGCATAGTCGCCCTGGCGGCAATCATCGTCTATCTCAATTCTTTTCATCGCATTGGACCAAGCGAAGTCGGCCTGGTTACCAAGCGCTTTTCGACCAAAAAGCTTAGCGAAGACAATCTCATCGCCTTTGATGGCGCAGCCGGTTATCAAGCTGAACTCTTGATGCCGGGACTTCGATATCGGTTGTGGCCTCTGTACGGCGTCCAGAAATTCCCGTGGGTGCAAATTCCCGCTGGTCAAATCGGCGTGGTGCTTGCCCAGGTTGGCGCTCCCTTGCCGGTAGGCGCTAAAAGCGGCATTTACAAGCCGGAGTTTGGTCAGTTTGCTGATCTTGACGCCTTTGTTCGTGGCGGCGGCGAAAAGGGCGTGCAACGTCCTGTATTGCCCCCTGGAACGACACTGCCGTTGCATCCCGTTGCCTTCATGGTGGTAACGCGCGACTATACCTTTGGCCTGCCGGTGAACCCGGAACTCAGCGCCAAGCGTGGCGCGATCAATCCGCAGAGCTTCCACCTTCGCGAGGAGGATTTCGAGGTCCTGCGTATCCAACGGGGAACCGATGTTGGTGACCGCATTGGAATCGTAACGACGCTCGAGGGCAATCCTCTTCCGGCTGGTGACATCTCCAGTCGGCTGGGCGGCTTCAACGACGTGATCGAGATGGAGAGCCGCACAGCCTCAGACCTCGATATCGTGGAGACCTTATTCGGTGCCAAGAATGAACTCCACAACAACTACCAAAATTTCCAGGCCTTCCTTGATCAGGGTGGCAAAATTGGCCTCCAACACGACCCGATCCTGTACGGTGCCTACACTATCAATCCCTTTCTTGTCAAAGTCGAGTTAGTCCCGATGTTAGTCATTGAACAAGGTCAGGTGGCCGTGATCAAGAGCTATGTGGGATTACCGCCGCGCGATACTTCCGGTGCAGAATTCAAATTCGGCACCCTGGTTCGCCCCGGACATCGTGGCATTTGGCGCGAGCCGCTGCGGACGGGAAAATACCCGATCAATCCTTATTGCTACAAGGCCGAGATGGTACCAACCGCGATTTTGACCCTCAACTGGGCCGAGCGCGTCTCGGCCGCTCATCACCTGGATGCGAAGCTCGAAACCATCACTGCCAAGAGTGCTGAGGGCTTCATCTTCCGCATCGATTTGCAGGTTCAGATTCACGTCGCTGATACCCAAGCGCCCAAAGTGATTCTCACCGTTGGCACGATCAACAATCTAATCGATGAAGTTCTGCAGGCCGCCGTCGGCAACCACTTCCGCGATACCTTGCAGGCCATGCCCGCGATTGGCTTTATCGAGCGGCGTCAAGAGGTCCAGCGTAAGGCTTTCGAGAGCATCTCTGCGCAACTGGCGATCTACTTCGTCGAGACCAAGGGCGTTTACATCCAGGACGTTCTATTTCCGGAAGACCTGGTCAAGGTACTGACCGAGCGCGAGATCGCGAAGCAAGAGATCGCTACCTTCGAGCAGCAACGCCAGGCGCAGGATCAACGCATACTCATGGAGCAAGCGCGCGGTACCGCTGACATGCAGGCTGAACTGGCTAAGTCTGCCGTCGGCGTGACGATCAAAACTAACCAGGCCAGTGCCCGCCGCGCAGAGGCTGCCGGCGAAAGTTTCTATATCTCAGAAACCGGTACGGCCAAAGGCGCTGAGGTTCGCGCCATTGGTCTGGCCAAAGCGGAAGCTTACGACGCCCAGGTCAAGAGTTTTGGCGCCAATGCCACGGCCTTTGTCAACGCTATCGACGCACTTTCCAAGAGTGGCAATCGCTTCGTTCCTGAGATCTTTGTCTCAGGTGGCGGCGGAGGCGGATCTGCCATCGACGGTCTGGCGGCGACGCTGATGAAGTATCTCAGCGACCGCCCGAAGACTTAATCGCCGCCGGCGCATACGCGCAGTTTCACTCGAATTTCAGAAACTGCGCGTATGCTTAAGGCAACCCTGAGCTAACCATGAACACCCGAGTGCTACTTTGCTTATCCCTGGCTGCGGCCCTGCTGCCTGCTGCCGAAATGAAGATCCTCAAGAAGTTCCCCATTGGCGGGCCAGTTGGCGGATGGGACTACATCACCATTGATGAACCTGGACGCAGACTATACATCTCTCATGCAACCCAGGTGGAAGTTCTGGACCTCGACTCCGGCAAAGCCGTTGGTTCGATTGTGGACACACCCGGCGTGCACGGCATCGCGGTCGTCCCTAAGGCCAAGCACGGCTTCACGACCAACGGCCGTGAGGACAAGCTCTCTATGTTTGACCTTGCCACGCTCAAGACAATCAAGAAAATCGACGTGGGCAAGGGCCCGGATGGTATCTACTACGATGCTGCCTCAAACCACATCTTCACCAACAATCACGGCTCACACGACTCCACTGTTCTGGACGCCACAACCGGCGCTGTCGTCGGCACGCTCGCCCTCGCTGGCGATGGAGAGCAGCACGCAGCGGGCAAGAATGGCCTGATCTGGGTGGCCATCGAAGACACCGCAGAGATCGTGGCTTTCGACCCAAATACTATGAAAGTGGTCAAACGAGTGGCCATTGCTTCCGCCAAGACGCCCACCGGCATGACTTACGACGCGAAAACCGATCGCATCTTTGTCGCCTGCCGCGACAACCCGCTTATGATCGTCATCGATGCAACCAGCGGCAAAGAGGTTGCCAAATTCCCAATCGGCGCTGGTGCAGACTGGGCTGAATTTGATAGCGTAACCAAGCGCATATTTGTTTCCAGTGGCGAAGGACTCCTGAATGTCTTTGAGCAGAAATCAGCCGATTCCTATGCGGTTGTCGTCGCCCTCAAGACCCAGCAGAGCGCCAAGACGATGGCCATCGATCATAAGACCGGTCTCCTCTATTTGCCCGCCGCCGACTTCACGACAACCGCTCCTTCTGACCCGTCCAAGAAGGGCACCCGCAAGCAAACCCCCGAATCGTTCAACGTATTGGTAGTCAACGGACGCTAACGGGCATACAATGCAGAGGACATGGATTCCTTAAAGAAAACCACCTCTAGACGCGATGCGACCCTGGCGATCGGCTCCGCGTTCACCACTTCGATATTTACCGGGCAAGTGCGCGGGGCCAACGACCGTGTGGCTGTTGGCTTCATCGGCCTGGGCGCGATGGGCTCCGGCAACCTCCGCTATTCGATGAGCGTCCCCGGCCTCCAGCCCGTCGCTCTCTGCGACGTTTACCAGCCGCACCTCGAACGCGCCGAAGCCTCTGCCCGCAAAGGTGGACATGAGATCAAAGGCACCGACGACTTCCGCAAGATCATTGCAGACAAGTCGATTGACGCTGTCTGTATCTCCACCCCCGATCATTGGCACCCCTATATGACCGTCGAGGCTTGCAAGGCGGGCAAGGACGTCTATGTCGAAAAGCCAGCCTGTGTCTATGTCGACGAAGGCACCAAGATGGTGGAGGCGGCCCGCAAGTACAAGCGCATTGTGCAGGCGGGAACCATGCAGCGCTCCGGTGCCTATTTCAAGAAGGCGGCCGAACTCGTCCAAAGCGGCATCCTCGGCGACATTACCTTTTGTCATACTTGGCAAGCGGGGGCAGTGGCGCAGAAGGGCTACGGCAACCCGCCAGATGGCGAAGAGATTCCGGCTGGCCTGAACTGGGATATGTGGCTCGGGCCCGCGCCCAAGGTGCCGTTCAATGCAAACCGCTGGGGCGTCAAGGCGGCCAGCTTCCCGACATTCCGTTATTTCTGGGATTACGCTGGTGGCGCGATGACCGACTGGGGCGTCCACCTCATCGATCCGCTCCACCAGTGCTTCAAGGAGATCATGCCGACGTCCATCAACTCGATGGGCGGCAAGTTGTATGTGAAGGACAATGTGGAGACGCCGGATACCTTACTGGCTACCTTTGAGTATCCGGGTTTCATCACGAGTTATGAGAGCCGCACCGCTAATCCGATGCCGATGTTTGGTCATGGGGCGGGGACCTCGATCCACGGTACGGAGGCGACGGTTATCGTCAATCGCTCTGGCTGTTGGTTGATCCCGAACGCGAAGTCTGCTGTGCCGGCGCAGACCTACGAGAAGGACCCCGAAATGGGGAAGATGAACGTTCCCCATTGGGAGAACTGGCTGGCCTGCATCAAGAGTCGCGAGAAGCCGCAGAGCGAGATCGAGACCTGCGTGCGGTCGTCAACGGTCTGTGTCCTCGCCAATCTGTCCCTGCGCCATAAGACGCGCCTCGACTGGGATGAGAAGAACTGGACCGTCAAGCAGGCCGAAGTGAAGCCGTTCTTGAAGGCGAAGTATCGAGCGCCTTGGAAGCTGGAAGTCTAGCAGGGGGCATCCAATCCTTAATTTCGCGGCGGATGTTAAGGGCAACCCGAGGCATTGGGAACGCAATAGTGAACTAGCAGGTTGAAGTCGCTGTCCTTAATCGAGATCGGAGACGTGATCGTTCCGGTGACGGTAGTAATACCGGTGAGCCTTACAGTTACGATGTTGTAGCCGTTCCGCGCACTCCGCCGCAGAAAGTTCAGCATCTTTAACATGCGCTTTGGGTTAACCACTCTTGTAACTACTCCGGCGTTCTTGTTCTGGGTTCTAAACAAGAGTTGGGTGCCTGCCGCTCGCGATGCTAGCGTCATAGTCTGTTCTGGAGCAGCAGTGTTTGAGCCGTAATCCATTTCAATGCTCAATTCCACCCCGGAGGTTTGCCTCCCCGTAAAGTTAATCTCACGGCCCTCCGCAGTTCCATTGTCCTCGGTGCCGTTGATTTCGATCAGCCCGGTTTGTTGACCTACATATGTGGGCGAATAGAGAAGGTACTTATCCTCAAGGGCACCGTTCCCCACAATGACGGGAGTCCATGTTGTATCGTGGTGATTGCCAAGATACAACGACCCGCCCGCTACCGTAATCGGCTGGTCGTCGCTGCCTCCCCCGAGGGGCCTAATGCGGTAGAGCGCGTAGGAGCTGAGTCCCAATAAGACTAAGAGAGCCGCGTACACTAAGTTCCTAAAATTAGCTTCTGACATGATGATTAATCTCCTTTTCGTTTGTTACTGCTAGGCCAAATACTTCCTGAACAGCGCCTGTTGGGGTGCCGCAGAATACTTCTTCGCCCATTCCACACCCCAAGTCGAACTAATCCGACTCAGAATGTTTGCCACAGAAGCCCGGCACTGCGCTCCTCTGGACGTATCGCGCTGTTGCAATGCGCCTGCGCCTACGAGCGTTTCCGCTCGAGACCACGAATCCAACTGCTGGCGCTTCTCGAAATGTTGTATGGCGGTTTGCGCTAGTTCGCTCGCCCGTGCTCCATTCTTAGCCAGCAGATAGACTTCAGCAGCTACCAGCTTGAGCCCCTCCCGCCGGTCCGCATCCAAGCTCTGTTTGGATTTTTCGGTTAGAGTCGCCAGCTCTGAGAGCGCTTCCGTGTTCCGTCCGCTGCGCGCCAACGAGCACACTCGCAACCCTCTCAATTCCAGTTCCTTATCCAATACCAGCCCAAGTTCTGCCAACTGGACGGCAGCCGCAGCCGCTGTTGCGCTCCAAGCACCGTCACAGTAAAGCAGGTCTACCTCCAACCACCTCAATCGCTTACCCATCAGATCGCTGCCCGCCATCCGCTTTCGCAGGTCTTCAAACAATGACCTCGCTCTTGCCGCCTCCCCTAACTGCGCCAACATCGAAACCTGACCGCTCAAGCTATACCCAATATCGGCCATCACACCGCGGTCCTTGGCGATCTCGTATCGGTGTTCAAATGCTTTTAGTGCGTCGGGATAACGTTCCTGGAGGGCGTATACATTGGCGATCTCTCCCAGTACCGCGCTGATCTTATCGGGATTCTTGCCAGCTTCAGCCAGCCGCAACTGTTCGGCCAATATCCGGTGAACCTCCTCGAATTCCCCACGAGATCGATACACACGAGTAAGCCCCGTTTGGCACTGTGCCGACTCGACCTCAAATTGGCCGCGAGTGAAGAAACTCAGCGCAGACTTCAACGGCGCCTCGGCATCTTCAAATTTACGTGCCTGCGCAAGTACGGCTCCCAAGCTCAATTGGGCGACGGCTTGCAGGCGAGGTAGCCTGTCTGCCGTCGCCAACTCCACGGCTTCCCGCAGGGTTAGCTCCGCCACGGTCAGATCCCCCTTGGCCAATTGGGCATTACCCAGATCGACAAGCCCTCGTATCGTAAGGTACGGTAGCCTCGCCTGCCTCGCCTTTCTCACAACTTCCTTCGCCATCTCCTGTGCCGCTGCGCTATTGCCCTCCATATAGGTCACTACACTCAGCTGCAACTGCGATCTCAACTGTTGAAACTCACTCGCGAAATCGGCAGCCAGCTTCAAAGACTTCTCCAACGCTTCACGGGCTGGCACTAGCCTCCCTCGCATTGCAAGTCTCCTCCCAAGCTGAAATTGGACCTCCGCCACACCTTCCAAATTCCGGCTCGCCTCATAAATCGACTGCGCCTGCGCCAAGTCCTTCTCGGCTGGCTCCATCTTGCCCTGTTGTCCGTTCAACACACCCCTACGCAAGAACGCCGCTGCATACTGGCTATCCTTCGCTGCTTCGTTGTAGCACTCCAGGGCCTTAGTCGCGTTATTTGCTTTCTCATAAGCCCGCCCCAAATCCAGCCAAACCTGCGGTTTTCCTGCTGTCGGCGTCTCTTTCAACAGCGCTTCATAACGGGCGATCGCTGTGGGGAAATCCCGAGTGATCACTGCCTGAATCGCTTCGATCGTCATGCTCTCTTTATTCTTCCCCCGCAGCGCCAGTAGCATTTCCCGCTGCGCCCGCTCGATCGAATCCAGTTCTGACCACGCCTCCGCCAATCGCGCATGTCCCAGAGCAAACCCATCATCCGCCGCCACCGCCCGTCCCAGCGCACTCGTCGCGTTAAAGTAAGTGCCGTCGCGCAACGCCCCAACCCCCAACTCATACCAACGCAGTGCCTCTGGCGATGGCCCCGCCGAGCCTAACCCGGCAAATTGCCAAACTCCCACACCCGCAGCCGCCGCAGCGCCCGCCCCGACCCCAACCATCCACTTACGTCGCAACATTGGATCTGGCACGGGTGCCACAGGAGCGGCCATCATCGCCAGCCCGCCCGACCCGCTCATGTTCTCTCCCAGTCGCGTCAATTCCAGCCGCATCTCTTCCGCCGTCTGATAGCGGTTCGCTGGATCCTTTTCGAGCGCCTTCATCACAATGCGATCAAACTCACTCGGCACGCCGGATGAACTCGACGACGCAAGCTGAGGAGTCACGTGCATCACCTGACCCATCACCTCCGCAGTGGTCTGGCCGCGAAATGGAGAGTGACCCGTCACGCACGCATAAAGCAGGCTCCCGACGGAAAATACATCGCCACGCGCATCGACAGTTACTCCGCGGACATGCTCCGGCGACATATAAGCAGGCGTTCCCAGTACCTGCCCGCGCCCAGTTAGCGGCGCCATCGTGGTCATCGCCATCGTCTCGGCGTCGCCCGAAGCAGCAGCCGCCAATTGCCTCACCGGCCTTCGCTTAGCCAAGCCAAAGTCGAGTACCTTGACCGTGCCTCCCTCGTCCACCATCACATTGGAGGGTTTTACGTCCCGGTGTACAATCCCCGCACGGTGTGCCGCTCCCAGCCCTGCTAACACTGCACCGCCTATGAGGATCACCTTCGGAAGCGGGACGGGCCCGTCGTGAATGATGTCCGCCAGCGTCCTGCCCTTCACTCGTTCCATAACGACAAAGAGTCGCCCCTCAGTCTCGCCGCAATCGTAGATACGGGCGATGTTTGGATGGTCCAGGGCCGATGCCGACCGCGCTTCTTCGAGTAAGCGATCCTCTAAGCCCCCGGCGCCCTCGCGCGCCGCAAATTTGATCGCCACCATCCGGTGCAGAATCAAATCTTCCGCAACAAAGACTTCACCCATGCCTCCGGCACCGAGCTTGTCAACAATGCGGTAGTGGGATACGGTTGTGCCGATCACAGCGTGTTCGCTTTCTGCGCTTCGCTTCGCGAGCACAGTCAGTCTCTCACAATGTAAGACGGATTGGAAGGGCCACTCTTGGAGAATCGACTTACTCGGAGCTTAGCGTAAGGCGCTGTAGCGCTCTTCCCATTCCAGCCAACACCGCAGCATTTCCTCAAAAGCGAATTTCGACAGATGGACCCTTCGGGTGTACCCACACCTGATTTGGCCGATACGAGACAACTAGCATCCGGCGAAACTCGTCCGGAAATTCCATTGTGACACCACGAATTTCGCGAGTCGCAACAGCATCAGCACGGATTTCAGACGCTTCCTCGTGGGCATGCCCGCCAGGGTCGACTGTCGCTTGCATGATCTGGTTCTGCATCATCGCTTGAACTTGCTTCGCGCCGGGCCAGATCCAGTTGGTCATCGTCACTTGTGTCGCTGCCTGGCGAATTCCTGTCGAAGCTTGAAACTTCGCCTGCGCCCGAAGCAATTCTTTCTCGAAGGCGGCTGAGTCCATCGTTGAATACACGATCAGAAATGCCGTGTAAGGCTGCTGCGGCGCTAACGCCAAATGCAGCGCCTCCGTATATTTGACAAAAAGAGTGACAGATACATGCGTCTTGTCTCGCAGCACTAACGTAGCGCGGTTGTCTTGCAACTCATGGGCTGGCGCAGCACCCCCGCAAAGTATTAGAAAGATCATCAATCGGCTGAGCATGGTTTGAACCCTCACTTGCAATAGGAAACGCTCGGTTGCGTCGTGGTGCCGCCGCTATTTGTAAATTCGAAGAGCCAACAACTAGTGGTGTTCGGTCTTTGCGCCAGCAGCGGGATGAGCTCATCGTCGGTCACTTGCTTGTATCGAATCTTATAGGTCCCCGGAGGATTTGGATATCTGTCGGTTCCGGTCTCAGTTGCCGTAAAGTTGATTGCCGAGGTGAACTGAATCACCTGGTACCCATCTGTGTCGGTCGTCATGGTCATCCCCGAAACAGTAAACGGTGTCACTGGTGGCTGTCGGAACGGCCGGTATTTGGCACCCTGTCCGGCAAGGTCTGGGCTGGGCGTGCCCGCCAGGCAGTTCGTCACATAGGGCGATGCATTTGTTACGTGATAGGCATAACCGACTGGCGCGTTCGGCACTGTCTTTGTGTTGCCGCCACACACCGCATCCCTGGTTGCCACCGAGCCATCGGCATCATTAAACCCAAAAATGGCGAAGCCATCCAGCGCCCAGCCGAGAGGGTGCGTGTCCCAGTAACTTGGCGGCTGGTCCGCCATCATACAGTTCGGCGCGGCGTGATAGTGATAATCATCTGCGCGTCCGGCATGTCCATTGCAGGTGTCCAACTGCCCCAGTACCTTGGTGTCCCCGCCGGTCACACAACCGCCTTGCGTGCAGGGATTGAAGATCGGCAAGCCATTGATCGCCACCCCCAGCGGCCCATCCACAACACTTGTAGGCGTGGCCGCAACCGCCGGGCTCAACGGGATCTTCCATGCATTCGAGCCATTGAAGTTCACCGGAATCGGAAACTGCAAGTTAGTCGAAGTGATGCCATTCATCATGGGCGCAGTCGTGATTCCATTCGAGCTGACATAAGCATAAGTTGCATCGCAACTCACAGCTGCAGTTCCCGATTTGGAGGCCCGCGTAGAACTGCGGATCGTATTGCAAGCCGCGCTGGAGCCGGTTGATGTAGCGGCAGTCCGGTTGGCTGACAGGTTGAGCACGGCCTTCCCTGTCGTGATCCCGGAGATTGCGTCCGTCACCATCTGACCGGTCACTTGATTTGTCGGCACCGAAAACACGGGCGAGGCAGACAGCGCATAGACGGTATAGGTGTAGAGCTTCGCCCCCGGGCCCTGCGAGCAGGGAGGGTTGTAGACCGTCCCTGGCCCATCGCTTCCCACGCCCATCTTGCCCACCAGAAAACTGTCGCGCAGTAGACTCGTCGTCGCCCCTGAGATGCCGTACAGCACCCAATTCCATTTGGTGGTGCCGTCCCCAGGCAGCGTTGTCATCAACATGGCAAATTCCTTCGTCCCGGACGGCGCACCGCTCCAGGACAGTTGTATCGTCGACCCCATACCGTCGCAAGTGTAGTCATTTGGCAGCGCCCCGCCATTTGCGCCAGATGCACTTGTCAGGTTGAAAGTCACTACATTCGCAGCAGGCCGAACTGACAGAAGCAGCTTCTGCAGACTGCTCCTCACTCCATTCAATGCCACTTGCACGCCGAAATCTCCAGCAGTGGTAAACCCCGGTACAACGATATTCAACTGGTAAACACCCACAAGCCCCGGCGCAAGGCCTGAATAAGTCACTGTGGCGGGTAAGTCGCCGATCGTAACGCTAACCTGATCCGCCGTGCTGCTCAGTCCGCTCGCAATTTGGCCAGCAACGGTTGTCCCGGTCACAGGTCCAAACCCCGTCGCGTAAACGGTGAGAGTCTCCCCCGGCACCGCAGGTGCAGCGGCCAGCGAGGGTATGTTGCCATTGCTGACAAAAGTGCCGGTAGCCGAGTGTACTGCGGCCACATACTGTTTCCCGTCGACCAGAAAACTGGCGGGTGCAAGCAGCCCTGGTTGACGCGCATTGACGGTCAGCATTGCGGCGACGCTTGATCGACCTTGGTAGGTGACGACAACGGAAGCCGGTCCAACCGCAATCGCGTCGGGGAGCTGAGCATTGATTTGACCGGGGCTGACGTAGCTGATGTAGGCCAACGTCCCGTTGATGCTCACGGTCACTCCGTCGAGCGAGGTGGGTGCATTCCTCCCCGAAAAGTCAGTGGCGGCCCACTCCCGCGTTGAGCCCGCGAGCTTTGTCCCATAGATTTCGATATATGACGCTGGTGCTGCCGCGCCAAGGTATGCCCCAAATGCGCTCGCCGTCAGGATCGAATTCACAACCGGAGTCTCGACGCCCTGAGCATAGACGCGGAGCGCAATCGCCAAAAAGCTAAACAGTTTCATCACTGTACTGTTCGTAACACGCGATTGTTAAGATCTCGTGTGCTTGGGACTGCTGGAGGAGGGGAGTAGAAAAAGAAATGGTGGCCAGAGAGGGACTTGAACCCCCGACACGCGGATTTTCAGTCCGCTGCTCTACCAACTGAGCTACCTGGCCTTTTCGGGCATCGAATCTTTAGACTACCATGAAGCCAGTCGCATGCAAAACGCGTCTATGCTCTATAGCCGGGAGGCCCGCAACTATGTTCCCCAGGATTTCTGCCCTATTTCTCTTTGCCTCGCTTTTCCAGCTCAACGCCCAGTCCCAGCCCCCGCCCAAGCCGGACCCCGACGATCCCGGCCCTCCCGTCGTTAAGCGCGGCCCCAACGCCCCTCGCAAAGCTCCCATCCCCGCCGCCAAAGGTCCCAATATCATCTCGGGTAACGAGTCGTTGTCTGAGCTAGCCCCGGAGCAGAAACTCGACCCCAACCTCGCTGAGCCCAAAGACGCTAAAGCCGCGACCGACCCCAGCAACCGCCCCTCTCGAACCAAGCCCGCCTTCGATATTTCCGCCAGCATCCCGCGCACCCGCGTCAACGACCCCCTTATCGCGCGCGCAGCCGAAGCGTCGGCCGACTACGATTCCACCCTCCCCAACTTCATCTGCGACGAAGGTGTCAATCGCATGATGAGCAACGCCAAGCCTCCCAAGTGGAAGAAGGAAGACAGAGTCGACGTCGAGGTCATGTACGTTGATCGCAAAGAAGACTACCGTAACGTCCGCATCAACGGAAAGGCGCTCAAGCCCGGTGCCAGGCCTGAGGACACCGGCTCATGGTCGCGTGGTGATTGGGGCACGGTCCTTGTCGACGTTCTCCACCCTGCCACCGATGCTGAATTCAAGAAGCGCGGAACGGACAAAATCGCTGGCATCGACTGCGAAGTCTACGATTTCACTGTTGAGAAGGCCAACTCCCACTGGCAGGTGCAGTACACCACGATGATCAAGCCCGCTTACAAAGGCGCAATCTGGATCGACCCCATCACGGCCCGTGTCCTCCGCATCGAAATGCAAGGCCGTCGTCTCCCGCAAACCTACGAACTCGATGCCGTCGAACTCATGATCGAATATGGCTGGGTAACCATCAAGGGCGAAAAGTATCTGCTCCCCACCAAGAGCGAAAATCTTTCCTGCTGGCGCTATACAACTCGCTGCTCGATGAACGAGATCGAGTTCAAAAACTACCGCCGTTTCTCGACGGAATCGTCCATCTCCACCACCGAATCTGAGATCAACTTTGGTGACAAAGATCCGGCCAAGCCGGAGGCGCCGAAGGCTCCTGATGCCCCGGCAAAGAAGAAAAAGCCCTAAACGTTGGCCAATCTGGCAAGGTCCTGGGCCGTCAATTCCTCGACATCCTTGTGCAGCGAATTCCCGTGCGCGTCCATCGTCACGATCGCTACAAAGTCATGCACATCCAGGTGCCACATTGCCTCTGGAATGCCGAACTCCATTAAGTCCACGCCCGCCACCTTCTTTACGGTGCGCGCATAAAACTGCGCCGCCCCGCCAATGCCATTCAGATACACCGCGCCAAATTGTTTCAGCGCCGCGCTTGTCTTGGCGCCCATACCCCCTTTGCCAATCACCGCGCGCACGCCATACTTCTCGATAATGGTTGCCTGATACGGCTCCTCGCGAATCGATGTGGTTGGTCCCGCCGCCTTCACCTGCCAGGTATCTCCACTCTTCAACATCACGGGTCCACAGTGGTAAATGATTTGGCCCTTCAAATCCACTGGCGGCGGGGTGTTCATCAGGTGCGCATGAACCGCATCGCGGCCCGTATACATGCGCCCACGAACCAGCACCACGTCGCCCACTTTCAACGCCCGCGCCTGCGCCTCGGTAATTGGCGCGGTCAATACAACCTCGCGCCCACTCAAGGCGAAGCCACTTTCCTGCGACATCTTCTCGACTGGTCGCGATGGGTCGCGATACAGCCAATCTTTGATCGCCCCACTTACAGGATCCAGTAATACGCCCAGACGTCGAAACGCCCAGCACTCATACGCGACACTTACAAAAAAACTGGCAGGCAAGCGATTGGCCGCCACAATCTTGCATCCGATTAAACTAGCCTTCCCGCCAAACCCCATCGCACCGATTGATATGCGATTGGCCTCCTCCATAATTTCGGTTTCCAGCTTGGCCAACACAGGGTCGGCATTCGTATCATCCAGCGATCGGAATAGCTGCTCTTTGGCCAGCCAATAGCCATGCGCCCTGTCACTGCCAATACAGACACCCAAGGCACCCGGCGCACAGCCCTGACCCTGGGCCTGCCACACGGCATGAAGAAGGCACTTTCGTACGCCGTCCAAATCGCGTCCGGCCTTGCCAATATTCTCAAGCGTTGTCGGCAGCGAATACTGGATGTTCTTGTTCTCGCAGCCGCCACCCTTCAACACCAGCTTGATCTCGATCTCATCCTTCTCCCACTGTTCGAAGTGAAACACCGGTGTCTCGTGTCCGAGGTTGTTGCCGGAGTTCTCTCCGGTAATGCTGTCTACAGAATTGGGCCTCAGCTTCCCGCGCCGTGTCGCCTCAGCCACCGCCTCTTTCACCGCCTTCTTCAATGCGATCTGATTAACACCCACCGGTGTGTGGATCAAAAAGGTCGGCATCCCGGTGTCCTGGCAAATCGGACCCTCGTCCTCCATAGCCATGTCGATATTTGACGCGATGATGTTCAATGCCTGCGCGCTCTGCGTGTTCGGCGTCTCGGCTGCAATCGTCGTGCCCATGGCGGCGCGGACATCGGGGGGAAGATTCACTGAGGTCTGGGTAATGAGCTCAAGCAACGAAGCGGCAAGAAATTCCATAATCTCCAGCGTATTCTAAGATCAATGCGAATTGTGCTCCTTCCCATCCTGGCCGCGCTGGCCTTGGCTCAGGCCCCCACCGCGAAAGACGCCCTCAACATGCAACGTGCATCCGGTGCTGTCATCTCGCCTGACGGACGATCCGTCGCCTATGTGCTCTCACGCACAGACTGGGATGAGAACGCCTACGGCAGCGACTTGTACGTCGCCGACCTCGCCACCGGCAAGAGTCTCAAGCTCACCGCCAGTCGCAAATCTGTCAGCGCTCCGGAATGGTCGGCTGATTCCAAGCGACTCGCCTTCACCTCTGATCGCGACGGCAAGCAGCAGGTCTACATAATTCCCCTCGCGGGTGGGGAAGCCATGCAACTGAGCGACCACGAGACCGCAATCAGTGACATCGACTGGCGCGATGCCAATTGGATCTACTTCCTCGCCCCCGACGCCGAAAGCCCTGCCGCGAAAGACACGAAGAAGAAATACGGCGAACTCACCGTCGTCGACGAAGGCCACACCATGTCCCACGTCTGGCGAATCAAAGTCGGCGACGCCACCAAACAAAAGGCAGAGCGGATTACTGAAGGTGACTTTCACATTTCATCAATGGCTGTCTCCCCCGATGGCAAGAGCCTCGCCCTCGCAACGAAGCTCAATCCCGAACTCTCCACTCTTGGTGCCAAGTTGGAAATCGTCGATGTCAGCAACAAGGCCCGCCGCACCCTCACCCAAACGCGCAACTCTTTCGGCAATCTTCACTGGTCCCCAGACGCCAAAGACCTTGCCTACACCACAGTCGGCGAAGTCGAAAACGGCTTTTACGCCAACAGTCATATCGAGGTCCGCAGCCTCGCTGGTGGCGAGCCCAGGAACATCACTCCTGACTTTGACGAGCAGCCGCAAATCGTCGAGTGGACAGGGCGGGGAATCGTCTTCACTGGTCGTAGGAAGACCGCCTCCGGCGTCTATCTCGCTAATCCCAAGGGTGGCAACCCGCGGACAATCGATACCGGCTCCGGCTGGAACTTCGCCGGCGTCACTCTCACCAGGGCTCTTGATCGGGCAGCATTTATTGGCGCACCAGTCAACGGCAATGCCGAGGTTTATGTAACCCCAGTCCTGTCCTGGCAGCCCAAGGCACTCACCGATCTTAAGTCTCAGTGGGCTACTTTCAAGCCTGCCAATCGCCAACTGGTGTCCTGGAAGAGCAAAGACGGTGCGCTCATCGAAGGTGTGTTACTCACTCCGCCTAACTTCGACAAATCAAAAAAATATCCGCTGCTGGTCGTGATCCATGGGGGACCGACCGGCATCGACCTTCCGACTCTCGCTCCCGACAATACCTACCCCGTAGAGCAGTTCGTAGCGAAAGGCGCAGTGGTCTTGAAGCCTAACTATCGCGGCTCGACCGGGTATGGCGAAAAGTTTCGCGCATTGAATGTGCGGAATCTAGGCGTCGGCGATGCCTGGGACGTCCTCTCCGGCGTGGATCACCTCATTGCTCAGGGCTTCGTCGATGAAAAACACATCGGCACTATGGGCTGGAGCCAGGGTGGTTACATCTCGGCCTTTCTGGCAACTGCTCACGGAGATCGCTTCCAGGCCGTCAGTGTGGGGGCTGGTATTTCTAACTGGGTCACTTACTATGTCAATACCGACATCCATCCTTTTACCCGCCAATATTTAAAGGCGACGCCCTGGGAAGATATGGAAATCTACCGCAAGACCTCGCCAATGACTTACATCAATACTGCCAAGGCGCCGGTCCTGATTCAGCACGGTGATAATGACAAGCGTGTGCCCCCGCCCAACGCCTTCGAACTCTATCAAGGTCTTAAGGATCGAGGCGTGCCCGCCCGGCTGGTCCTCTACAAGGGCTTCGGCCACGGCATCAATCACCCCAAAGAGGCAATGCACGTTATGGACGAGAACCTGAAGTGGTTCTCCAAGTACGTCTTAGGCGAGTAATCCCATAGCCTAGTAGACCCGGCAGAATAAGCTAGGCTGTCGAGGGCTCTGGCATGTTCGCCGCCGCCGTGCCCGCCGCGTCGCACGTGCCGCTTCCCACCGCACCCACTGGGCTTCCCGTTCCACTGTAGGTGTATGTCACCGAATAGCAGGCCACCAAGCTCGACACCGTTCCAGTGTTCACAACTCCAGCGGATGTCACTGAAAATTGCAGCGTTGTCGGCGATGAGAAACGGTTGCTTGTAAAGTTCAGATCGGTCGTTGTTTGGAATCCAGCGCCACTCACCTGGCTGAAAAAGGTCACTGGATTAAATTCCGGGTTCGTGTCCGTGAACGTGTGTGCCGTCCCGGCGCTGGTGAAAATCGCACTCAATGTAATGGACAGAGTGATTGCACTCACGGATCCGGCTGTTACAGAAAAGCCCGGGCAGTCGGCAATGGCTCTTAGATCGCCATCCGTCCCCAGTACCAAGGGCGAAGGATTGCATGCCAGCGTCATTGTTGAGGCCAACGCGCTCGCCGCCCCAGCGGCCAGCACGGCAAGTACACGGAGCCCACTCATTTCACACCCCAATGTTGTGCGAACATTTGCATTAGTCGCCGCCGACGCGCTAGCGCGCAGCCCGCCAACCCGGGCAATATCAGCCAGGCGGTCGAAGGCTCTGGCACCGTCGGTCCGATGCCTGGGTCAAATGCCGGGTAGCCCGCACCTCCGCACCCCGCCGAACCGCCGGGTCCAGTTGCCGTGCCATTCCCGCTGTAGACGTAACTGACCGCATAGCATGCCTGAAAAACAAATGGCGAGCCTGCGTTGAGTGCCCCAACAGCATTGATCGCAAACGGTGCAAACGCTATGCCCCCTAAAGTTGACGTGGCGGAACTGAATACAGAGTCGCTGACCAACCCTGGATTGCCTAAGATCATCGTGCTCGGGTCGATACTGAACGCTGCCACGCTGATGATGTCATTTGTCACAGTGGCGGATCCAAGACTTGGAAAAACGGCCGTCGCGGACTGGAGCGAAGTCACGCCGGAGATTGTTCCGCCGCTGACCTGAAACCCGGGACAGTTGATCGTCAAGCTGGGCGTACTCAGAAAATTAACTGACCCACAGTTAAGAGTGATCGTAATTGGATAGGCGGCAATTGGGCTGCACGCCAAGAGCAGGAGTAAGTGAGTGATTCGTTGCATGCCCTTACATGCGTGGATCATCTAACTTGCGGGTCACTCACCTGCTAAAAATCTGACTTGCGCGCTCATGCCCGGCTTCACGCCAGCATTCGGCGACAAAAACTCCACCACCGCCTTCCCATCCTTCACCTCGCGAATCACTCCATTCACCGGTGCCTCACCCGCCTCGCTGATCTGCACAAACGCCCGTCCCCCCACCATCAGTTTCTTGCCCACCACCTCCGGCACCTCCACCACAGCCTCCATCGCCGTGAGGTCCGTCGCAATCTCAAACAGGGCTCCAATATCGCGAGTAACCTCATCTCCTGCATTCTTGGAATGCCCGGTGATTACTCCTGATACCGGTGCCTTTACCTCGCCGCTCAGCAACTGATCATCCGCATCTTCCAACTCCGCGGCCTTCTCGGCCTCCCGCCCTCGAGCCTCATCCACCGCCCCATGCAGCCGCTTCACAGCTGCTTCACTTCGCGCCGCCGTCTCCTCCAGGCTCTTATTTTCCTCAAGTAGTTTGCGGTAATCCACTTCCGCTTTCTCATAACTCCTGCGCGCCGTCGCCCCTTCTCGAAATAGTTTCTGCTGGCGATCGTAGGCCCGTGACGCAGTCTCGTATTCAATTCGAACCCGTGCCATGTCTGCGCTCGCCCGGCTCGCCTCCAGCCTCGCCGCTAGTACTTGACTCTCGAGTTCTGACACTCTCCCCTTGGCCCGATCCAACTCCTCCACCGCCCTCTGTTTCGCTGCCGCGAGACCGCTATTCAAGATCCGCGCCAACAACTGCCCCTCGATGACTTCCTCGCCGTCGCTTACCTCTAGCGATTCCAGCGTACCCGCCACTGGCACCGCCACCTGTACCGTCTTCTGCGGCCGGATCTGGCCGGGAAATGTCTGACTTAGCGGATTTATCACCGGCCTTGGCTTACGCGATTCTGCTGCGGCCCGCTCGCGGCGCTGGTATTCGCCGTAGCCGTACCAGGCTCCGCCCGCGACGATCAATGCCAGTGACATCACCGGCACGTAAAGCATCCATCGCGATGCCAAAAAGCGGCCTAGCCTAGAAGTCGTTAATCCAGGGGAATCCATCGTCTCACCTCATTGTCCAACAGTGGTGATCGTCCGGTATACTAAGCTTCAGCGTTAACGCTCCGGCTTTCGTTTCGCTAGAGGCATTGCGGTTCGCCCTCTTCCTCGGTTTCGTTTCCCAATTCCACGTTTTTCTTGCAGGTCAGCCTAAATACACATGCCTTTCCAACTTCAACCGATCTCTGAATTCCTCGTCCGCCCATCGCTTCCCAAGGCACTGGATCGTCTGCCTGAAATCGCGGCCAATATACTCTGGAGTTGGGACCATCAGTTGCGCGCCCTCTTCCGCCGCCTCGATCCCGTCCTTTGGCGCGAATCACACAATCCCGTCCTGATGCTCAGCCGCCTCCGTCCAGAGGTACTGGCCAAGGCGGCTTCCGACCAGCGCTATCTCGCCGTCTACCAGCGCGCCTGCGATCGCTTTGATGCTTATATGCAAGCCCCGCCTGCCTTTCAGGACGATCGGCTCGTCGCCTATTTCTCCATGGAGTACGGCCTCGCTGAGTGTATGGCGATTTACTCCGGCGGCCTCGGAGTCCTCAGTGGTGACCACATGAAGGCGACAAGCGACGAGAACTACCCGCTCGTCGGCGTTGGCTTGCTTTATCAAAAGGGATACTTCCAGCAGACGCTCAATTCCGATGGCTGGCAACAGGAGCGTACTCCTGTCAATGATTTCTATCAACTCCCCGTCCTGCCCGTGTTGAAGGCCGACGGCAGTGAACTAATTGTTACCGTTAAGCTACCTGCTGGCTTGGTCTCCATCAAGGTCTGGCACATGATGGTTGGTCGCGTGAAGCTTTACCTGATGGACACAAACATCCCTCAGAACCACGACCTGGGCTACCGTGACATTACCGATCAGCTCTACGGCGGCGATTCCGTCACCCGCATCCGTCAGGAGATTGTGCTCGGCATCGGTGGACTGCGCGCGCTGAAGGCTATCGGTCTCAAACCCAATGTCTTCCACATGAACGAAGGCCACTCTGCCTTCATGCCGCTCGAGCGTATGCGCCTTCTGATGGAGGACGAAAAGCTTAGCTTTGCAGAAGCCTTCGAAGCCACCCGAGCCAGCAACATCTTCACCACGCATACCAGCGTCCCTGCCGGTATCGACCTCTTCGATGGCGGCCTCGTCTTTGAATACCTCAGTGCCTATTGCGAAGAATCCAACATCCCGATCGACCAGGTCTTTGCCTTGGGACGCAAGAACCCGGCCGATACGTCTGAGCGCTTTTCCATGGCCATCCTCGCTATGAAGGCCTCTGCTTATCGCAACGCGGTCTCTATTCTCCACGGCGAAGTTTCCCAGGAGATGTGGGCCGATCTTTGGCCTGGCCTCCCTGTCAGCGAAGTCCCCATCACCTCCGTCACCAACGGTATTCACCTCCCAACGATGCTCTATGGCGAAATCGCCATGCTCTACGACCAGTACCTCCAGCCCGATTGGCGCGAACGCTACACCGATCCCAAAATCTGGGACGACGTCAAAGACATCCCCTCCCGAGAGCTCTGGGAAGTCCATCGTAAACAGAAGCGCCAGATGGTTCAGTTTGTTCGTGAACGCGCTGTCCGTGCCGCCGACCGCCGCAATGCCAGCACCACCGAGCTCCGCCGACTCGAACAGGTCCTCGATCCAGATGCCTTCACCATCGGCTTCGCCCGTCGCTTTGCCACCTACAAGCGCGCCACGCTCATCTTCAGCGATGTCGCACGCCTCAAGAAGCTACTCAATTCCAAAGACCGCCCTGTTCAGATCATCATTGCCGGCAAGGCCCACCCCAAGGATCATCCTGGCAAAACGCTTATCCGTGAAATCGTGCAATTGTCACGCGATCCGGAACTCGCTCAGCACCTTTTGTTTGTTGAAGACTACAGCCTCCAGGTTGCTCGTGAAATGGTCCAGGGTGTCGACCTCTGGCTCAATAACCCCCGGCGTGGCGAGGAAGCCTGCGGCACCAGCGGCATGAAGGCAGCCATTAACGGCGTTCCAAACCTCAGTATTCTCGACGGCTGGTGGGATGAGGCTTACGAGCCTGGTCTCGGCTTTGCTCTCGGCGATCGCGAGGGCTATGAAGCGGGTCAGGATGAGTTCCATGCCTCAGGCATTTACTCCATTCTCGAAAACGAGATCCTCCCGATGTTCTTCAACCGCGATGAGAGCGGACTGCCCCTTGGCTGGCTGGATCGTGTCAAATCCTGTATTCAGAAAATCAGCCCTCAGTTCAACGCTCAGCGCATGATTCAGGAATACATGCATCGCCTGTACGAGCCTGCGTATCACACCGCCGTCGAGTACCGCAAAGACGAATGGCGTGGTGCGCGCAACAAGGCCGAGTGGACGCTTCGCGTTCGCGCTGCCTGGGACCGCTTGAAGTTTGTCGACGTCGGACCCAAGCCCGAAGGCCTTTTGATCAGCGGGCAGTCCACGCCCTTCCGCGTGACGGTGGATCTCGCCGGCCTCGATCCCGAGGATGTCCGCGTCGAAGCTCTCGTCGGCCGTGTCTCGGTCGACGGAACTCTCGAGCAAACTGAGGTCGTTTCTTTGCGCGCCACAGATCGCAACGACGCAACCTGTCTCTATCAGGCCGACTACGTTCCGCACCATACAGGCCGCCTCGGCTACGCACTTCGCATCAGTCCGAATCACTTTACACCTGCGCTGACTCGCCCTTGTGGCGACCTCATCCGTTGGGCTTAAACCATTTCGCTTAAACCATTTTGCTGGAATCTTGTCGCGATCTGTGATACATAGGAGTTGGACATCGGCGCGATGCCTCGCACGCCCCTCGTATAGGAGTGCCGGCTACTTGGGACCCGAATCCAATCTCCTTTCGTCGATCGCCAATCAAGCATTCATCCAACTCGACATCTCAGGGTCTAAGCTCCCTGTCGAGTTTCTTCTAGGAGTAACCATTCCGTATGGACAATGATCGAAAATATGGCCAACGTGGCTATCAGGACAACGGGCCCAGTGACCGCGGGCCACGCGAAGACCGGCCCAAATTCAGTGGCCCCAAACCGCCTATCGACGTAACAGGCCCGCGCCTGCCGCGCCTTGTCGAAAGCGTCACCGCGGCTCGCTGTTGGAATTGTTCCACAACATTCCTGGACGGCCTCGATTTCACTTCCAAGTGCCCTAAATGCAACTCCGATCTTCACTGCTGCAAGGGTTGCACCCACTTCGATTCCTCGACGCGCTTTCAGTGCGTCAAGGCCATCCCGGAGCGCATTGCCAAGAAGGACTTGGCCAATGAATGCACTTTTTTCAAGACACGCGTCACTGTGGCTCGCGATACCCCAACTCAGCGACCCGTCGGCGGCTACGCCAGCACCAGCACTGCTGCCCCGCCAACGCTTGAGCAGCTCTCCTCACCGAAGAGTTCACAGGAAGCCCGGGCCGCCTTTGACAGCCTCTTCAAGAAATAGCCTCTTCAGAAAATAGCTACACCACGTCCATGAACTGATAGCAGATCATGTGCAGCGCGATCATATGGGCGTCTTCGATGCGCCCCATATGCGGATCGTTCGTGTGAATCTCCAACTGCACCAGCGGGCCAAGTTTCCCGCCATCGCGCCCCGTCAGTCCAATCGTCCGGCATCCGATGGAATTCGCGTACTCAATCGCCCGCAAAACATTCGGCGAGTTCCCGCTCCCACTGATCGCGATCACAACATCTCCCGCCACTGCAAAGTTCTTCAACTGCTCAACCGCCGCATCGTGATAATCGACGTCGTTGGAATACGCCGTCAACGTCGGCATGTTGTCATGCAGAGACATTATGCGAAACCGCTTGTCTTTCTTGAAACTCGCCCCCTTCAACATGTCGCACACAAAGTGTGATGCCGACGCTGCACTCCCGCCATTCCCAGTCGTAAAGATCGTCCGGCCCTCGTCGCGTGCTTGGCTAAGCCACGCAATCGCCTCATCGACTCGGCTCAAATCCAGTCCGTTCAGTGTATCGATAAGTTTGCTGCGGTAGCTCTCGGTATAAGTCATATAGGGTAAGTCTCCTGTGCCAGCGCAAGCGCGCCATAAAGTACACTGTCATCGGCCAGTGCTGCCGGTACAACGTCAATTCGTGCCCTTGACCAGGCCGTAATCTGCCGACGCAACTCTTCGCGTAGCGGCACAAACAAAGCATCGCCAGCCTTGCTGATCCCTCCGCCAATTACCACCCGCGCCGGGTTCAAAATCATAATAGCCGCCTTCAGCCCCAAGCTCAGGTCGACGACATACTTCTCGACAAATGCCGCGTCACGCATCAGTTCGTGCGCCGTCTTCCCAAAGTCTCGCTCCAGCCAGAGCCCGCAACACATGCGCTCAAAGCACCCATAAGCCCCGCAAAGACAATTTGGCCCCCCAGGCCGAATTGTCAAGTGCCCAATCTCCCCCGCATACCAGTCCGCCCCACGATACACACCCTGCTCAGTCAGGATCCCGCCGCCAATGCCTGTTGAAAGCGTCATATAAAACAACGGTCGCTTTCCTGCCCCCGCTCCATAAATACCCTCGCCCAATGCGCCCATATTTGCATCGTTGTCCATCACCACCGGCGCACTAATCATCCCCGAAATCGTCTCAACCAACGGGTTGCCAGCCCATCCTTCGACATGCGTCGACAGCGTCACTTTCTGGGCTCCAAAATCTACCGGCCCCCCAAACCCAATGCCACACCGATCAACCTTATGCTCGCCCTGCCATACATCAATGATTGCTGCCATCTGCGTCATCATTGCTTGCGGGCCACCGGTCCGGTCCGTTTGATGGGACTCGCGCAGCACCATTTCGCTGTCCGCAAACAACGCCAGGGAGAATTTCGTTCCTCCAATATCGATCGCTAACGTATTCATCGCAACCCTGCCCGTGCCGCTGCCGCCAACACCTCTGCTTGGCTCGCTGTTCCCGTTCCGCGCTTCATGATTGTCACGCTTGCCACAAGATTCCCCACATGCACAGCTTCGTCGATTGTGGCACCCACCGCAAGGGCTGATGCCGCGCCAGCAGAAAAACTGTCGCCCGCCCCACAGATGTCCACAGGCGCGTCGACCGAAATTGTTCTCAATTGGCGCACACCCTGAGCGTCGATCAACCTGGCACCCCGCTCCCCTTCCGTCACCACCAACGCCTTTAACTCCAGCGCTTCTCGAAGCGCCGCCAAACCAGCCACTCCCAGTCGCGCCGCAGCTGCTCGCGCCTCGTCTTCATTTGGTTTCAAATAGCAATTTCCAAATAGTTCCGCGCGCCGCCGGGAATCTACCCAAACTACTTTTTGCGCCACTTGACAGATCGCTGCCCGGAGCGCAGCGGTAATCACCCCGCCAGCAGATGTCTCTGCCTGGTCACAAACCAAAATCGCATCGAACATCGCCGCGTAAGTCAAGAATTCCTGAACCAGTTGGCTGTCCAATGCTTCAGGCAGCGGCGTTACATTGACATAGTCAACTCGCGGCAAATCTTCGATTCCACTTACACAGTTAATGTGTTTAATATAAGTGAAAGTGTTCACCAGCGGTGAGCGAATGACAAGACCAACGTCAATCTCACGCAAGCCAAGGGCTAGAAACAGCTCATCGCCGTGGGTGTCGTCGCCGATGACGCCCATCACCGACACTCTTCCTATTCCAAGATCGACCAGATTATTGGCAATCGTTCCGCAGGCCCCGGCTGTCGATTCATAGTGCACCACGGCGGTCCGGGGAAGCCCCGTCTCCCGCGAGACCTCGCTAAGCGCCGGGTCATAGCTACACCAGCGGTCGAGACAGATATCTCCCACCACCAACACATTCAATCGGCCAAATCCAGCCAGTATCTCCGCGATCGTCATCTATTTAGGGAACAGGGCCGCGCGCAGCCCATCAAGATTTTCAAAATTGGCGACGATGAAATCCGCGCCCACTCCCGCTAATCGCTCCCGTTTCCAGTTGTCCACCTTGACGCAGGTCGGCTCCTCAGACGCCACCCCTACTGCCACGCCCCCTGCCTGTTTTACAACTTCGATCTCAACATACCCATCGCCAAAGCCCAGGAACTCGGCGCCGGAATATTCGCTCGATTCCACAATTTGCTTCACCAGCAACGCCTTGGAGAACTTACTCAGATCATCCAGCGCCCCAAACACTCCGCCGTCAAAATATCGATACACATCCAGCAGCTTGGCCTCCTCAACAACATTGTCGTGGTCTGTGCCGCTCGCCAGATACAGTTTCAGCCCCCGCCCTGCCAACTCTTCGAGCAGTGCGCGAGATCCGGGTACCAGGTGCGCCTCGGGCGACACCTTCCCGCTCCGCAAATCCTCCAGCCGGTCCTTGATCGTCTCGTGCAATGCATCGAGGTACATCTTCTTGTAGACCTTCGGGTCTTCAGGTTGCCCGCCGCGCAGGCGCACCTGCTCAGCGAGCTCCATCATCTGGTAGATGGTCTCTTTACCGGTCAGCCGGGCAACAAACTCTTCTACTATGCCGCGCAGCGTATCTTCAGATTCGCCGCTTTCCTGGGCAGCCAAAATCCCGACCATCTGGGGCACCATGATGTCGACCCAACCTGTGCGAATCAGCGAGAGCGTGCCATCGAAATCAAATAGGACAACCCGGGCGGCGTTCGCGTGGACGCCAGGGCGGAGGTGTTCAATCATTCAATCCCTATTCTCCCCTAGATCAGTGCCCACTCCTTGCGCGGCGTCCGGTATAGTAACGCGTTCCCCTCAGGCGCATCAAACTTCTCGACGATAGCGTCCCAATGAAGCTTCTTGCCCGTCTCGAGCGCAATGTTTCCCAGATGCCCGATATTCGTGGCCATATGGGCGCTCACCGCCGTCGCGTTGGGTGCCTGAGTCCCTCGCACGCAATCGACAAAGCGCATCGCGTGCTCCCGGGTAGCATCTTTCGCAACAATTGTCATCGGCTGCGATCGGGGCAGAGTATCGCCCCGCCCCGCCGGTTCCGAATAGATCTCAAACCCAACCCGCTCCGCCACCATCGTCCCCTTAGTGCCATAAAAGATCATTCCGTTCGGTAGATCCCGCTCCCCGGTGGAGTTGTAATATTTAAAGCCCGGCGACCGATATCCTCCGCCATGCCCATTGAAATTTACGCCCTCATAGTTGAGAACGAAATTCTCATACTCGTAGGTCGCCTGCAGCAAATCCGGAGTATCTCCGGCTCCTTCCAGCACCAGCCGCCCACCCGCCGCACTCACCGTCTTCGGTGCCGCCGCCGCCCCCTTCAATCCCATAATTTGATGCAAAGAGTCGAAGCGATGCGTTCCATAATCCGTGATCGTCCCGCCTGCATAGGCGCGAAAATTCCGGAAGGTCGCCAGAAACCGCTTCTGGTTAAATGGAACCTTCGGCGCCGCACCGAGATACATGTCCCAGTCCAAACCCTCAGGCGCTGCGCTATCCGGAACCTTCGCAATCATTGCTGGCGCCCAGTTCACATAGTTCCAGATGCGAACATACTTCACTGGGCCAATGTACCCGCTCTGAATTAAATCCGCCGCCTGCGCAAAGTGTGGCGCAGACCGATGCTGCGTCCCCCCATAGATGAGCTTCTTCGTACTCTCCATGGCCTGAATGATCTTGCGACCTTCCACGACAGAATGCGCCAACGGCTTCTCGACATAAACATCCTTGCCCGCTTGCGCCGCCAGAATTGCTACCGCCGCATGCCAATGGTCGGGCGTCCCGACAATGATGGCGTCGATATCCTTGCGCTCAATCAGCTTCCGAAAGTCCTGATAACTCTCCGTTGCCCCCAACTGCGTCGCTGCCGCCTTTGCATTCGGCAGATAAACATCGGCCGTTGCGACATACTGAGCATTCGGGTTCTCCTTGGCAAAACCCGCTACATAGCGCCCCCTGCCGCCACATCCCACGAGTCCCATCCTCACCCGTTCATTGGCACCCTTCACCTGGCTCGCTGCCAAGGCAGTCGTCACAAAAGCGCGTCGTAGCATGAATGAATTCTATACCCTCTCCCGCCCAAGCTACAATGAAGGTTTGATCAACAAATTAGTCCTAGAAAACCTGAAGCACAGGCCCATCCGGACACTCCTCGTCGTATTCGCGATTGCCGTACAGGTCAATATGATGCTCACTCTCGTGGGCATGAGCTACGGCATGCTGAACGACTTTCAGGAGCGCAGTCGGGGCGTTGGGGCAGACATTATCGTGCGAGGCCCCAGCACTAGCGTGCTCAGTATGAGCGCCCCCTCCATGAAAGTGGCCTTGGTCGGCTACCTCCGCGAGCAGCCTCATGTAACCGACGCCATCGGCGTCACCATCCACAGCATGGAAGGCTTTCTCAATTCGGTCACCGGCATCGACCTCAACAAGCTCAATCAATTTAGCGGCGGCTTTGCCTTCAAAGAGGGCGGCCCCTGGACCAAACCGACCGATGTCATCGTCGATGAGCACTACGCCGCTCAGCGCAAGCTCAAGGTCAACGGCCCGGTCAAGATGATGAACAAAGAGTGGAACGTCGCCGGAATCATCGGCAGCGGCAAGATGAGCCACGTCTTCATGCCCATCGACATCCTTCAGGACCTCACTGGCAACACAGGCAAGTTCAGCCAAATCTATCTCAAGGTAGACGATCCCAAAAAAGTGGAAGAAATTGTGGAGCAGCTCAAGCTTCTCCCCGGACTGAAAGACTCCCCGATCTATTCGATGAACAGCTTCACCTCGCTCATCAGCATCGACAATGCCCCCGGCCTCCGCCCCTTTCTCAACGTGATTGTCGGCCTCAGCATCATCGTCGGTTTCCTGGTCGTCTTTCTTAGCCTTTATACAGCGGTGCTGGAGAGAACGCGGGAGATCGGAATCCTCAAAAGCCTCGGAGCAACCCCCTTCTACGTAATCCAGCTCCTCTTCCGCGAAACGATTTTGTTGTCTGTCCTGGGCGGCATGATGGGTATCGCCTTGAGTTACGGAAGCCAGTGGCTAATCCTGACCTTGGTGCCCGCCAGCCTGCAGATGCAAATCGTTTATAACTGGTGGCCAATCGCGACGCTTGTGGCCATCGGAGCTTCGCTGATCGGAGCCTTGTATCCGGGCTACAAGGCAGCCCGCCAGGATGCAATCGAGGCGCTAGCTTATGAATAAGCAGCCGCTGATTGAAATCAAAAACCTCGAAAAAGTTTACAGGTTAGGCGAAGTGCAAGTAAAAGCTCTCAGAGGCGTCGATCTCGATGTTGCGGATGGGGAATTTCTGGCAATCGTAGGCCACTCCGGCAGCGGCAAATCCACCCTCTTCAACGTCCTCGGTGGCCTCACGCCGGCAACCAGCGGAACGATCCGCTTAGGCGGCAAAAATCTTCTGTCAATGTCCGACTTGGCGAGAACTCACCTGCGCCGAGGCACGGTGGGCTTTGTTTTCCAGAAGTACAATCTACTTCCTACCCTCAGCGCCTACGACAACATCGCCTTGGCCGAAAGCCTTTCTGGAACCAACAACCTGAATCAACCCTGGTTCAAGGAAGTATTAGACACCCTCAGCATCGGCAGCCGCCTTAAGCACAAGCCGAGAGCGATGAGCGGAGGAGAGCAGCAGCGCGTGGCTATTGCCCGCGCCCTGGTCAGTCGGCCGAAGATCCTGCTGGCCGACGAACCAACCGGAAACCTCGACACAGAGAATTCCATCGCCGTATTGAACATCTTGCGTGACCTGAACAAGAAGTTCGGGCAGACGATCCTCATGATCACGCACAATCCGGAAGCCGCCGACTTCGCCGACCGTAAGGTCCGGATGAAGGATGGCCAGGTCATCGCGTAGCCGTGAGCTTGCAATAAGTTGTCCATCTCATCCGGAGGGATACTTTTGCGACGGAGGGTGTCAGATGGCCCAGCGCCTACCGCAGCGGCGGAGTGCTCGTCGGTGGACGCCTTTGGTGCGTCAACTGCTCGTAGGCATAAGCAAACCTGAACAGCATCGCTTCGCTCCAGGG
Source organism: Bryobacterales bacterium (assembly GCA_038206015.1). Lineage (GTDB taxonomy): Bacteria > Acidobacteriota > Terriglobia > Bryobacterales > Bryobacteraceae > Bryobacter. The sequence goes on along the minus strand of JBBRBI010000010.1, from coordinate 20,220 downwards.
TCTTCCGTAGATTGTCATGCCCGCCGGCAAGCTTCCACCCCGCGTAAATCCCATCGGCACACTAATCGCCGGAAACCCAGTCGTCGGAGAAAAGAACTGGCTGTTGTCGCCATGCGGCGTATTGAGGTCGCCAATCAATCGCGGCGGGTTACTCCAGGTTGGATAAATGAAGGCATCCAATTTCAAGCTATCCATCGCTTTTAATACAGCCGCCCGCACCTGTTCGCGATAAGCCGCATTCGCCTGGCAAGCGGCCGACTCCGGCCCATTCTCCGCACCCCGTTCAGCCACCTCCAGTCGACGTTGAGCCGAGGGATGAAACTTGCCACCTTTGATAATCTCTATCAGTGTCTGCACCGGAACCTTCCCGGCGCGCGCCGCGAGAAAGCGATTCATATCGTACTTGAATCCCATACACGGCCCCGCGTCCTGTCCACCGCCATTCAACTCGGTGCCCTCAATCTTTGCGACATCAACCACCGTCGCCCCTGCTCGCTTCAAGTCTTCGACGGCAGCCTGAAATACCCGCACGATCTCCGGGTCTGTCGACTCACGTTCATAAGCCTGTCGCAGGATGCCAATCCTCGCGCCTCGCAGCCCATTACGATCCAGTGAAGCGGCGTAATTCGGCACCGCCCGCCCGCGCGCTACAGCAGTCACAGGGTCATCCACATCCTCACCTACAATCACTTGAAAGACCGCAACCACATCGGCAACGCTTCTGCCCATCGGTCCAGCAATGTCGGCCAGTAGGCTCAATGGAAAGACCCCAGCCCGGCTTGTCAGCCCCATCGTTGATCGAATCCCCACTAGTGCCTGATGCGCAGATGGACCGCGAATCGAATTGCCGGTATCGCTCCCCAGGCCCACCAAACCGAGGCTCGCTGCCACCGCCCCAGCCGTTCCACCACTGGATCCAGCCGTCACGCGGTCCAACGCGTACGGGTTCTTGGCATAGCCAGGAAGAACAGAATTCACTGTCTCATAGGGGCTAAACGCCCACTCCGCCATCGTCGATTTTGCCAATACGAGAGCCCCGGCTTCTCGGATGCGCCTCACCTGAAAAGCGTCCTTGTCGGGCACATAGCCCGCAAAGGTCAAAGCTCCATTCGTAGTCTGCATACCCTTGGTCTCAAAGTTATCTTTGACGATCATCGGGACGCAATGGAGCGGCCCGGTTAGGCCCGATTGAGCAAAGCGCCGGTCTAATTCGGCGGCCTCCTTGTCGGCATCAGGATTGACCAGGATCAGCGAATTGATCGCGGGCCCGTTCTTGTCGTAAGCCGCGATGCGCTTCAGGTAATGCCCCACCAAATCACGACAACTGAGCCGCCCTGCGCGGAACGCGTCGTGGACTTCTGTAACTGTTGCGTCTTGAACCTCGAAAGGTTCAACCCTCTGCGCGAAAGTCGGCAGAATCATGCAAAGGAGCAGAGCTAAAATCACGCAAGCCATATATGTTTATCCCCCGGTCGGTTCAAACCTTGCCAGGAACCGACGGAAGTGATCGATGTGACCAGCCGACAACCGTGGATATTCTTTCCCGAACCCAGGTGTGCGTAATGTCTCATCTGCCTTCGGAACAACCGAGATCTGATAGTCCTTGCGATTCTGCTTCGTCAGCGCTTCGCGCAGGTCAAACGCAATCTGCCGCGTGCCGCGCTCCAGTTTCTGTGTCCGCGAATCTGCCTCGCCCAATAAGACAAAGATTGGACATTGATAGCGGATAATCTCGGCAATCCGATCATGCGTCGGTGACAGCAAAATCAGAAAAGCTGGCGGATTATCGCTCGGCGGCGGCGGCAGCGGCGCATCATCGACAAACACCCAACCCGCTCCCGGCAATGACTTCGCCGACGTCGTCAGGCCCAGCCTCGCTAGCAAGTCTGCATTGAAGTGTGTCAGCGCTTCGGTACGTCCAAAGATTTGCGCCGAGGCGCGTGACGACCGCTGAGTCGGCGTGAAATCGATTGGTCCACTCTCGCTATAGGGCAGGCTCGGCGCATGGCCAAGACGGATCAAATGCAGCGTCTCCCCCGCAGGCGTATATTCAATATCGAAAGTCGGTCCGCCATAGTGTCCCGTATACGTTCTGGCTCCCTCAATTAGCGGCAGTGTGAAGGAAAACTCAGCCCCCTCCAATTTCCACGTTTGTATCGGATGCTCCATCAGGAACCGGTCATGACAGGTCGCCCGCAGGTCAAAAGTCTTGTCTGGTTTTGGTAAAAAGTCGAGGTTCATCGTCATGCTGGAAACGCCGTTAGTCAACTTGCCCTCCCAACGGCCTTCAATCTTGTTGCCGCCTCGATTGCAAGCTCCAAGGGCAGGGATCAGTGTGAATAAGTGTCGTCGTTTCATGGTTCAACGGGTAGCGAAATTCGCTAGGCTTCCTTAATCGAATAATACGCGATAGTGATTTCATCCGTGGCTGCTTGCCAACTCAACCTTGTGAAACTTTCGCAGGATGCGCAAAAGCACGGCGTACAGCAGAGTGCCTGTCGGCACCGCCACCGCGCCCCAGATTAACAAACCACCCAGATTGGCCCAGAATAGCCTGAGGATCGCCTGCCAAAGGTCGGCTTGAAACATCGCGAGAATCTCGGGCAGCTTGAGCGTCGCCAAAGTCGGATCCAGCAGTCGCGCTCCCAGCATAAGCAGTGGAACATACAGCAACAGTTGCAATGGGTAGACAAAGAAGTTGATTGTATGAATTAAGGGCTGGTTCAGGCGCAGCATGATCGCCGTTCCTGCACAAAGCATCGTCGTTGATCCAAGCACAGGGATCGTGCCGATCGCCAATCCCAGCACCAGCGTGAGGCTCAGTGCCTCTGGGCTAACGCCTTGGCGCAGTTGTTCCAGTACCTTATCGCGGAGTCGATTCATCCTGTTCTCAATACTACCGATACGGACCGCTCGCCAATGGCAGGCTGCGTGCAGGTGTACACTAGAGGCGTAATCATGCGGATTTCAGCGATTTTTTTAAGCTTGGCGTGGGCGACCTTTGCGGCAGATGTGACCGTAGTGGAACAGATTGTTGCCAAGGTCAACGGCGATATCATCACCAACAGCGATCTGATGCGGTCACGTCGCAACATGGTTGAAGAGATGAAGGCGCGCAAAGTCCCTCCTGCCGATATCGAAAAGGCTCTGGCAACAAGTGAGAAAGACACCCTTCGCGACCGCATCGACACCCTGCTGCTGACGCAAAGGGGCAAAGATCTCAGCATCAGCGTCGACGGCGAAATCAGCAAATATGTCGCCGACCTGATGGTGCGGATGAAGGTCGCCAATCAGGAAGACCTCGCCAAAATGATTCAGGAGCAGACCGGGCAAACCTTTGAGGATTGGCGCAGTGAAATGCGCAACAACATGATCACTCAGCGTGTGGTCCGCCAGGAAGTTGGAAGTAAGGTCAGCATCAAGAAGGAGGAAGTACGCGCATATTACGAAGCTCACAAGACCGAATTCGTCCGCGAAGAGGAGATTCTGCTTCGAGAGTTGTTGTTATCGGGTGAGGGCAAGAGCCCGGCAGAAATCGCGGGTCTCGAGAAAAAGGCCAAGGACATCGTGGTTCGGGCTCGCAAGAATGAGAAATTCAGCGCGCTGATTCGTGACTTTAGCGAGTCGCAGTCCAAAGGCGAGGATGGCGAAATCGGCTGGATGAAGAAGGGCATGCTCAACAAAAGCATTGAAGACATCGTCTTTACCGGCCAGAAGAATTTTGTCACCGACCCGATCAAGCTGCCCAACGGATGGCTCATCCTGCGCGTTGAGGACGTCCACAAAGCTGGCCAAGCAGACTTCGAACAAGTAGAAAACGAGATCAACGAGCGGCTCTATATGCCCCGCTTCCAGCCGCAAATGCGCGAGTACCTTACCCATCTGCGCATGGATGCCTTTCTCGAAATCAAAGAAGGCTTTATCGATTCCGGCGCAGCCCCCGGCAAGAATACGGCCTGGACCGATCCCGCTCAGTTGAAGCCCGAGACTGTGTCCAAAGAAGAAGTGGCCAGCCGCAAGCACATGAAGCGCGTCCTCTGGATCGTGCCGATCCCAGGCACCAAGACTAGTGCCAATTCAAAGTCATCAACTGTAGCCAAGTAAGCGGCTGCCCCACCATCCATGAAGAGTCCCTACGTTAGCGAGTTGCGATCCGACTCCGACATCACTGCGGTCTTTCTCGTCCAGGCGAAAGACGTGCGTCAAAAGAAATCTGGCGAGCCCTATCTGTCCCTGACGCTGGTTGATAAGACCGGTGACATCGACGCCAAGATGTGGGACAACGTCGAGGAGATCATGGACGGCTTTGAACGCGATGACTTTGTCCGCATTCGCGGTCGCGTCCAGGCCTTCCAGAATAAGCCGCAGATCACGATCCATCGCCTTCAAAAGCTCGAGGATCGCGAAGTTGAGCTTGGCGACTTCTTCCCAATTTCCAGCCGCCCTCTGGACGAAATGTGGACGGAACTGCGCACCACCGTCAGTGGCTTTGAGAACCCGCATCTCAAGGCACTCCTTAATGCACTGCTCGATGACCCAGAGATCTCGCGCAAATATCGTCTCGCCCCTGCGGCCAAGTCGATCCACCATGCCTGGCTCGGCGGGCTCCTCGAGCACGTCCTCAGTCTCGCCTCGCTGGCCCGCATGACTGCTGGCCACTATGCGGAAGTTGATCTCGATCTCCTCCTCACTGGCGTCGTCCTGCACGACATCGGCAAGATCCACGAACTTAGCTACGAGCGTAGCTTCGCCTATTCAAGCGAAGGCCAGTTGCTGGGTCACATCATCATCGCGCTCAGGATGATTGCGGACAAGCTCAGCACGCTCCCAGACTTCCCCCCCAAGCTGCGCGTATTGGTGGAGCATCTGGTGGTGAGTCACCACGGTGAGCTCGCCTATGGCAGCCCCAAGACGCCGATGTTCCTGGAGGCGATGTTGCTGCACCACCTCGACAATCTAGATTCCAAGATGGAGTCGATGCGTCAACACGCCAAAAAAGACAAGTCCATGACCGGGACTTGGACTGCGTACTTGCCTTCGATGGAGCGCACCATCCTTAAGAAAGACAAGTACCTGGCAGACAACGAAGCTGCACCTACTCAGATCATCGCTCCTCCGATAGCAAAGGCCACAAGTAAGCCAGAAAATGGCTCTCTTTTTGGCGACAAGCTCAAATCAGCGCTGACTTAGCCGAGTCCGTGCCACCCAAAGTCGAAAGTCTTTGGCTCAAATCTCGATGACCCTCTGTTACACTCGGATGTAAGGGTCTATGAAAACATTCAAGATATTGCTTTTTTCGGTCTTGCTCACCATGTCGCTGCACGCGCAGACGATTACGGGCTCGATCAAAGGCGTGGTGCTAGACGCATCCGGCGCCGCTGTTCCAAAGGTCAAGGTGTCCGTGACAAAGTCCGGCACCAATCTTATTTCCAATACCGTCTCCAACGAGTCGGGCAACTATACCTTCCCCTTCCTCACGATCGGCGAATATACGGTAACGGCCGAAGCCACCGGATTCAAGAAATCCAGGCTTGGACCGTTTACGCTTGAAACCAATCAGGTTGCCACCGTCGACATCAAGCTTGAGCTTGGCGATGTTTCGCAGTCCGTTGAGGTCAGCGCGTTCACGCCGCTCCTCCAGACGGAGACTCAGGCGACGGGCGACACGCTCTCTTCGTCAAAGCTGACGAGCATCCCTCTCAACGGTCGCAATTTCGCGGCCTTGACGCTGCTCATCCCAGGTGCCGTCTCCACCTCTCCCGGTGCAATGAACACCGCTGCCCGCTTCCAGGGTTCAGGTTCACGTCCGCAGGTAAACGGTAACCGTGAGCAGACCAATAATTTTATTCTCGATGGCGTCGATATCAACCAGTCGGTTGATAACCAGATCGGCTACCAGCCGAACGTCGATGCTCTCGAAGAAGTCAAAGTAGTAACTGGCAATGCCGGTGCAGAATTTGGCAACGTCGGTGGCGCAAGCGTCGTGCTTACGATCAAGAGCGGCACCAATCAGATTCACGGCAACGCGTTCGAGTTTCTCCGCAATGAACAACTCGATGCAAATGGCTTCTTTGCCAACCGTGCCGGCACCAAACGCCAGGCTCTTCGCCAGAACATCTTCGGTGGCACCATCGGTGGACCAATCAAAAAGAACAAACTGTTCTTCTTTGCCGACTATGAGGGGACAGAACGCCGCATCGCCGGCCCCGCTACTGCGTCCGTCGCTCCGGCCACATGGCGCGGAGGCGATCTCAGTCAGTTCCTTGTCGTCAATAATCAAATCATTCGCGATCCCAGCACAGGCTCCACCTTGGCAACGCGCACTCCTTTCCCCAACAATCAGATCCCGACCTCGCGCTTCAGCCCGGTCGCAAAGTACCTGTTTGCAAACCCGTCGCTCTACCCGCTGCCAAACAACAATGGCGTCGGTCCGTTGGGTGTCGGAAGCAATTACGTTGGCGGAACGCGCAACTTCCTCAGCAATAAACAGGGCGATCTCAAGCTCGACTATCGCTTGAGCGACAAAGACAATTTGATGTTCCGTTACTCAAAAGGTCTGTATGAGACCTACGGTTCTCAAGCCGCCCTGCCTTTATTCATGACCGGCGGTGGCTACGGCCCAACCTGGTCCGGAGTCGTGAATTGGACTCGTACCTGGACCACAAACCTTGTTTCCGATAACCGCTTTTCCTACAGCCTGGTCGGCATTGATGACACTGTCAACGACTGGTCTGGCAAGCTCGGAGCTGATGGCAACGCCAAGGCCGGCATCCCCGGCGGCCAGTTTATCCCCGGTTTGTCGAGTGTCAACCTAGGTGGCAGCTTGTCCGGTATCGGCTCAGGCGCAACCATCGCCAATACTCGCGACAACAAGTTCCAGTTCCAGACAAACAACACTTACCAGAAGGGCTCGCACCTCCTGAAGTTCGGTGTAAACCTGATGCGTAACCGCCAGAACCGATATTACGCTGGCAACAATGGTGCCCTTGGTTCCTTTAGTTACAACGGCGCTTACTCCGGCGTTGACATCGGCGATTTCTTGCTCGACTCTCTGGCCAGCAAGGGTCGCGGTGCCGTCTCTGGCCCTTGGGGCCATCGTCAATGGCGCAACCTGGTCTTCGTACAGGATAGCTGGAAGATCCGCCGCAACCTCACCTTCAACTACGGCTTGAGCTGGGAATACATGTCGCCCATCTATGAAGTTGCTGATCGTCAGGTCAACATCAACACCTATACCGGCGCGCTCATTTACCCAGGCTCAGGCGAATATGGCCGCGCGCTCTACAAGAGCTACAAGAAACAGTTCAATCCCAATCTTGGCCTCGCTTACAGCATCAATCAGAAGACGGTCATCCGCGCTGCCTATCGCTTGTCCAACTTCCTCGAGGGCACGGGTGCCAACCTTCGCCTCACCTTGAACCCGCCCTTCTTCACTGAGTCCAACGTCACCTATGACGCCGCCACTCCAGGTAAGATCTCCACTGGCTTCACCGATGTGATCGCACGCGGTGACTTGACCAGTCAACGCGCAACTCCCACTTCGCTTCCCTTCTATCAGGGCCGCGCCTGGGACCTTAACCTTCGTCCCCAGATGACGAATCAGTTCAACGTCGCCATCGAGCGCCAGATTGGCAGCTCCACCAATGTCAACGTCGCCTACGTAGGCCAGCGTGGCACCCACCTCGTAATCCCGCACGAAGGCAACAATCCGTTGCCGGGCGTTGGAGATCCTACGACTTGGGCTCCCATCAACGACCGCCGCCCTCTCTTCAAGTCGCTGCCCAACGTGGGCAACATCGCCTTGACCGAGTCTAGCGGTACCAGTTGGTACAACGCTTTGCAGGTCAGCGGTCGCCGTCGCCTGTCGAGTGGCTTTGAAATGCTCTTTCAGTACACCTACTCCAAGACCAACACCGATGGCCTCGGCTACTACGGCTGCGGTGGAGTCAACGCAGAAGGTGCTTACTGGCAGGATGCGAACAATCGTCGCGGTAACTATGGCCCAGCCTGCTTCGACGTCCGTCACAACTTCACCACCGCCGGTTCCTACAGCCTTCCTTTTGGCAAGGGCAAGAAGTTCGGTTCCAGCACAAACAAGGCAGTAGATCTGATTCTGGGTGGCTGGAATGTGAACTACAACCTCGCCAAGCGCGGTGGTTTCCCTGTCACGATTTTCGCCTCAACGCAAAATACGAACTCGCTGCAGAGCCCCCGTGGCAATGCACGCGCCAATCGTTATCAGGTACAGGCTGATCCTTCCGTCCGCACTGTGGATCGCTGGTTCGGCGATGTAACTGCAAGCAGCTTCTGTACTGCCGGCGTGAACAACGGCACCTGTGCCTACGGCATACCTGCTCTCGGCAAATTCGGCAGCTCTGGTGTCGGCACCGAGCGGGCTCCTGGCTTCTTCAATCTTGATACTTCGGTCGGTAAGCGCTTCGCGATCACCGAACGCCAGTATCTTGAATTCCGCGCAGAATTGTTCAACGTTCTCAACTATGTAAGCTGGGGCGCTCCGGGTCGTGACATCACGGCACCGGCGGGCTACGGTTCAATCGGTGGCCAGGTGGGCATGCCTCGCAACATCCAGTTTGGTCTGAAGTACCACTTCTAAAATCAACTGACAAACAAGTCGACACAAGAGAGGCCGCCCGAAAGGGCGGCCTCTCTTGCTTTTTCAGATCAGTAGTCCGCGCTGCTGCAGATGTCCGCGCAGCACCGCCTCGCCCTGAAACTGCTCTGCATTAATGCCATAGGCGCGCGCTCCTTCCACATAGGCCAGCACGTCATCCGTGAAGAAGCATTCCTCTGGCGCACACTTGGCGTTCGCCACTGCCGCCTCGTAGATCTTCGGGCTGGGTTTCATCGCTCCCACTTCATACGACAGCGTGTAAGCATCAAAGTGCCGCAGCACCGGGTAGCGCTCACTCAGCCAACCAAAGTGCAGCTCATTCGTGTTCGACAACAACACCAGTCGGTAGCGATCCTTCAGCTCAAGAATCAACTCTTCGCTCGTCAGGCCATCGGGCAGAAAGATCGAGTTCCAGATCTCACGAAACTCGGCGGGTGTGGCCTTCAGGTCCAACAGCCGCGAGAATCGCTCGTGAAATTCGGTAGTCTCAAACTGGCCAGACTCAAACGCCGCATACAGGCCAGACTCGCGAATGCGCACCGCAATCTCATCGACCGGCAATCCGCCATTGGCACTGAGCGCCGCATAGCCGCGATCAATCTCAAAGGGCACCAGCACGTTGCCCAGGTCAAAAAGAATGGATCGAATCATGCCCCAGTCACCTGCTTGGAAAGCTTGAAGAAACCCTGCTTCAGCGGGCTATTAATTCCCCAATTGACAGGCGGACACTGATAGCCATCGCGATAGTTACTCGCGCCCGGCTCAAAGTAGCCCCACGACGCATACTCGCCAATCGCGGCCATCATATTGTTCATCGGCTTGTCAAAATCAAAGTGATCGTCTTCATTGAACAGAATCGGCATCGGACGATAGCCCTCCACCAGCCGGGTTTCCTTCACCATTGCGGCGATGCGAGCGGGATCTTTAACTCCGTTGCCGTGAATCAGCAGGAAATCCGATACCTTCACCACATTCGACAGCGGAACCTTGTTGCCGCCGTAGCTGACACCGGTCAGCAACCGCCGCCCACCAACCTCAATGCCCTTGGCCATCGCAATCAGCTCGTGCACCCGATCCGCCTTGAGGATTGCATGGTCATACGCCGCGATATTGCACTCGTTGCAGATCTCCAGCAGGATGTTCCTGTAGCCCTGCGCCAGTATCCAGCGCACGCTCGCCTCAACGCTGCGCTTTACCGCTGCTTCGTCCGTGACGCGCTGGTCCTGTCCAAAGTAATAAAGGCCGACGATGGGAACCATGCCCAACTCATCGGCGCGATCAAGGATCTTGCGCAGCCGCAGCATGTAGTCCTCGCGCAACGACCCATCCGGCTGAATCGCCCCCGTATCCCAAGGCTGTGCTTTCGAATAGCCCTCAGGGCTGCCGCCCTGCAGGTTGATCGTAAAGCTCAGCACGCCATGCTTGCGCCATATCGGCATGGCTGCAATGAACTCCGCCGTATTGCGTTCTGCATCCCATTTGCCTGTGTCCGGATAAGCCCAACGACCTCGCGTCTCGGCATTGCGATCATCAAAGATGCCCTGCACCATGCGCGTATTCATCAGCAACCCTTCGATCTTCTTACCCTGATAGCTGCGCCCGCGATAGGTCGGCCTGCCATTGATCTTGAAGCCATCCCCGACGATATCCACCTTCGTTTTGCGGTCTGCGGCTGCCAGCAGCGGAGCTGCCAACAACGGCAACATCTCTCTACGATTGATCATTGATTTCCTTCCACTCCAAACACCTTACAGCCTGTCTCCCAAAGAATGGCGCGCTTCACGCTTTCGCTTGCCGCAAGGTGGACAATCTTGCCAATCTCGATATCTATGTTCTCCGGCAGGTCCGACCCGATCATCAACCGCTCCGCCGGTACCTGAGTCAGAACATGCGCCACATGGTTTGGCATCAGCGTCGAGAGTTCGAGATAAATGTTTGGGCAAAACAGCGCGGCAACGATCGCCTCTTGCAACAACATGCCACCCCCGCCGCAATGCGCAAGTACAAATTTAAGCGTCGGAAACTTGCGCGCCGGCAGCATAAACAATGACGGCAGGGCATAGGGAATGCCGCTGCCCGTGTGACACACAACCGCCATCTTGTTTTCAAGCGCCGTCTCAAACAAAAAGTCGCTGCGCGCCGAAGTCGGATCCAGCGGCTGAAACTGCGGCTGCAATTTCAGCGCGCAAAATCCATACTGCTCGCGGCAGCGCCGCACTTCATCGCGAAACTCCGCCAAAGGTAGATAAGGATTTAGGCAGGCCGCGCCCATGAATCGGTCTGGATGATCCAGCACCGCCTTCCCAATCTCGTCATGCGCCTCCCGATAGGAGTTCACCATGGGGAAGGGAATCGCCAGCGACCGATCAACGCCGTATCGGTCCATCTCTGCCAGTAACATGCTCGCCCTGTGCTCGCGCCCGCTATGCAGCGCGTCGCCAATGTGGACGTGTGTGTCAAAAATCGAAAAGCCGTCGCGCACTAATTGGGCTCCAGGGCCTGACAAATCGCCTCACCCATCGCTGTCGTCGACATCGTCCCGCCCATCTCGCCACTCCGATTCGCACGATTCGCAAACACCCGCTGCACTGCCCGGCGTATCATTTCAGCCCCTTTCGATGGCTGGCCCTGTCCACACCAGTCCAGCATCATGGCCACAGAAAGTATCGTCGCGATCGGGTTCGCAATCCCCTTGCCGGCAATCGATGGCGCGGTCCCATGCGATGGCTGAAATACCGCAAAGTTGTCGCCGATATCCGCTGATGGCGCCATCCCCATCCCACCCACCAGACCCGCCGCTAGATCCGAAAGGATGTCACCAAACATGTTCTCCGTCACCATGACGTCAAAGCTCTGCGGCCGCTCCACCAGAAACAGTGCCGCCGCGTCCACATAGACTCGATCCGTTTGCACATCTGGAAATTCCCGGGCGATCTCATCAAAGATGCCGCGGAAGTAAGCCATCGACGGCAACACGTTCGCCTTGTCTACCAAGGTCAGATGCTTCCGTCGAGTCTGTGCAAGGCGGAAGGCGCGGCGAAACAGGCGCTCAGACGTATGCCGGGTAATCCTCATCACATCGCGCGCCTCGCCGTCAGCCAGGGAACTTGATCCCTTCCGAGCCGAAAACAACCCTTCGGTGCTTTCACGAACCAGCACGAAATCGATTGCCCCGGCGGCATGATCCTTGAGCGGGGAATCATCTCCGTGAAAAAGATAGATCGGGCGCAGGCCCGCGTACAGATCAAAGTGCTCTCGAATGTCGATCTGCGGCACCATCTCCACCCCGTTGGGCCACCGCACCGACGGCAATCCCATCGCGCCCAGCAATACCGCGTCATGCTCCCCGATGCGCCGCAATGTCTCCGGCGGCAACGGGTCGCCACTGCGCAGGTATTCTCCCGCCCCTACCGATAGCTCGGTCAGTTCAAAACGATCTCCGGGCACCAGCGCTTCGACCGCCCGTAACACCCTCACGGCCTCTGTGATCACTTCCGGCCCGATTCCATCCCCGGCAAGGATGGCAATTTTCCATGTTTTCAAGTATTTCGATCCCTTCAGATGCTCGTAAAAAGATTTTTCAACTATTTTGTCACTTTTTGGCACCAGTTATCGCTTTACAGATTGGAGGGGGCGTTTAACGACGCTCTTTTACTATTTACCTCCAGAGTCCTGAGGAGGCGTTGTAAGGGACGAGACAACGTCTTTCCTCGGGGCTCATTTGTTTTCTTCAGAGGCTCCGTGCCGATGCCCGCCCCCGGAGTGCGATCCTGAAGTGGATGACTCCTCTCATCGACATCGAACGCAACGGCCGCGTACTCGACATCGTTCTCAACCGCCCCGATAAGCGCAATGCTCTCAATCGCGAAATGTGCGAAGCGATCGTGGCTGCCTGCGAGAGCGCTCAGGACGACCCTGCTCTCGGTGCGATCTATCTGCGCGCCAACGGTCCTGTATTCTGTTCGGGAATGGATTTGGTGGAATCCAGCGGTCCTGAGGCGGCCGAACTCACGGCCATCCACGCAAAGCTCTTTACGCTGGGCGAATGGTCCAGCAAGCCGATCATCTGCGCGGTCAATGGTCCGGCCGTCGCCGGAGGCTTGGGGCTCGTTGCCAACGCTCATATTGTTCTAGCTACCCACGGTTCTACCTTTGGCTTGACGGAGATCCGCGTCGGCATGTGGCCCTACACAATCTATCGGGCAGTGGAAGCCGCTTTGGGCAAGCGCCGTACCCTTGAGCTGACCCTGTCGAGCAAGATCTTCAACACGCCCGAGGCGCTCAGTTGGGGGCTCATTCACGAGGTCCTGCCGTCATTTGAATTGGAGGATCGCGGCCTCACCATCGCCACCGCCCTGGCCGATGCGTCCACTGAAACTATCCAGCGAGGCTTACGATTTGTAGCAGCCTGCTCAAGCCTAAACGCCGCCGACGCCATGGCCTTGGCCCTCAAGTCCCGTGCTGCCAATTTCGATAGCCTCGATTTTGAAGAAGGCGCCAAGGCCTTTCGCGAGAAACGACCGCCTCGCTGGCCGTCACACCCCTAAGCGATGCTCGATTACATCAGCCCAACTACTCTTGTCGAGTGGGTCGAAAACACAGCTCCGTTTCTCTTTGTCGATCTCTCGCCAGTTCCACCGGCCCGTCTGATCGACCTTGGCTTCGAAGACATTCTCAGAGCCGTCCGCCAAGGCTATGCCTGGCCCGAGACGCCAACGGAATACATCGAAGACTACTTTGCCCTATGCCTCGCTGCGCATCACGGTACTGTGGCCACATTTATCCCCACCGATGTCGATTCCAAGATTCGTGGTCTGCTGTGGCGCGATAACAAAGACCCGCAATCCCACCGCCGCATGTTTGATTTTGCACTGCTGGCGATGAATTGGTCGCTTGAGCGCGTCTCACGCCGCTACACGCAGTTGGCTGGTATCGGCCCCGTCTCCGGGCACAACGGCGAACAGTTAAGTGTCTTGATGGGCGCTCTCCAGGTCTTTCTCAAGAATCAGGACACCGAGTATGCCGAGCGCGCGCATGCCGCCATCGACGCCGAATTGCGCCGCGAAACGATCGAGTTCTCGACAGCACTCAACACCAAGGATGCCGAACTGGACGCACTGCGCATCGTCGCATCGATCACTCATAACGTTGGCGATGTGGACCAGGGCCTTTCCTATTGGCCCAAGGTGGATCTCTACGATGGCCCGCGCAAAGCCTTCGGTCGTCTTGCCCATGACAACTCCGCGCCTTACGGCGGCCTCTTCTCTCAGGCTGCAAAAATCTACAAGCGCGTCATGTCGCCAGAAGGCCATCGCCACTATCCTCTGCGCTCGATCAAGTCGCTCCGGCAAACTCCGGACCTCTTGCTACCGCTCGGGCCCTTCTTCGACGACTGGGGACGCCTTCTGGGCCGCCACCCGCTACTTAACGACGCCAACCGCGCCGAGGTTTTGGGTGCAATGGCAACCGGCTGTCGCAAGATCCTCGGGCAGCGCGGCTATGCTCGGGCCATCCGCGGAATGCTCGACGAAATGGGCCAGGCCAAGATCTCCAGCCTGCTCAAGATGCTGCCCAATTCTGTTCGCAAAGATCACGACGATGCCGAGTTACGCAAGGCTGTCGCCGTCTCCCGCGAGAGCTTTGAATCCAGTATGCGCAAAGCCTTCCTCGCGGCGCGTTAGCGGTAGGCGGGGATCCCGGTAACGGCTTCGCCAATTACCAGCGCATGGATGTGGTCTGTGCCTTCATACGTCTTGACCGACTCCAGGTTCGCCATATGCCGCATCACCGGATACTCGTCCATAATGCCGTTGGCCCCCAACAGGTCACGGCTCATTCGTGCACAATCAAGAGCAATCGTCACGTTATTGCGTTTGAGCATCGACACCTGCTCGGGCGTCAGTCGGCCTGCATCTTTCAATCGTCCACAGTGCAGCGCCAGCAATTGCGCCTTGCTGATTTCCGTCACCATCCAGGCAAGCTTTTCCTGCACCAGCTGGTGTGAGGCGATCGGCCGGTTGTCAAACTGCCGCCTCGTGATGCAGTACTGCCTTGCGGTCTCATAACAATCGATTGCCGCGCCAATCACCCCCCAGCCAATGCCGTAGCGCGCTTGCGTGAGGCATTGCAGCGCCGCCTTCAGCCCTTTGGCTTGGGGCAAAACATGCGAAGCCGGAACCCGGCAGTCCACAAAGGCCAGGCTCGACGTGATCGAGGCCCGCATCGACATCTTGCCGTGTAGATCGCTCGTCGAGTAACCCGGCATTCCCCGCTCAACCAGAAAGCCTTGAATACCTTGCGGCGTCCGCGCCCACACCACACTGACGTCAGCGATGCCACCGTTCGTAATCCACGTCTTTTCCCCATTGAGAATCCAGCCATCGCCATCGGCAACAGCAACGGTTTTCATCCCCGAAGGGTTCGATCCGAAGTCAGGCTCTGTCAATCCAAAAGCTCCGATCGCCGCCCCGCTCGCCAGTTTCGGTAGCCACAGCTGCTTCTGTTCCTCCGTGCCGAAGGTATGGATTGGGTACATCACCAGCGCGCCCTGAACGCTGGCAAAGCTGCGGATGCCAGAGTCGCAATGCTCCAGTTCCTGCATGATCAATCCATAGTCGACACTAGACATTCCCGCGCAGCCATAGCCCTCCAGGCTGGTTCCGAGAAATCCCATTGCTCCAAAGGCCGCCACCAGCTCCATCGGAAACTTGCCCTCTGAGAAGGCCTCTCGAATCAGCGGTTGCACCTCAAGTGCCACAAAGCGCCGGGCCGTCTGTCGCACCAGCTTTTCTTCGTCGCTCAAGAGCCAGTCAATGTCCAGGTAGTCGCTCATTTTGATTTTATTGTACCCATGCAAGATTTCCTGCAACAATTCGATTCCCGGCAGCACTTAGTCGATAGACTATGTCGCCTTTGCGTCTCATCGTCGCTGGAATTGCCTTCGCTATTTCTTTGTACTCCCAAACGAAAGCGCGGGAGGCGCTGGACGCGGCCTACGCTCATCAACAAGCTTCCCGCCTGTCTGACGCCCGCCAGGCCTTTGAACAGGCAATCGCACTCGATGGCGCAAACGCGGCTGCGCGTCTTGACTATGCCTACCTGTTGCTCCGTATCGGCGAGACCGAAGCGGGGCGCGATCAATTAAAGCTTCTGCATATCCGGCAACCAGAGGATGAGCGTCTGGCTCTTGAATACGCTTACCTCTGTTACGAGACCGGGCGGCGATCCGAGAGTTTTGAAATTTTCCTCCGGCTCAATCATGCCAAAGACGACAAGATCCGGGCGCAGGCCACCCAGACCTGGGATCGCTTGAATGCTGAATTGCTCACCTCCATCGCACGTTGGACAGAGGCGGCTACCAGGTCCCCAGACAGCTATAGCGTCCATGAAGAGTTGGCTCATTTGTTGGAGGATCGCAACGATTGGATCGCCGCTGCCGCCGAGTACCGCGTGGCCTTCGGCTTAAAACTCGACAAGCGACGCTTCCTCTTGGACATCGCGCGAGTCGAAACTGAAGCCTTGCGAATGGACTATGCAAACGCCGCGCTGCTGGCTGCCTCGCGCGGTGAGCCCCCTGCCGTTGCCGAAGAAGCACGCGAGCAGTTGCTGCCGCGCTACCCCTACGTCTATGAATTCCGCATGGCGATTGAGATGGACCCAATGAATGTCCCGCTTCGCCGCGAACTTGGTTTTCTCCTCCTGAAGATGGGCCGCGAACAGGAAGCCGTAACAGTTTTCACCGCCCTGTTAAAAATGGCGCCAGACGATGCGCTCAGCCTCGCGCAACTAGCCTTCCTGAAGGTGCAGCGGCCACAGCCGCGCTCAAGCGACACCGGCCTCAGCGCAGTGCGTGATCTCGCCGATCAAAGCGTCCAGAAGGGCTATCTGAAGGACGCCCTGAAGTACTTGCAGCAGTTGCAGGAAGCCAACCCCGACGACTCGGCGACCTTGCTGCGCCTCGGCTGGGCCCACAACATGCTCAAGCAGGATCAGGAGGCAATGCATTGGTTTGGGCTGGCCCGCAAAAGCACCGATGAAAAGATTGCGGCAGAAGCTGACCGTGCCTATCGCAACCTGCGGCCTTCGCTCGCGCCCATCCGCGTCACTGCCTGGGTGCTGCCATTCTTCTCGACCCGCTGGCACCAGGAGTTCACCTACGGCCAGGTCAAGGTTGAGTTCAAGTTGCCCTTCACTTCGCTTCGGCCCTACCTGTCCGCGCGTTTGATCGGCGACCTCGGCGCAGGCTCGCCACAAGGCCTCTCTGAGCGCGCCGTCGTAGGCGCGATTGGCATTTCGACGCCACGTGCCTATGGCTGGATGGCCTGGGGCGAAGCCGGCACTTCGTGGCAGTACTTTGCAACGCAACAGGGCGTGCCCAATTACAAGGCTGACTATCGCGGCGGCGCAAATTTCACTCGCGGCTTCGGTGCCGCCAACCTTGGTAGCGAAGGCGGCTGGTTTGCAATGAGCACCTTTGACGCTGTGTACCTGAGTCGCTTCGATCACGACACGTTGTTCTACAGCCAGAATCGGCTCGGCGTCCATTTGCGCGACAAGCCTGTCCAGATCTACGCCAATCTTCATTTCACCGCAGACCTCCGTCGGACGGATTGGGCAAATTACTTTGAGCTAGGCCCCGGCCTTCGCTGGCGCCCACCTGGTCTGCCCCGCTCGCTGTATCTGTTCGCGGACGCTGTCTATGGCCGCCATCTTTTGGCAGGCGACGGCAGCAAACGGCGCTATTACGATGTCCGCGCGGGAGTTTGGTATGCGTTTACTTATTAGTCTGCTCTATGTCTCGATGCTGTCTGGCCAGACAGCCTGGGACACCGTTCTCGCTTCGCTCGGACAACCCCAAGGTCACGTCGGCCTGCGCATTCTCGAAGGCCACTCCCCAGAGGCTGAGGCCCTCGGCATCAGCCGCGGCGACGGTCAACTGACGGTCCGTCAGATTCGCGATATTTCAGCGCCCGATCTGCCCATCATCTGGCAGCAGGCCGAGCTTGTCTCTCTAGCCAAACTCGACCCAGCCTGGCAAGTCCGGGCCACCGAGCGTTGGACCGGCGCACCGGTCCTGGCCGTCCGTCTGCTCGATGGCAAAGGCATCATCTGGACGGCAACCGACATCGGCGCACAGGGCTACGAGCGCTATCCCTTCCTCCCCCAGTCTCTTCTTGCTGCGGGCTTGCGATCCAAAGTGGAGGGCCGTGGGCTCTGGGCTTTCTTCGATGCCAGCTATCGCCTGCGGGTCGATCTGCCCTATCTCGTCGCCCAGTGGAAGCAGGCCGGCATCGGTGCAATTCACGTCACCAGTTGGCAGTTTGATGGCGCCTCGGCGGAGTCTGAGGCCTGGCTCAAACGCTTGATCGCGCTCTGCCATGAGCAACTCATTCAGGTCTATGCCTGGGTCGAGTTGCCTCATGTCAGCGAGCGCTTCTGGATCGCGCATCCAGAGTGTCGCGAGCGCACCGCCACCGGCATGGATGCCAGTCTCGATTGGCGGCGGCTGATCAATCTGGTCAACCCCGTCTGCGTGGCGCAGGTCGAAACCAGCGTATTCGACCTGTTGCGCCGCTACAACTGGGACGGCGTAAACCTCGGTGAACTGTATTTCGAATCGCTGGAGGGCAGCGCCAATCCGGCCCGCTTTACTCCCTTCAATGATGACGTCCGCGCTGAATACAAGGCCCTCTACGGGCGCGATGCGCTCGACGATCTCAAGGGCGACGGCCTCCCCCGCCTCCTCGCCTATCGCGCCGACCTCGCCGCCCGCCTGCAATCCGATTGGCTCAGCAAAATCGCCAGCCTCCGCGACCAGAATCCCAACCTCGACATCGTCCTCACTCACATCGATGATCGTTTCGATACCAACATGCGTGACGCCCTCGGTGCCGATGCAGCGCGCTTGCTACGCGGGACCGAAGGCCTCGGCACCGGCTTCCTGATTGAAGACCCCGCCACCACTTGGCACCTCGGCCCTGCTCGCTATCGCGAAATTCGCAAACGCTACGACGGCCTCACGG
The DNA here is from genome assembly GCA_038206015.1 of Bryobacterales bacterium. Lineage (GTDB taxonomy): Bacteria > Acidobacteriota > Terriglobia > Bryobacterales > Bryobacteraceae > Bryobacter. The sequence goes on along the minus strand of JBBRBI010000010.1, from coordinate 1,566 downwards.
CAGACCCCGATCGCCTCTCAATTGACCTCAATATCGTTGATCGCTATCAGGACGTTTACCCCACCAAGCGCCAGACCGGAGCTGAGTTGGCGGCCTTGGTGCACGAGGCCTCCGCCAATTTCGCCCAAGTGGCCCTGTACTTTGAGTATTCGCTTCGTCCAGTAGATCTTCCATTGCTGGGCATGGCTGCCGCCGTCATCACAAAGTGGAATGAGTCGAACAACGAAATAGATCTGACTCTCACCCGTCAAGCACGGCTAAGATGGCATGGCGGCGCGCTCGTCAATGGCATCGCTTGGCCCCTGGCCGACGGCGAATGGATCGTGCTTCCCGCTGGCGACTGGCACATCGAAAGGGCTCCCATGCCGGATTTTACGATCACTGACAGCAACTTCCGCATTCTGCGGGTACAACTCCACGAAGGCGGCTATTTGATCGACTACGACAGTCGTGCCGGAGGCGTGGCACTGGTGAAGTCGAAAGACGGACAAAAGCGCCTGAGTGTTAATCGAGGCAAGGGTACCCTACGGCTTAGTTCGACGCAACCTGCACTATCGGCTGAACGTAGTTCAACGCAACTTCTTCCCCGTCCTTAAGGCCAGACTGGATCCCGATCTGTGTGTTATTCATTGCGCCTGTCGTGACTTCGCGCTTTACAAAACTGCCGCCAAGTTTCGCGAATACATAAGACTTGCCGTTCTCTTCATGCAGCGCACCGCGCGGGATAACGACCGTCTTCTCCTCGCTGCTGCCAATCAGTACATCGGCGGCGGCTGAAAGGTCGGGGATCAATTTCGGGTCATAGCCATCAATTGAAACGCGGATTGGAATCGTACGGATATAGCTCTGCTGACGCCCACCAGCCACGGCGAGCGCACCAACCGAATACAGCTTGCCTTTGAAGTTCATGCCGGGAAAGGCGTCGATTGAAATTGCGGCTTTCTCGCCAATTCTGAACTGGCTCACTTGCGCCTGATTGATCGTACCCTCAATCTGCATGCTCTTCGGGTCTACGATCTTCATCGCCAATTGCCCCGGAGCGACGACGTCGCCCACTTTGATCGAATCAAACTCACCACCGCGAAACATCGTTTGCACTACTGCCAGCCCGTCCATTGACGCAGAGACTGTGAATTTCTTCAGGTCCATCTTATGGCGGCCCAGATGCCGTGCATGCCGCTCTGAAGTAAATACCAGGATCTTCAATTCCGACGCCTGCGCCTGCTTCTTGATGTCCACTTCCTTGGCCAGTTGTGTGTACTTGGCTTCGGTCTCTTCGACCGACAATTGCAACAACTCCTGGTCCAGCGAGGTGCGCAATTCACGTGTCTTCATGTCCAGGCGAACCTTGTCCAGTTCCGATTTGGCGATGCGCACATTCTGCCCAAGGATCTCCAGATCCAGCGCCTGCTCAGCCTTGCGTTTGTCCACATCACCTTGCGCCTGATCAACTGTCGTGACCAGATCGTCGATATGATCCTGCAAGCCCTGTCCGTCAATCTGAATTACGACCTGACCCTTGCGCACCAAACTTCCATTCGGAACCATCTGGAGAATCGTCATCGG
>JBBRBI010000009.1:0-96499 GCA_038206015.1 Bryobacterales bacterium | reverse complement strand
ATTCGTCCAGAGCTGGTACGGTGCCCTTCGCCAGTTCACACTCCGCTGGCCCGAACGAATCGAGCGAGCCACCACAACCTAATATCAAACCCTTCCTCAGAAGGCTGAATCGTGTTTACACAAAACTATTGACACCGCCGGTCACAGCTTTCTTCAAACTAAAATCTCCCAAATATTCAACGCCTTAGCGACTTCCCGGCTCCGCGTCCCCTTGTCCCGACTGCTATCCTGATCCCGGATGCGCCAGCGCGCACCGCCCACAGCCCGAGGCTCACCCCTCGGGCTGTACCCATTTCTACAACGAAGGAAGCTCCTCCCATGTCCGCCCAACCACATTTCGACGCCAACCGCGCCAACTCCCAATTCGCTACCGGCCCCAACACCGCCCACGCCCCTGACCCCAAAGCCCCAATGCGCACAAAAAGCAAACCCAATCCCCTCGCCCAGCTAAACTGGAGTTTCCGATGATTTCTTTCTCCAACATCCAAAAGCAGTACGGCAAGCAGCTCATCTTCGTCGACACAAACTTCCAGCTCATCGCCGGCGAAAAGGTCGGTCTCATAGGCCCCAACGGCGCTGGCAAAACCACCCTCTTCCGTATGGTCGTGGGCGAGGAAACCCCCGACGAGGGCGAAGTCTCCGTCCCCAAAAAGCTCACCATCGGCTATTTCCGCCAGGACGTCGAAGAAATGGCCGGCCGCTCCGTCCTCGACGAAGCCATCGCTGGCTCGGGCCGCGTCGGTGACCTCCACCACGAGCTCGAGTCTCTCCAACACGACATGGGCGACCCCGACAAGCTCAATGACCTCGACCGCATCCTCGCCCGCTTCGGCGAAGTCCAGGAAGAATACGAAACCCTCGGCGGCTACAGTGTTGAATCGCAAGCCCGTGAAGTCCTCCACGGCCTCGGCTTCGCTGACGACCAAATCGATGGCGACGTGGGCGCTTTGTCCGGTGGTTGGAAGATGCGCGTCGCCCTCGCCCGCGTCCTTCTCGGCAAACCCGCCGTCCTCCTCATGGACGAACCGACAAATCACCTCGACCTCGAATCCATCATCTGGCTCGAGCAATTTCTCAAGGCCTACGATGGCGCCCTTCTGATGACCTCCCACGATCGCGCCTTCATGAACCGCATCGTCACCAAGATCGCCGAAATCGATGCTGGCGAAATCACTGTCTACTCGGGCGATTACGACTTCTACGAACGCGAGCGCACCATTCGCGAAAGCAATCAGCAAGCCCAGTTCGCCCGCCAGCAGTCCATGCTCGCCAAAGAGCAGCGCTTCATCGATCGCTTCAAAACCCACGCTGCCAAAGCCTCCCAGGTCCAAAGCCGCATCAAGGCTCTGGACAAAATCGAAAAAATCGAGCTACCCAAAAAGCGTCAAGTCGTCGAGTTCAATTTCAAGGCTCCGGCCCGCTCCGGCGATATGGTTGCCGAACTCACCGACATCCACAAAGCCTACGGCAGCCGTGTTATCTACGATGGCTTCAACCTCACCCTGCGTCGCGGCGAACGCTGGGCCGTCATGGGCCGCAACGGCGCAGGCAAAAGCACCCTCCTCAAAATGATCGCCGGTGCCAGTGATCCCGATTCAGGCGAAGTCCGCCTCGGTGCCAGCCTCAACATGGGCTACTTCGCCCAGCAGGCTCTCGACGTTCTCGATCCTGAGCTCACCATCTTTGAGCAACTCCAGAACGACTTCCCAAAAGATACCGTCGGCTCCCTGCGCTCGCTCGCTGGCGCTTTCCAGTTCTCAGGAGAAGATGTCGACAAGCGCATCCGCGCCCTGTCCGGTGGCGAAAAGTCGCGCCTCGCCATGGCTCGCATGCTCTTCCATCCGCCCAACTTCCTCGTCCTGGATGAACCCACCAATCACCTCGACATGGCCACCAAAGAAATGCTTGTCGAGGCTCTCAAAGATTTTGAAGGCACGATGATCTTCGTTTCGCATGACCGCAGCTTCCTGCGCGGCCTCGGCTCGCGCGTCCTCGAACTGGGCGGGGAATCCGGCACAGATCGTACCCCTCGCATTTATCCGGGATCGTATATAGAATATGTACAGGCCCTGGGGCATGAAGCTCCTGGTATCTACTCATGAGCGCCCTCCTCCTTTTATTACTGCTCGCGGCCCAGCCCGCCCCGCCAGAACTCGACCGCTATTGCCTCGGCTGCCACAACGCGAAGCTCAAGGTCGCCGGCCTCGACATCAAGTCAGTCGACTTCAGCACCCACTCCGCAGAAGCTGAAAAAGTCATTCGCCGTCTCCGCGCCCGCCAAATGCCTCCAACCGGTCTCCCGCGCCCGGATGAGGCCAGCTACAAATCCCTCGTCGCTAGCCTGTCCCTGGCTCAGGACAAAGCCGCGCAGACCAAACCCAATCCCGGTCGCTCCGATACCTTCCGCCGCCTCACCCGCACGGAATATCAAAACGCGATCCGCGACATTCTCTCCGTCGATGTCGATGTATCATCCCTTCTCCCTGCCGATGAATCCAGCCGCGGCTTCGATAACATCACTGTCGGCGATCTCTCGCCCACTCTGCTTGAGCGCTACCTCGGTGCCGCCCGCAAGATCAGCCGCCTCGCCGTCGGCACCGGCAGCAAGTCTCCCGGTGGCGATACCTTCATGCTCCCCCCCGATCTCACTCAGGAAGACCACTTCGACAAACTTCCCATCGGCACCCGTGGCGGCCTGGTCGTCAACTACACCTTCCCGCTCGATGCCGACTACGACATCACCGTCCGCCTCACCCGCGATCGCAACGAACATGTCGAAGGCCTGCATGAGTCTCACGATGTAGAGATCTTGGTCGACGGCGAGCGCATCAAGCTCTTCACCGTCGTCCAGCCTAAAGGCACCGATCACAGCGCCGTCGACAAACACCTCATCGTCCGCATACCGCTCAAAGCCGGCCCCCACGTCATTGCCGCAGACTTCCCCAAGAAGTCCACGCCTCTGCTTGAAACAGAGCGCCAGCCTTACCCCGCGCACTTCAACATGGATCGCCACCCGCGCATCCAGCCCGGCGTCTATACCCTGAGCGTCCAGGGCCCTTACGATTCCCGTGGCCCCGGCGACACTCCCAGCCGCCGCCGCATCTTCGTCTGTGCAACCCAGGACGATGCCTGCGCCAAACGAATCTTTGCCAACCTCGCCCGCCACGCCTACCGCCGCCCGGTCAATGACGTTGACCTCATCGCGCCGCTGCGCTTCTACCGCGACACACACACCAAAGCAAGCTTCGATGAGTCCATCGAGATGGGCGTCCGTGCCATCCTCGTCAGTCCTGAATTTCTCTTCCGCGTGGAGCGCGATCCCGCCTCCATCGCCGCCCAAACCGCCTATCGCATCAGCGATCTCGAACTCGCCTCGCGCCTCTCTTTCTTCCTCTGGAGCAGCGTTCCCGATGACGAACTCCTTAAGCTGGCCGAGCAGAACACCCTCCACACTCCCGCCACCCTCCAGCGCCAGACGCGGCGTCTTCTGGCCGATCCCCGCTCGCGCACGATGATCGACAACTTCGCCAGCCAGTGGCTCTATCTCCGCAATCTCGACGCCTTCAAACCCGACATGCGCCTCTTCGCCGATTTCGACGACAACCTCCGCCAGGCCTTCCGGCGCGAGACCGAACTCTTTGTCGAAGACATCATGCGCCAGGACAAACCCATCACTCAACTGCTCCAGGCGAACTATACCTTCCTCAACGAGCGCCTCGCCAAACACTACGGCATTCCCAACGTCTACGGCAGCCACTTCCGCCGCGTAGAATTCGGTGCGGATCGCACCCGTGGCGGACTCCTCCGCCAGGGCAGTCTCCTCATGGTCACCTCCTACCCAACCCGTACCTCTCCGGTTATCCGGGGCAAATGGGTTCTCGATAATATCCTCGGCGTTCCCCCTCCACCCCCGCCCGCCAACATCCCCGCGCTCAAAGAAACCGCCGCCATCGGAGCCAACCTCTCGATGCGCGAGCGTCTCGCCGAGCACCGTGCCAACCCGGCCTGTGCCGGTTGCCATAAACTTACAGACCCCATCGGCTTTGCGATGGAAAACTACGATGCAGTCGGGCGTCTCCGTCTTGAGAAGACCGATGTTTCCGGCTCCATGTATGAGGGCTCCAAGTTCGAAGGGATCGAGGGCCTTGAGCGCGTGCTGCTCAGCCGCCCCGATATCTTCGCAACCACCTTCACCGAAAAGCTTATGACCTATGCGCTCGGGCGCGGCGTCGAATATACCGACGCCCCGGCCATCCGCTCCATCGTCAACAACTCCGCAGACAACAACTACCGCTTCTCTTCGTATATTCTTGGAGTGGTCGGCAGTGCAGCTTTCCAAATGAGGACATCACAATGAACCTGACGAAGAAGTCTCTACCTCGACGTATCTTCCTTCGCGGCGGCGGCGCGACACTCGCCCTTCCGCTTCTTGACGCGATGGTCCCGGCAATGACCGCCATGGCTGCTACGCCAGCCAATCCCGTTCGCCGCCTCGGCTACGTCTATATCCCGATGGGCGCGCACATGCCCCAATGGATGCCCAAGAGCAGCAATGGTCGCATCACAGAACTGTCGCCTTCACTGCGCTCCCTCGCTCCCGTCCTCGATCAGGTCAGCGTCATCAACAATCTCGAACTGCGCAATGCCTATCCCGGCACTCACGCCACATCGAACGCCGCCTTCCTCAGCGCCGCCACCTCCAAGTGGACCGAGTCCAGCGATTACGAACTCGCCACCACCGCCGACCAACTCGCGGCTCAGAGCATCGGACAGGCCACCCGCCTGCCCTCACTCGAGCTCGCCATGGACCTGCTCACCGTCGTAGGTCAATGCGATAACGGCTACGCCTGCGTCTATCAGAACAACCTCTCCTGGTCCTCACCGACAACGCCGCTGCCAGCCGAGGCTCATCCCCGCCTCGCCTTCGAACGTCTCTTCGGCGATGGCGGCACCACCTCTGACCGCCTGGCTGAAATGCGCAAAGAGTCCAGTCTGCTCGATTGGATGCGCGAAGATATCGCCCGCCTCCAGCGCCAGTTAGGTGCCGGTGATCGTACCAAAGTAAGTCAATATTTGGACACCGTCCGCGAAGTCGAACGGCGCATCCAGAAGGCCGAAGCCAGCACCGAGAAGTCCACCCTGCGCGATTTGGATCGCCCGGTCGGCGTCCCTGCTGCCTACGCCGAGCACGCCAAGCTGATGTTCGATCTCCAGGTCCTCGCCCTGCAGGGCGATGTCACCCGCGTCATCACCTTCCAGTTAGCCCGCGAAACCAGCAACCGCGCCTACCCTGAGATCGGCATCTCAGAAGGCCACCACCCGCTCACCCACAACGGCGGCGACGCCGAAAAGCTCGCCAAAGTCGCCCAGATCAACGCCTTCCACGTCTCTCTTTTTGCCGCCTTCCTGCAAAAGCTCAAGGCCACTCCAGATGGCGACGGCACCCTGCTCGACCACACCACTTACCTCTACGGCAGCGGTATGAGCAACGGCGATAAACACGATCACGTCAACCTGCCCATCCTCGTCGCCGGCGGCAAAGGCGGCCGGCACATCCAATACGAAAAGCCGCAGCCTCTAGCCAACCTCCACCTCACATTGCTCGACCGCGCCGGTGTCCGCCTCGACCGCTTCGCCGACAGCAAGGGAAAGATCCAGGAACTTGGCGAACCTCTTTAACGCGCTCTTCTTCCTCCTCGCCGCCGACTCCTTGCACGATGCGGCCTACAAGGACGACCTCGCCGCAGCAACAAAATTGATTCGCGCCGGTGCCGACGTCAAGGCCCCCAATCGTTACGGGATGCTGCCCCTCACGCTGGCCTGCCAGAACGGAAACATAGCCTTGATCGAGCTCCTGCTCAAGTCCGGTGCCGATCCAAATGCCCCGGTCCCAGGCGGAGAAACGCCACTGATGACCGCCGCCCGTACCGGGAAGGTGAACGCTGTTAGCCTTCTCATTGCCAAGGGTGCCAAAGTAGAGGCCAAAGAGGCCCGCCGCTCGCAAACCGCTCTCATGTGGGCTGCCGCAGAAGGCAACACAGAAGTCGTCGAAGTCCTGCTCGCCGCCGGTGCCGACCTCCACGCCCGCCTCGATTCTGGCTACACTCCCTTGCTCTTTGCGGTCCGTGAAGGCCGCGCAGCAACGGTCCGTGCCCTGCTCAAGGCCGGTGCCGACGTCAACGAATCGATCCAACTGCCTCCCGGCGCAACCAAGAAAGGCCTGGCTCCCAGAGCAGGCACCAGCGCCCTCGTTCTGGCCACCATCAATGCCCACTTCGACCTCGCCGCGCAGCTTCTCGATGCTGGGGCAGACCCCAACGCCAGCGGTTCCGGCTGGACCGCTCTCCACGCCATCTCTGACGTCCGCAAGCCCGGTGTCGGCGACAACAACCCCGCCCCTTTCGGCTCGGGGACGATGACTGGTCTCGAACTCGCAAAGAAGCTGAAGGCCAAGGGTGCTGACATCAACTTCCGCATGACCCGCCGGCTCACCCCCGGCCTCACCGCCATCAACACGATGGGGGCGACGCCCTACTTCATCGCTGCCCGAGCAGCCGACGCCGAATACATGCGTCTCCTGGCAAGCCTTGGTGCCGATCCCAAAATCCCCAACGCCGATGGCTCAACGCCAATGATGGCCTGCGCCGGTCTAGGTACGCGCAGCCCTGGCGAAGATGCGGGCACTGAAGCTGAAGTCGTTGAAGCCCTGCAAGTCTCTCTCGACTTGGGCGAAGACATCAACGCGGTGGACAAGAATGGCGAGACCGCCATGCACGCCGCCGCCTACAAGAACGCTCCCGCCGCCGTCCTCTTCCTGTCCAAACACGGGGCCAATCCCGAAGTCTGGAACAAGCCGAACAAGTCCGGCTGGACGCCCATGCGGATAGCCGAAGGCTACCGCTTCGGCAACTTCAAGCCCTCACCCGACACGATAGCGGCCTTCGAGCAAATCCGCTAATTGTGCTGACTGCCGCTGACTGCCGAGCTGACTGGGGACACTCTTTAGAGTGTCCCCTCCGCACTCAGCCTCTCCGAGTCACCCCGCCCCGCTACTTCTTCCGGCGCTTGCCGAAATCCGGGTCCACCTTCGCATAGCCAACCGGCACCGCAAAGACCTCTTCTGAAATCGACTCAGTCGAGAAGCCGCTGGCATCGGAGACGGACTCCATCATCAACGCCCCGTCGGCGCTGCTGGATGCAGGTGCGGCCGCTGCAGGCGCGGCCACTTCCTTCACCGGCTCTGCTGGCGGCGCTTCCTTCTTCTTCCTTCCAAATCCACCCAGCCCACCGCCGAGCGCTCCGCCCAATACGCTACCCATCGATCCGCCAACCGCCCTTCCTGCCGCGCTACCTGCTGTCTCGCCCCCCGCCCGTTTGGCCGCATCACCAACCGCCTGGCCGCTCGTCTGGCCACCCGTCTGGCCGTCACCCGAAGACATCGTCGGCATCTGCATACCCGGCATCGTGATCCGCGAGATCGTTAGCACCGCGATACCCGGTGTCTTCTGCATCTCCTCGGCCATCTTCTTCATGCCCTCGACCATGCCCTTCTGACCGCCCATCGGTGACTGCATCTGGCCCATGTTCAGCCAACTCCCCTTGTCCTTCATCCGCTCAAAGAAGGCCCTATATTCCTTGTAGCCAGTCACCGATTCACTGTGCCAGCTATCGTTCTTCATGATCATCATCGTGCCCGAGTTCTTGCCGTCGCTCGCACCCATCTCAATTGTGAAAATCACTTCCTTAGCTGAATAGCCGCCAACTTCCCTCTGCACGCCAGTCGCCTTGGCATCGAACTTGATCTCAAGCTCGGCGGCGCCCTTGCCCTTGCTGGCGTCCTTCATCTCGCTCTGCAACTCGGCCATCCGTTGTTGCATCTCCTCAAAGGTCATCTGCGTATACTGCCGATCTTTGACGTTGATGGTCGTGAAGAGTTGCTTGTCAAAGTCGATGATCGTCCTCGACGTGCCCGTTACCGTCGCCATGCGCCCGCCCTTGTAGTAATGGGTCGTCGTTACTGGTTCTGGCTTCTTGGCGAAGGGTATGTTCATCGCCATACCCTTGGTAATCTTGGTCGTCTGTTCATACCTGAAGTCGGCACACAGCACTCCAGGCAACACCATTGCAATCACAAGAATTTTCATTACTCTACTCCTTGACCTCTTCATATCCAGGCGGCGGCAGGAACTCCTTCTCCGCCACCACTGCCTCTCGATACTCTCGAATCTCGACGACGGCGTCAAGGCTCTTGCCGATCTGCACCCGCAACGCGATCGGCAGCCGCCCCTGCTTGCCGACCGCTTTGATGCCCTCATCGACGCTGGGCGCAAGCGGCACGATGCTCTCCATGCCCGGGATCAGATAGCCGAGCCCATAAGCGATTCGGAACCGAGCCAGGCTCGGCATCTTCTCTTGCTCCCCAAATTCCTCCGCCTTCACCGCCGTCGCGACGCCACCCGCCCCGCCCGAGAAGTAGCTCTTCAATCCGTCGATCAGTGCCGATGGAAAGTCCTTCGCGATGCGTTGCTTCATATCTTCGATCCGCAGCCGCTCATAGGTCTTGTCGCTGTGATCAATCACGATCATCCTGCCCGTGCCGTAGTCCACGATCATCGTTGACGTCTCGCCGCGCACTAAAATTCGGCTCCCCTTGAGCAGCACTTCCTGGCCGTCGCTGTTCAGTTTGCTCAATCCGGCCACCCGCGCCGCCAGTTGGATCAACAGGTTTGCCTTCACCGTGTACGCGAGCTTGTACCGTGCGTCACCCCAAAGGTTGGACACCAGCAGCAGACAACAGAGAAGGAATTTCACCATCCTGGTCAATAGTTTCGCATCCTAGATGTAGCGATGCATCTTTCAGCGGTTAGCTACCTCAATACCCGGCCGCTTGTCTGGGGACTTATGAACGGTCCGCAACAGGGCCAGGTTCAGTTGGAATTCGACTTGCCTTCTGTCTGCGCGCAGCGTCTCGCGGACTCAGCCGTCGACGCAGGCCTGGTGCCGGTCGTCGAAGTTGCCCGTCAGCACCTCGCCCAAATTGGCTCGCTCGGCATCGCCTGCCGCGGCCCCGTTCGCAGCATCCTGCTGCTTTCCAAGGTGCCGATTAAGGATGTGAGAACCCTCGCCCTCGATACTTCGTCACGCTCATCTGTCGTGCTCTCTAGCATTATCCTCGAGCAGGCCTACAACCTCAAACCAGAGACCCTATCGATGCCGCCTGACCTGAGTGCGATGCTGGGCAAAGCCGACGCCGCTCTCATCATCGGCGACCCGGCCCTGCGCATCGATCCCGCAGCGTCTGGTCTCCATGCCCTCGACCTGGGCGAGGAGTGGTTCAAACTAACCCAACTCCCCATGGTCTTTGCCATCTGGGCAGCGCCAAGCGCCAACCCGGACTTGGCCGTGATGCTTGAGGCAAGTTATCAGTACGGTAAGCATCGCTTGGAAGAAATCGTCATGGCCGAGGCAATGGAACGCAACATCTGGCCCGGCCTCGCCTATGAATACCTGCATAGCCTCATTCACTACGAACTTACCGACGAACATAAGCGAGGCATGAAGCTCTACGTCGAAGAGGCAATCAAAATGGAAGCAAGGCAACTGGCATGACCCGCGAACAAGCCCGCGACGCATTCAGCTCTGACGACCTCATCGGTCTAGGCATGGAGGCTGACGCTGTCCGCCAACGTCTCCATCCCGAAAATGTCGTCAGCTACATCATCGACCGCAACATCAACTACACGAACTTCTGCACAGAGTACTGCACCTTCTGTAATTTCTATCGCCCGATGAATTCGCCTGAAGGCTATTTGCTGTCGAAGGAAGCAATCTACGAGAAGATTCAGGAGACAATCGACCTCGGCGGAACAGGCGTCCTGATGCAGGGCGGATTGCACTCCGAGCTCAAGATCGAATGGTACGAAGACCTCTGTCGCTCGATCAAGCTCAAGTTTGGGGATCGCATCTGGTTGCACTTTCTCAGTGCGCCTGAGATCCTCAACATTGCCCAGATCTCCGGCATCACGATCCGCGACACCATCGCCAGACTGCGCGACGCCGGCTTGCAGTCGATCCCTGGGGCAGGCGCGGAGATTCTGGATGACGAGGTGCGCCACCGCATCGCCCGCCTCAAGTGCAACACCGAGGAGTGGATCGACGTCCACCGCACTGCCCACCAGCTCGGCGTGCGGACCACGGCGACGATGATGTTTGGCACTGGCGAAACCTTTGAACATCGACTGAATCACTTCGATGCCATCCGCAGACTGCAGGAGGAGACAGGTGGCTTTACGGCCTTCATCCCCTGGAGCTTCCAACGCGAGGGCACCTCGCTCGGCCGCTTTGTCAAAGAAGAGGCGACCGCCGTTGAGTTCCTCAAGATGCTGGCGCTCAGCCGCGTTTACCTCGACAACATCCTGAACATCCAGACCAGTTGGGTGACGCCCGGTCTTAAGGTTTGCCAGATGGGCTTGCGCTTTGGAGGCAATGATGTCGGTAGCATCATGATCGAGGAGAACGTCGTCTCGCAAGCCGGTGCTCATTTCCATGCCACTGAGGAAGACCTACGTCGGCTGATTCGTGACGCCGGCTTTGTGCCCAAGCAACGCGATACACTTTACAGAACCTACTTCCTGAACTAACCCTGAATCAACTATGAAACTGCGCCTCCGTTCGAATACAATCCGTCTTCGCCTCCTGCAAGCCGAGGTCGCCCGACTCGGTTCAGGCGAGACAATTCGCGAGACGCTGCCAACTCCTCAGCCTTTCCACTTTGCGGTTGCGCCAGCAAGGGTTGGTGAACTCGAGGCAGATTTTCTTGGCGATACCCTGACGATTCAGGTTCCAACTGCGTGGGCTGCCGGATGGTTAGCATCAGACGAAGTAGGTCGCGCGGCAACCAGCAAAGGCGTTCACATCCTGATCGAAAAAGACTGGACCTGCACGATCCCAAGAGAAGGCGAAGAGGGCAGCGGTACATTCCCGAATCCGACAGCGTTAGGATAGTAGGCTTGGCAAGCTCGAATTCCGATACCGCTTTCTTCGGCCACCCCCGAGGACTCTCGACTCTCTTCTTTACCGAGATGTGGGAGCGCTTCAGTTACTACGGCCTCAGGGCTATCCTCGTGCTCTACATGCTCGCCGACCCCAGCACCGGCGGTCTCGGCTTCACCCTGGGCAAGGCCAGCGCCATCTATAGTCTCTACGCTTCGATGAACTACCTGCTGTCTCTGCCGGGCGGTTGGCTGGCGGATACCTTCCTTGGCCTGCGTCGAGCCGTCATCATGGGCGGAATACTCATCTCAATCGGCAATGCATTTATGTTCTTCGAAGGGATCGAGGTTTTCTACATCGGGCTGGCGCTGATCATCCTCGGGACGGGCCTGTTGAAGCCGAATGTCTCGACGATCGTTGGCACTCTCTACGGACCCGATGACCGTCGGCGCGATGCTGGCTTCTCGATCTTCTACATGGGCATCAACGTGGGCGCACTCGTTGCGCCATTGATTGTTGGCTACCTGGCGCAGCGTGTGAACTGGCACTATGGCTTTGCCGTTGCCGCCGTGTTTATGGCCGGGGGCATGGTGCAGTTCGCCCTCGGGGCCAAGTACCTTCCAGCGCGGGTCTTTGAGCCGGTCCCTCCATCCAATATCGTCGAGCAACAGACGCGCAGCAACTGGCTAAAGTACGGTCTGGCTGCTACGCTCGCCCTCGGCGCGGGCACCTTCATTTATTCGCCAACTGCCGAAGGCTTGGCTGACTTCTTTGGCAGCCTTCTGCTGGTGATTGTCGTCCTCGTCCTTGGCTTCCTGTTGCTCAAGGGTAGCCCCGATGCTTATGAGCGGCGGCGGCTAGCCGTGGTTTGCATTCTCTTCTTCATCTCTGCTCTGTTCTGGTCGAGCTTTGAACAAGCGGGCAGCACGCTGACCTTGTTTGCGGAAAAGAGCACGGTCGAACTGTTCCCCTCGTCCTGGTATCAGAGCTTTAACTCTGCCTTCCTGATTCCGTTGGCACCTGTCTTTGCGGCTCTCTGGATGCGGCTTGGAGATCGACAGCCCAGCGTTCCGGCCAAGTTCACGATCGCACTTGTCTTTGTTGGTTTGGGTTATCTTTGGCTGGTCCCTGCGGCGCAGTTGGCGGCAGGCGGCAACAAAGTCTCACCGATCTGGCTGACCGGCACTTACTTTCTTCACACGATTGGCGAACTCTGCCTGTCGCCCGTCGGGCTGAGCGCGATGACGCGCCTGGCACCGGCGCGGATGGCGGGCTTCATTATGGGCGTCTTCTTTCTATCCATCTCGTCGGGCAATTACATTGGCGGCCGCGTGGCCGGCTTCTACGAGCGCTTCCCCCTGCCACAGTTGTTTGGTGGCGTTGGTCTTTTCTGTATCGTGGTCGCACTGCTCTTTGCGCTGTTCATCAGGCCCGTTGCGCGGATGATGGAATCGTCGCCCTCTCAGTGAAGGATTTCCGATAGCGGGATGCGTTTGGTGGTGGACCCTGCTTTGAGCTCCAGTGCGTCGCCAGAGATATTTGCCTCCACCCACTCTTCACCGCTGAGGCCCCAGCGTGAGAAGTGCTTAGCCTGGCCGCGAATCATAAGAGGCACTTCGCGCCAGTCCACCAGCGGCGAGCGCGACGCTTCCATATCCGCTACCGCCAACTGCCTCGGCGAGACGGCAATGGCGATGGCGTTTGAACCCAACGGGAAGAACGAGATCCACTTGCCGGGCTGGCTGGCGGGCATCGTACAGACCGACTTTACGCAGGTGCCAGCGTAGGCCGACAGCTTGGCGAAGTCGAAGTGGCCGGTGACCACAAAGTAGCTGTCCGTGTTGCCGATGACAGCTGCGATACGAGTCAGGTCGTGACGAAAGTCGAAGCCGGATTTTGCGACAAAGTCGCGGTACTCCTGCTCCTCATTGCCAGCGGGACCGGCAATCTTGTTGATCACCGCTCCGTCGACAATGACGAGGATTCCATCGTTTGTGGGCAGATGGCGCACTTGTTCCGAGAGCGGCATCGTCCGCTGCATGCTCCAGAACCAGGCCGCGCCCAAACTCAATACGGCTATCGCCGGTAACCAACGTCTCACGCCTTCAGCATACGGCACGGGAGCTGGAGCATCATCTCGCGAAACTGATGGAGGTCGAGGCTCTGTGCGCCATCGCTCCAGGCATTGTCGGGGTCAGGGTGGCATTCGACCAGCAGGCCGTCTGCGCCAACGGCAACAGCAGCGCGGGCCAGCGGCGCGATGAGGCTGCGGCGACCGGTGGCATGGCTGGGGTCGACGATGACTGGCAAGTGCGTCATCTCCTGCATGGCAGGGACTGCGGCGATGTCAAGCACGTTGCGCGTGTGGGAATCGAAGGAGCGGATGCCACGCTCGCAGAGGATGACGTCCGGGTTGCCGTTGGCGAGGATGTACTCGGCTGCAGACAACCATTCTTTGAGCGTCGCCGACAGGCCGCGCTTGAGCAGGACGGGCTTGCCGCATTTGCCGAGTGCGCGCAGCAGGGCGTAGTTCTGCATGTTGCGTGCGCCGACTTGCAGCAGGTCGGCGTAGGCGGCAACTAGGGGAATCTCGTTCTCGCTCATGACCTCAGTAACGATAGCGAGTCCATATCGATCCCGCGCCAGGGCGAGCAGCTTGAGGCCTTCTTCGCCGAGACCCTGGAAGTCATAGGGTGAGGTTCGGGGTTTGAATGCGCCGCCGCGCAGGAGCTGGCCGCCGCTATCGGCGATCGCTCGGGCGCAGGCCATCAGTTGGTCTTCGCTTTCGACGGCGCAGGGGCCGGCGATGACGGCGAAGGACCCGTCGCCGAAGGCGGCTTCGCCAACGCGAACGACTGAGTTCTCGGGTTGGACGTCTCGACTGACTAACATTTTCACGATGGTCTCCTTGTGTTGCTTTGGGTTGTAGGAAAAGGAAAAGGCCCACTCGGAAGCTTCCGAGTGGGCCTTGTACCTAAACCTGTTGGATTGGATTAGTGCGTTAAGACAAGCGAGTCCACTCGTTCGCGGGGTGCGAAGTACCAATACCAGAATCGATACGAGAGGCCGGTTGCCATTACTGTTGGAATCATAGCTCAATCCAGTTGGCGATGTCACGGAATTTTGCAAAGCGCTCGGGATGGCAGGTGAGAAAGAGCACCTGTAACCGATCCAGGCGCGTGGCGATGTAGTCGAGCAGACGGTCCAGGCGAGTCTGGTCTGTGGCGGTGAGCGCGTCATCAAGAACGATGAGCTGGCGATCCGCGAGGGCGAGATATTCAGCCAGGGCCAGGCGAGTGACCAGATGGATCTGTTCAAACTCGCCGCCGGACAACTGAGCGAGGTCGGCCTCGCCGTACTTGGCCGGGGCGAGGGCTTTGGACAGACGGATGCTGTCTACAGGCCGCGCGACGAGCGTGGAATACAGGTCGTTGGCGCGACGCTGGACCTGTTCGATATAGCCAGTGTCCTTGGCCGCCTCCTCGGCCTGGAAGCTCTGCCAGAGGAGCCGCGTGGCATGGACGCGGACCTCCTCCTCGTTGAAGCTGGCCTGTACCTGATCGACAGCGGCCTGGAGTTCGTCCGGATTCTTTGCAGCCGCTTCGCCCTTGGCGGCGATGGCGAGTTGTGCGGACTGGATTTGGCGGTCTAGTTGTTGAAGGCGGGCCTTGGCGTCTTTGGGAGCCTGGGGCTTGTCGGCGAGATCTGCTTCCAGCCGAGCGCGTTTAGCGTAGAGCTCGGGCAGGGAATCGCTTGTGCCCGCGAGGTTCGCCGTAAGGGCCTGGATGCTGCGCGTGAGTGTCTGCACTTGCCGGTTGGTGGCGGCCCGCGCCTGCTTGGCTTCGAGGAGGTCCAGGTCGCCGGCCTGAGCAAGGTTTTGCGTGAGAGTGGCGATGTTGGCGCGGAGCGGAGTGAGGTCCTGGACAGGACCGCGAGCCTCGATCTCGCCAATGCCCTCCAACCGGATGCGGACTCGGGGGCTGCCCGATACCTGTCCGGGATTCGAGCCCGCTTCGCCTTCGAGAACGTCGTAGCGGGCAGTGGCCGGCAGCGACAAGTGAATCTGTGAGGCGTGCAGCTCGGCCTGACGCTGTGCGAGTTGGTTTTGTTGCTGACGGAGTCTCGCAAGCTGTTCGACGGAGGGCGCGTTCTCTGCAGTCGGATCAAAAGGCGGCAGTGCGGCGAGGGTCTTCTGCTCGTTGGCGAGACTCTCGTGGAGGCCAATCGAGAGCTTAATCGTATGTAGGGACTCTTGTTGCTCTAGCTGCGTGAGCGAGGCCTCGAGAGGGCGGCGCATCTCAGACCAGCGCCTAAGATCCTCGGTGTGCGTTGCGATGGCGGCCTGCGCAGCTTCGACAGTGGCGAGGGCCGTCTGCGCCGCCTGGAGCTCAGCCCCGAGCACCAGGAGTTTTGCACCTGCCTTGAGTTTGCCCGTGATGGGTGCGAAGAATTCGAGATAGCGCTTTTCGGCGAGGGTGCGAATCCTATCGGTGACCGGGTCTGTGCTTTGGATCTGGAGCGATGCCTCGACTGCCTTGTGGAAGCTGGTGCCAACGGGGATGTCAGCCAGCTGACCCTGTCGCGCCCAGAGCGTGGGGATGGCATCGAAATCGACAATTTGCTTGAGACGCTCTTCGGCCTGCTTGGCCTCGGCGATGAGGCGGTCGCCGTCACGGAATTCGGCGACCTTGCTTTGCAACCATTTCTTGCGGATCGTATAGCTGCGGTCTTTGATCTGGAAGTTGACTTCGGCAATCGGACCAAGTTCGGTGCCCCATGGTTTGAGCTTGCGGACCTCGATGTTGGCGGCGTCATGCTGCTGGAGAAAGGCGGAGATGAGGCCGTGCAGCAGCGTCGATTTGCCACTGCCATTGGGGCCGTGGAGGATATTGATGCGATGCGGGTCGAGCCGGATTTCGCGCGGGTCAACACTACCGCGGAAGCGCTCGATCAGGATGCGGTTAACGATCATAAGCCCGCTTCGCGCCCCAGGAGCCGCAGTTGCAGAAGTGCGCGCTGGGACATGGGGTCTGTGGATTGCTGGAGCCGTCCGGCCACGCGCTGGATGAGGCCTGGGGGGAAGGGGAGGTCGGGGACTAACCAGTCCGAATCGATGCGGAGACCCCAGAAGGGGTGAGTTGATTTATAGGCTTCGATGGCAGCCTGGTCCTCCGTTGAGACGGTGCCGTCCAGGATCAGGCGAAGGTTTGTGTATGCCGGCGTTGGGAGCGCCTGGAGTTCGCGTTCGAGGCTTTGCCAGTTGTTGATGGTCCGTTCGATCGTCAACCAATTCAGACGGCCCGTGCGGACTGCAATTGGTTTTTGGCCGAGCTCAACTACGAGCACGTTGCCACTATTCTTCTCGCCGAAACTTGAAGTCTCGTGGGTGCCGCAGTAGGCGATGTTGGCCTTGGCCTTCGGGCCGTGCCAGTGGCCGAGGGCGAGATAATCGAGACGCGCTTTATCGACGATACTTTCGAAGATCGGCTCCGATTTGCCGATGCCAGGGATACCCTGGAGATTGCCGTGGGCGATGCCAATGCGGATGCCGTCGCCGGGTGAGTCGGCCATCCAGGCGGTGGGATCGTCAGAGCGGAAGCGGGACAGCAGCGGGCAGGGAAGCAGCGTCGCGCCGGGGATGGCGAGGGGCTTGGGCTCGCGGAGGACGTGGAGGTTGGCCACCGTCGCCCAGATCGCCTTGTCCCAGATGCCGCCGGGGTTGCCGGGATCGTGATTACCCGGGATCAGGTAGACGGGGCAGGGAAAGGATCGGATGACGGCGGCAACGGCTTCGAGATCGGCATGAGGGACTTCGGGATCTTCGAAGGTGTCGCCAGCGATCAGGATGAAGTCGATGTCGTCTGTCGGGATGTTGCGCAGAGCGGCGATGCGGATTTCGTTGAGGGCTTTGTCGGGTGTGCCGATTTGCCAATCGGCGGTGTGGATGAAGCGCATGAGTTTGCTAGACCCATGATGTCATCTGATATCTGGAGAATGGGGCTTTACATTGGTATGGATCAGCGTAAGCTAGGCAGTAATGAAATGGAACTTGGTCTGGATGGTGATTTGTCTGGCCGTTCAACTGGGCGCGCAACCGCGCCTGGGTGAGTTTCTAAGTGTCAAAGGGTGGCAAGGCACGATCACCGTACAAGGCAAGGCGGTTGGGCTAAGCAGCGCTTTCGGGTCCAAAGACGATTGGCGCGTGAGTTATACCGCGCAGGTGAACGTCAAGTTGGATACTTATTCGCCGTTTGGCCAGTTCTGGTCGGGACTTGCAACCGGCACTGCGATCTTGGACCATCAAGATGTCCTAACCTCCGCTGACGGATGTACGGTGACGACAAAAATGATTGGTACCGGGGCCATCACAGGTGCAGGCGGAAACCAGGTCTTTCTCTATGCCGGACCTGGCGATCAATATAGCTTCGTGATGATTCCGACAAACGTTCCCGTTAAAGTGACCGTGACGACGGTGTGTGGCGGGACCACATCCACTCAGAATGGTGTGCCGGAGCGGAACTGGTGGCCCGATATTGGCCGCACGACGCTGTTCCCGTTTCCCGCTACCGGGTTGGCCTTGATTCGCGACCATACCGCTAAAATTCAGATGCCGTTAGTCCTGTTTACTTCGCTCTTTTCCGGTCAGCCTCCTCCTGAGCCGACCGTGAACGTACATTGGGACTTGAAGGGAATCGCCTCTGAACTGGAACTGATCATTGAGCCGCAGAGCTTTGATAGCTGGCGTCCCGAAGCAGGCAAGAATGAGAAAGTACCTGGGAACGATCTTTCGATTAAGGCCACGTTGCAGTATGCCGATGGGACGCCTCTCAAGCCCAACGACAAAGCCCAGAAAATGGAGTTTCAACTTATCGACGTATCGAAAGAGCCTGGAATCACGATGAACTTTCCGCTCAAGGGCGTCGCGTCATCCGATCCCGATTTGCAGTTTGACGCACCGCGCAATGCTGGGCTGCCGCTTTTAGTTAAGGACAAGGATCAAGCCGAGTCGACCGGCGCGCCGCATGAGACAGCGACGGCCATTGTTTCCGCCTATGACTGGGGTGCTTGGGGCACCGTCAAGGTGACGGCTGTGACGGTGGATGGGCGGCGCATTGTGGGCTATCTGAAAGGCGATAAGAGCCAGACGGCAGTCAGACTGCCAAAGCGGTCGGTGGACTCTAAGATTGCAGACGTCTGGAAGCAGCAGACTGGCGTGAACAAGCCGGACAATGACGACAGCGAGAAAGAGCCTGTGGGGTTGAAGAATTGTGAGGGTGACGGACTTACCTTGTATGAGGAGTATCGAGGCTTTCAGGAAAAGGGCAAGCACATTGAGGGCAACCCGAATAAGAAGGATCTATTTATCCGCAATGACGGAGGCTCCGTTTTGGAGCCGGGAATTGACTTGTATGCGGATATTAGCGGCATGGAAGTCCACAAGGATCTGAACAAGGATGAGTTCAATTCGACCGACAGGGCGGTCAACGCCAATACGCAGGCAGCGCCGCACCGGGTTTTACAGCATGGACTTTGGATGAAGGTTTGTCCAGGCACCGATGGGGGCGCAACGCGAGTTACCAATCGGGCGATGCGGGACCGGCCAGGAACGGTAACTTTCATTTGCATCCAGCCGCCGGACGTGGCGGGATCGTCCACGAATCTGTTCAATCTTGCGCCTGGCGGTGTCGCCGTATCGTATGAGAAGACCGTTGCTCATGAACTGCTGCATGGCTCTGGCGTCGATCATCATGGGGACACCGATATCCACTACAATTTCACCCTGATTCCGGCTGGGTTGGCTACAAACACGAGAGGAAGGGCCTATTACGAGGTTGGCGGCGGAGCGGCCACGGTGCGGGACGAAAAGACAGGCGAGGATTTGGCGGAGCGCGATGCGGCGAGAGCCGAGAGCGACCTGGCGCGGACTCGGGCGGCCTATGACTGGATGGTTGCGCAAGGATGGATTGAAAGAGGGCCACTTACCGAGGTAGTTATTGAAGTGATGTATCGTCTGAAATACACACGGACGCACTATGTTGGAAGGTCGGGCGGCGAGCATAGCGGAGATGATCAATGTGTGATGCGGTATTTCTTTGCCGAGAACTATCCGTCGCTGGCAGATGACACTGTATTTTTTAAGGTTCCTCCGGGGACGGAGCCGTCGGGTGTGAAACTTTGCGCCAACCCGGCGGGAAGCGGCGTGAATGCCGATGGCCGGAGCCCGCAGGGGCGTTATTCCGACTCTAGCCAAACGCTTGGCTGCGGCAGTTGGGTCTGTATCAACGATGCGATTCCCCCAGGAGCCCACTAATGGGAAAGCGATTATTTTGGCTACTGGCAGCACTGCCACTTGCCGGGCAGATCCTGGCACCGCGAGTTTCGATCGATGCCGACGGCACTACGTCGATGACGTTGTACAGAGGGCGCCCGCTCTTTGTGAATGGCCTGTTGACGTATGCCCAGCGGGCAGAGGCGACGCCAGCGATTCTGCTGAGCCCGAAGGACGGTGCGTGGATGGATGCCTTGAAGATTGTGGTGCAGGGAGCGGACGGGCAGGAGCAGGGTTGGCCGCTGACACCCCTGGGGATGGCAGAGGCGAAAAGTGTCAGCCTGGCACCAAAGAGTCGTGTGCCGCTGGGGTGGCTGCTGGGTTCAAGCGCGACCTCAAGCCTGGCTACTGGAATCTATACACTGCGGCTGACGCTATCGATCAGTGAGTCTGCAGGATGGAATGGCAATGTGGATAGTGCGGTTGTGACGGTGCAGGTTGCGGATGAGCCTGCGGAGATCAGCGCTGAGGATCGCAAAGGGCTGGGGCTGCTGCGGGCGAGAGAGGCGCAAGTTACGGGGTCGGTTGACGAGAAAGCGATTCTTGCCGGGCTATTTAAAGAGTGGCCTCAGGACGTGGCGGTGCTGACGGCGATGGCGTTGTCTATGGAACGTGCCGGTGCGCCGGCGGTTCTGCCATTAATGTTTGTTCAGGCGGCGGTGGAAATTTACCTCAAATCTGGCTCGGTCCACGCGCCTGTCGGGTTGATGGAATTGCGCAATCGGCTTGAGGCTCAGGAATCGGCGGCTAGCCCAGAAGTGGTTAAAAAATAGCTCTCGATCCTGCTTAACGCAGCTAAGTAAATCTACATTGCCGTGCAAGTGGAGACTGCGCTAAGCTGAAAATCGTTTTCGTATTTCCGAAAGGTCTTTTCAATCGTGAATCTGTTCTCCAGTGCTGCCAGCGGCCAAACTATCCTCGTCTCGATTTTAGGCATCAGCGCATTCGGCATGTTTGTCGCAATGTATCTTGCCCGACATGTCTTGCAGAAAGACACGGGGACGCCGGAAATGCGTAAGATCTCCGACGCCATCAAGAGCGGCGCTGAGGCCTATATGAACCGGCAGAATCGCACAATCGCCGGCCTGGCCGTTCTGCTCGCTATCGTGATCTACGCGGCCTATTACTTTGGCAAGGGCGACACGCAACTGGCAGTGCGAATGACAGTGAGCTTCCTGTTCGGGTCGATGTGCTCACTGGTCGCAGGCTTTAGCGGGATGTGGGTTTCGATTCGTACCAACATTCGGGTAGCAGCCGCAGCCAGGAGCAGTTTGGGCGATGCGTTGCAGATTGCGTTACGCGGCGGCGCGGTAACCGGGATCGCCGTGACGGCTTTGTCGATGTTTGGCGTGGGTCTGCTGTTTGCCTTCTTCGATGGATTGACCAAACCTGAGGAAGTGCCGGGACAGATTGTTGCGTTTGGTTTTGGGGCTAGCTTTGTAGCGCTGTTTGCGCAGTTGGGTGGGGGGATCTACACGAAGGCGGCGGATGTTGGTGCTGATCTAGTGGGCAAAGTTGAGGCGGGCATTCCTGAGGACGATCCTCGGAACCCGGCTGTAATTGCAGACCTGGTGGGCGACAATGTGGGCGACTGTGCCGGACGTGGCGCGGACATTTTTGAATCCACTGCGGCTGAGAACATTGGCGCGATGATTTTGGGCGTCACGCTGTTCAAGATCTTTGGCCTGTCGGGAATCTTGTTCCCGCTGTATACGTGCGCGCTGGGGTTGATTGCCAGCATCATTGGCGTGTTTGCCGTTAAGTTGAAGGGCGACGAAGACCCGATGAACGCCTTGAATCGGGGCTTCTATGTGTCGAGCCTTATAGCTGTTGGTGGATTCTATATGGCGGTGCAGCAGTTGCTTGATGGGAATATGTGGTTATTTGCGGCGGGCGTTGTGGGGATCGCGACGAGCTTTCTGTTTGTGTTTTTGACGCAGTATTACACCGATCACAAGTATCGGCCGGTGCGGTTTATTGCCGAGAGTTGTACGACGGGCCCAGCGACGACGATCATCAGCGGCCTGGCGATTGGCATGGAATGCACGGGCCTGGTTGTGTTGACCATTACGTCGGCGATCTTCGGATCCTATTGGCTCGGCGTGCAGGCTGCGCTGCCGGGTGTGAGCAGCTTGTCGAGCGGTCTCTATGGGACGGCAATCGCGACGATGGGCGTCTTGTCGACTGCGGCGTACGTGCTGGCGATGGATACCTTTGGACCGATTACCGACAATGCCGGCGGCATCGTCGAGATGTCCAAGCAGGCGCCGGAAGTAAGACATCGCACGGACTTACTGGATTCGGCTGGTAACACAACGAAGGCACTTACGAAGGGTTATGCGATTGGCAGTGCGGCACTGGCGGCGTTTCTGCTATTCAGCGCCTATATCGATGAAGTGAAGATGATGTTGGCCAAGCGCCTGGACAAGCCGTTTGACAGCATTCCGTTTAGTGTCGATATTGGGCAGGTGCCGGTGTTTATTGGCGCGCTGCTGGGGGCGATGCTGGTGTTTGTGTTCAGTTCTCTGGCGATCCAGGCGGTGGGTCGGGTGGCGCAGACGGTGATTCGCGAGGTGCGTCGACAGTTTCGTGAGAATCCTGGAATCATGCTGGGAACGAGTGATCCGGACTACGGCCAGTGCGTCGATATCGTGACGGCGGGTGCGTTGAAGGCGATGATTTTGCCGGGGCTGTTGCCGGTGTTGGCGCCGGTGGCGGTTGGGTTGATCTTCAAGCAATTGCCTGCGGCGGCGGATGGCACGCCGATGGGGGCGTGCGCGGTGGCCGCGATGCTGATGGTGGGTACGATTACGGGTATTTTGATGGCCACCTTCATGAACAACGCGGGCGGGGCCTGGGATAACGCGAAGAAGTTTATCGAACTCGGTCACCATGGCGGCAAAGGATCGGACGCGCATAAGGCGAGCGTGGTTGGCGACACTGTGGGCGACCCGTTCAAGGACACGGCGGGACCGTCGCTGCACGTGCTGATCAAGCTGCTGAGCACGATCACGCTGGTGGCAGCGCCGTTGTTTCTGTAACTCGGTCAGACCAAAGAGACGGACGCTACAGCATCGCGCCTTGGGATTTTCTGAATTGCTGTGCCGTTTTGAGAGCGGGCAAGGTCGAGCTCATAGGCGCTCTGGAGGTTCATCCAGAAATCGGCCGTCATGCCAAGATACTGGCTGAGGCGTAACGTCGTATCGGCTGTTACATTTCTCTTGCCAGCGATGAGCTGATAAAGGCGGTTCGGCGGAACCTCTATGACGTCGGCGAGCTTCTTTGCGGTCAGCCCGATTCCCTCGAGTTCGTCAGCGAGAATTTCGCCAGGATGAATGGGTGTGCGTGCCATGCTGTGCTCCTTGCTTTAGTGATAGTCCACAATTTCAACATTGGTCGGGCTGGGCGCATCCTTCGGCCATTCAAAACACAAGCGCCACTGGTCATTGACCCGGATCGAATACTGCCCTTTAGGGGTGCCCTTCAAAGTTTCGAGCCGGTTGGAGTTGAGCGCCGCGAGATCGGCAAGCGCCGTAGCCGCATCCAGAATGCGAAGCCGTTTTTCAGTCAGCTTTCGGAACGGCTCGAAGTGACGGACCTTGTCGCCGATTGCTAGAGATTCCGTATCCCGGTCGCGGAAGCTCCTGATCATCAACTCCTACGTACCATGATAGATGAGTGACGTCAAGCGTACACATGTGGGTGCCGCCGCTGTTCGCCTACTTCACCTTTGCTATCGCCTCGATTGCTTCCCATGTAACTTTAGTACCCAGGATCTGCCGTAGTGCTGCTTCCAGCAGTTCATCTCGCCCGGCTACAATAACTTTGATTGTCGGCTTCACTTCCATATCCGGCAGGATGCCCACTCGCTGGGTTGGTTTCTTATCCGGATAAAACACGCCTACACCGCTGATCATTGTAGTGAGGCCCCCAGGTAGCGAAATTTGGGAGATATTACCATCAGCTCCGGCGCTTGTGCTGCCAATTACCATCGCCCCCGGCGCGGAACGAAATGCCATCGCCGTGTATCAGACTGACTCAGTGAAACTTCGTCCACCAGGATTACGATTTTCCCTTGATACTGAAGACCCTTCGGGGTGAGTGACACTGGTGGTTGATTGAAATAGAACGCTCCTGGGTTTGCGATGTCCCCATGTGTGAACGTCGCGAATTCGGTGGGCTTGTCCACCAGGTGCGATCCCAGCGCGAACACCATGAACTCCGAAGGATAGTTGCGAATGTCGATGATTAGACCATTGGAGCCCGCCGCTGACTCGACGTAACGGTCGGCATCGGCTGCCTTAACCGAGGAGAGCTTCAAATAGGCGACGTCATTCGACAGCTTCTGGAAGGTGTCACCGGGACGATCGTGGTTCCCGGCCTGCTGCAATTGCTTCATGTCGGGAGAGACCCGCGCTGTGGAAACCGTCAGGGTTTCCCCACCCCGTCTGAGCTTCACTACCGCTGGGCCGCACGTGCCTTTCGTCAAACCGCGCCCTATGTCCTGTAAACGGGTTGGTTCATTCGATGCCGCATAATAGGGCCGCCAACGGTCGAGGAGTCCACTAACGGTTGTGCCGTCAGTATTTTGCCAGTTTCCCCCAACCAAATTTCGGTATGGGAACCGTGCTTGAGGACCTGACTCAGTTCGGCCCCAAGCATCTCGTCGTCGCCGAGCCAATCGAGTTCAGGCTTCAAGTGCAATTCAGTTTGGCTCAGGCTGACGCACGCAGTGCAGTCCGCGACAGGTCCAAGCGCCATGATCCACTTGTGGATTGCCAGGGCGGCGGCTTTGCGGTCACTGGACGCAAGCACTTGCGGCAAGATCCGAAATAGATCGAAATCCCAATGATGCTGGCCTGCTGTAATCGCCGGGTGATGATACTTGAGAAATCCTCAGACCTTAGCTAGCAATGCAAGATTCCCGATCTGCGTCTTCGGGAATTCTGTGGCGGTGACATTTGAGCCACCATCAAATTCGTGGTCGGTATCCTGAATTGTCTTTGGTTTCACCACTGCCGGCGCGCGCCAAATTAGTTTTCCGTCCACCAGTAGCTTCAGGTCGTCCGCCCAGGCGGTTCCAGTCCCTACGGTCAGCACGCCAAAATGGAACTGCTTCGCTTCGGGTTTCAGAGGCAGAGTGATTGAATATTCCGTCCAACTGGTTGTGTTCCTGGGGCCACGCTTCTCCATGTTGTCGAAGGCAACGACCCCGCTTTCGGCGTCTTCCCGCATCCACAAGCCAGCAAATCCGCTTACATCTTCCGTTTTCAAGAAACCACGCAGCTCAATGCTGGTTCCCGAGAAATCGATGGGGAGACTGATCGAGATGATTGAATAAGTGCCTTCGCTACTAGCATTGCGCTCTAGCCGCGCGGCCCATTTTCCGCCATGAAATACTTTATCGTCAACCGAAATTGTTACTGGAGGGCCGCCGCCCCAGCCCCCTAGCGAATTCCCTTTATGTTCTGCTTCGAAGCTGAGAATCGGTTCTAGAGCAGCTCGCTTTACGGGTTGCGCTCGGCAAAAAAGGGGCAGCAGGGCGATGGACAGTCGGCACAAAAGTCGCACGACGGCTCGCGGATTCCTGGTATGCATGGCTCAGTACATAATAGTGCGAAAGAAACCCGTTTTGTGGGCCAAAACTTTTGCAACTTCGTTTCGGAGCTGAACCCAGCCCAGTAACTAGCGCACTAACTACTTAGCCGGGTAGCCGGCGGTGGCTTTGACTTCGGCGATCTGATCGCAATGTCGCTCTGTGTGAGCGGCGATCATGAGGAATAGCTGGTAGGCGTCCATGCCGAAGTTGGGCACGAGCTTGTGGCGGAGGTCGGCGTCCTCGGTTGTCTCGACATAAATGATCTTCGCGTCGCGACGCTCTTTGAAGGCGGCCAGGGCGGCGGCGGTGTTGGCAAAGGTCTTCTTAGGCGTGGCGGCTTCCGGTGCCTTAGCTTTTTCTGCGCGGCTGCGAATCGACTTGATGAAATCTTCGTCTTTGACGGCTGACGTCTTTGCGGGATCGGCCGTTGAGGCGGCGGTCTGTTTGTAGAGGCCGAAGAGGAAGTCCTCGGTAAGGGCGAGGTGCTCAGTGACTTCGGCGATAGACCAGCGATCAGAAGCGGATTTCCAGTTGAGCTGTGTTTCGCTCAGGCCAGAGACGGCATCAATGAGCATCTTACGGGAGGCGTGGAGTTCGCTCATGGCGCGATCACGTTCGCCCTTTGTGAGGGTTGCGGAAGGAGCGAGCAGGGCTGCCATTAAGAAAAGTGAAGAAAAACGAGACATAGACAACCCATACTAGTACTTTTTCCCCTGAGTGCTTCTAATGAAATTCTATAGTTGGCCCGATTGGTCTAGTAGGAATGCCCAGCTACACTAATGCCGCGCCATTGGCCGCGATTGGAGAGCACGTCGAACTGTTTACAGTTTTGGACGCGCAACCGAGCATTCTGATCGTGGATCCGGCGGAACTGAATCGGCGGGTGGTGAAGGCGACGCTGGGGGCGTTGGCCCCTCGTTTTTTGGAGGCCCGCCGTCCGAGTGAGGCGTTTGAACTTCTGGAGCGCGAGCGCGTGGATCTGGTGATCTGCGACATGTTCTTGCCAGAGTTGAATGGGATGGAGTTCTGTCGCAAGCTGAAGGGCAACCGAGCGACACAGTTATTGCCGGTATTGATGATGACGAGTGTGCAAGGTAGCGAGCACGAGGTAGACGGGCTAACGAGTGGGGCGGACGAGTATTTGTTGCAGCCGGCGCATCCCAGTGTAATGCGTGCCCGGGTGCAGTCGATGCTACGGCATAAGGCCGCACTGGACTCGCTCGATGAGGTGGAGAGCATCCTGTTTACGCTGGCGCAGGCCGTTGAAGAGCGCGATAAGTGTACGAGTGACCATTGTCGGCGGCTTTCCTTCCTGAGTGTGGAATTGGGGATTCGGCTTGGGCTGGAGCGGAATGAGCTGTTGGCGTTGCACCGGGGCGGATATTTGCATGACATCGGAAAGATTGGCATTCCGGACTCGATTCTGAACAAGTCTGGCGATTTGACGCCAGACGAATGGAATGTGATGCGCAGCCACGTGACGCGGGGTGAGGAGATTTGCCGCCCGATGAAGAGCCTGGACTCGGTATTACCGCTGATCCGGCACCACCATGAAAAGTGGGATGGGACGGGATATCCGGACAAACTGCGGGGCGAGGAGATTCCATTGATGGCGCGCATTCTACAGATTGCCGATGTCTTTGACGCGCTCACGAGCAAGCGCTCGTACAAGGAAGCGCTTAGCATCCCAGATGCCTGTCGGCTGCTGGAGTCGGAGGCGGCCAAGGGGTGGCGCGATCCGAAACTAGTGCCACTATTTGTCGCAATGATCGAAGGCGAAAGCGACGAGGCGAAGATGTCGAGCGGACTGCGGGCGATGGCGCAGAGCGTCAACCAGCGCTAGGCTAGGGCTTGTTTGAGCCGCCCGAGAGTATCGAGCCGAGCAGGAAGTGCAACCCACCGGTGACGATAGACATTACCAGCGACCCGATCAGGGCCGCGAGGAAACCATCGACGTGGAAGCCGGAAACGAAATTTGCCGCCACCATGAACATCAGTGCATTGATGATCAGGCTGGACAGGCCGAGCGTGAGGCAGCCGATGGGGAGCGTCAGAATCTTCAGGAAAAGGCCGAGCGTCGCATTGACCAGACCAATGACGAGTGCGGCGATGAAAGTGGCCTGGACGCCCGAGACGTGTATGCCGGGGACAAATTGCGTGACGATGTAGAGCGCGGCCGCGCTAATGATCCAAGTGATGATGAGTGACATCTTAAAGTTTGTTGCTCCTGAGGAATGCGTTGATTTCGGCGTTGACCTCAATGGGTTTTTCCAGCATGAGAAAATGACTTACGCCCGGCATGTATTTGTATTGTATGCGGGGGAAGAGATCCTTCAGGTAAGGGACTTCGTTTGGAGGCTTTTGTTTCCCGGCACGCAAGGCAAGGACCGGGAGGTCAATCGAGTCTTCGCGCCAGATGCTGAGGTCTGCCAGGGATTGCATGGCTCCCTGGGCGGTGGCGGGGGAAGTGGCGAGGATCTTGCGGAGGATTTCGAGACGGAGTTCGCGCGATGTGGTGTCGCTATACATGTTGGACAGGAAGGCGCTGATGGCTCGCTCGCGGACCGCTTTTTCGTTGACGGGGCCGAAGGAGATGGCGAGGGTTGTGATCATTTCTGACCAGCGGACGCGGTCTTGCTCGCCTGGGGGGAGCTGAAAAATTGAGCCGTCGAGCAAGACCAGCGCAGCGGCGGTGTTGGGGTAGAGACGAGCGTGTTGGCGGGCGACGGTGGCACCCAGGGAGTGGCCGATCAGGACGGGTTTGCTCGCTTTTGCGTGGAGTCTGACCGCTTCTGTGGCCTGGGCGAAAAGGTCCATCGTAAGGATGCCGGGGGATTCCGATTGGCCGTGGCCGGGGAGATCGAGCGCGATGACTCGATGGGTGGCGGAGAGGGCTTTAATCTGTTCGGAAAAGAAAGTGGAATCGCAGGCCCAGCCGTGGATCAGGATCAGCGTTTTGGGGCCAGAGCCGGTGGAGGTGTAGTGGAGCTTCTTGTCCTGAAAAGAGATGTCGGCGGAGAAAAGAGTAGTGCTGAGCAGGAAAGCCAGAAAGAAGCGCATAGGGTTAGGGTAGCTGTTTCATCAGATGAATCCGATGGCGACGATGGCGACGCCAAGCGAGCGGCCGTCAGTGGGCGGCGTGTAACCGGGAGAGCTTTCGAGGCGCACTTCAACCGGTCCACTTACTGGGTGCTTTAGCGGGAAGGTCAGGATGGGGATGCTTCTTTCGGTGAAGCTGGCCTGGCCTTCGAGCTGGTTGTTGACGTAGAGCTTGAAGTCGATCTTGTGGACCGCGTCGATGATCGGTTGACCGATGTTGAAGCGGACTTGAATGGCTGTCGAATCTTTAGGCGCGGCCAGCATCAGGGTGGCCGATGGGGCAGTCCAGCGGAAGCCGTTCTCGAGTTCATAGAAACCGGATTTGAGTTGCCATGCGGTGCTTGGGACCTGGAACTCGAGGTGGCTCAACTTGGCCTCTCCCAAGCTATGCGGGATGATTGTCAGGCGCTGCGTTGGGCGGAACCAGTAGATCGTTGGAAGTTCACGGTCTCTTGCCCGGAGGCGCGCTGCCTGGTTTTCGGGATTGAGAATTTCGGTCTCGGGATTGTGACTGATCAGGCGCAGTGCTCCGACCATCCCGTAAAGCTGCAGGCCGAGCGGGGCGTTCTCGTAATAGGCGGGATTGGCGAGGGGCGCGACCTTGTTAGCGGCTTCGAGTTGGGTGACCCAGGAGCGCGATTCCTGGGCAATGGCGAGCTCGACATTGCGTTTTGTGCGCAGCGTCGTGAAGTTTAGGCCGAGCCAGAGGACGAGGCCGACGGCCAGGGCCTTGGGAGGAATCTTTGCAAATAGATAGGCGATGCCGACCGCTGCCGGAATCATCGGCACGTAGAGGTAGACGCTGAAGAGGCGGGCAGGCAGGAACAGCAGAGGGATGAGTAGGGCGAGTGTGCCAGCGGCGGCCTTCATTACATCGCGATTGCGGGCGAAGTAGAGCAGCGGCGCGATTAACAGTGCGCCGTACTTATCGATGTAGGCTTGCTTGGCGTAGAAGGGCAGCGTTGTGGCGAGCGAGGCCAGGTTGAAGCGCAGTGTGTACGACGAGTCGCGAGTTGCGTTGATGCGGAGCGCCTGAAGGCCGAAGCTGGCGCTGATCGCGAAGAAGGGGATGGCGCGCCGCCAGTTGTCGAAAGCCAATACGACCGGGAAGAAGAGCGCGACTTCTTTGGACTTGTAGGCGAGCCAGAAGCTGAGCAGGGCGAGCGGCCAATAGCGAGTTGTGAAGAGGAGCCAGGAGGCGAGGCAGAATGTGGCGGCCAGCAGGTCGAAGATGTACATTGGCTTCCACCAGGCTTCGAGCAGCGCAGCGTGGCAGAGGAAGACGATCGTGGCGGCCCAGGTGGCGGGTTCTGGCAGCTCTCGGCGGCGGATGAGCAGGAACAGGAGCGCGGCATTGGCGATGTGGATCGCAAAGAGGAATGGGATGTACTTGGGGAAGTCGAGCCCAAAGGAGAGGCCAGCGAGGCGGTAGAAGAGTGCGCCGGTTGGGCGAGTATTTGTTGCGGAGAAAACGGGCGTCACGAATTCATCGATCAACCCACTTGTGCCCATGATGGTGGCCCAACTGAGGTTGTCGAGATCGTCGCCAG
This sequence comes from Bryobacterales bacterium, assembly GCA_038206015.1. Taxonomy (GTDB): domain Bacteria; phylum Acidobacteriota; class Terriglobia; order Bryobacterales; family Bryobacteraceae; genus Bryobacter. The sequence continues at coordinate 66,930 of JBBRBI010000009.1, read as the reverse complement.
AGAAGTAGCCCTCAAACGCGGCGCGGTTGGCGATGACGAAGATCGTGAGGATCGCCAGGGCGAGCAGGGCGCGCTTCATCTTGCTTTCAGGAAGTCGAAGTCGCAGCCGAGATGAGCTTGCTCGACGTGGTCGAGGAAGAGCTTGCCGTAGCCTCGTGTGTAATGGGGCATGCGTGGGGGAAGGCTGGAGAGGCGCTGGTCGATGGTGGCTTGTGGGAGGTGGAGCGTGAGGCGTCGCTCTGGGACGTTGAGCTCGATTTCGTCTCCGTCGTGGACAGCGGCTAGCGGGCCGCCGATGGCAGACTCCGGGCTGATGTGGAGCACGACGGTGCCAAAGCTGGTGCCGGACATTCTGGCATCGGAGATTCTTACGACGTCGGTGATGCCGCGCTGCATCAGGGATTTGGGCAGCGGCATGTGACCCCATTCGGGGAAGCCTGGAGCGCCGTGCGGACCGGCGTTGCGCAGGACCAGAACACTGTCTGCATCGACGGCAAAAGACTCGTCATTGACCTTAGCGAGCATGTCGTCTTTGGAATCGAAAACGATAGCGCGGCCGCGCGTGGTTTGGAGCGACAGCGAGGCGGCGCTGGTCTTGATGAGTGCGCCATTGGGGGCGAGGTTACCGCGCAGGACCTTGATGCCACCGTCGACATCGAGGGGGTCGTTGAGAGGGCGAATCACCTGCTGCGGGTGAGCGCGATGCTGCGCGAGTTGTTCTCCAAGAGTGATGCCGCTGATGGTGAGGGTGTCTGGCTTGAGGAGCGGGAGGAGGTTTTGGAGCAGCGTGGCTGCGCCTCCGGCGTAAGCGAAGTCTTCCATCAGGTATTGGCCGTGGGGCTTTAGATCGAGCAGCAGAGGAGAGAGATTGGATATCGTCTCGAAATCGTCGAGAGTAAGTGGGATGCCGAGCCGACCGGCAATGGCGAGTAAGTGGACAACCGCGTTGGTGGATGCGCCTGCGGCCATCAGCGCGGTGATGGCGTTGTGGAAGGCGTCGCGGGTGAGGACTTGTGATGGCGTTGGCCCTTGGGTGGCCATGGTGACGGCGCGGGCACCGCTGAGTTCGGCTATGGCGAAACGACGGGCGTCGACGGCAGGCCAGGCGGCCGCATCGGGGAGGGTCATGCCGAGAGCTTCTGCGATCAGAGCCATCGAACTGGCCGTGCCCATGACCATGCAGTGGCCCTGGGAGCGGGCGATGGAGCACTCAAGCTCTTCCATGTCGGCGTCGTTGAGTTGGCCGGCACGATACATGTCGAAATGCTTGCGACCGTCTGTACCGCTGCCAAGGGTGTTGCCACGGAAGGTGCCCGAGAGCATGGGGCCGCCGGGGACGACGATGGCGGGGACATTGGCGCTGGCCGCGCCCATGAGAAGTGCGGGAATGGTTTTATCGCAACCGCCAAGGAGGACGACCGCGTCGATGGGGTTGGCGCGGATCATCTCCTCTACATCCATGCTCATGAGGTTGCGGTAGAGCATGGCGGTGGGCTTGAGAAACATCTCGCCCAAGCTGATGACGGGGAACTCAGCAGGGAAGCCGCCTGCGGCCCAGACACCGCGTTTGACGGCCTCTGCGATTTGAGTGAGGTGGCGGTTGCAGGGGTTCAAGTCAGAGGCAGTGTTGCAGATGCCGATGACGGGCTTGCCCTCTGTGATGCCGCGAGTGAGGCCCTGGGCGCGCAGCGTGGAGCGGCGGGCGAAGGAATAGTATTCGCGAGAGTCAAACCAGGATTGAGATCGAAGAGTAGTAGCCAAGCAGTGAGTTTATCGCGGGTGGGGATCAGGCGCTGAAATTGAAACTCGATTGGCTAGCGTCGAGCAGAAGCGCTTTGCGCTCGCCGCCTGCGTGGAGCCAGGAGAGCTCGTATTCGCAGAGGGCGGTGCATTGCTTGGTTTGCGAGGCGTGGCGCAGGAGTTCGTAGAGCCAGATGGCTTCGGCGACGCGGTTGTTGAGCCGAAAAAAGGAGCCGGCTTTTCGGGCAATGCTTTCGGCGAGGTGCCAGTTGCTTTCAAAGAGCGCCGGTAGAGTGCGCTCGAATTCATGAGTGGAGAAGGGAAGGGGCTCGCCCTCCTTGTTCGGCGTCTCGCGGAGCAGCGCGTAGGGATCGAGGGCAGCTGCGAGTTCTGCGTTGGGGAGAATCAGGATGGACGCGTTGAGTGGTGCTTCGATGGTGGGGCCGGTGTAGCCGTTGAGAATCCACAACACGCGTCCGGCGGGCTGTATGAGCGCGAGGACGGCGTCCCGCAGCACCGTCGATTGATGATGCGCGTCGAGGTTGTGGATCGCCTCGAAGTGTGGACGGGCGAGGGCGGCGAATTGATGGGCGTCGAGAGGGCGGGGTAGCTCGACGGTGGAGGCGCTGTCGATCAACTGGACGAATAGGCTCTCGATGAGTTGGGGGTCTTGAGGCGTGGGTGGGATTGGTGCCAGGAGGTCGAGTTGGTGGGGCAGCCGGGCCAGCGCCCAAGCCTCGATGGGGCGGAGGGCGGCAGGGCTCCAAGGTGCCAGCAATTGCTTGGCGATCAGTGGCGGGAGTTGGATGTCGGCTTGCGTCAGTATCGCTGTGGGGGCGTGGGATTCGATTCGCTTGAGGAGCGGGGAATAGGTTACGCGGGCTGGCTGGCCCTTGGGGATGAGGTCCGGGCTCAAGAGCAAAATTAGCGGGCCGTCGCTGCTGCAGGCGTCGTCGAGATCTTCCGAGTAGGACTCGCGGGTGGCCTCAATGCTCGTGAGTTGTAGCGATGAGATTCGGCTGAGGCGGGCGCGGATCTGCCCCGCTGCTTGCTCTTCACCCGCAGGATAGAAGAGGGAGAAATGCATGCTACCAGCGGGGGAGAATGCGTTCCCAGGTGGGGTCGACGTGCTTGCGCATCTCGGCGGTGTCGTCGCGTTTGCGGAAGGGGAGATTGTTGTAGCGCTCGACGCCCCGGGCGACCTGATCATAATCGAGAGTGACGCCCAAGCCAGGCTTGTCGCTGATCGGAACCGTGCCGTTAACGAATTTCACCCGTCCGCCAACAATGACTTCATCGATCTCGGTCTGCCAGGGATAGTGCGTGTCGCAGGCGTGCGTGAGGTGCGGAGAGGCGCAGGCCGCGTGGGCCATCGTCATCATGCTCACGCCAAGATGATTGTTGGAGTGCATCGAGAGCCCAAGGCCCAGCACTTCGCACAGTTCGCTCAGTTGCTTCTGCTTGCGGATGCCGCCCCAATAGTGCGGATCGCTGAGGATGATCTGGACGGCGTCGAGGTCGCGGGCCTGGGGCACGTGGGCGAAACAGGTTGTCGCGACGTTTGAGGCGAACAGCGTGCTGACGCCTTCGCTGAGCAGCCGTTTGCGGACCTCGGCCATGCCTTCGAGACTGGCGCAGGGGTCTTCAAGATAGCCGCCACCGGAGAGTTCGTCGCGCAGCGCGAGACCAATTTTGACGCTGGTGTCGACGCTCCAGGCGCAGTTGGGATCGATGCGCAAGGGGTACTTGGGGCCGAAGGCCTGGCGCAGCTGCTTGATCGTTTCGATCTCAAGATCGGGCGCGAGTACGCCCCCTTTGAGCTTGATTTCTGCAAAGCCGTATTCGGCGATGAAGCGTCGGCATTGCTCGACTATTGTCTCAGGAGAGAGGCACTCACCGTACTTGTCATCGCGCGCATCGGTGCCGGTGCCGCCTCCGCCTGCGTGCTTATAAAAGAGGTAGGCAGAGAAGGGAGCAGCGTCGCGGGCGCGGCCGCCTACGAGATCGCATAGGGGCTTGTTGACGGCGTGACCAATTGCATCGAGACAGGCAACCTCGATTGCGGCGAATGTGCGCGCGCTTTCGTCGAGAGGATTCTCGCCGGGGACAAGCATGGTCTGCGAACGGGCACCATCGGGGTCGACGGCTTTGTCGGTCTCGCCATTCAGGTGTTGCCAAAAACGGGTGAGATCGAAGGGGTCCATGCCTACGACGCGAGGACGCACAGCTTCCAGCGCCGCGAGAGGGCGATCGCCGCCATAGGTTTCGCTGATACCGACGATGCCATCGGTGGTGATGACTTCAACGATTGTGCGGAGCGCGTAGGGAGCGTGGAGGCCGTAGGAACTGCGGAGAGGACCGTCCGCGATTGCCTGCGGGTGCAGCCGAAGTTCCTTGATTTTCATCGCGAGAGGTCTACTTGCGAGCGCCGCGCTGCGGAGACTTCTTGCGGCTCTGGGTCAATTTCTTCTTCTTGCGAGGGGGCTTGGAAATGATGAATGTGCCGCTGCCGATGTATTCGGCGGCGTAAAGTTTGTCAGGAGTTGCCATAAACCTTTAGTTTAGCTGATGTTGGGGGTGGATCTCAAACACTAATCTACCGTTTGACCTCAATAGCAAGGACAGAAAGCTGGCGCTGTTCCGGGCTCTGGATGAGCGGATCGCGACGGTGCCGCTATACGCGGTGCCGTCGCGACGGCACGGAGGGCGTTCTCGGGCCCGATCAGCCTACCAGAGTAGCTTCAAAGCAAACTGCGATTGACGAGGGGCGTTGGCCGTACTCGTCACGCGTCCGAACTGGGCATTCCCTACCGTTGTGTTCGGTGAACCGAAGACCGGGTGGTTTAAAGCATTGAAGCTCTCGGCGCGCAATTCCAGCGCGAGCCGATCCCCAATCAGGTTGAAGCGTTTGAAAACGGACATATCGAGCGTCTCGACGAAGTCGCTACGCAAGTTAGGATGCATCCGGCCAACATTGCCGAATGTGTATTGCGCTGGCAGTTTGAAGGCGCTTGTGTCGAACCAGCGATCCAGGGTCGGATTGGCCAAATTCGCGTCCGCACCGGTCGAGTCTGGCCGCTGTCCACCGCCGAATGAGAAGCTGGTGTTTCCGGTTGTGTTGATCTGCAAGGGAGACCCGCTGCTCAGCGTCATGATTCCATTCACCTGCCACTGGCCAAGCACGGCGTTGACGAACCCGTTCCAACTGCCCCCGAACTGCTTGCCTTTGCCGAATGGAAGCTCATATGTAAAGGTGGTCACCAGCCGGTGTGGATAGTGGTATGGAGAAATCGAACGATCGCATGCCCGGCAGTTAAAGTTCCGGGATCCGGATGAGTCCCATGCGTTATCACCACCATCTGAGATCAGCTTGGACCAGGTGTAAGCGGCCACCAAAGTCCCGTTTTGCGAGAACCGCTTCTTGAGCGTCACCTGCATGCTGTGGAAGTTCGAGTTCCCCCATGAGGTGCCGGCGTAGGAAACGCCAGGATACTGTGGATATGGTGTCAAAAGTTGGCCACGCTGTACGGTTCGGTTTGATAGTTGGCCAACCGGGATAATCCCGAAGAACGGATTCGGAACCGTATCCAGCAATCCCGCATCCGGTCGGATCTGCGAGTCCGCTAGTTGAGCCATCTGCCAACTGAGCGGCAAATGAGTCCCTTTATTGCCGGCGTAGGCCAAGTCGAGGACCATGCCGCCACCGAGGTCCTGCCCGATCGAGAAGTTCCACTGCGAGTTGTAGGGCGTCGTCATTGTCGACGGGACTGGCGAACCCACGCTTTGCCCAATCGCCGCTCCTAAACCGTTCACCGAGCCCTCTGGCTGCAGGACTCCGTTCGGGAAAGGATTGCGCAGCAGGTCGGTTGGCGTTACTCCGTCGATGGTTGTGACCCACGGTGTCGATGCGCGGAAGGGTGCCGTGCCATAGTTATTGGCACCATAAGTCGCCATGGTGTAAAAGATTCCGCCGCCGAGGCGAATAACGGTCTTGGGCGTCAACTGGTAGGCAATTCCGATGCGCGGCGCGATCTTGCCCAACTCAACTCCCTTCAGCGTGCGGCCGAGTTGACCTTTGTTGGCGAATGTCCAGCCGCCCTTCAGATTCAGCCCCGTCTGCTTGCTCAACGGATTCGTAGCAGTTGGATCAAACACCGCATAGCGATCATGACGCTCCGTCAGGCCGGTCTCAAAGTCCCAACGCAGTCCCAGGTTGACGGTCAATTTCCGGTTCACCTTCCAATCGTCCTGCAGGTAGAACCCGAAGCTCTTGCTCTCCAGTGCCGGTCGAATGCCGTGGACCTCGCTGCCACCTGCGCCTGTTCCGAGCAGGAACGAGGCAAAGCCGAAGCCTCCGTTTGGCGAAACGACGCGCGGGTCGGGACCTTGGGTCATGCCACGATTGAAGGAGAAGTTCAGGCTCCACGGTGCCTGCATGTGGTTGATTAAGTTTTCCCGCATCTCCGTCCCAATCTTCAACGAATGGCTGCCGTACACTTTCGATAGCGCACCGATGAAGGTGTGGGACTGGTTGGCCGAGCGGAAGTTCCAGTGATGCAGCAGGCCGGGCATCGTCATTTCTTCCACGCCAAACTCGGGGAAGAGCAGCAGGTCCGCGCCCGTTTCGATCGCTCCCGGCAGGCCCAGCAAGGTCGGCTTGAAGCCCTTAAACCAGCTACCCCGATCAAGGATCGAGCGTGCGAAGCCGTAGCGCAGACTCAGCAGAGTCGTCGAATTGATGGTCCAGCTATAGTCCAGCGCCGCGTTCTGCATCCGCTCGTAGTTCGAGTAACAGCCGCCATCGGGACAACCAGGACCAGGCCAAAGCTCAGGCTGCGAGTTGTCATTTTGGAACAGGGAGTAGCGGAAGAAAATACGCTGCTTTTCGTTGAAGTTGTGGTCGACTTTCATCGTCCCCCGTTTCACGTCCGTCGGAGCCTTGCCCTGGAAGAAGAAGTTGTTCTGTCCCGTGTTCGGCTGTCCGGGAAGGTTTGGCCGTGGCCCAAAGTACTTCAGCACATTCGCCGCCACAGGATCGATCCGGTTAGCCGGAATCCGATTGCCCGCGAAGGGCGTACGCAGAAACTGCCCGGGGCGCGAAGGATCCGGTGCCGTCGAAAACGGGTCGTAAATATTGCGCAAGTCTCCGCCCGCCGTCAGCGTCTAGGAAAAGTCGCCCACCATCTGCTCATTCGTCGGAAGCGTGAAGAATCGGGTGGACGCTGCTCGCTGCCGCCGCCCTTCATAAACCGCGAACCAGAACGTTTTGTTGCGGCCGTTATAAACCTTTGGTATCACCAGTGGCCCGCCCGAGCTTACGCCAAATTCATTGCGCTGGAATGTCGCCAGTTTCCGACCGCTTGCGTTTGCAAACCAGTTATTCGCGTCCAACTTGCTGTTGCGAATGAACTCAAACACGCTTCCGTGCAGGGTGTTCGTCCCGGACTTGGTCGCGATCGTCAAGACACCACCGCCCGAGCGACCGTACTCCGCGCTGTACGAGTTCGTTTGTATCCGGAATTCTTCTACGCCTTCCACTGAGGGTACAGCGCTATTGGCGTTCATGTTGGCGGTGTTGGAATTCATCGTCACCGGCACGCCATCCATCAGAATCGCGTTGGACGAATCTCGCCCGCCATTCACCGTAAAGATCCCGATGGAATGGAAGCCTTCGTTTGCACCCCCTTGCGCCGGCCGTTGAGGGAACACGCCCGCAGTGGCCCACGCCAGGGAATACACGTTCCGACCATTCAACGGAAGGTCAATAATTCGCTTGTTCTCGACTACGCCACTCAGCGTCGCCGAGGTCGTATCCACTGTTTGCGCCCCGGTCGATACTGTCACCGATTCCGTGAGAGTGCCCACTTGCAGTGCAATATTCAGTTCGGCCTTCTGCTGCGTCGCAATCGGCACCAAATCAACCAGGTGCACGCGGAATCCGATCTTTTCGGCCCGGACCTTGTAGCGGCCAGGGGGCAGGGGCGACACGAGATAGAATCCACTCTCGTTTGATTTCGAATGGAGACTTACGTTCCGGTCAATATCCGTGACCACCACACTGGTGCCAGTAATCGAGGCCCCGGAGCTGTCTGTAATCAGGCCAGAGATCTGGCCGGCCACGGTCTGCGCAGTCAAATGTGGTGCGAACAGACAGGCTGCCATCGGCAAAGCAAATTTCAGGAACCAGGAATGTTTCATGAGAACCCCTTGACGAGTTGAATTGAATAACGTTCGCGGGAAGCATATCAGATCTGAAACTGGGGGCCTCAATCGAAACACAATCATGACTGATCTCAAACACTAATCTTCCGTGTGCAACTCAAGGCTCACAAGGTAGTATCGAAGGGGTATGCAGCGGCTTGACAGTCTTCAGGTTCTCCGGGCGATAGCCGCGATTGCCGTTGTTTTTATCACACGTTCCACGCGCTCGTGCTACGCAGCGACGGCTGCTGGCTTTGTGAGAACGGCTGTGCGGAGTATCGGCAGAGCTGTGTTCATTGGGATTATGTAGCTAAGAAGTCATAGGGCTCGGTTCCGGCCTGTTTCAAGATCGCCTGGAGCGTGCCTTCAGGCATGTCCCCTGGATGATTGGGAATCGTAGTGTATCGGTTTGTTGTGGAATTGAATCAGATGTCGCGAATAGAGGCTGCTTGACGGTCGAATTGGAAGCCGCGAGCTTTGAGCTTGCGAACGACGTCCTTGTAGCGGAACCCGGCCAGTCACCCCATCCTTACTCTGCGACAACGATCGTGTAGTCTCGCTGTCTGCTGGCAGTAGGGAGATTCGGAATGCCATCACGCTCCCTCCGCGCTTCCAGCAATTTACGCGCGACATCTCGTGCAATTTCCAGTGTTTCAGCCACGGTTCGCCCTTGAGCTACAAGTCCCGACAAATCGCGAGATGTTGCTAGAAACAACCCTTCGGGCAGCTCCTCAATCTGCACTTGAATCTCAAGTTCCATCCGACCCGAGGTTAGCACCTCATGCGGATGGGAACGAGTGGAATTGACGGCGAACAGAAACCCAAGCCGCGCGGATCTTGGCTCCGCGCGTTAACACTGTCATTGAATCGCCATCGTCACCTGATTGGAAGTCGATCCGCCGATCAACAAAGAGACCGGAACCGCGCCGCCCAACATCGCAGCGGAAGGCACCACGACTTGCACCTGATAGATGCCTGCCTGCCCCGGCATCAGCGTCGCGGACGATACCGCTGCGGCGACACCCCCGATAGTGAGCGTTGGCACTGCGACCGTGTTGGACGCCGCGCCCGCCGCGCTCCCAGTCGATGGCTGATTCTTCACCGGCCCCAGGCCCGTACAGTAGACCGTGACCGTCTCACCGCGCATCGCAGGACGCGAGCCCGCGAAGTTGCCGGAAGGCGCTGCCACCACACCGCTGCCGCTGATCAGGATCACGCCCTGGCCGCTGCCATTTTCGTTTGTCGTAAACAGGGCAGGGCTGAACTTTGTCAGCGGGATCGTTGCCGGAGCTCCGGTTACGCCATTTGCCGTGATGGTCAAGATGGCCTGAGTTTGATCCTGCAGGTACCAGGGAACCTGGAAATTGATCTGTTGTGGCGACACGACCAGCAGCGGCACCGGAAGTCCGTTGATGCTCACTGTTACGCCGCCCAGAGTCGTGGGAAGGGGGAAGGGGGAAGGTGGTCATCGAAGCTGTCGAAGTTGCCAGATTGGTTCCGAACACTGAGGCGATCGATCCAGGTGACGGCGCAAAGCCATCGAAACCGGCACTGTTGACTACGCCGCCTTTAGATACGGTGGGTGCGAGAGTGACACTGCCATTTGTAGTCATGAATGTCACGGCGTTTGAAGTCCCGCCGCCCGGATCTGGATTGAATACGGTCAGATCAAAGGTGCCCTCCTTTGCCATGTCTGCGGCTGTAATCGAAGCACTAAGCACGGTTGTGCTGACAAATCCAGTGGTGCGACTGCTACCGTTCCAACGTACGGTCGATCCGGACGCGAAACCCGATCCGGTGATCGTAAGCGTGAAGCCGGGACTGCCGACCGGGGTGCTGGAAGAGGATAGCGCGGTAATTGTAGGTGCCAGATACGCGAGGTAGTTAAACATTTCCGGCAGGTCATTCGGGGTCTGAAAAAGATTAGGGACACCGAATAGCTTTACTAACGATGCGCTGGGATCGGGAATCGCTCTGCCGCCCGAAACAAGGAATCCGACGAACTGCGATTGCGCCGCCAGCGCCACTGGCAGATTTAGCGCTGTCGCGATGTCGATCGAGAAGCTGTGTGGATTGATTGGAATCGCCGGATTTGCCGCGTACGCTAAATCGGTCCGGTACAGTTGCGTGGAATCGAGCATCTCGGCAGCGCGAACCATAGCTGTCTCGGTTGGATTGGGGTTTGTGCGGTCTCCGATCGCAAATTGCCAGAGCACCTTCTTCGCGGGGATGCCAGCAAGGGGGGAGGTCTTTAAATGAGGGGCAAAGTTGATGCCATCGCCTGTAGCGCTGAGCCATTCCACTTTTTCAAATGCCTCCTGGACGGCGATGGCACCGCTGACCGTGTTGACCCGCACCGGCTCGTTCCGCAAGGGCCAGTTGCCGTTGAAGGTGGCACCCGCATTCAAAAGGGATGACGAAACGGCACCCAGGTATTGCGAGATCAGAGGAATGTAAGCCGCGCTCATACGGGTAATTGTCGTGTTGCTGGCTCCCGCGCCCAGCAGTGCCGAGGCACCAATGGAGGGATCGACTGCGCTAAAAACTGTGCCGTATTGTGCTCCCAGCGAGTGCCCAACGTAGACGAGGCGGGCCGGGTCGAGATCCACAGTGCCATCCGCGTCCAGATCCATTCCGGCGCGCACGGCGCGCGCCAACTGCAACAGGTCGACAGAAGTCTGCAGGACGCAATCGCGACCGGCGACGGGCGTGGGAATGAGAATCAGGCAGCCGTCGCCAGCCACGATTGCTCCGCTGGCGCTTTGGGAAACTCCGCGCCCTGGGGTCGGCACTTCCAACTGTCCATTGGGTCCGCTAAAGATTACGCTGCTGGCCGCCCCAAACCCATGCCCGACCGCGTTGATTGCGATCACGGCCCAGCCTGCAGCGGCAAAGCTCGAAGCGACAGCAGCCGGCGTGTTGAAACGGTCGTTGCCGAATCCATGACCGATGATCGCCACGGGGTAGCCACCAGCCGGTTTGGGTGAGGCAGGCAAGAATACATTGAAGTGGATGCTTTGGTTGCGTGCCGGTTGCGCCAGAGGTAGTGCTGTCGGCCCCATCGAAATGATCTGGCTGGAATTCAGGTAATTTGGCGAGAGGTAGGAGCCGAAGGCAACTCGTGAGATCCCTTGCAGTAGCGCGAATGGCAGTTGACCATCGCTGAAGACATTGGAGGCGGTCTGTCGATGCCAAACGGCCGTTGGGTAGGTGGCGATCGTGACCACAGGACCCGCCTGGAACGAGGGTGGAACTGCGGCTAATGCGTCGCGTGCCCGTTCCAGCCATGCGGTGGCACTCTGGGTGGTGAAGACAGTTGCGGCGGCGGTGGTCGAAAATGAGATCCCGGCTGCGGCGATTTGCTGGAAATCAGCAGCGCCCGGGCATCCCAGCGCCATTGTAGTTTGGCAGGCAAGGAAGGCCGCCGAGGCAGTCACCGGGTTTCCCGCAGCGTCCCTCACAGCGGTGGTGACCACGAGGGCGTAACGTCGGTGTTGGTCCAAGAAAGAGTCTGGTTTGGCAAATGCGCTCAATGTCGCTGGGTCGTAGACCATCTCGTTGATGGGGATCAGGTCACCCGGCTTTTGAAGGCCGATCTCTTCAGTGGTGAGGTTATCGAGTGCGACAAAGCGGATTCCCGCTTGAAGCGTTGAGGGGTCGATTGCTGCCGAGAAGGTGATGCGAATGCGGGGTTGAGGATTGAAGCCATCAAGCTGATTGAGCGCTGGCTGCACGATACAACCAAGCGTGTCAGCAGCGCAGTCCGGTCTTGGAAGATTGATTCTGCGCCCCGTCTTCTGCGCCTGGTCGACAACTGTCAAGGCGTCGGAGGGGTAAGGGCCGGTCGACGGATTCGTCGGATCGAACATCACTGTCACGCTCTGGGCGTGGAGCGCGGGCAGAATCATCAACAGGACGGAATAGGGCACCGTGCGCCGTAAAGTATGCATTCAAGTACTCCCCTGGAACTTAGCTTCAGGCGGCCAAATTACGACGCGCATCCTGAGCGGTCGCGCGCATCCCAAGGCACCGCGACCTTGTCGAGAATAACACGGTTTACATCCTACTCGTTCGGCGCGTCTCAAGGCTCACAAGGTAGTATCGAAGGGGTATGCAGCGGCTTGACAGTCTTCAGGTTCTCAGGGCGATAGCCGCGATTGCCGTTGTTTTTTATCACACGTTCTACGCGCTGGTCCTGCGGGGCGACGGATGCTGGCTTTGTGAGAACGAAAGCTGGCGCAAGAGCATGATCTTTGGCGTCGATGTCTTCTTTGTCATCAGTGGCTTCATCGTGTCCACCGTTGCAGAGCGCGAAACGAGCGCCGGGCGTTTTTTGGTGAAGCGAATCTGGAAAGTCGTGCCGCTCTACTACCTGATGACGGCCATTGAATATTGGTTCAAGAGCTCGATGGGCATCACCCCGAGATGGGAACAGGTTTGGAAGAGCCTGTTGTTTTTTCGACAGCCAACCGGCCCCGTTTTGATTCATGGTTGGACGCTCGTCTATGAGATGTGGTTTTACTGCGTGCTCACGGTGTTGATCGCCCTCGGCGTGCGGCGGCTGGGATGGTGGGGCGCGGCGCTGATGCTGGCGATGGGCTGGTATCGATGGCCTTTGCTGCTGCTGTTTGCGGGTGGATGCGTCATCGGAGAAGTCGCAAAGATCTGGACGGCACCGCGATGGCTGGGGTCGTTACTGATGCTTGGCGGCGTTGCCTGGTGGATGGCGCTATCGTGGCAGGGCGCGGCATATGCCAAAGACTTCAACTGGGAAGCCGCGTTTGGGAATCATCTATGGCGCGTCGAACGTTTCGGCCTTCCGGCTTTCTTGGTTGTAGCCTCGGTGGTTTTGCCAGCTTGGCGGTCGGCGACGATGCCGTCCTGGCTCGTGTTTCTTGGCAATGCGTCCTATCCGATCTACATCTGCCAACAGGTTGGATTGGTGGTGGGTGGGGCCTACTTTGGCTGGATGGGCGGCTTGCCTTATGCAGTTACAGTGACATTGATCTGCGTTGGCCTTGGTGTAACTGTCCACTTACTCTGGGAGCGGCCATTTGGCCATGCCTGGAAGGCGCTCTACGTGCGGCCATTACCGCGATTGGAGTTGCGCGAAACGCCTGGGGCGAGGTCCTGACCAGGCTGTAACACGCTGCGGTAGTCGGCCCAATTGCGGGTAAACAGATAGCCGGTGATTCCTAGCGCGCCAAGACAGAAGAGGACGACTGCGATGATTGCAGTCCAATGAATCCACATCGTTTCCGGCGTGGGCTGAAAGAAAGTCTTCTCGAACAGGAATGCGAAGTTCATGCCGAAGAAGCCTGTAACTACCGCACCTGCGCCGAGGATAGTGGATACAAAGGCCAGACGGTTTACGGCCTGCGTGTTACGTGCGGTGTAGTATTCGTTCAGGCTGCTGTTGAGCTTGTCAATTTCGCGCTCGACTTCCATCTTCATGTTGTGGATGTCGTAGGCCGCGCTTAGCATGCGGAAGTGTTCTGACTCTTCGTCCTTGTTTGCCAGTTCATCGTAGTGCCAATAGTTGGAGAAGACCAGAAACTCATAGCGCAACAGGTTGGTTCTCTCGATATTGCCTTCTGACAGACGGCCATCCTGGAAGTCGACATAGAGACGCCTGGATACCAGCGCAACGCGTTCGGCAAAGTCGAGGAGTGTGGCGCGATAAAACAGCGCGATGATCGACATCAGGTAGTAGCGCGTATCGAACATGCGATGGATGAGGAAGCCTTCGCTGAGCTGATGGTCATCGCAATCAAAGGTGCCAAAGCACATGGTGACGTTGGAGTAAGAAGTGAAGCCGTAGAGTGTTCCCTGGTGTGACCAGCGGCGGTAGACCTGTTGCTCCATCAGGCGCTTGGTGAAGCCGCGAGCGTAGCGATAGTCCTTGCCATAGTTATCGACGTAGAGGGCGCGCGAGAAGAGGACGTCGTAGTCCTCGGACTTATGGAAATTCTCAGGAACGCTGGATGGGTCGATGGCGAGATAGGAATAGACAATGCTGCGCTCGTCCAGGACGGGCTCGTACTCACCGCGCTCATAATCGGCAAAGTAGAGCAGGCCGGTGATGATGTCTGACAGGGGCGGGAGGAAGCCGCGCATCGCGCTGTCCTCAAAGGTATCGGTAATCACCTGTGTGCGCCCGAAGGGTGTCTCTATGGATAACGAAACACGCGACGGTGTGCGGCCTTCGCGAAGTTGGCGCCCGGAACTGGGGTAAATCTTGCGCGCCATCTCATTGATCCAAAGCGCCTGGTCGACCGGCACGTTGACCGATTCAACGCCCATGCCCAACATGCCAATGCCGTTGGCGAAGAGGAAGAGGCGGAGGTCTGTGACCTCCATTTCGGCTTCGCGACCGCGAATGTCTTCGGCGGTGAAAAACAACTTATTCTCGGCTGAAAGGGGGATGTGATAGCAGCGGAGCAAGGCTTCGACTTCGTTGTCAGTAGTCCCAGTGCCAGCCGTATCGAAGAAAATCCGGCGTACAAAGGGATGAAAGAAAATCATGTCCTGATACGCAGGGGAATCGAGATCGAATTGCGTATAGGAGGCACGTTGCCAACGCCCGATGTGGGCAGCTACGGGAGAGTCTTGAACGTGGTGGGCGTCGATCCAGTCGTCAAGGCCGTCGATCCAATAGCGGCCGTGCCAAACCTGCCCGTGGTGCTTCAATACTTCGCTGCGATCCACCGCAAAGGGGAACAGAAAGTAGGTATGCAAATGCTGGATGATTGGTTCCACTGGGTCCAGGTTTTATAGAATTACTAGTCATGGGATCGACAGTCAGTTCAGGATCGTTGACGCGCCGTCAACTTATTGTAATGGGTGCCGCTACGGCCGCTCCAGTATTTGGACAAGAATCGGAATTATTCGATGGAAAGAGTCTGAAGGGCTGGGCGGTGGAGCAAGGACCGCAGACTGCGTTTGTAGCCCGCGATGGCGAGGTGGTGGTGCACCCTGGGAGCAATTTCCCGACGTGGCTGCGCAGTGAGGCCGTCTATGAGAATTTCGACTGGACGGGGGAAGTGTTTATTCAGGGTTGGGCCAATGGTGGTTTGTACTTTTGCGCCCCACGCCACGGGCCGCCAACGGAATGCGGCTTTAAGCTGAACATCTTTCAGAAGCAGGACAATCCACCGTTGAACGTCAGCGTTGGCGCGATCTTTCCGGTGCTTGCGCCCAGCAAAGTTACGGTTCGAAATAAAGCCGAGTGGAACCAGTTTCGGATTCGCCTCGATTGGCCGACTCTGAAGGTTTGGTGGAACGGCGAAATGGTGCAGGATGTCGATTTGTCTCAGAACGAAGAGTTGAAATATCGACTGCGACGGGGGTATTTGGGTATCGAGAGCCTGAGCTATCCGCTACGCTATCGCAACTTCAAGATCACCGCACTGCCCGGCAAAGAGAAGTGGGATCGTCTCTATGCGGGGCCCTCCGATATGGCCAAGTGGACGGCGACTGAGGCGGCAAGTTGGGAGGCACTGGGCGATGTTTTGCGCGCTGATGGACTGGGCTATCTGGTGAGCAAGGAGAAGTATCAGGATTTTGCATTTGAGTGCTACGTGCGGGCGAGTCGCTTTTCCAATGGGGGAATCCTGTTTCGAGGCGGCGAGGATGGCAGGGCGCCGCACTATGAGATTCAGGTGCACGATGTCGAGGGGGCGGTCTATCCGACGGGATCTCTCTATGGCATCGAGCGGGCGAAGCCTTATCCGCGTGTGCGTCCAGAGGAGTGGTTCCTGTTTCAGTTGGTTGTGAAAGGTAAGCGCTGCGTCGTGCGGATTCAGGGCGAGACGGTGGTGAACTGCGAGAAGCTGGAGCGCACCGAGGCCGGCACCCTGCTCATTCAGGCGCATCAAAAGGGTAGTTGGATCGAGTACAAAGATTTACGCGTCGTTCGACTTTAACAGGCTGTTATTGCTGTTTAGTGTAGCGATGGGCGTAGGCTGAAGTCTAAGGATAGAAGATGCTACAAAACAAACAAGTCTTACTCGCAGCGCGGCCAGACGGATTTCCAAAAGAAAGCGACTTTCGCCTTGCTACGGTCACTATGCGTGACTTGGCACCCGGCGAAGTAATGGTTCGCGTGGTCTATCTTTCTGTGGATCCTTACATGCGTGGCCGGATGAGCGTCGGGGAATCTTATGCGCAACCGGTGGCGATCAATGAAGTGATGGGGGGCGGAGCGGTGGGAGTCGTTATTGAATCGAAGGACCCTCTGTGTCCGATCGGGACCCACCTTTCTGGATTCTTTGGTTGGCAGGAGTATGTGATTGTCGAAGCGAAAGGGCTGCGGCGCATCGATCCGAGCCTGGCGCCAATATCGACGTCGTTGGGTGTGCTTGGCATGACCGGCCTTACGGCTTACTTTGGGCTCTTTGATATCGGTGAATTGAAAGAGGGCGAGAGTGTGCTGATTTCTGGTGCTGCCGGAGCGGTGGGGTCCGTTGCTGGACAGATCGCCAAGCTGCGCAATTGCCATGTTGTGGGCATCGCCGGTACGGATGAAAAGGTTGCCTACCTGACCGGTGAGCTTGGCTTTGATGCCGCCTTCAACTACAAGACTGTAACCGACTACGGTGCCAGGATTAAAGAACTCTGCCGGAGCGGCATTGATGTCTATTTCGAAAATGTTGGTGGTGCGATCACCGACGCTGTGATTCCGCAATTGAACCTTCACGGGCGCGTCGCTGTGTGTGGACAGATTTCTCAGTACAATCTGGAGCGGCCGGAGATGGGGCCTCGCTGGATGCATCAGCTGATTATCAAGCGCGCTAAAGTTCAGGGCTTTCTCGTTGGCGATTTTGCGCCGCGTTACGGTGAAGCATTGAAGGAATTGGCAAATTGGTACAAGCAAGGCAAGCTCAAGTTCCCCGTGCAGATCGCTGAAGGTGGCATTGAGGCGGCAGCGCGCGCTTTCATCGGCATGTTGCATGGCGAGAATCTGGGCAAGCAATTGGTGCGAATCTCAAGCGAATTGTGAGGCTTGGCGATTTGCTTTAGGCCCCTGTGATGCAATAGCTTGGGAAGGTGCTTACCAATCTTGTCCTTCTCCTGACCTTTGCCCAGGAGCCTGTGCCGCTTTATCCCGCCAAAGGCGTGTTTGTCAATGATCTTGATCATCCAAGTGTGACGCCCTATCTGGCCGACAAAACCAGAGCCACGGGCGCGGCTGTGATTGTCTGCCCAGGTGGTGGCTACGGCGCGCTGGCGATGGATCACGAGGGCGTACAGATTGCTCGCTGGTTGAATTCGATGGGCGTGCACGCCTTTGTACTGAAATACCGACTGGGGCCCCGCCACCACCATCCTGCGATGCTGGACGATGTAAGCGAGGCGTTCCGGATGGTGCGTGCCCGTGCGGGGGAATGGGGCGTCGACGGCAAGCGAGTGGGTGTCTGGGGATTTAGCGCAGGCGGGCATCTTGCCTCGACGATCTCCACACACTTCACAAAGGAGACGCGGCCAGACTTTGCCATTCTCAGCTATCCCGTCATAACTTGCTCAGAAGCCTGGCTTCATAAAGGAAGTTGCAAGAATTTGCTCGGCGACGCCCCTGATCCGAAGTTAGTGGAACTGATGAGTAATGAGAAGCAAGTGACCAAAGATACACCGCCGACCTTCATCTTCCACACGACTGACGATCAAGCTGTGCCCGTGGAAAACGCGCTCGCGTATTACACAGCACTCCACAAAAACGGTGTCGAAGTGGAGATGCACATCTTCGAGCACGGTAGGCATGGCGTGGGCTTAGCGGCCGGCGATTGGGTGTTGAGCTCGTGGAGCGACCTTCTGGCAAAGTGGCTGGTTCGCCACGGGATCACAAAGTAGGACGCTGGCCCATAAACAGATGCAGTCCAGACTTGCCAGGAGTGGCGAAGTCGAGGATGCCGTCTCCGTTCAAGTCCCCGACTGGCATCTGCATACCGGTGCCTGTTCGGGTCGAGTAGTCAATGACATGCTTGGTCCATTGGATCTTGCCGCTGGACTCTTTGATGTATTCAAACCAATAAATTCCAAGCGGCTCGCGTTCGCCAGGATCACGGCCATTGTGCGCCATGAATCGCTTACCGGTCAGAAAATCAGGCTGCCCATCCTTGTTGAGATCCACTTTGACCACGGTGTGGGCCTGCGACCAGGAATCATCGATCATACGCATCTCAAAGGTGCCGCCGGTGTTTTGTTCCAACCAGAAGAAGCCATAATCGTGGGCGTTCCCAGCTACGATGTCCATGCGGCCATCGCCATTAATATCGATAACGTGAATGAGGCTAAGCGCCTTCATGGGGGGGAAGTCACGGTGTAGCCGCCAGTTGCCATCAAGCGGGTTTATCGGGGCTTCCAGCCAGCCTTCAGGGGTAATGATATCGGTGCGGCCATCTTTATTCAAGTCACCTGCGCCGATGCCGTGACCGTGATTCTGCTCGCTCGCGATGTGCTTGATCCACTTGCCATTGCTCATGCCATACCAGGCGGTTGGAATCTTGCCGCCAAACTGTGGCAGGATCTCCCGCGCTTTTCCATCATTATCGAGATCGACAAGGAAAAAGAACTCAACCGATCCACCGATGTCGATGATCGTTTCTTCCCAGGCGACACCTGGCTTGGCGGTCTTGCCGGGATTGCGATACCAACTTAGTTTCTTTGAAAAGTAAGTGCCGGTGATGATATCGATGTTACCGTCGCTGTCGACGTCGAGCGCCAGATCTGTAAACGCGTCGATATAGAAGTTATCGTATTCGAGAGAGCGAAACTGCGTCTTCTTCCAGGTGCCATTGGCGTACCAATACTCACCGCAGACAATGTCGAGCTTTCCGTCGCCATCGATATCGACAAAGGTGGCTGTCTCCGCAGAGCCGCCGTCCAGCATTGTTTTGGCGAATGGCAGCTCAGCCGGCCGCCGTCCAGCGCTCATCAAGGCGAGCGAGGCAATGAGTGCCCCAATCAGTTTAGTGTTCATCGATTTTGCACTCCGGATATTCGGCTAGCACCTGGTTGCCCAGGTATCCAAGTTCCCCGACCAGGCCGGGACGCGAGGTGTAGTAACCATCAGCTGTCATGTTCTTGGCGACCCTGAAGAATCGCTGTTCCATCGTCTTCACTTCGCCCTTGTCCACCTGCGTGCAGAGCGGCTCAAGCAGCGCCAACTGCCGCTTCTCGGTCAGTTTTAGAAACTTCTTCGACGCCAGCCAAACGAGGCCGTCGCTGTAGGTCTTCTTATGCTC
This sequence comes from Bryobacterales bacterium, assembly GCA_038206015.1. Taxonomy (GTDB): domain Bacteria; phylum Acidobacteriota; class Terriglobia; order Bryobacterales; family Bryobacteraceae; genus Bryobacter. Next base: position 47,746 of record JBBRBI010000009.1, on the reverse strand, counting down.
GACGTTGTTGCGGACTACGAGATCGATGTAATTGGGCACCTGGGCGGCAGTCGCCCCAGGGATGATCAATTCGACGACACGCGCGAGAATTGCAAACTGTTCAGGATTGAAGAATTGCGGCGGGCCGGCTTCTGCGCTGCGGCCCGGCGCGGGGTGCTCGTGCTGCCCGTAGAGTTCATCTCCTGCAAACGGGAAGGCGCATTGAATGCCGATCGCGCCGATGATCTTGATCGTCTCGCGGCGTCCGTCGCCGAATACGTTTTCTGACATTAGGCTTCTCCTCGTTTGAGTCGGTCGATCAGGTGTTCCGCCGTGCGCGCAGATACGGCCATGAAGGTGTGGGTCGGATTCTTTTCCGATGAGGAGGGCAGGATGTTGCCGCCCAGTGTGTAGAGATTCGCGATGTCGTGGGTGCGGCCAAAGCTATCGGTTACCGACTTGCGTGGGTCTTTGCCCATGATGCTGCCGCCGTGTTCGTGATTCGGCTTGGGCTCAGTATAGACACGATGGATCTTGGCACCAGCGGCCTCAAGAATTGCCACAGACTGCGTCTGCATGTCACGAAAGATCTTCATGTCGTTCTCGTTCCAATAGAGATAGCGACGAACTTCCGGCAGCCCAAATTTATCCGTCTTTGATGGGTCGAGATCCACATAGCTTTTCTCGTCGGGCGTCTTCTCGCCATAGGGAGAAAAAACAAAATATGCCGGATAGTGTTTCTTGACAGTATCTTTGAGCGCCTGCCCCATGCCGGGCATGTTGCGTGCCCAGCCAACACTCCGGCGGTTCTGATAGTTGAACTGAGCGCCCCAGCTGCGGGCGTAGTCGCGCTTCTGCATGTGCATGAAACTGGGCAGGTAGGCGTGATCGAGAAAGCCTTCGTCATTGACCACAGCCTTATCCATCATCTTCGTCAAAAAGGCTTCAACGCCGCCGGTAAAATGCGGCATGAAGTCGCGACCGACGCGGCCTGAAGAGTTGGCCAGACCCGTCGGATAGCGACTCGATTTCGATTGCAGCAACAGTGACACATTCTGCACGCAAGCGGCTGCCAGCACGACGATCTTGCCGTGCACCTCGCCGGGCTGCAACGTGGTGCGATTCAAGAATTTGACGCCAGTGACTTTGTTCTCCGCATTGACTGGAATGTCGTAAACAACGCTGTCCATTTGCAGCGTGATTTTGCCAGTACTCATCAGGGGGCGCATGTGGCCGTCCCAGGAATTGTACTTAGCCGCAACGTCGCATCCGGCCATGCAATTGCCACAATAGTGACAGGCAGGGCGTCCAAACTTCGGACGTGTCAGCGTGGACTTTCGGACGTGGATCACTTTACGCCCCAGCTTTGCGGCACCGCGCTGAATGTACAAATCTGAGCACTTCATGGGCGCAGGCGGTAGAAAGATGCCATCGGGCAAATCTTCAAGGCCGTCGAGATTGCCGCACACGCCTACTTCGCGTTCGATTCGATCATAGTAGGGTGCCAGGTCGCGGTACTTGATTGGCCAATCGTAGCCGACTCCATCGCGCGTGTAGCCTTCGAAATCGCGAGGCCCAAAGCGCCAGGCAACCGCGTTCCACAGCATGGATTTGCCGCCCAGGCCGCGCGAGCGTTCGGTATCAAAGCCAGGCTTGTTGTTGCGCATTTTGGGGATGCCACGATTGGGAAACTCGTAAGGCATTGCGTGGGTGTTAAAGTCGGTTCGGGTTTCGATCTTCGGCCCACCCTCGACTACGCAAACATTTACGCCAGCCCTCGCAAGATGGGCAGCCGCTGTACCACCGCAGGCACCAGAGCCTACGATCACGACGTCAAAAACAGGATTCGCCATTTGGGTCTTTATCGTATCGCATGACCCGTTTGGCAAGTTGATGGCGCTTCCTGTGCGAAGGGACTACACTTTTAGACGACTATGACTCGACTTGTATGGATGATTGCAATCGGCGCTACACTCCTTGCGCAACGGCGGGACGGGGTGACCCGGCGCGACCTGATTCTTGCGCCAAACGAGGTGGACTACCAGTCGACTGTGAAGGTGCCACGCGGCTACGCCGTAATTATCGGTGTCAGCCGCTATGCGAATTTGCCGAATGAGGCGCAATTGAAATTTGCCGAGAGCGATGCTCGCAGTGTCTATCAAACGGTGATCTCTCGCGAGGGCGGACAGATTGAACCTGAGAACGTCAAGACGTTATTTGGGGCTCAGGCGACCAAGGCCAACATCACCAAGGCCATCGAAGAGTGGCTACCGAGCGTCGCCAAAGAGGATGATCGCGTGATTGTATTCTTTGCCGGGCATGGCTTTGTTTATCAGGGCAAGGGCTATCTTGCGCCGCATGATTTTGCATTTGAACGCACGGCTGACACCGGCTATGACATGGCTCGGTTGGGAGATGTGCTTGCAAATAAAGTGAAGGCTCGCAATAAGATTCTGCTCACCGACGCCTGTCATTCTGCCAAGATTCTTCCTGGGCTGAGTTCCAAGCAAATCAACGATCAGTTCAAGATGCTGCCTGGATCCTTCTTTACGCTAGCCTCCAGTCGTGAGGCGGAGTCGAGCTTTGAGGATCCGAATCTTGCTAATGGTTCAGGCGTCTTTGCATACTTTCTTGTGCAGGGATGGAAGGGTCAGGCGGATGTCGATCCCGAGGATGGTATCGTAACCGCCGACGAGCTGGTGCAATACGTTCGCAGTCAGGTACGACAATATGGCAAGGCTCATGGTGTCGTCCAAAATCCTCAGGAAAGCGGCAATTTCCCCGCTGACATGACGCTTGGGTTTCTGCCTCTGCGTCGTGAAAAGGTCAAGAATAGCGCCACGCCCATCAGAGAAGGCACGGTGATTGTCACAACCAATTTGGACGACGTGGAGGTTTACGTTGATGGCAACCGAGTCGGCATGGTTGGGGTCGGGAAGAAGCTTGTTGTTCCAGGGCTGTCGAGTGGCGAGCATGAGGTGCGCGGTGAGCGTCAGGGTTATGATCCAGCGCAGCGCCTGGTTACAGTGCGACCGGGACAGGAGATTACGGTTGAGCTTCGAATTCAGTTTCAACGGCGCATCGGCGATGGTGCGAAAGCGGAATTCAAGAGTGGCCAGGCGATCTACGCACGGCGAAAGAGCACCGCAGATTTGCAAGCGGCCGCTGAGCACTTTCGCAAGGCCTTGAAGCTTGAGTCGAAGTACAGCGACGCGGCCGAGTATCTCTGCCTCACCTACCAGGTGTTAGGGCAAACCATGGAAGCCGTAAAGGCGTGCAAGAAGGCGGTGGAACTTACGCCTGATGGAACCGAATTTCGAACTTACTATGCGTCGGTACTGACTGAGATGGGCGATTCGAGTGAAGCCATTCGCCAGTTGACCGCCGTGCTGGAGCGAGACCCGAAACGCGCCGAGGCGTACATCATGTTGGCTGACGCTTATCTGTTTGCGCAGGATTTTCCCAAGAGCGAGGCGGCTGCGACAACGGCTTTGGAGTTGAATTCAAAGGATGCCCGCGCCTATCTGTTTCGCGCCGATGCTCGCCGATTTCAGGATCGATATGCTGAGGCCATGGGCGACTATCTCACTTACCTGCGCATCAACGACTTCCGCGCCCCGCTCAATGAAGTACTCGGTTTCTATTTGATTGGCAGCGGTTTGAGCAAGCGCAATGCGGGCCAGAAACGAGTGCATGAAATCCAGCAATGGAGCGCCTGGTTTGGCGTTTGCGATTGCGCCCGTGGCATGGACGAGTATGCTAAGGCCGTCTCGGCGTGCGATCGTGCAATACGCCTTGACAGCAAGGATGCTGGCACATACTATCTACTTGGTAAGACATTTACCGAATGGTTTGATCAGAAGAATTCGCGCGAAACACTACTGAAGGCGGAGGAAAAAATCACGATGGCATTGCGATTGAATCCGGATTTTGAATTCGCAAAAGAAGCGAAACGGCAGCTCGCAATGATTCGGGAATATAAAGCTGTGGTTCGATGACAGGATCTGGCAGCTTTTTACGCGTATATAATCTGAAGACCATGCCGACCCTGGAGAACTGTAGTGAATAGAACTTTCAGAATGTTGTGCGCCGCCGGGATGAGCAGCGCTTTGCTGCTGGGTGCCAGCGGCTCTGCGCTGCGGCCAGTCCGCTTCAGCACTGACCACCTTGAGGAGTTTTTGAGCCAGGGGCCAGCGCCGCAGGACGCGGCAGCGCTTGGATACAAAATCAATTTCGCCAAGAGTACTGCGCAGAACAACTTGCGTAAAGGGCGCGCAACCAAGGCCGTTGTGGAGGTGCGGGATCGCAACAACAAGCCGGTGGCGGGTGTGGCCATACTCTTTCTGCTGCCGGGCTCTGGGCCCAGTGGTACTTTTGCCGGCGGCGCTACGAGCATGACAGTCACTACCAATGCGGCAGGCCAGGCTATCGCCAGTTATGCCCCAAACCAGGTAGCGGGAATGTTTAGCATGACAGCTACGGCGAATGTGAATGGCGTTACCGTTGGCACCGCAACCTTGACACAGGCTAATATTGCGGCTGCTGCAGGTGCTGCGGGTGCTGGCATGAGTGGCACGACTATCGGCATCATCGTGGGCGTCGCTGCTGCTGCGGCTGTTGGCATTGGCCTGGCCGTGGCTAATAGTGGTTCCTCCTCAACACCGCCTCCGACGGTCGTGCCGCCAATCGTAATTCCACCGCCCACCGTTCGCATTGGCGGCGGCGGAGTACCGGTGTTTGGTCCGCGTATCGCCATTCCGATCGGAAGAGGAAGATAGTGATGAAGCAACTTACAGTCATACTCGTTGCCTGTGCGGCATTTGCTGCCAGCGAAATGGAAGGCCCCTCTCTTGGGTGGATGTGGGATCGCGATGCAAAGACATTGCGGCGTTTGAGCGGTTTGCCGGGCGCGTTGCGTAATGAGCTGGGTATCGATCTAGGCGAAGGCGTTCGCGCCGTTTGGATCTCGCCGGCACAAAATTTTGCGCTGATTTCTCGTGACGGAGATATGTTGGAACGGCGCAGCCTCCTGACGGGAGATACCGTAAGCCTGCAAGGCGAAATGCCGGATGCAGTGATATTTTCCTCGGATGGTCTGCAGCTTGGACTTTGGTCCAAGCTGGGCGGGCGTTTCGCAGTTTGGGGCCAGGCGGGTCAGCAACTGGACGCGACGCAGATCGCATTGGCCAATGATGGCGAGCTTCTGATCCTATCCGCAGATGGCCTTTTGCGATCCTCGCGCGGGGCTGTTCTTGGGAATTATGGTGCGGCCGCAGCGATCACCCTCGACGCTAATCGATTAGCCGTCGCCGGCGGCGGTGCGCTGGTCGTCTTTGAGAAGGGCAACGCGGGATGGGAGCAGCGATCCCGGCGAGAGGACCCGCAAATCAACGGCTGGTCACAAATCGAATTAGAAGCCAATGACAGCATCCTCGCCGTAACATCGACAACTCGGGTGGAACGCTGGAATCTGGCGGAAGGCGCACCACAAACACTTGCTGAGGATGGCGTTCGATCGCTCACGCGCCTCAGGCAGCGAGGCTTCTACCTGGCAGAAGGCGAAGCAAAGCGAATCCTGTTTGCCTTGAGCGTTAGTCAAAAACTGTACTCTTTGCCGACTGAGGAGCTTCGCTAATGCTGAAAACAATATTTGGCCTGATATTAGTGGCCGGACTTCTCGACGCTCAGGCCGTTCGCGGTAATGCTGGCTTCTCGAAAAAGAAAATGGCGAATGCTGATGACAACTATGAGCCAGCCAGCCTTGGCTTCAATCTAAATTTCTTTGGGCAGTCTTACCAAAGTACTTATGTCAGTAACAACGGCAACCTAACCTTTGGCGGACCCTATTTAGGGCCTGATGGCAACGCAGCCTGGGTTCCTTTGCCGCTGCGCTCTCTCACTGGCGTCGCGATGATTGCCCCATTTTTTGCCGATGTGGATACTACACGCAGCAATGCCGTCACCTATGGCTCGGACACTGTCAATGGGCGTGCTGCCTTTGGCGTCAATTACTTTAGTGTCGGATATTTCGATGCAAAAGCTGACAAGCTCAACACCTTTCAAGTGGTCCTGATTGAGAGAAGCGATACCGGGCCGGGTAATTTTGATATCGAATTCAACTATGGTGGCATCCAGTGGGATATCGGCGAGAGCACAACCAGCGGTCGAGCCTACGCATCTGTCGGTTATACAAACGGAATCGGCGGACAGGCGAATTCTTCATTCGAATTGCCCGGTTCGCTGACGAACGGTGCCTTTCTCGATGCAGGCGCTTATGCGCTCATCCGCCAAAGCCGCAACAGTGGCGGCGTCGCCGGACGCCTGGTCTTTGAGGTTCGCAACGGCAACGTAAATAGTACAACCTTGATCCTCCAACCTGAGAAAACAATCCTCAATTGCCCGGACATAACTTTGATCTCTCGCGGCACTGGATATACTAATCCCCGCTTTACCAGCCCTCCCCAGTTCCAGTACAGCTTGACAGAGAACGGCCAAGCACGCCCCATTACTGAGGCTTTCTCTACTCAAGTACCCGGTGCACCCAGCGGCACTTACGACTTTACTGTTAAATATAGAGGAATCCCGCAAACTAGCGCGACTGGCACGAAAACTACGAGTGATGTCGTTTTGACAGTATCGACACCTTTACCCGGCAACGATGGCACCATTACAGCCAGCGACGCCAAGACCATCCGCAACTGCGGTATCGCAGCAGACTGCGGCACTCTGCCAAAAGATGGCCGGGTTGGCTTTTCCCTCAGCGGTAAAGCGTCTGCCACTGGCGGCATCCCGCCATACGTTTTCTCGGCGCCGAATGGTGTGCCACCCGGGCTAAGCTTTGCCAAAGATGGAACGATGAGCGGAACGCCGACGAATGCTGGTAACTTCACTTACTCAGTGAAGGCCGACGATCAATCCGTATCGCCAGTGCAATTTGGCTTGGCAACTTGCGCCATCAATGTACAGGGGCCCAGTACTCCACTTACAGGAACTTGCAGCACGCCAGCAGCTACGGCAGGGTCAGCATATCAGGGAGCAATTGTCGCCAGCGGCGGCGCTGGCCAGTATGTCTTCAGTCTGACTTCGGGATCTCTGGCCCCCGGCCTCTCGCTTAATGCGACTGGCGGCATCATTGGTACGATCGCCGCGACTGCCGGCGGGGCCTACCCATTTGTCGTGACGATTCGCGACGCGGGCGGAACTACCGTTCCAGTGAGCTGTTCAATTCAGGTGACGCCGCTTGTCATTCCGATCCCTTCAATTTCAACTCTCAGCCCCACTGGCGTCGTCGTGGGTTCGCCAGCATTCCGTCTAACGGTTTCTGGCACGAATTTTACCAGCGCATCGGTCTTGGTCTGGAACGGCTTCGACTTGTCGACAACTTTCACCAATGCGACGACGGTCGTAGCAACCATTCCAGCGAACTTAGTTGCCTCTGCCGGTACGGCGAAAATCAGTGTTCGTAACACGCCTCAAGTCCAAAGCAACGTAGCGGACTACGAAGTGTATACCGCTCTTTTGGTCTCATCGACCTCGCCCGCATCGCTCACGACTTCCACAGCGGCAATGACGCTGACGCTTATCGGGGATGGATTTTTCCCCGAAATCTCCCTGTCACTCAATGGAACGAGGAGCGCCGTGACCCGAGTGAGCGCCCAGCAACTCACGACTCAAATACCGGCTAGCCTCCTGGCGCAGCCCGGAAACATTACAATCCGCGTTGATAACCCCAATGGGTTAAGCTTGACGAGATCTATAGCCGTGATTTCCGCTGTCAACGTCACCCTCACATTCTCCGTCGACAAACCCACCGTGCTCACCGATCAATCTACAGCGATTGTGAAGTTCAATCAAGCCCCCGGAGTGCCGCTGAATGGCGTTTTGGACATTACATTCACTCCAACCGCAGATAACAACCCGAATAATGGACCTACGGACTTCCCCCGATTCATCACTCCCGCTTCACGGCGAGTTACCTTTACGGTTCCCGCCACTGCGCTCGAGTATCGTGCACCCATTGATCAAGGTAGCGTTTCGGGGACGGCGACCATTGTTCTGAACAGCCTCACGGCGAACGGCCTCGATGTTCTCAATGGTGAGAAATTCACTCAGACACTGACGGTGGACTCCACTGTGCCGCTGATCATCGCAGGGAGTGTCGCGATGGTCAAAACAGCAACGGGCTTCAATGTTGAGGTCACCGCGATTTCAACGCCGCGCAGTCTGACGATTGGCTCTATGGTGTTCACAATCGCCAGCGGTGTGACCAACAGTGGCTCTTCCACTTTCCCAGTGGATAACATCGCGACCGCCGGGAATACATGGTTCCAATCGACCGCAGGCAAGACTGAGGGCGGTGGATTCAAATTGGTAGTGCCTTATACGTTTGAAGGTGACTTCAATAGCCTCACCAGTGTCCAGGTTATATTGAACAACTCGCGCGGTGCCGGTTTACCGGTGAGCGGTGGTCGCCGCTAGTCAAGTTCACTTGCAACTGCTCTCCAGGCGATCGCGAATCTTCGGCCAGTTGAGAAGGACAAAGCTCACCGTGTGGCCCGGAACCCGGAGATCTAATTGAACTGCCTCTCGAAGCAGCGGTGTCAGATCATGCGGCAGATTGATGCGAGAAGCGTCGCCCGGCTGCAACGGCATTAACGGAAAAGCCGGGAAGTCTTTGCCATTCAGCTTTACTAATGCTGACCCGTCGAGTGATACCGGATGGCGCATGTCAAGAAAAGCATTCAATGGCCGTGCCGCTCCGGGTTGGCAATAGACCACCAAATAGGGCGCGACCTTCTTCCCGTCTTCCAGCGTTATCGCAGTTGTTGCAGGCAGTGCCGCCATTTGCAGCGGGGCCTTTTCTCCAGCGACTGGGACCGTTGAAAAGATCCAGTTGCCGGCCAACTTTGGCGGCACCTTGATGGGGCGACTGGCTTCCTGGGCCATCGACAGGCTCAGTGTCGCAAGAACGTGAAAGAATGTTGAGTGCAAACATGCAACGTAGAACATTTCTGGGTCTGTTGGCAAGTGGTGCGTCCGCCGTGTGGTCGCAGGACTTTCCTCGACGCGTGCCGGAATACGAGTCTCCGCTCTTCAATTTGCATGGCCGTTTTTCGTCTGCAGTGAAGATCGCGAAGGTCGAGGTGTTTGAACGCGACAAAGCGACATTTGTGCGTGTCGAAGCCGCCGATGGGGCCTTTGGCATCGTTCGGACCAAAGAGATTGATGACTTCATGCCGATCCTTCTGCGCCGCGTCATTCCTGTTTTTATGGGCCGCGACGCAAGGGATCTGGAGTCGATCGTCGACGATGTTTACATCAGGAATTATAAATGGGCTGGTCAGGCGTTTTGGAGTCCGGTCGCCTCCGTTGAGCATGCTATTTGGGATCTTCTGGGGCGTATTGCAAAGAAGCCTGTCGCGGATCTCCTGGGTGGGTTGAAGCGCAAAGAGATCCCGGTTTATCTGTCCGGCTCCGGTCGCGAAACGAAGGCCGAGGAAGAAGTGGATGTCTACGTTCGTGGCCTTGCAGAGACTGGCGCAAAGGCGGTAAAGTTCAAGATCGGCGGGCGTATGACGCGCAACGCCGATGCCTACGCAGGCCGCACCCGCAAGTTGCTGGAATTGGCGCGCAAACGGATGGGCGACGACGTCATTATCTACGTCGATGCAAATGGCACTTACGATGCTGCGGCGGCAATTGAAATGGGCCGATCCATGGCCGATCTCAAGATCGCCTTCTTTGAAGAACCCTGCCCATGGGAGGAAGTAAGTGAAACCAAGAAAGTCGCTGATGCGCTTGAAATGCCAATCGCGGGTGGTGAATGCGATTCCTCACTTTGGAAGTTTCAAGACATGCTGGATCGGCGCGTGCTCGATATCATTCAACCCGATCTGAATTACTGCGGAGGAATCATCCGCGCAGCCAGAATCGCCCGGATGGCGGCTAAGGCAAAGATCCCGATCGTGCCTCACAATACCCAGATTGACGCCGCCGGTGCCAAGATTCTTCAGTTTGCAGCCGCCATTCCCAACATCGGTGCGTACATGGAGTTTCCTCATCGTGAAATCCCCAGGCCTGCCGCTTGGTACACACCCAACTTCAGCATTCGCAATGGATCGATCCCAGTCCCCACCACGCCGGGCCTCGGAATCGAATTCGACCCTACCTATTTGAAAGCCGCAAGGCGGGTTGAGAGTAAGTCATGAGTGGAAGTAAACTTACCTGGGTTGTCCTCGCGCTGCTAAGTCTACTTCTCGTCTACGGTTGTTACCTCGTGATGCGTCCCTTCTTTGGCGAGGTATTCCTCGCCGTCGTACTCGCTATCGTCTTCTATCCCATGCACTCTTGGCTATGTCGCAAAACTGGCCGGTCAAATCTCAGCGCCTGGTTGAGCACGCTGGCCACGGGCCTGCTATTTCTGCTCCCGGTCGGTCTGCTCGGTATCGTGTTGAGTGGTGAGGCAAAGGATGCAATCGACTCTGTTACAGACGTACTGGGCCCAACGGGACACTTTGCCCCGCTGGATCGCGCCGTCGGTTTCCTTGAAGAGCAAATGGGCTGGGACGCAATACAAGTTCAGTCTTTCCTCCGGGAACGACTCAATGCCATCAGCGGCAGCCTACTTTCAAACGTAGTGCGCACGCTGCAGGGGCTTGGTTCCTGGCTGTTTTCCAGCGTGATTACACTGGTGACGATGTTCTTTCTTTTTCGTGGGGGCGGGGCCATACTAGTGGAGAGCAAGCAGTGGATGCCACTGCCATCTTCAATGATGGACGCCTTGTTCGAGGAGACGCGGGTACAAATTTTTGCCAACGTCTATGGCGTTGTCGCGGTCGCGATTGCTCAGGGTTTGCTGACTGGTTTTGGCTTCTGGATGACTGGCCTGCCCTCGCCAATCTTCTGGGCCGCAGTTGCAGCCTTCTTCTCGGTGATACCAGTCCTTGGTGCAGGAATCGTATGGGTGCCGGGAGTGTTGTATCTGGCAAATACTGGAGAGATGAGCAAAGCAGGCATGTTACTCGCCTGGGGTGTGCTGATCATTAGCATGGCTGATAATGTTATCCGGCCGATTGTTCTCAGTGAAAAATCGAATATGAACGCCGCCGTCATGTTTTTCGCGCTGCTCGGCGGCATCGAAGCATTTGGATTAGTGGGCCTGTTCGCAGGACCACTTGTATTTTCCCTCGCCATCGCGGTCCTTGTATTGTTTCGCAAGCACTGTGCCGCCATCGGCTTTGGTTCAGACGAAGAAGGACTGGTTATATGAAAACTAAACTCGCTTGTATCGGCGTAATCGCCGCCCAATTGATCGCCGCTGATCGCATCGCCTATATCGGCACTTATACGAAGCCACAGGGCAGCAAAGGCATTTACATGGTGCACGTGGATAGCTCCACGGGCAAGCTGTCTAATCCGGAACTGGCCGCAGAATCTGAGAGCCCTTCCTTTCTCGCGATAAGCAAAACTGGCAAGTTCGTTTATGCCGTGAACGAGACAAACAAAGGCGAGGTAAGTGCCTTCGCTGTTGAGGCGGGTGGCAAATTGCGATTCCTCAACAAAGTTAAATCTCAAGGCGACGGCCCTTGCCATCTGAACCTCGATGCTACCGGTAAGTGGCTTGCGGTTGCGAATTATTCCAGTGGTTCCATGGCGGTTCTGCCGGTGGCGGCGGATGGCAAGCTCGGCGAAGCCGTCTCGACAGTGCAACACAAAGGCAAGAGCGTCGACGCGGGCCGTCAAGCTGGTCCGCATGCCCACGCTGCCTATTTCGCCAAAGACAATCGTAGTCTCTATATTGCTGACCTTGGCCTCGATCAAGTCAAGATCTACAGCTTCGACGCCAAGTCTGGCAAGATCGCAGAGACCGGACATTTGGACACGCCCAAGGGTGCTGGCCCGCGCCATCTCGCGCTTGGCGGTAATGGCCTCGCCTACGTTCTCAATGAGATGGCTAGTAGTGTTAGCGTCTTTCGAAACGGTAAGTTACTCAACACAGTGTCGGCGATTCCCACAGACTATAAGGGCAACACCAGTGGCGCTGAAATCGTTCTGCACCCCAAGGGGACGCTGCTCTTCAGTTCCAATCGCGGCCACGACAGTATCTCGATTTATCGGGCCAACCCTGCGACAGGCGACCTGAAGCTTCTCGGTCAACAGACGCTCGGCGGCAAGACGCCGCGCGGCTTTTCTCTTACCCCCGATGGCAAGTTTCTCGTTGCGGGTGCTCAGAACTCCGACAAGGTGTTCTCGTTCGCGATTGATCTGGCTGCAGGGAAGCTGACTCCGGTAGGCGACAGTGTAGCCGTAAGCAGTCCGGTCGATGTCCGATTTGTACGTTAGGGAGAATCTAATCATGCATCGCCGCTCTGTCCTTTGCTCAATGCTTGGTGTCGCGCCAGTTCTGGGTTGGCAAGACCCACTGGCACAAATCCCAACTACTGCTGCCGAAGCAGTATCGATGGGGTTGCCGAAGTTCTTTTCGACAGCTGATTTAGAAAGCTTTGCTTTGCTTGGCGATGCCGTCGTGCCTGCCTTTGATGGTCGGCCCGGTGCTCGCGATGCCGAGGCCGCCGACTTTCTCGATTTCTTGATCGGCCAAAGTCCCGCTGACGTCCAGGCCCTCTATCGCAGTGGCTTAGCCACGTGGAATCTACGTCGGAAAGCTGGCACCGCTGCCGCACTGAAGGAACTCAATGAGCCCTGGAGCCACGCAGGCCCCACTGTGCCCTATGCCAAGTTTCTTACTGCCGCGAAGATCGCCTTCTACCAGGCTACGGTCAACTCGCGGCAGTGGGCGACGGCCATGTCGGGCCGCAGCCGTGCCGCCGCAGGCATCGGCTCATATTGGTTGCCCATCGAATAGGAATCCCCATGAAAACGCAATACGACGTCCTCATCATAGGCAGCGGTGCCAGTGGCGGCATGGCCGCCCACACGCTCACTCGCCTCGGTGCCAAATGCGTAATGCTTGACGCAGGGCCGCTCATTGACCCTGAAAAGCAGCGTGTACTGCGCCCGGTGGCAGATCTTCCCTTTCGCGGTTTCGGCAAGCCCGGCCGCTTCCCCCATGTCACGCAGGCCAACGAATTCAGCGCCAATATGTGGGCAGATGAGAAGCAGAATCCCTACACTTACGACCCCGATGATCCCTACTATTGGGTTCGCATTCGGCTGGTCGGCGGTAAGACCCTTGCCTGGGGCCGCGCCTCCTGGCGCTTGAGTGACTACGAATTCAAGTGCAAGGACCACGATGGGTTTGGCGAAAATTGGCCGATCTCCTACAGCGACCTCGCACCGTTTTATGATCGCGTTGAACCGTTGTTTCGAGTCAGTGGCCGCATCGAAGGCTTCCCGCAAATCCCCGACGGAAATTTCCTTCTCGATGATTCCAAAGACAGCGAGTGCGTCCAGCGCTTTCTCGCCAGTTGCCGTAAATCCGGTGTCCCCACCACCAAGCAGCGCCGCAGCACGGGCACTCTCGCCAGCAGCCTCAATTTGTTGCTGCCGCCCGCCATGGAGACTGGTAATCTCACGCTGGTGCCCAACGCCGTCGTGCGCGAGCTCAGCTATGACCGTAAAACCGGCAAGGTCACTGGAGCGCACTTCGTAGATCGCGTTTCTAAGCGCGAATATCACGTCGCAGCCAAGGCCGTTGTCCTCGGCGCCTCCACCCTCGAATCGACGCGCATACTGCTCAACAGCAATCTGGCCAACTCCAGCGGAGTTCTCGGCCACTATCTGTTCGACCAGTTCTATACCAAGAATGTGGTGCAGGCTGTTGTGCCGGAGGCCCGCGGTGGCAAGGCCTCTCGAACGCTCATGGGCGGCGGCGGCTACATCCCCCGCTTCCGTAATCTCAAGTCGAAAGAGAAGAACTTCCTCCGTGGGTATTCCTACGACTTCGGCAGCGGCAACAGTCCCGGCCCGCAGTACTTCAACACTTACGGCGAAGATCTCTGGAAGAAGCTTGCCGACACGCAGGGAACTGGTTTCAGCTTAACGGCGATGGGCGAAGTGCTGCCTCGCTTTGAAAACTCGGTTCGCATCAACAAGCAAAAGCTTGACGCCTGGGGCATCCCTTCTCTCCACATCCGGCATAAGTACACAGCAAACGAGTTTGCGATGGCCAAGGATGCGATGAACACGGCGGAAGAGCTTTGCCAGTCCTCCGGCTTTGAAATTCTGGCCAAGCACTGGGAGATGGTGCCGCCGGGGGAGAGCATTCATGAACTGGGCAGCTGTCGCATGGGCGACAACCCCAAGACGAGCGTTCTCAATCAATGGAACCAGACCCACGACATCAAAAACTTACTTGTGGTGGACGGCGGTGCCTTCGTCAGTGGCGGCTCGCAAAACCCGACACTAACGATCCTCGCGCTCACGCTTCGAGCGACAGAACATCTTGCGTCTGAAATGAAGCAGGGTAAACTATAGATTGTTGTACCTCCTGATTCTTGCCCTATCCGCTCTGGCCGCCGAGGCCCCTAAGCAGCCGATCGCGTTTAGTCACAAACAGCACGCCGGCGATTTTAAACTTCCTTGTTCGACCTGCCACGTGAACCCTCCGCCGGGCGAGGCGATGACGTTTCCGGCAGAGGCCAAGTGCATGGCCTGCCACCAGAGCATCAAGACAGACTCACCTGAAATCCAACGCCTGGCCAAGTTCGTCGCCGACAACAAAAAGGTCCCTTGGGTGCGCGTCTATCAAGTGCCCACCTTCATTTTCTGGAGCCACAAGCCTCACATGGATGCTGGCGCCAAGTGCTCAGAGTGTCACGGCGACGTCGCCTCGCTCAGTGTGATGTCGAAAGTAAAAGAGACGAATATGGGCACGTGTATGGAATGCCATCGTCAGAAAAAAGTCTCTAACGACTGCAGCTTCTGCCACGAGCGGCTCAACTAGCGATAGCGGACTTTTTCGAGAAACAAGCCCGACGATGGAGCTGTCCAGGCCGCGACGTCCAGCTTCGGATTTGGCTTTCCTGATAGCAGTTGCGCAAAGTCCTTCTGCGTGATCTCGCGGAGTCCCAGCTTCACCAATGCTCCAGTGATCCGCCTTACCATCCGCCATACAAAATGCGATGCCGCGATCTGAATCAGAATCCGGTCGTCGCGTTCTATGACGTCTACCCGCTCCACCACCACGATGGATGACTCATTGGGCCGCGCCGCGTCCTGTGCCTGGAAGTTTTTGAAGTCGTGTCGCCCGACTACCGTCGCCGCCGCTTCCCGCATCGCTGCCAGATCCAGCGCATCCTTCACCCACCACACGTAGCGCTTTTCAAAGGCCGTCTTGCGGGTACTGATCTGGTAGACATACTCGCGTCCAATCGCGTCGTGGCGGGCGTGAAACTTTATCGGTGCACGCTCGACGCGCAGCACGCAAATTTCTGCCGGCAGCCGCTGATTAATTTGTGCAGCAATGGTCTCATCGGGCAACGTCTGCTTGGCGCGGAATTTCAAGTGCGCCACTTGGCCCCGCGCATGCACGCCCGCGTCCGTGCGGCCCGCGCCCACCAGTTCCACTTCGGCATGAAGGGTGTCCTCTGCGGCTGCCCGCAGTTCGCCCATGACCGTGCGTGCGTTCTTCTGTTCGGCCCAGCCGCTGTACTTGCCGCCGTCGTACTCGATGGTCAGTCGCAGGCATTGGTAAGGAATCTGTTTTTCTAAGGCCACTTAATCGATCAGACCATGCCGCAGTGCAAAACGCACCAATTCGCCACCAGAATGAAGATTCAGCTTCTCCATGATTCGCCCTCGATGGGCTTCCACCGTATAGACACTCAGGTTGAGCGTTGCCGCAATTTCCTTGTTTGTCTTGCCTTCAGCGATCATCTGCAAGACCTCCCGCTCGCGGCTGCTGAGCAGGTCAATTGGGTCCTTGACATGCTTTCGATAGTCCACCAAAACAGCGTCGGCAACTGCAGGGCTGAGGTAGGCTTCCCCACGCGCCACCGCCCGAACAGCAATAAGAAACTCGTTCTCGACGGCATCCTTCAACAGATAACCCACGGCTCCAGCCCGTAGGATCTCCCGGACGTAGACACTATCGCGATGCATGCTCAGCGCCAGGATTCTCGTCCGGTCATTAGCTTCCATGATTCTTCGTGTGGCCTCAATGCCGTTCAACTCCGGCATAGAAACGTCCATTACCACAACGTCGGGCTTGGACTTCTCGGCCATCTCAACTGCCTCGCGCCCATTTGCAGCCTCGGCAACAACCTCAAAATCGGGCTGTGCGCTTAAGATCATCCGAAACCCCTGGCGTACAACCGCGTGATCGTCAGCCAGCAGTATGCGCATCTTGCGGTTCATGTGTTTCTTCTTCCTCGACCGCCACCGTTGTGAGCGGTACGGTCACTTCAATCTTCAGTCCACCAAGAGTACTCTGTCCGATTACCAGTTCGCCGCCTGCCTGCCGCGCACGCGCCTTCATGCCAATCATTCCGATCGATGGCTCGCGACGTTTGTCCATGGCCCTCAGCCCCTTGCCGTTATCCTCGATCAGCAGTTTGATCGATTGACCTTCCTGCATCATCTGCACGACCGCGTTCGTCGCGCCGGAGTGTCTGGCGATATTGGTCAGCGCTTCCTGCGTGATTCGGAACAGATGCGTCTCGGTTTCGTCCGCTTGCCGTGCCTCAAGCTCTGCCCGGAAATCAACCGGAATTCTTGTCCGCTCCGTGAATCGCTCACAAAGCCATTGCATTCCAGCCGAGAGCCCAAAGTCGTCTAGAATGACGGGCCGCAGGAGCTGAGACATCTCGCGAACGTTGCCGATCGTCTCGTCCAGCAGGGCAACACATTCCTGTCTCCGAGCCTCAAATTGTGGGGCCATCATCCCTAAGAGCATCGCCTTCAAGCCCGCCAGCGATTGCCCCAATTCATCATGCATTTCGTGCGAGAAGCGACGGGCAGATTCCTCCTGACCATGGAGCATTTGCCACGAGACTTTATTGAACTCGGCAGTCTGTTGCGCCAGGCGATCCAGGATGCGCAACGTCAACCAGATTGCTAGTATCGCGAAACCCATCGCCACAACAATCGAGACTCCCAGCAAAAGCATGAAGCCCCTCGAAAGCTCCTGCGATTGGCGATCGATCTGACGTTCGATCTCTGTAGATTCTTCGGCATCATCTTTCAGGATTTCGTTCGACAACTTTACGAGTTGCAAATTTAGATCGGCCAGCCGTGCCAATTCTGCCTCGTCCCCGCGCAATCCCTGGGCGACAGAATGGATCTCCTTTGCAAAGGCCTGCGACAGCCGCAGCAGTTCGAGTGAATTATCCCGAATCTGTTGAGAATTCAGAGAGTTCGCGATGGCCCGCATTCGATTTTGGGAGTCCTGAATTTCGTTCAGGATCTGCTCAGTGTTGGCGGGGCTGACACCCTTGCGCTGATAGATCTGCAAGAGCAGGGAGCCGAGTGTTTGTTGCTCCAGGCTTACTCTGTCGAGGACGGCCTCGTATGCCAGATGCCTGTTTACAAGTTGGCCTACACTATCGTGAATCCTCTGGCTCCGCGTGATTCCGAGATACGCCACGATTGCCAAAAGAGTAATTACAAGGCCAAAGCCCGCTCCCAGAACGGTTAGAACTCCGCGGCGCTGATCGAACAATGGCATCGCTATAGCGTCTGCTTAGTTCCCCGCAAAGGTATTGCAGGCAGTAACTTTGCCGGTCTGAAAACCCGTTCCAAACCATTGCTTCCGCTGAGCCGAGGAGCCGTGAGTAAAGCTCTCGGGTCGTACCCGGCTGCCACTCATCTGTTGAATGTGATCGTCACCCACCGCTGCTGCAGCACCCAGTGCCGAGTCAATATCACCTGCCTCAAGCAAGTTACGCTGCTGTGTCGAGTTGGCCCAGATGCCAGCAAAGCAATCTGCCTGTAGCTCCATCAGCACGCTCAACTGCTTTTGCGCCCTGGGGTTTTGCTGCTGTGCCAGACGTAGCTTGCGCTCGATGCCGAGGATGTTCTGTACATGGTGCCCAATTTCGTGCGCGATGACATAGGCTTGGGCAAACTCTCCGGGAGCGCCAAACTTCCGCTTTAACTCCTCGTAGAAGTTGAGATCGATATAGACATGCTCATCGGCGGGGCAGTAAAACGGCCCCATTGCGGATTCAGCATCGCCGCAGCCACTGCGCGTGCCGTCACGAAACAGAGCAAGTTTGGCCTTCCGATAGGACACGCCCTGCTGCTCGGGCAACACTTTAGTCCAGGTATTCTGCGTGTCGTCCAGCACAAAGGCGACAAAGTGCTTGAGTGTTTCTTCCGCAGGCGTTTTGGGTCGCGGATTCATTGGAGCAGCCACCGGCGCAGCCCCGCCGCCACCACCACCTAGAAAGGGGCTGATCAGATCGATCTTGAAGACGAAACTCAGGATACCCAAGATGACCAGGCCGCCCAGCCCAACGTGCAGTCCCCCAAATCCTCCTCCACCGATTCCCATCGGGCTGTTCCCGCCACCTTCATCACGGCGGTCTTCGACGTCTTCGCTTTCATGACCCTGATCCCAACGCATC
Organism: Bryobacterales bacterium; assembly: GCA_038206015.1. Lineage (GTDB taxonomy): Bacteria > Acidobacteriota > Terriglobia > Bryobacterales > Bryobacteraceae > Bryobacter. The sequence goes on along the minus strand of JBBRBI010000009.1, from coordinate 29,240 downwards.
CTTGGACACCCCCTTCTTTTAAATCCTAGCCGATTTAGATCGGACTGCCGTAAAGACCCTCAGGAGAGGACTCTGTTACAAGGTTGCCGAAACGAGGCCCCAGAGGCCGCTTGATATGCTGAATTGGCTATGGCGAATGTCTTTCCAAAACTGCATAATGCGATGTGGCCCGGCCTTGTAGGCAAGGGTCCTGATTCGGAACCACCAATAGATCTGGACACGATGCTGGATCTCTCCGCCAAGGCGGAAGTCAACGGTACGCACTTTGACGGCGTAGACCTTTTTCTCTTTGAGCCACATGTCAGCATCGATGCTGACGACGACGCCTTGCAGGTGCTGGCGGACAAGGTAGCTTCAAGAAGATTCGTAGTTGGCAGTGTGGTCGCGCCGGTCTGGCCGCCCACCGGCGGTGGATCTGCGATGGGTTCGGCTGAGGAGCGCGCTGGATTTCTCAACAGCGTTCGCAAGGCCTGCCGCATTGCCGCACGGCTTCGGGCAATTGGAATTCGTCCCTATGGCGTCGTCCGGATCGACTCTGCCTGCTCGCCGCACGATTGGGCGCAGGACCCGCAGGCGAATCAGAAGAAGATCGCTCAGACCTTCAAAGAAGCGGCCGCCATCGCGCGTGACAACGGTGAGCGCCTGGCTGCCGAAGGCGAAATCTGCTGGGGCGGCATGCATAGCTGGCAGAACATGGTTGAGCTCCTTGAATTGACGGGTGAGCCCGCGACCGTAGGGTTCCAGGCCGATATGGCCCACACGTTGCTCTATACGATGGGGTACAACTCGCCTGAACATCGTCTGCTTCCAGATGACTTCGATTGGAAGGATCGCGCTGTCTTTGAAGAGGCCTTACGCAAGATGACGGATGCGCTGCGCCCGTGGACTTTTGACTTCCACGTGGCTCAAAACGATGGGACCGTGAAAGGCACTGGCTCGCACGATAAGACGGGTCGTCACTGTCTGCCGGACGACGCCAATGGCAAGCTTGCCGTGGCACATGACGCCGGCTATTGGCTGCGCGACGCGCACGGCAACCTCACCAAGACTTTGAGGCACATCTGCTGGGATGGCTGTATGTTCAGCAATGAGACTTTGATGAATCAGGGTACGTGGAACAGCATTCTCTCGACGATGATTTCGGTCCGCGAAGCACACGGTTGGACGGAGTAAGCATCCATGCAAAAGAAGAAACTGAACATTGGAATGGTCGGCTACGGCTTTATGGGTCGGGCCCACTCGAACGCGTTTCGAACGGCAGGAAACTTCTTCCCGCTGGACTACGAGATCGTCCTCAAGGCTGCATGCGCCCGGAGTGCCGACAAGGCTCAGAGCTTTGCCGATAACTGGGGCTACGAGTCTATCGAAACTGACTGGCGCAAGTTGATTGAACGCAAGGACATCGACGTCATCGATATCGCCAGCCCCAACGATACACACAAAGAGATCGCATTGGCGGCCGCAGCCGCAGGCAAAATGATTCTTTGCGAGAAGCCATTGGGCCGCAACTCCAAGGAGAGCGAGGAGATGGTCGCGGCCGTTGAGAAGGCGGGCGTCACCAACATGGTCTGGTACAACTACCGCCGTATCCCGGCCGTGACGATGGCCAAGCAACTGATCGACGAAGGCCGTCTTGGCAGAATCTTCCACTATCGCGCCAAGTTCCTGCAGGATTGGACCATCAACGCTGACCTCCCACAAGGCGGCGCGGCGCTATGGCGTCTGGACGTCAACGTTGCCGGTAGTGGTGTGACGGGCGATCTGTTGGCCCATTGCATTGACACGGCCATCTGGCTGAATGGGCCGATCACCGAAGTGTCGGCAATGACAGAGACCTTTGTGAAGGAACGGATGCATACGCTCACGGGCAAGGTGGAGAGCGTTGGCATCGACGATGCCAGTCTCTTTCTAGCTCGCTTCGCCAATGGCTCGTTGGCCACCTTTGAAGCCACTCGCTACGCACGCGGCCACAAGGCACTCTACACCCTGGAAATGAATGGCGAGAAGGCCTCACTGGCCTGGGACTTGCACGACCTCCATCGCCTGCAGTACTACGATTACGCCGACGAAGGCAAGTTGCGTGGCTGGCGGAATCTGCACATCAGCGACGGTGACCAACCCTACATGAAGAACTGGTGGGTGCCTGGTTTGCAAATCGGCTACGAGCACAGCTTTGTTCACCAGGTGGCAGATTTCGTCATGGGTCTAGGCACCGGGCACGTCCCCGGCCCTAACTTCCGGGACGCATTGCAAACTGACTATGTCACGGACGCCGTGCTTGCCAGCGCGGCAGAGAAGGCGTGGAAGACGGTTAAGGACGCGAAGGCGTAAATTCCTTTACCCATTCGATAAAGCTCTTGTACCAGAGAAGGCTGTTCTGGGGCTTGAGGATCCAGTGGCCCTCGTCGGGGAAGAGCACCATCTTCGACGGCACTTTCTGCATTTGCAGCGCGGTGAAGAGTTGCATTCCCTGGCCGACGGGGACGCGATAATCCAGTTCGCCGTGCAGGACAAGTGTGGGCGTCTTGAAGTCCTTGGCAAAGTAGCTGGGGCTCCATTTGGCGTAGGTGTCGGGCGTGTCCCAAGGCATGCCCTTGAACTCCCAGTTCACGAACCACAACTCTTCGGTCTCGCCAGCCATGGATCGCAAGTCGAAGACGCCAGCGTGGCTAACCATGGCCTTAAAGCGAGTGGTGTGGCCCAGCAGCCAATTGACCATGTAGCCGCCGTAGCTGCCGCCTGCGGCGGCGAAGCGGTCCTTGTCGGCCCAAGGCTCTGACTCGATTTTGTCGACAACGGCCATGATGTCGTCATAGACCTTGCCGCCCCAGTCGTCGGCGATCTCATCGGTGAATTTCTGACCGAAGCCGGTGGAGCCTCGAGGGTTGGGCATCACGACGACGAAGCCGGCATTGGCGAAGACTTGAGGATTCCAGCGATAAGTCCAGCTATGGCCCCAGGCCCCTTCCGGGCCGCCATGAATCAGGAACAGAACTGGGTACTTCTTCTTTGGGTCAAAGCCTGCGGGCTTCACCATGAGGCTCTGCACCTTCACCTTGTCCGCTCCATCCACCAGGAACTCTTCCGGCACCTGAGCTGCGTATTCAGCGAGGAGCGCGTCATTCAGCCTTGTCATCGGCACGGGCGTCGAGCGCGAAGCCGCTTTGAAGATTTCGATCGGCTTGGTGGTGGAGTGCTCGGTATAGATCATGGTCTTACCATCGGGTGTGAACTGAACATCGTCGATATGTGAGGCCCCGGAGACGACGGTTTGCGAACCAGCGCCCGTGACGGGAGTGAGCTGAAGCGTGACACGACCGCGGTCTTCGATCGTGTAGAAAAGGCGCTTGGAGTCACTGGCCCAAATGATGGATTGCACCGGGCGATCGAGGCTCTCCGTCAGGATGGTGGCGACGCCGGTGGCCCGTTCCATCACGACCAGGCGCCATCTGTCGCTCTCAACGCCAGGCCGTGCCTGTGCGCGGTAGGCCAGGTATTTGCCATCGGGCGAGTAGAGAGGGGAAGCGTCGGCAGCCAGATTGATGGTGATCTTCTTCGCCTCGCCGCCGGCGAGCGGTACGGCAAACAGGTCGCTATTGGTGGACATGGCAGGATTGTCGTCGACGTTCATGACGAAGCAAAGCTCGATGCTGTCGGGGGAAATGGCGTAGTCGTCCGGGCCGCCAAGTGAGAAGGGCGGAACGTCGTGCGCGCCAGGCGTCAAGTCCTTGGCCGGGCCGCCCGCGATGGGGACGGTGAAGAGGTGGTTGCGGCGCTTGCCCTGGTATTCAGTCCAGTGGCGGTAGAGGAGGCCGGTGTAGACGCGGGCCTTCACCTTGGAGGCTTCCTCAGCTGCGATCCTCTTCTTATTGCAGGCGTCATCGGCGCAGTCGGGATAGACACTCGACTGGAAGACGATACTCTTGCCATCCGGGCTAACCAGCAAGCCGCTGGCGTCGGTGGAGATCGTGGTCAGCTGCTTGGCCGCACTGCCATCGGCGTTCATGGTCCAAACCTGCGGAGCACCGCTGCGGTTGGAGATCCAGGCGATGCGCTTGGAATCGGGCAGCCACTTTGGACGTTCATTACGGCTGCCCTCCGTGGTGACTTGTCGGGGCTGGCCTCCGTCGAGGGGGACCGTGTAGACGTGGAGCGTCGAGTTGTTCTTCTCGATATCGTAGTTGCGGACAGTGAAGGCGACTGTCTTGCCATCGGGCGACAAAGCGGGCTCGCCAATCCGGTTGAGTTTCCAGAGCGCTTCTGCGTCGAGCATCTTCTGCTGCGCAGGCAGCGTGGTGGCCAATGCGAGAACCAGGGCGAGTGGTCGCATGCTAAAGTGAAGCATTACACCATGATACGGGCTTATCGCGGCACGTTGCCGAAGATTGCTTCGTCCTGCTTCGTAGACCCCAGCGCACAAGTGATCGGAGACGTCACGATCGGCGAACGCTCAAGCGTCTGGCCGCTGGTAACGATCCGGGGCGACGTACATCAAATCCACATTGGCGAGGAAACGAATGTACAGGACAACAGCGTCCTGCACGTTGATCGTCCTTTTCCCTTGATCATTGGCAACCGGGTGACGGTGGGCCATCAGGTATGTCTGCATGGCTGCACCATCGAGGACGATGCGCTGATTGGCATCGGAGCCATCGTCCTGAACGGGGCGCGCATTGGCAAAGGCGCGATTGTTGCCGCTGGATCATTGGTGCCTGAAGGCAAAGAGATTCCGGATGGGATGTTGGCCATGGGTGTTCCTGCCAAGGTCGTACGCGCCGTGACACCAGAGGAAGCTGAGCGATTTCGGGCCAACTGTCAGCACTACGTTCACACGCGTGCACACTATCTTGAGGAAGCCTCTTGAGCACCAAGGCAGTCGTGAAGGCGGTCAAGGGCACGCGCGATTTGCTGCCTCCGGCGATCCATGTCTGGAACCATGTCGAGGCTGTCTCGCGTGGCATCTTCAGCACTTATAACTTTCAGGAGATTCGGACTCCTATCTTTGAGGAGACAGCACTGTTCGCCCGCGGGGTTGGCGCCGAGACTGACATCGTCACCAAAGAGATGTATAGCTTTGAGGATCGTGACGGGTCGAGCCTGACGCTGCGGCCGGAGAATACGGCGAGCGTAATTCGTGCCTACATCGAACACCGGCTGGATCAGATACCGGGCTTGCAGAAGCTGTTCTATATCGGCCCGATGTTTCGTCGCGAGCGACCACAGAAGGGGCGCTACAGGCAGTTCTCGCAGATTGGTGCCGAGGTGATCGGTAGCGAGTCGCCGACCGTGGATGCTGAAGTGATCGAGATGGTTTGCGGTCTGCTCGATGCCTGTGGCGTAACGGGTTACAAGCTGATGATCAACAGCGTCGGGACGCAGGCTTCGCGACCGGCTTTTGTCGAGGCGATCCGGCGACAATTGGAACCAGTGAAGGAGTCACTGAGCATCGACTCTCAGCGCCGCCTGGAGACCAATCCGCTGCGCATCCTCGACTCCAAGGCAGCCGAGGATCAGAGTTACATCGAGGCGCTACCTTCGATCCACGAGTATCTCGACGAGGACTCGAGGACGCACTTTGCACGGGTTCGCGAATATCTGGACGACCGTGGCATCGGCTATACGGTGACGCCTCGCATGGTGCGCGGCCTGGATTACTACACGCGGACGACTTTTGAGATCGTGCATGAAGGTGCGCTGGGCTCGCAGAATTCTGTGCTGGGCGGTGGTCGTTATGACGGCCTCGCCGAGAGCCTGGGCAGCCGGGTTGCCGCGCCGGGCATTGGATTTTCAATTGGCGAAGACAGGTTGGTGATGACGGTCGAAGAAGGGCAGCCTGGCAAGTTTGGGCATGTGCTCGACCTGTTCATCGCGCCGCTGGATGAGGCCAGCTTCCGCCATGTGAGCCTTATTGCGCGAGAGTTGCGCGGGGAAGGCATCGTTGTAGAGCTTGCGGCGGCAGGCAAAGTAAAGAGATCGATGGAACTCGCCAGTAAGCTGGGCGCGCGCTTTGCGCTCCTGGTGGGCGAAGACGAAGTGGCCAAGGGCCAATACAGTTTGAAGAATTTAGAGACCGGAGAGCAGATCTCCGTGCCACGGGAAGACTTGAAGAAACATATATGTCAGAAGGTTTGAAGCTCGACTTTTTAGGGGACCTGAAGCGGACTCACGATTGCGGTGCCCTGCGCATTAGCGACGAGGGCAAGCGGGTCCTGGTGATGGGATGGGTGCATCGGCGCCGAGATCTGGGCGGCCTGATCTTTCTACACGTGCGTGACCGCGCCGGCGTGACACAAGCGGTGTTTCGCATGGAAGCTGACTCGGCTGTGCATAGCCGGGCCGAAGAGATCCGACCTGAGTATGTCATCGGTGTCGAGGGCATTGTGGAGAAGCGCAGCGCCGATACGATCAACGCATCGATTCCGACAGGCGAAGTGGAGATCGTCGTTGACAAGCTTTGGATCTTCAATGAGAGCAAGCCGTCGCCGTTCCCGATGGACGACGATGTCAACGTTGGCGAAGAAGCGCGATTGAAGTATCGTTTTGTGGACCTGCGTCGGCCCCGCATGCAGCACAACATCATGTTGCGATCGCAGGTTGCTTTGGCGGCTCGCCAGGCGATGTATGCCAACGGCTTCCTTGAGATTGAGACTCCGTTCATGACGAAGTCGACGCCCGAGGGGTCGCGCGACTTCCTGGTGCCTTCTCGGATGAGCCCAGGCCACTTCTATGCCTTGCCGCAGAGCCCGCAGATCTTCAAGCAATTGCTGATGGTGTCGGGCTTTGATAAGTACTTCCAGATCGTCCGTTGCTTCCGCGATGAAGACTTGCGTGCCGACAGGCAGCCGGAGTTCACACAGATCGACATCGAGATGAGCTTCCCGCAGCAGGAGACGATCTTTGCCACCGTCGAGAGTCTGGTGATCGCGATCTTCGCGGCCGCTGGCGTTACGATCGAGGCTCCGTTTGTGCGGATGACGCACGCGCAGGCCATTGAGAGCTACGGCATCGACAAGCCGGACATGCGCATTCCGCCGCTCTTCCAGGTGGGTGACTTGTTTGAGGGTCAGGGTCTTGGCGCGCCGGGGATGCCGATGGTGGCCATCGTGATTCCGAAGACCGGTACCGTGTCGCGCAAAGAGCGCGATGACATGAAGGCTTTTGGCGTTGAGAAGGGCTTGCGTGTGCTGGACGATTTGAAGCGTCTGGATCGCGATATGCCTGAGGCGATGGCCAAGGTTCGCGAGCGTACGGGCGCGACTGAGGAAGACCTGTTGATGATTGCCGCCTGGCCGGGTGAGCCGTCTGGACATCGTCCGACAGACACGTTCTATCTGGCAGCGGGGCAGTTGCGCCTTCATGCTGCGGTGAAGTTCAACGACAAGCACAAGCTACTGGACCCGAAGGACCTGCGTCTGTTGTGGGTCACTGACTTCCCGATGTTCGAATGGAATGACGAGGAAGAGCGCTGGGTGGCGACGCATCATCCGTTCACTTCGCCGTTTGATGAGGACCTGCCGTTGCTGGAAAGCAATCCTGCGGTCGTGCGATCCAAGGCCTACGATCTGGTGATCAGTGGCGTTGAAATCGCATCGGGTTCGATCCGTATTCATCGCCGCGATTTGCAGAGCAAGATCTTTGCTGCGCTGGGCTTCTCGATGGAAGAAGCGAAGCTGAGATTCGGATTCCTGATGGATGCGCTCGAGTACGGTGCGCCGCCGCATGGTGGGATCGCACTTGGCTTCGATCGTCTCATTATGATGTTGGCCGGCGAGACGAGTATTCGCGACGTGATTCCGTTCCCGAAGACTTCCAAAGGCACAGACCTGATGTGCGAGGCTCCCAGCCCGGTGCCGGACAAGAATCTGCGCGAGTTGGGAATTCAGTTGCGGGTTAAGGCCTGAGCGGAAAGAGTAGCCACGGATTCACGCGGATTCGCACGGATACATGATTAAAAAAAAAGGCCGCCTTTGGGCGGCCTTTGCTCGGCGGAATTGAAGCTCGGGCTTAGGCGCCGGGCTTTTTTTCCATTTTGTCCTTGTCCATCTTGTCCATTTTGACCTTGCTGGTCTTCTTGGACATTTTGTCTTTGGAGGTCATCTTGTCCTGAGAGGTCATTTTGTCCTTGGACGTCATTTTGTCGTCCGCCGCAGAGAGGGCGAAGGACGAGAGAGCGAGAGCAGCGAGGAGTGCGAGTTTCGAGATCATTTGATTTTTACCTTTCGATTCGATTGATTAAAGACCGGAATACCAGTCGTAGCCTCGTTCAGCCCAATAGTCGGCCGGACGCGTGCTTGTGAAGTTGATAGTGCCGATTCGCTTGATGTTCTTGATCCCGTACTTGACGGGGACCACCAGGCGCAACGGAGCACCGTGTTCGGGAGTGAGCGGGGTACCGTTCATTTCCCAGGCCAGGAGCGTCTGCGGGTGCAGCGCACTTTCGAGATCGAGACCGACGTAGTACTCCTTGTCGGGTGTCGTTAAACTCACGTATTCTGGAGCGTCGGCCGGAGCGATGTGGCGGAGAGGGGTACCGGCCCAAGTAACTACTTCACTCCAACCTTCTACGCACATCAGCTCCGTTGTCATCTCGACCCGAGGCAGAGCTTTGACTTCATCGATAGTCATTGAGCGGGAGGGGTGTCCGGGAGCTTCAATCTTTAAGGCCCAATCCGTTACATCTTCGTCCAGGCCGATGTCGCCGTTTGGCTTGGGTGTCTTTGCCCGATCCTTTGGAAAGGTCGGGGCCAGTCTTCCGGATCCGAGCAGCTTTCTGGTGAGCGACTCATTGAACAGATGAGGGGATACTTTGAGTAACTGAGTGAGACCAGTTACTACAGCAACGCCGGCGAGGCCGAAGCCGAAAAATGCGCGACGATCATTATTCATTGCCAGTTACCATTGCCTTAAAATTGGGCCAGCCAGCCTTGATCACCTGGCCGACGTGCATGAAGAAGAAGCCGATATAGCCGACTGTCAGAAGAAAGTGAATCAGGCGGGTGGTGCCATAGCCACCGAAGGCCTGGGTCAGAAATGACAATTGGATGGGGCGGTAGATCGCCAAGCCAGTCAGGAGCGAGCCGAGTCCCATGACGACGATCCCGGTATAGGCGATCTGTTGCGCGGCATTGAATTTGGCCGGGGGCAGGGGCTCTTTGCGAATGCCCAGATCGTGCAGCACGACTTGGAAAGCCTGGCGGAGGGCATCGCGACCTGGCAGTAACTCGCGCCACTCCCCGCTCAACGCGGTGTAGGTGACGTAACAGATGCCGTTGATCGCGAAAAACCACATAAAGAGGAAGTGGTAGCCCATGCCCTCGCCAAGGCGGTGGCTCAGATGAGCTTTTTCATAGAACCAGTCAGGGAACGAGAAATAAGCGTCATTGGCCCAGTAGATGATCATGCCGCTCCAGATCATCAGGCTCAGGATTGGGAAGTTGAGCCAATGGAACCAGCGAATGGCGAGTGCATGTTTTGGCTTTGTTTGCATCATATTGGTCCTACGAAGAGCTATTGGCGCCGGATTGCTTTTAGTTACGGAGCTTACGAAACATAGATCCGACGCCGCAATTGGGTTTGGTTTGTTTAAATGTCGTTTTCCGATTCGGGCGCCTCCATTCTAGCCGCACGTTGGGTCAAGTATTCGCCGCGCCGACGCCAGGCAAAATTCTTTTGGCGACGGGCTTGCCGGAGTGCGGCAGTAATTGTCGAGCGCATCTCATCGAGCTTCGGTGAATTGGGTTCGCTTTGTTCGATTTTGCGGCACTTGTCTTCGAGGCGACTCGCCCTAGAGTGATTTGTCCTATAATGCCAGAGCGCGATTACGACCTGGTTGCAGAGGTCTTCCTCGACCGGTGTTTCTGGATTCATGCGTTCGCGAGTCCGCTGGTTGAGCGCGTCAAAGTTTTCGATTTGCTCTGGCGTTGGAGTTGTTCGGCTAGGCAGCTGGAGCGAGTACACGGCGCGCCTCCTTGAGGCTGGCTTCGAAAGTCATTTGGGTGCGAAGAACGGGGAAGCCCGCTCGAAGATTGCGGAACTGGCGGCGGAGGCTGGAAACCTGGCGCTTTTGCTGTTCGACTTCGAGCTGGAATCGACGGATGGAATCGATGATCGTAGGCAGGCGCGGGGAATTGGGTTCGCTTTGTGCGAGTCCATACTTGCTGTTGTAGAGCGCGGTGCGCACGGTTTCATAACGCTTGCGCAACCAGGAGGCGATCAGGATCTCGTTAAAGATCTGGAGTTCGTCATCGCATTGCGGATCGTAGTCGATATGGAGCTGGGTGGCAAGTTGGAGGAAGGCGTCGCGATCCTCAGAAGGATAGAGAATGTAATCTGGAAGTGAATCGATATTCATGATAAATGTCCTTGATATTAGTTATTCGATGTGGTCTGGTAATTCGGCGGGTTCGGTTGTGCTCAGTGCGATGCAGTAGTTGCGGGCTAATCGTCGGAGCAGCCGGAGCTGATCGCGTTTCTTGCTGAGGCGGGTGTTGAAGGCGACGCGGTCTTCGGTGGAAAGGGTGTTGATGATTTGGGGCGGGATAGATTGAGCGCGGTCGATCCAATACTCGCAGTGTTGTTGTTTATAGAGGGTTAGGCAAAGTTTCTGAGAAACGGCTTTGGCTATGGGGTTCGCTGGTTGGAATCGGTATTCGATGTCCTCCTGGATGGCGAGGAATTGGGCGTCGGTATGCATAAAACAGGTCCTTGAATGGAAACGGTGAAGGCCGCGTCTATTGAGACGCGGCCTTCACCTGCGGACCAGTATGCATGAGCGGAGGGGAGTGATTTAGGTAAAGAATCTAATGGTGTTGAAAATAAACTAGATATAGTTGATAAATACTTGTGAATGGCTTGCGCTTGCGACTGGATATTTGTGGTTGTCGAAGTGGGGCTTGAAGTTTAACACCCCTCTTGGGACGGACACCAAAAACGTGTCCGTCCCGTGCTTTCGTCGTGGCTTCGCCTGAAGCGATACCCGGAGGCACATCTCTAATCTGCGCGGAACGGTCGAAAAGAATGTTGCTTGTGAGAGGAGTTATGCACGCCGCTGGCATCCGATAGGTATTTGTTGAGGCCGGTGGCGAAATGTGATCGACTGGAGAGCGATGTTTATTTTGGCTTTGGCACTCGTTGCTGCAAGTGGGTTGGAACCGATGGAGCTGTTTCGGGCGGGGACTGATGGCTATGCTCATTTTCGGATTCCGGGAATTGTCGTGACTCAGAAGGGGACGCTGCTGGCCTATGCCGAGGCTCGGAAGAGTTTGCGCGGGGATTGGGGAACTATCGACATCGTGCTTCGGCGTAGTGCTGACCAGGGAAAGACCTGGTCGCCGTTTCGCGTCATTTCTCAAGTTGAGGGGCAGAAGGTTAAGAACCCCGTCGCGCTGGCCCAGAAGCTGGCTGAGCCCGGGGATGTTACTTACAATAATCCTGTTGCCATTGCGGACCGCAAGCCGGGGGTTGTGCACTTTCTGTTTTGCCTTGAGTACATGCGGGCGTTCTATATGCGCAGTGAGGATGATGGCGTTAGTTTCTCGAAGGCGGTGGAGATCACGGCGGCTTTTGAGGGGTTTCGGCCGGAGTATGCCTGGAAGGTTTTGGCAACGGGGCCGGGGCATGGGATTCAGCTTAAGAATGGACGGCTGTTGGTGTCAGTTTGGCTGTCGTTGGGGACGGGTGGACATGCGCATCGGCCCAGTGTGAGCGCCACCATTTACTCTGATGATCGGGGCAAGAGTTGGCGGCGGGGCGAGATTGCTGTGCCCGATTCGGCTGAGTTTGTTTTCCCGAATGAGACCGCTGCTGCGCAATTGTCCGATGGCCGGGTGATGCTGAATGTGAGGACAGAGAGTCAGTCGCGTCGGCGGACGGTTGTTAGTTCAAAGGATGGAGTTAGTGGCTGGTCGGCTGCCCGTTTTGATGACGCGCTGCTGGAGCCGATTTGCTTTGGGAGTCTGCTGAGTTTTGGGGGGAAGCGGCTTGTGTTTTCGAACCCCGATTGGCTGGGCGACAATCGCGAACGTAAGAATCTGACCGCGCAGTTGAGTGAGGACGATGGTAAGACATGGAAGTCGAAACGAGTGATTGAGGCGGGTGGGGCGGGGTATTCTGACCTTGCGGTTGGCCCGGATGGGACGATTTACTGCTTCTATGAGAAGGGAGCACCAACTGCGTCGTTGCAGTTAGTTCGGTTTCGGCGGGAGTGGTTTGAATAGCGTGACGTCGTTGGGGATTTTGGTTTGTGGGGATAACCACTTTATTGTGCGGGGGGTGAGGCCTGGTTTTGAGATCGCGCTTGCCCTGGCGCGGCATTGGTCTGTCATTCAGATTGGCGGGAAGTGTCCGCCGGAGTTGGATGCCTGGACAATTGTGGAGCGGGCTTTTCGGGAGGATCTCGAGTGGGGCGTTGTGGTTGGGGAAACCGAGGGGATGAGTGCGGCGGTGGAGATCTTGCTGGGGGAGATGCGCGGGCGCGGGATCGAAATCGACAAGGCTTAGCGCTTCTTTGACTCCGTGTCCCATTTTGCTTTGAGGTGGGCCATGAGGTCTTTATCGGAGGAGTTGATGGCCTGGTGGTCGCTGCGGAGAGTCTCTCGTTTCATGGCTCGGGCACCTTTTGAGGTGCCGCCGACGGCCTGGAGGCGGAAGCTGATGCCGTTGTGCTCGATGAAGCTAGGTTCGCCCCTGGCGGCTTTGTCCAGGATTTGGAAAAGGTTCTTCTGGAAATCGGCGGGGAGCATGATTCCAGCGTAGCCGCTACCAGACGGCGCGGGGGTAGTGGGTGCGGATGTTTTCGTCGGCAGTGATCAGGAGTGATTTGGGGTAGATGACCGATTGGGCGACGATGAGGCGGTCGAAGGGGTCTTTTGTCCAGCCGATGTCGATGGCGGCGCGGGCGACGGCTGCGAAGGGGTGGTTGCATAGTTCCACGGAGAAACTTGAGTTGAGGTCGGCGAAAACCTGCGCGGCCGACAGACTGATGCGACTGCGGGTAAAAAGGTAGTCGAACTCGAGGTAAACCATTGGTGAAATCAGAAGCGGCCTCTCCTCGATGGCGGCTCTAGCTGCCCTGGAAAGGTTTTCCACCGCGCCCTCCTGAAGCCAGATGGCGACGTGGGTATCCAGGTACGCAACGCTCAAAGCTGCTTATCGTCCTCAGCCCACTTTGCTTCCAGCATCGCCATCAGTTCTGGGTCCGAGCCAATGATCGCGTTGGGATCCCCGACGATTGTATTCCTTCGGACAGCCCTCGAGAGCTTGGAAACACCGTTGACGGCCTGAAGCCTTAACGTGGTGCCTTTGTATTCGATGGATAGCGGTTCGCCCTTGGCGACCTGGTCCAGATTTTGGTAGAGGTTTTTCCGGAACTCGGTGGCTAACATAATTACAGCGTACGCCCTGCGACGTACGCTGTCAACTGAAGGAGTACGCTTACTTGACTTTGATGGCTACAGTGGCGATGGAGTTTTCCCATTCCAACTGGAGCTTGGCGGACTTGCCGCTGCCCGAAAGGGTCATCTTGTAGGACTCGATGAGGGCGGGCGAGGCGGTGAGGGTCATCTTGGCGCGTCCGAGATCCTTGCCTTCGCTATACTCGGTGCCCCATTGACCGGTCTGCTTGTTGATGATGAGGCTCCATTCCTTTTCGGTAGGAAGAACGTAGAGGGTGTAGTCGCCCTTGGGGACCATGACGGTGCCGATGGTGAGGTCGACGTCAGTGTGGAAGGCAGTGGCGTTGTTGGCACCGGCGCGCCAGGGCTGGCCGTAGGGGACGAGACCGCCAAAGATCTTGCGGCCCCTGACGGAGGGCGAGGCGTACTTAATGGTTAGTGCGCCGCCATCGACGGCGACGGTGGTTGTGGCAGGGGGGCTCTTGGGGGCTTGGGCACATGCGAAGCCGAAGGTGGCCAGCAATAGGGTTGTCGAGATCAGAAAAGACTTCATATGGCAATGGTAAATCAAACGGGATAGTATAGGCGGCGAGGAGCAATGACATGCAACGACGTGAAATGCTGGCCGCTGGTGGACTGACGATTTTGAAGAGCGGGATGCTGCGTGGGCAAACCGCACCGAGTAACCGGCTGAATGTGGCGCTGGTGGGGGTTTGGGGCCGGGGGACGGCGCACTACAATGTGCTTCGCGGCGAGAACGTTGTTGCGCTTTGCGATGTGAATGAGTTGCGTTTGAGCGAGGCCTTGCCGCTCTTCCCGAAGGCGAAGACTTACTTTGATTGGCGCACGATGTTGGACCAGAAAGATATCGAGGCAGTGATCATCTGCACGGCGGATCATCATCATGCGTTTATTGCGAACTGGGCGCTAAACCGGGGCATGCATGTGTACTGCGAGAAGCCGCTAGGGATCAGCGTCGAAGAGGTGCGCACGGTGAGGGCGAATTACTTGAAGAATCGCGTGAAGCTGGCGACGCAGCACGGGACGCAGCGGCATGCGTTTCCGAACTTTGAGCGGGTGCGGGAATTGGTGCTGGACGGGGCGATTGGTGATTTGAAGCGGGTGCATGCGTGGGATGCGCGGGAGTTGCCGCGACCCGGATATCCGGCAGGGCAGGGAGTCGCTCCGCCGTCGTTGCACTATGAACAATGGATTGGGCCGTCGCCGTATCATCCCTACAGTCCGCAGTATTTTGGAGGGTCGAATGGGTTGAATTGCCTGTTCTGGAATATGTATCGCGACTTTGGTGTGGGGCAGATGGGGGACATGGGTGCGCATACGATGGACCTGGTCTGGAATGCGATTGATGCCGGTGCGCCGACTACGATTGAAGTCGATACGGACGCGAGCGATAAATACAATGCAGAGATCTGCCCGGTGAAGCTGAAGGTCAGCTTTACCCATGCAGCGAATGCATGGCGGGGGCCGGTGGAACTGGTCTGGTATCAGGGTGGGCTGAAGCCGAGTGCGCCGAAGGGTTATCTGGACTTATCCAAGGTTGGTAATGGGGCGATCTTTGAGGGGAGTAAGGGGACGATCTTTGCTGACTTTACGACGCGGGTAATTATTCCGAATAACGACGATGGCGATATGAGTTACTACAAGCGGCGGGGGAAGGATGCGATGCTGCCGTTGGTGAGTGGAACGGGGCAGCCGACGCAGGCGGCAGTTGCGGCCGGGCCTGCGCGACGTCCGAGCGGTCCTCCTGTGCTGCCAGCAGGATTTACTGCGCAGCCGAGTGCCCAGGCCGGGCCGAGTGGCTTTGCGGATGTTCAGTTTTTGGCGAATGGGCTACCAGCGGCGCTGGGTTTGCCGAACCCAATGGTGGCGGCGATGCTGGAAGCAGAAAAGCAGGGGCGACCCGTGGGCAGCAGTGATCCGTTTCAGCGCGAGTGGATTGATGCGTGCAAGGGCAAGAATGCGAAGGCGGTAAACGGGACGAGCACGAAGACGCATTGCGATTTCGACTACTCGGGAACGATGATCGAGCAGATGTTACTCGGGTTGGTGGCGCATCAGGCGGGGAAGAAGCTGGAGTATGATCCGGCGACGGGGCGAGTTACAAACGATCGTACCGCAAATGACTACCTGCGGCGCGAGTATCGTCCGAATTGGAAGCTGAATGGCTAGTAACTTGTGAGAATACTTTTTGCGATTGTGCTGACTGGAAATTTCCTTGTTGCTGCCGAGCCGTCGGCGGCGGACCAGGCGGGGATGCAGGATGCATTGCGGCGCTACATGCAGTCTGTAAACGACTGCGATGAGGGCGCGGCAAAGGCCGCAGCGACGAAGGATTTGTCGGTATCGGGTTTGAGTATGGGGGCGGTTTTTAATGGGCGTCTGCGACCGAAGGCCGAGGTTTGCGGTGCGAACAAGGTGGCCTTTGAGGTGACAGCGCTGGCGCGGGTTTTGCGGGTAGTTACAGAGGATGTGACTATTGGCGATGGTTTTTTTCGCACAATGGAATTGCCGGGTGGCGATAAGGCGGGCCGCCTGTATGTGACGTTTGTGAAGCGGGAAGGGCGGTGGCAGGTGATGGCATTGCGCTTTCACTCGCTGGCTTTTGAGGAACCGTATATCGGGGTCGTGGTCGCGTCCAAGCACGATGTGCCGGGAGTAGATGGGTGGGTGACGCTTTTTGATGGCGGATCGACGAGCGCGTTTGGGGAGGCCGGGGGCGGGGCTTTTCCGCCAACATGGAAGGTTGAACATGGGTGGCTAAAGACGATCCCGCAGAAGAATGGGCGGGGATTGCAGACACGGGATAGTTACAAGTCGTTTGAGTTGAGCTTTGAGTGGAGTGCGACAGCGAAGGGAAATTCCGGGGTCAAGTATCATCTCTTCTACTTGCTCAACGGGCCACTTGGTTCAGACGGCGCAGGTTATGAATATCAGGTCGCTGATGACAATGGCGACCCTGGGGCGATTCGTTTTCCCGTTGAGCGGACGGGCGGGCTCTATAACCAACTTGCGCCGCACAATGCGGTGCCGAGGCCGCTGGGAGAGTTTAACCAGAGTGCGATTGTGGTGCGTGGGCGGCATTGTGAGCATTGGCTGAATGGCGTCAAGGTGTTGGAATTTGAGGCTGAATCGGGGCCACCGGAAGGGCCATTGGTGTTTCAACATCATGAGACGGAGATGTGGTTTCGGAATATCAAAGTGCGGCGCTTGGATTGATATGCTGGTGCGATGCAAGTGACGACTTACCTGAATTTTGATGGGCAGTGTGCGGAGGCGTTCCGCTTCTATGAGCAGTGCCTGGGCGGGAAGATCGAAGTGCTAATGCCGTACGGGGAATCTCCCATGGCGGGACAGGTTGGCCCGGAAATGAGCAGCCGGATATTGCATGCAAGTTTGAAAGTGGGCGAGCTGTGGTTGATGGGTGCCGATGTGCCGAGCGAGAGGTTTGTGCGACCACAGGGATTCTCGGTGATGATCGCCCTGGAGGATGTAGAGAGGGCAGAGCGGGTGTTTGATGCCTTATCGAAGGGCGGAATGATCAGAATGGCGCTGCAGGAGACTTTCTGGGCCTCGCGGTTTGGGATGTTGGTGGATCAGTTTGGGACACCCTGGATGGTGAATTGCGCGGCGTCAGCATCATGAGCCCGCTTGGTTCGAGCCCGGTGATGGCCTTTATTGGCACCCGTTCGGCGGAGACGGCGAAGGCCTTTTATGGCGGGTTGTTGGGGATGACTTTGCTGAATGAGAGCCCGTTTGCGTTGGAGTTTGACGGGTTGGGCTGTGTGTTGCGGGTGACGATGGTGCGAGAGGTTTGCGTCGCGCCCTATACGGTGTTGGGTTGGCGGGTGGCAGAGATTGAAGTTGTTGTGGATGAGATGACGGAGCGGGGTGTGGTGTTTGAGCGATTTGGCGCACTGCCTCAGGATAAGCGGGGGATCTGGACTGCACCGGGGGGCGACAAGGTGGCTTGGTTCAAGGACCCGGAGGGGCAAATATTGAGCGTTTCTTGCCATGTGAGTTCCCGGTGAGTTCGTTAAGATAGGGGGCGTGAACCGACGACTTTTTCTTGCCTCGACGGGTGCGGCTTTGGCCGCGCCGAATGACCGGATCCGGATGGGCTTTATTGGCCTTGGGGGAATGGGGACGGGGAGGCTGAACGGCTTTCTTAAACATCCAGATGTTGATGTCGTCGCGCTTTGTGACCTGGATACCGGGCATTTGGGGCGTGCGGCTGCGATCGTCAAGACGGCGCGGGGGATCGACGCAACCACTTACAGCGATTTTCGTAAGTTACTGGCATCAAAAGAAGTGGATGCCGTTTGCATCGCGACTCCTGACCACTGGCATGCTTTGCCGACGGTACAAGCGTGCCAGGCGGGGAAGGATGTCTTTGTTGAAAAGCCATTGAGTTATTCCATTGGCGAGGGACGCGCCATGGTGAATGCTGCCCGTAAGTATGGGCGCGTCACGCAGATGGGGAATCACATCCACAACGATTTACCGAATTACCGGCGGGCGGTAGAAGTGATTCAGTCGGGTCTGATTGGTAAGGTACAGCATGTGAATGTCTGGAAGACTTCAGAGACGAAGGGCCTGGGCTTGAAGCCGGATGGTGTGGCGCCAGCGGATTTTGACTATGAGACGTGGCTTGGACCGGCACCAAAGCGGGCCTATAATCCGAATCGGTCGCACTTTAACTTCCGCTACTTCTGGGACTACTCGGGAGGCATGTTTATGGACTTCTGGTGTCATATCACTGATGTGGCTTACTGGGCGTTGGATTTGAAGGCACCGAAGAGCGTAGTGGCGACGGGGCGGCGGGAGTTGACCGATGATAATGGCGAGACGCCGAACTTCATGGATCTGGTGTATGAGTATCCTGGTTTGAATCTGGTGTGGAGCTTGAGCCCGATGGCTCCGTTGGGATTTGAGAATCGCGGACTCGGGTGTGTTTTTCAGGGCAGCGAAGGCAGTCTGTTTGTCGACTATGGATCGCACGAGTTGTACGTGAAGGGCAAGCGAGTGATGGACTTTGCACGGCCTGCGGCGACGATTGCCGATTCGCCGGGGCATATCCGGGAGTTTCTCGATTCAGTCAAGTCGCGTAAGTTGACGACTTGTGACGTTGACTATGGTCATAAATTGACTAAGGCGGGGTTGTTGGGGAACATCGCTTATCGGACCGGTCGGCGGATTGTCTGGGACGATGCGCGCGAGCAGATTGTTGGCGACAAGGCGGCGAATAAAATGGTGACCCGGCACTATCGCAAGCCGTGGAAGCTGAGCTAGCGTCCTACGACCAGATAGCCGAGCGGACCGAGGACTGGGATGTTAGCGACCGGACCATTGGACAGGGCCGGGATGAGGGGGTAATCGCCTGGGGTGGCATTGTCCGTGAGGCGGATGTTGCATTGGTAGACGCCAGGCGATATGAGGCCGTAATAGAGGGTGGCCGCCGTGATGCCCATCGGCATGACAGGGCAATTGGCTTTGATCTGCACCGGGGCGGGGTTGAGTTGGCGACCGCCGTCGGTTTCGAGGCCGGGGCCAGTGATGAAGTAAGTGACGATCTCTCCGGCACGCGCGGGGCGGGTGGTGAAGTTAGGGCCGAAGAGCGCAGCGGGACCGAGATAGTCGCCACCGGGAGTTACAGCGGCGATGTAACGGCGATTTTGGGGATCGAAGCGAAAATACGAGATGGATCCTGAGACGCTGACGACGAAAGGGTCGGTGGTGATGAAGGTAGTTTCTCCGCCAGCGGTGGTGAGTTGAATTTCTGGAAGGGGAATGGCCGTGTTGCCAGCGAGGGGGACGAAGATGTTGATCTGATTGGGCGAGATAAAGACCGGGTACGTTGGGCCGGCATTGCGGACGGTGATACCCAGATTATCGAGCTGTCCAGGCAGGTAGTTGGAGAGGAAATCGTCACCGGTCCAGGAGCGTGTTGTTGTGGCGAAGCCTTCCCCGTAGATGGATACATAATGGCCGCGGGTGACGCCGGGTGCACCGGAAGCGACGAGCGAAACACCAGTAATGCGAGGGGTGCGCACCGAGGCGGGCACGATGGGCCCGGGTGCGGTGGGTAAGTTGGTTATGGTGTAGAGTCCGAGCTTGAGTTCCGCTGGACCAGTCAGTAACATCGCGCTGGCATCTGCGAAACCGAAGCCAATCAGGGTGGTGGAGTTAGTACCTGCGAGGCGCGGCAGGCCGGCGGAGACGTCCCACCAGGTGTCGCCTTCATCGTTAGAGAAGAAGATGCGGGGATGGTTGAGGAGGACGGGCGCGGTGGTGGGTGTGTTGGCGGAGTTGAGTTCTTTAATGGCGACGAGGAGACGGCGACCAGACGTGGCGATATTGAGTAGCGGGACGCCTGCGAGGACCTTCGTTACACGACCATCGGCATTGACACGGTAGACGCCGGCGCGGAGGTCGGCATCGGCATAGGTAAAGAAGGAGTAATTATCTGTGGCGGCGACGGCGGCGAACAGGGCGCGGCCTGTGCCGAAGTTGGTGCGGGTGAAGGCAGCGCCGGAGGTGGAGACATCGAGGGCCTTGGGCTGCCCTGATTCCGCGATGAAGGGGATTTGCAGTGACGAGAGGGCGGAGGCGGTGAGCGGCGCGATGAGGTTTTGGTTGGCGCCGTTACCGATGACGTAGGGCTGGTCGGAGAGGAGATCCCAGGATTGGCCGCCGTTGACGCTGCGTTGGAGGGTGACGCGGGCGTTGGCACCAGCGATGTTGTAAGCGCGGCGGGTGATCATGACGTCGCCGTTGCCGCCGAGGGCGCTGTTGATTTCCTGAGCGTTGGACGGGGAAAGGCGCTGCATGTCCCAAGCGCGGCCATCAACGCTCTTTTGGATCAGGCCCACGTTGTTGACGAATTGGGTCGTGGTCCAGGCGGCAGTGCCGGTGCAGAAAATGTCCCCGCGTCCGGCGCCGGGGATGGGGTTGGACTGCCAGGTGCGGCCTTGATCAGTGGACAGGAGATACGTCTGGTTTGAGAGGTTGATTGTCAGGAAACGTGAGGTGGCGCAGAGGCGGTTGACGTCTGTAGGAAAAACGATGTCAGGAGGAAAGGCTGCGTCGATCCTGGTCCATTGGGTTTGGGCGGAGAGAACAGAGAGAGAAAAAAAGAGGGTGGAAAAAATGTAATGCTTTGACAACTTGTGATGGTAGCAGAGGGCACCATCCACATGGAATTTCCGGATCAGTGGCAGGTGGAGAACGGAGTTGGACGCCGCTATTGAAAAACCACAGTTCCGTCGGAAACATCGTACACAGCGCTGACAATTTTCAGTGTCCCGCTGGCAATGAGCTCACGAAGTACCGGACTGCGCTTTGCGATGTCAGCGGCGACGAGTCGTGCATTTTCACCTGCGACTTTGTCGACAGAGGCCAGATCCTTTGAGGTGTGTTTTTCGCCGCTGGAACTGCTCGCCGCGACGGCGGGCTAGATTTTGTCGGACAAGCCGGTGATGTGACCGAGTTTCACATTGTCTACGGCACCCTTGATGGCACTACAACTGGTGTGCCCCACTACAGCAATGAGTTTGGCCCCAGAGACTTTGGTTGCGAATTCGAGACTGCCGAGTATGTCGTCGTTCAATACGTTGCCGGCGACCCGCGCGATGAAAAGATCGCCGAGACCCTGGTCGAAGAGCATTTCGGTGGCATGACGGGAGTCGAGGCAACCGAGGACCACCGCAAAGGGTATTGACCCTCAGCGGTGAGCTTCACTTTTTTGGAGTAATCACGATGCCGCATCTTGCCCGCGACGAAGCGGGCGTTGCCTTCCTTGAGCATGTTCAGAGCCTGGTCTGGCGTGAGGGCGACCTGCGCCGCTTGCGTCATTACCAGCGGCTTCTGTTGCGCAGCTGTGAGGGCTGCGAGGAGGACGAGAAGAACGACCTGCCGATTCATGTTCGGAATCTTAGCAGACAACGGAGACACTCAGGATTCGTCAGAAGCGCAGGCGGAGGGCGAGCTGACCGCGGCGGGCAGGCTGGGAGGAAACCGGTTGGCCGTAGAAAGGCGAACTGAGGTTGCCGACGAAATTGATGTAATTGACGTGGTTAAGGACGTTGAAGAAATCGATGGCAGTTGTCAGGACGAGGCCTTTTTCTGCTTTTTTCGTGAGGTTGAAGTCGCGGGCCCAGCGCAGGTCGAGGCCAAGGTAGCCGGGGCCCTGAAGCGTATTGCGGGCCACCCCGATTGGACGCTCAAGCGCGAGACCATCGTTATTTGTATCGCGACCAGTGGTTTGTGAGTAGGCTGCTCCCGATTGCATTTGGAGCGCGACACCGAGCTTGAGCCATTTGGCGAAAGTGAAGGTGCCCAGAAGATTGAGGACCTGGCGGCGATCGAGATCGGAGCGACCCCATTCTTGTGACCAGTCATAGCTATTGGCCGGCTGGTAGGCGATGCCGGCGGTGTTGTTGTAGGAGTGGCTGAAATTGTATTGAGCCACTCCCGAGAAGTATTTAGAAACGCGACCGCGCAGAGTGAGTTCGAAAGTGTCGGAGCGTTGGCGGCCGGCGGATTCGATCTGACGGAGGACGTTAAGCGTGGGGTCGGGGCGGGAGAGGTAGAAGGGGCCAAGCGGCGCGTTGGCATCGCGAGACCGGAAAGTACCAACTGCGCGGTTGCCAATGTAGTTGATGGCGAGGGTGGTTTTCTTGGTGAGTTGCTGCTCTGCGCCGATGCTGTATTGGATCGAATAAGGTATGCGCACCTGGGGGTCGAGACGAGTGACGCTTGAGGGTGTCGTCGAAGGGAGCGGCGATTGGGGGTATTGGGGATCGCTCAAGAGATAGCGGTTTAGATTTCGGCCGTCATAGCGCAGAAGGTCATAGATGATGGCGGGGCCAGTGCGGTCGTAGAAGAAGCCGATGCCACCGCGTACGACGGTCTTGCGATTCTGGGTTGGGGCATAGGCGAAGCCGATGCGTGGCGAGAAGTTGTTGTGATCGTGGAAGTAATTTTGCCAGTCGTAGCGAAGGCCCAGCGAGATCGTGAGGTTGGGACGCGCGAGCCATTCATCCTGGACAAAACCGCCGAGGACTTTTTCGATAAAGACGGTATGGGGGTTGCCCTGTTGGAGGACGAGTGAAAAGGGGCGCAGGGCATTGTAGGTGGAGAGGCTCGAAAACGAATAGGTGCCGAGGCGGTTGGTTAGATCGCGTAGGCCGCGACGGGACCAATCGGGGACGTTCATGCCGAACTTGATGGTGTGCTTGCCAGCCGAGTAAGTGAAGATCCAGTTATAGGCAGTGTGAACCTCGGTGCGGAGGATGTCTGCCTGCGCGCCGCCGCCGGTGAAGCTGTCCGGCACAACGATGCGGGGGGCCTGGCTGACGCTGGTTGTGTTCTGTGCGTAGTCGGCGAAGAGGATGCGGAACTGGCTGAGGAGTTTGGGCGTGACGATCCAGCGGTGATTGACGATCAACTGTTCTTCATGGAAGTTGTAATTGGACGCAGCTTCTGGCAGGACAACCCCACCGATGCCGAGGTTTTTAGATTCGCGATTGTCGGTGGTGAATTGCCAGAAAACAGTGTGCTTGTCGTTGAACTGGTGGGTGATCTTGGCGGACGATTCGGTGACGCGATTTGGCGTGGGGATGTTGCCTTGGACGATGCCGCTGGGGGTGTTGGCGTAGACGATGGCCTGAAAGTCGTTGGCCTCGTGATCGAAGGTCAGAAGAAAGCTGGTGGTTTTGCCGTTGACCAGGGGGCCGATCAGGCTGCCTTCGTAGATGCGGCGCTGTTCGGCGGGACGGGTGAGGGCAAAGGCTTCGCGGCCATTGAGGTGTTGGTCGCGGAAGACGAAGTTGGCTTCCCCATGATATTGTTCGCTGCCGGCCTTGGTGATGATTTCGATGCGACTGCGGCCCGGGCGGGAGAACTCGGAGGAGTAAGGGTTGTTGTTGATCTTGATTTCCTGAATGGCGGAAGCGCTGACGCCTGCTTTGGTGGCTTCGACGCCGTCGACAATTAAGGAGACACCGCCTGTTGCCACCGAGCCTGCGTCGAGGAAGCGGGAGAGCGTGGCCACGTAGTCTTGGCCGAGGGAGGGGAGGTTGTCGAGATCGGCGCGCTGGATGCTGACGGCGTTGAGGTTCTCGGAAGAGTCTGTATTGACCTTGCCGGATTGCTCCTCGACATCGATCTTGGCGCTGAGATCGGCGAGGGTAAGTTTGAGGGAGACAGGGAGGGGGCTGGGTTTGGCGGCGACGCGAAGAGGCTGGAAGTTTTGGAGGTCGACGCGAATTTCGTAATCAGTTGCAGTGAGGCGGTCGAAGCGGAAGTCGCCGTTGGCACCGGTCTGGGTGGTGCGGGTATTGCGGCCTTGCTGGAGGGTGATTTTGGTGGCGGGGACGGGGGCGTCCGATGGATCGAAAAGGGTGCCGAAGATGGACTGGGCCAGGGCGGGGGCGGCAAAGGTAAGAAAAGACAGCAGGGAACGCATCGAAGGTTACTGGATTGTAACCGTTGGACCTTAAGGACGCCTGAAAGAATACTTTGAATTGTGTTTAGACAGCAACCAGACTGAAATGCGATGTTCACATGAATATGTTTTCCTAGGGCGTGAGTTATAAAATCATGCGATTGGCATTGGCCGTGTTCAGCCTTGCCGGCTTAGTTTTTGGGCAAAATAATGGACGTTTTACCGGGAGAGTAGCTGACGTGTCGGGGGGCCTGGTGCCTGGTGCGAGCATCAAGGTGAGGAATGAAAAGACAGGTGCAGAGCGCAGCGCAATTTCCAACGAGAACGGCGCGTTCACTGTTACGAACCTGAGCGCGTCGAGCTACATTGTGACGGCGTCCAGCCCCGGGATGGCTGACGTTGTGTATAAAGACGTAAACCTCACGCTCGATCAGGAGCGGACCTTGAATATCGTAATGAAGCCGACATCGATTTCGACAGAAGTTACGGTTTCTGGCGGTGAAATGGCGGTTATCGATACCAGTTCCGCCACGGTTGGGGCGAATATCAATGCGCGGGAAGTGGCCGAGATGCCAATCAACGGACGACAGATTTCGCAGTTGTATTTGCTAGCACCGGGCGCGCAAACAGCCGGGGGAGGTAGCTACGACAATATCCGGTTTTCGGGGCGATCGAACCAGCAGAATGCGGTTCGTTTTGATGGAGTAGAGGCGTCGTCTATCGTTGACTCTTCACCGGGAAATTTGAATGGTCAGACTTCCTCCAGCTTCCGCCTGCAGGCGAGCCTGGAGACAGTGCAAGAGTTTCGGGTGGAATCGAGTAACTACCCGGCGGAGTATGGCACGGGAACGGGCGGGCAGATCAGCATTCTCACGAAGTCTGGCGGCAATCAGCTGCATGGCAGCGTGTTTGAGTATCTG
The DNA here is from genome assembly GCA_038206015.1 of Bryobacterales bacterium. Lineage (GTDB taxonomy): Bacteria > Acidobacteriota > Terriglobia > Bryobacterales > Bryobacteraceae > Bryobacter. The sequence continues at coordinate 4,464 of JBBRBI010000009.1, read as the reverse complement.
CGTAACGATGCGTTTGATGCGCGCAACTTCTTTGACGGCACGAACAAGGCGCCGCTTAGGTTGAACCAGTTTGGTGGATCGGTGGGCGGCGCGATTATCAAGGACAAGCTATTTGCATTCGGCCATTACGAGGGATTGCGGCAGCGGGCAGGCTTCCCCCTGGTTGGGCAGACGCCCAGCACGGCAGTGCGGAATCTTGCTGTCTGCGGCAGCGGCGTCACGGGGCGTTGTGTCGATGCGGCCATCAAGCCGTTGTTTGGTGCTTTCCCGATCGGCAATCGCGGTGCGACTTCGAACCCGGACTTTGACCTGGCTCAATTGAACGGCAAGGCAGTCGTGAACGAGAACTCGGAGAGTTTCCGGTTGGATTATCGTCAGGGAGAACGGAACTCGTTTTACATGCGTTGGTTCCGCGATGACGGCACGTCGAATTCGCCGTTCGATGTTTCCGGCAGTGCGTTCCAACAACGGGCGCTGGCGCAGAACGCGGTAATCCAATGGCAGCGAATCATCTCTCCATCGATTGTGAACGAAGCGAAGATTGGCTACAACGGCCCGAAAACTCGCACGAATGGTGTTGCTCCGACAGTACAAGGCGTGGACCTGTCGGGTGTGACGTTGAACATTACGGGAGCGAATGTACTGGTAGGAATTGGTGGACAGGGGGCGAGCGCAGGAATCTCGATTCCTTCGGGACAGGTCCGCGCCAGCAGCGCCACGAATGGTCGTGGGCAGCCTTACACGAATTATTCGCTGAGCTATGTGGATAGCTTGAGCTGGATCAAGGGCAACCACACGATCAAGATGGGCGGCGAGTTCCGCCAGGTACGAATGTGGACGGACCGCCTGGGTGGCACCACTTATGCGTTTGGTAACTTGAATGCGTTTTTGGCTAACACGCCGACGATCAGCGTCCTTGGCGACGTGAGCTCGCCGAGCCCGTTCAACAATGGCGCGACCGGCAACCGGTTGGCCAAGACGGAGATGTTCAGCACTTACATTCAAGACGAATACAAGTTTCTTCCGAACCTGACCATCAATTACGGCCTGCGTTACGAGTACTATACGCCGATGCGGGAAGATCGCAATCTCGTGGTGCTTTATAACATCGTGACGGGCGGACTGGATGCTCCAGGAAGCCGTCCTTTCTATCAAACCTCAAAGGCGGCGTTTGGACCGCGGCTGGGACTTAGCTGGTCGCCGACTGCCTTCGGGGGTAAGACGGTGTTTCGTGTCGGTGGCGGTTATTACTACGGACCGGGTCAGGGCGAAGACTTGATTCAACCGATCGAGAGCGACCGGGTGAGCACATCTGCGGTTGGCAAGTATCCGGTGGATTCTGCGGCGGTGATCAAGAACTTCAATATCAACACAGCAACTGGCATCGGCGTGCGGGCTTATGCTCCTGGTTATCGCGTACCGGAAAAGGTTTTGTCCTATACCTTCTCGATGCAGCAGACCTTGCCCGGCAGTGTGATTCTGCAACTGGCATATGTGGGAAGCCAGGGACGCAATTTGTTCCTGCGCAGCACGGCGAACAAGGTGACTGGCTTCACGATGAACCAGACGACGGGTGTTGGATCAGTTGTGCGGGAATTCGGTTCGCGCTTTGGCGAGATCGACTACAAGACGGTTGGTGGCACAGACCATTATGATTCGCTGCAATCGACATTGAACCGGCGTTTTGCTCGGGGCTTCACAATGGGCGCGCAATGGACCTACAGCCATAGCATTGGCAATACGGGTGGTTCCAACGAAGCCAACACGGCGACCAACCCGTACAACTTCCGGGCTGATCGCGGCAATAACGCGTTTGACGTGCGTCACAGCGCAAATCTTTCGGCAATGTATGAGCTGCCGTTTGGCAAGGGCCGGAAGTATGGATCGAGCATGGGCAAGGCAGCGGATGCGGTGGTGGGTGGCTGGCAGCTTGGCGGCATCGTCAATGCGCGCACAGGCCTGCCGCTGGACATTCGCATCACGCGGCCGGACCTTGTTTATCGTGACACGCGCAACGGCGCTTTCGTGAATGGCCCGATCGTGCTGAGTGATGGATCGGTGGCGACTGTCCCGGTGATCAATGTGCCTGGTGGCGGCAACTCGCGCGATGTGCGTTTCCCTGATGTGGTGGCGGGTGTGAATCCGTTCCTGACCAATGTGGACAAGCTCTCTATTGTGAATCCGGCGGCGTTCTCGATTCCGAAGCCGGGGACCTTTGGCAACCTGGGCCGCGGCGCATTGCATGGGCCAGGCCTGTCGCAGTTTGACCTGACGCTGCATAAGAAGTTTGCAATTACGGAGCGGGTGATTTCGGAGTTCCGCTTTGAGGTTTACAACTTGTTCAATCGCGCGAACCTGGCCAACCCTGTGGTGCGGCTGAATAACGTGCTTGGCACGGGAACGAACCAGTTGCAGCCGGGACAGGCTTATGGCGCGGCGACGGGAGGCACCTTCGGTACAGTGCTGAACACGGTGGAATCGGCAGTGGGCCTGGGCGCACAGAGACAGATCCAATTGTCGCTGCGGCTGAGCTTCTAGCAAGGAGTTGACGAGTTGTGAAAAGGGCCAACCCTCGTGGGCTGGCCCTTTTTCTTTTGTCTGAAAGGGCATTCGGGGGTGGATGCGGTACACTGAGAGGGTTGTTTGTTCGGGCCGTAGCGCAGCCTGGTAGCGCGCTTGCTTGGGGTGCAAGAGGCCGCGAGTTCGAATCTCGCCGGCCCGACCAATTACAACAAAATCTAACTCCTTGACGCTCATCCTGTGATTTTGGAAATTGCGGACGCCGTGAGCCTTGGTTGACGGCCTGTCCGCCCTCGCTTGAACGAAGTTCGGGACCGTAGAATTTCTGGGGGAGTAGGAACGTTGTTTTTTTGCTTAAAAAAGCCCGGGATGATCAACGTGGCTTTTAGCCACATAAAACAACTATCAGGCCCCGCAGTCAATCTTACAGAGATTTGGAAATTCTGCACAGCCCTACGTGGTGCCCTATTTAGAAAGCATTTCGAAGTAGACGCGCTGGCGTCTCGTTAGAATTGAGGCCAGGATGAAATTCGAAATAAACCCATCGAGGGCGGAAGCCAATTATTCAAAACTGGAGTCAGCAGAAGACGTCCATGGCTTGGTGGGGACACCCGAAGGTCTTAATCTCGAGTGCAAACGCTGGCAAGGAGATGAAAAACCGCAAAAAGCAGGTCTTGCGCAATGCATCTCGGGTTTTGCTAATGCGGACGGTGGCGTCATCATCATTGGACTGCGGGCAGTTAGGCAAGGAACAGAAGAACCGGACATTATCCAAAGGGGAGAACCGGTCAAGAAGCTTGCCAATGCGTTCTCGCAAGTATCTGACTGGATTGGAGAAATCGTCGAGCCGATCGTGCCGGGTATTGAAGTAAAGTCTATTGCCATGCCTCCCGACGACGTAGGATACATCGTAATAAAGATTCCAGCCACTGAACTAATGCCAGTTCGCTCCAGGATTGACAACAAGTTCTATCAACGAATAACCGCATCAACTCGGGCCATGGAGTATTTTCAAATTGCGGACATGTTCGGAAGGCGGTCACGGCCAAAGCTATTTCCACTTTTCGAGTTTGAAGCGCCAACCACCGGCCCATTCGGACAACCGGTTCAAAATCTAATCGTCGGTCTCGAAAACGCAGGCCGAAACGTCGCGCGGTTTCCGAGTATCCGGTTCGACCCAGCGTCGTTTTCATTAGATGATTTTGGTATCGATGGAAATAGAGGACTTGGACTACCGCGTATCCCCACTCGTAATCACCATATGATTTTTGCAGGCGGGGCTGACCATGTTGTGCATCCTGGAACTCAACTATGGATTGCAAAATTTCGCCGGTCCGGAAATCGCGGCAAAACGTACGTTACGGTAGGCCGAAATGATGAGATGGACGCGCATTTTCCGTTAGTGACACTTGAAGTTACGGTGTCAGCCTATGGAGCGCCGAGCGAATCTCAAATCTTTTCTGAGGATGTGCAGACTGTTCGAATTTGATCCAGCCCTTAACGCCATATTCGCCGGTGTACCTGGAAATCGAGATCACAGGCTGTGTGCCTTTGCGCCGTCGACCCCACCTCGAGACGTTCAAAAAGCCTTCCACGGTCTCAATTTAGAGTCTTGAACTCGGACGCACACTTCTGGCAATGTGAAAGTATGAACTCCAAAGTCATGCGTTTTAGATTGGCGACCTCGAAATTTAATGCCCGAGATCTGGAAGACGGCAGCCTGCTTGAGATCGAAAGGGGTCTACCCTTCCGAGCGGCCGATGAGGGTACGGGCGAGAACGTAGAAATCGAATTGGATTACTTCTGACCTGCGACCATTTTCTGTACCAGCGGTAAATAGTAAGCTGCCATTTTTACGTAGCAGTCAAATCGTGAACTTGCTTGGCTTCATAGGCCAAGACCTGCGCCGCAAACTCGCTCGGTGTCCGGTAATCCAGGCTGCTA
>JBBRBI010000008.1:0-97133 GCA_038206015.1 Bryobacterales bacterium | reverse complement strand
TCCGTCTTCAAGCGCCAGGGCTGACTCACCTTGGCCACTACAGTTCCCAGCGTCACCCGTTGTCCAACCTGCACCGGCAAATCCTGCAGGACACCATCCACTCCGGCGCGCACATGCAAATCTCCAACCTGCTTCTTCTTCAGGTCATACGCTGCACGAAGCTTTTCGATATTTACTTTTTTCGCTTCCACCTGAGCTGCGATCACATCGTTGTAGCCCAGCAAGCGCTCGCGCTCCACTTCCAGCCGCAAGGTCAGTTCTTCCGCCTTTGCCTTCGATAACATCAGCGTCAGGTTCGGTGTCAGGCCTTCCTTGAACAACTTATCGTCGCGGTCATACTGCAACTGCGCCTGCACTTGTTCGCTTTGCGTCTGCGCCGTCTTCGACTTTTGTTCCAGCCGCTCACGATTGAGCCGCGCCTTCAAATCCAACATCTCCGCCTCTCCCGCCTTGATAGCCCACATCGCCTCGCTGAGCGCTGACATCAACTCCGGGTTCGACAATTCGATAATGATCGTATTGGCAGTTACTTTGGTGCCAGCCAGCATCACCCGCTTATCCACTCGCCCCTCACTTGAGGCAGGCACCAACAGAATCTCCTGCGGCACCAGTGTGCCAAGTCCACGCACCTGTCGCAACATCGATCCGCGCTTGGCCGTCCCATACCAAAGAGTGGCGCTCTCAACCGTAGGCGCAGCAGGCCTCAATCGGCTCAACGCATAAGTGGTTGCCCCAAGCGCCAAGGCAGCCACAATGACCAGGGCCACCCTGCGGATGAGTTTTTTGCGGCCTACACCTTCGCGCTTGATATCCATAATGCTTGACTTTATCAGATGCACGCCTGCCGCCATAGCCCCGGCTGTCGACTAACCAGCCTAGGATCAATAAGATAGGCCTAGCCACGCAGCCTTGGCTAGCAAGGGCGACTGTCCGCTTCTGGGATACCCGCCACAATAACGAACAGCCCCAGGGCGTAGAATAACGACAGGAATGCAGTCTCTGACCCAGTTGAGCGAAGACGAAACGATTTTCCGCGACACCGTCCGCAAATTCGCACGCAAAGAGATCGCACCACGCGTCCGTCAAATGGACGAGCACGCCAAGCTCGACCCCGCGCTTTTAAAGATGCTCTTCGATCAAGGCCTCATGGGCATCGAGATCCCCGAAGAATACGGCGGCCAGAGCGGCAGCTTCTTTGACAGCATCCTCGTCATTGAAGAACTAGCAGCAGTGGACCCGGCCGTCAGCGTCTGCGTCGATGTCCAAAACACCCTCGTCAACAACGCCATCCTCCGCTGGGGCACCGAGGCCCAAAAGAAGCTCTATCTCAACCGCCTGGCCACCGACACCGTCGGCAGTTATGCTCTCAGCGAGGCTGGGGCCGGCAGCGATGCCTTCGCGCTTACATGCTCTGCCACCAAGGAAACCGACAGCTACATCCTCAACGGCCAAAAGCTCTGGATCACCAACGCAGCAGAAGCTGGCCTCTTTCTCGTCTTCGCGACAATCGACGCCGCCCTCGGCTACAAAGGCATCACCTGCTTTGTTGTTGAACGCGACTCCGCTGGTCTAACCGTCGGCAAGAAAGAGGACAAGCTCGGCATTCGCGCTTCGTCCACATGCGAGGTGGTCCTCAACGAAGTCCGCGTCTCTGCGGACTCAATCCTCGGCGAGCCTGGCAAAGGCTACAAGGTCGCCATCGAAACCCTCAACGAGGGCCGCATCGGCATCGGTGCTCAGATGATGGGCCTGGCCCGCGGTGCCAACGATCACGCCATCGCTTATGCTAAACAGCGCAAGCAATTCGGCAAAACCATCGGCGAGTTCCAGGGTGTCCAGTTTTCCCTCGCCGAAAGTGCTGTCGAGGTTGAAGCAGCCCGCCTTCTGGTTTACAACGCCGCCCGCCTGCGCGACAATGGCCAGGACTTTGTCGCCCAGGCCGCCATGGCAAAGTACTACGCTTCTACCATCGCTGAAAATGTTGCCAGTCGTTCCATCGAAGTCTTCGGCGGCGTGGGCTTCACCAAAGAGTATCCTGTAGAGAAGTTGTATCGCGACGCCAAAATCGGCAGGATCTACGAAGGAACCAGCAATATGCAACGTGTCGTCATCGCCAAACATCTGTTGAGCTGAACCCATGAAACTCTTAATTTCAGTCCTGCTTATCGCCGGTGGGCTCCGGGCCGCCGTCAATCTCAAAGACCCCGCCCCGGGCGAGATCGAACTCATCATCAAGAAAATGGCCGCCAAAGAGAGCGAGTTCGCCCTCGCCCGACAAAACTACATCTACCGCCAAGTCACCAAAATGCACGAGATGGACCCATCCCGTCGCCAGGTAATCGGTAAATACGAGATGACCAGCGACTGGGTCTTCAGCGATGGCAAGCGCACCGAAAAAATCGTTTATGCCCCGCCGCAGTCCCTGAAAAACCTGCTGCTCGAGCCAGAAGACCTTCAGGACATGCGCGATACGCTGCCCTTCGTGCTCACCACCGAAGATTTGGATTCCTATTACGTACGTTACCTGGGCCACGAGCTCGTCGATGAAGTCCCCTGCTACGTTTTCGCCATCCGTCCCAAGAAAATCGAGGCGGGCAAGCGTTACTTCTCCGGCACCGCCTGGGTGGATGATCAAGAGCTGCAAATTGTCAAAACCTACGGCAGACCGATGGGAAAGAAGCGCAACTCCAACTCCCAATACCCCAAGTTCGAGACCTATCGCGAACAAATCGACGGCAAATATTGGTTTCCCACCTACACCGTTTCCACTGACACTTTACAGTTTGAGTCCGGTGCCGTGCCCATCAAGATGACGATCAAGTACCAGGACTACAAGCGCTTCAAGGCCGAGTCTGAAATTAAATTCGGCGACGCGGTAGAAACCAAGCCACCCAAGCCCTGAGTTATGTCACAATCTCTGCCATGTCAATGCTCGACGAATTCAAAACTTTTGCAGTTGGTGGAAATGTACTGGACCTGGCAATCGGAGTCGTGATTGGTGCCGCCTTTGGCAAGATCACCGCGTCCCTGGTCAGCGATATCATCATGCCCCCCGTGAGTCTTCTCACTTCGGGCATCGATTTTAAAAACTTGCTCTATAACCTGAGCGACAAACCGGTCGTCAGCCTTGCGCAGGCCCAAAAGGATGCGATCCCGGTAATTGCTTACGGAAACTTCATCCAGACGACAGTGGAATTCTTCATCGTCGCCTTCACAATCTTCATTGTGGTCAAGCAAATCAACAAGCTGCGCTCTAAGGAGATTGCAGAAGCCGGCAAATAGCTTCATTCCATTTCAATCTGGTTAAAACGACTATCGGACGGAGCCCTTCCGTCCGATATTATTTTTGGTATCCTTTCATGGTGATCACGCGTCCGGTCCTAACGGCAGTCGTAATCAGTCTCGTTGGAAGCTGTGGCCTGTTTGCAAAAGCAGCCCCGGTCAAAACGAGCACAATTGCGTCGAAGCCAAAAATTGTTGCGGCGAAGCCAAAAACAACGACGAAGAAAGCTACGTCCTCTGCCAAGCGGACTGTAGCAGTGAGGACGCCAAGTCCTCCAGCCTCCCCTGCTACTGATCGATTGCGCGAAGTGCAGCAGGCACTCCTTGATCGCGGTTATCTGACTTCTGCACCCAACGGTCAATGGGATGTAAACAGTATTAACGCACTAAAACGTTTCGAATCCGATCAGAAGGTTAGGATTGATGGCAAGATCGACTCGAAAATGCTGATCGCTCTTGGGTTGGGGCCCAAGTATGACAGCAGCATTAACCTGCCAGCTACTGGCGCTACTGCCGGCTTGGTCTCCGCAGACCTTCAGAGTAACGATCAGCAGCGCTAAATGATCATCGGTGTACCCAAGGAGATCAAAGATCACGAGACACGCGTGGGCTTGGTCCCCAGCGGTGTCACCGGTTTAGTTGAACACGGGCATCAAGTATTCGTAGAGAGCGGCGCGGGTTTAGGAAGTTCGATCACCGACGCAGAATACAGCGAAGCTGGTGCCACAATCCTGACTAGTGCCAGCGATGTCTGGAGCAAAGCCGAACTCGTCGTCAAAGTCAAAGAGCCTCAGTCCAGCGAATGTGGTTATTTCCGCCCCGGTCTCACCCTTTTCACCTACCTCCATCTCGCCCCCCTGCCTGAGCTGACAGACAAACTCCTGTCCAGCCGCGTCAACGCGGTCGCTTACGAAACGATCCGGGAGAAGGACGGCTCCCTTCCGCTGCTCACGCCGATGAGCGAAGTTGCGGGTCGCATGGGTGTGCAAATCGGAGCGCAATATCTCGAAGGCCCCAACGGCGGCCGTGGCATCCTCCTCGGCGGAATCCCCGGCGTTGCTCCCGCCAATGTCGTCATCATCGGGGGAGGAGTGGTAGGCCACAACGCCGCCAAAATCGCGGTCGGTCTAGGCGCGCACGTCACCATCATCGACAAGAACCTGAATCGTCTGCGCGAAATCGACGACATCTATTCCAGCCAGGTCGTCACTCTCGCCTCAAACGTCTACACGGTGCGAGAAGCCCTCCGCCTGGCCGACCTGGTCATCGGAGCGGTCCTCGTCCCAGGTGCAAGTGCTCCCAAGGTCGTAAGGCGCGAGATGGTCAGCGCGATGAAAAAAGGCAGTGTGCTGGTGGACGTGGCAATCGACCAGGGGGGGTGTTTTGAAACAAGCCGCCCGACGACGCACACCGATCCGATTTTCTTTGTTGACGGAGTGCTGCACTATTGCGTGACAAACATGCCGGCTGCGGTGCCACACACTTCAACCTTCGGCCTGACCAACGCGACGATTCCCTATTTGATGCAGATCGCGGACAAAGGCCTGAAGCAAGCGTGCCAGGACTCTAAGCCGATATCAGAAGGCGTCAACACATACCAGGGCGAGATTGTGTACGCGGCGGTAGCCGAGTCCCAAGGCCGCGCGTCGCGCGAGCTCAGCGAAATCATCTAGCGGAGCTTGCGGCAACCGCAGCTAAATTAGGTCGAACTAGATTCGCTGGCACCCGACTCAAGACTCTGCACAAACGCCTGCACCCATCCAGGCAACTCATCGGCCTGCCAAATCACCCGCCCACGTTGCACCACCAACAGCTGCAATGGTCGCAGTCCCGAATTGTCGAGCACAACGGCGTCATCGACAAACCTCAGAGCCTCCGGCGCATGGATCAGGCTTCGATGGTAGCGGCGAATGATGTCGGCATCTGAGATATTGTGCCCCCCTCTTGAAACCCTGAGGCGCACTCGCTCGATATGCAACTCCGGGCTCCCGGTTGCAACATACAACAGCAAGACGTGGTACCCGGCTTGCTTCGCCTCGCGTGCAATATTCATCGCCCCATGCCCGGCGAGAGTGGTTTCGAGTGTAAAACTCTGGCGACCCTATAACAACGATCTACAATTCAGGATTGCCTCACGCGCTGCGGGAATCGCGGCAAGACTTGGCTGGGTAACATTTATGCGCTTGGCGATCGCGTTGGGATCGATTAGATTGAAGTTCCCCTCAAACCAAATGGAGGATGTAAGGGTGCTCTTCCCGGCTCCATTCGGCCCCGCAACGACGAGGAGCGTTGGCATGTTACTTGGTTGCGTGTCGAAGTTTTCTGACGATCTCTATATGCGATTCTCTCGGCGCGCCAGGTCGAAACCGGATTTCCAGTAGTGTGCCATCCGGAAACTCTTGAATGTAGCGTCCGGTCTCATCGCGATACACAACCGGATGGCCCTCCGCCAGGGCTTCTTCCCGGGCGCGAAGCCCAGCAGCAGCCGCTGCTGCTGGGAACTCATCCGAAAGTATGCTCATGCCCGTCATCTCCCCTAGTATCCCGAATTCTACTCATCACCGCTACTGCGCCGCCATGTTGGCTTCGCGGTCCACGCTCCAGACCGCTCCGCCACCCCCTTTTTGCAACCGCATCGCAAAGTAGTGTAGGCAGAGTTTTCGAACGATCGCCATGTGCGATCTTCTTGGCGTGCCAGATCGGAACCGGATTTCCAGTAGCAGTCCATCAGGAAAACCGCTAGTAGAAAACATGCCCCTCGCAACTCAGAAGCTATTTTTCCCTCCCGATCCGACCCTTCCAAACAGACCGAACCACCTTTAGGTAGGCATTCTTTTCTGATTCCGCTTCGGCGATCATCGGTTCGGCGATGTCCGCCCTTCCCAGGCTTCGGGCAACGTACCCAATGAGGCTCTTCCTGGCCGGCGAATTTCGACCAGAGTGGACTTCCGGCAATTCCTCCTGATCCATCAGCAGCGCCAGGACATACTCCAGCGACTTGAAGCGCTCGAACCATGGAAGGCCTTCTCGCACAATTGCATTCCGGGAGTCTTCAAGGCATTGCAGGAGATTGCGACCGTCTGGTTCGACGAACCATATGTCACGTCTCTCAAGAATCGGTTGCTCGATGTTCTTCAGAGGCTGAAGATGGAAATGGCAATCGGCTGCCTGCGGTCTTACCGAGGGATCGAGCCCTTTCGTAATCTGGCACTTGAACGGAACCGCACGAAAAAATATTCCCAGATTGAGGCAGAATGAGAAAGTGGTGCAGTCGAGCGATCCTGCGCGGTAGCTATTGAACGATTGATAGTTGACGACATGAATCTGCTCCGCCGTATACCGCCATGCCGTCTTTGGGCTGAACCTGGTAAATCCCTCGCGCCGCAAGAGCGGCCAGATCTCATTCTTGATCTCTCTCGCCACTACTCGACTATTTATGCGTTCGAACTCGGCCTCTTGTGCTTGCAGAACCGACTGCGGATTGCAGACGAATGCCCAACGCAATATTGGGTTAGGAGAATCATTACTAACCTGCCACCTCCGTTTGTCGTCTGGCAGCATGTTCTTCGCAATAAACTGCGATGCCCAACTTTTCGCGTGATCGACAGTAATTTCTTCGTGAACGGCGAAAGCTGAGTCAGCTGATTGAGTTGCAACTCTCCCGTCGTAGATCTTTACGACCCATCGATTCTCTTTAGGGCAGACCGCCACCACGAACGGCCCCAGAGCGGCAATAAAGCCTTCGAAAATCTCCACAGCGCCATGGTAGCAGTCTCTTCAACAAGACTCGAAACGCTATTCGGAATAGGTTCGGAGCCTTGCAGTCCTTCACAGCCAACCCGAAAACGGGACCAGCCTGGGCGGCTAAACGCGGGGGCGTCAGGCCCGGCTCTCGGCGGACGCGCGAATGCTCGGCCTCTCCCAATCTTGCGCCAATCGTCATCAGCCGGGGGCTCTGGTCCCGATCACGGCAGGCTTGCCACCTGCCACTACTGCACCGCAGCGCGGCTGAGGGGCACTATCCAGAGCACGAGTTCGCGTGGCGCTGGGAATTTGTGCGGGATGACAGAAAGATTAAACGGGAGATCGCCGACCTCGGTGCTTTCCAAGGCCATGAGGTTCTGCTCACTGCAGAATTTTACGGCCAGCTTAAGATAGCGCCGTAGAAGCAGCAAAGGCGGAAACTCGACGCGGGTGCCGAGCCACTCCAGCATGTCCTTTGCGCCTTTGGAACTATTGCACTGGCGACAGGACCAGACCATGTTATCGCCCGTGTCCAAACCACCACGCTTCCGTGCAATCAGGTGATCTACACTTAGGTTCTCGTGCACGCCGCAGTAGCAACACGCCTGCGGCAGAACAAGCTTCAGTCGTTCATCATCCGCTAGGGCTCCGATGTTCATACTGCCATCGAGTAGGCCTTTGTAAAGCCGGTTACGAATCATGAAATGAACTGGTCCGTAAGTCGAAGCGCTCTTCTCCACTGCGGCGTGCGCCATAGCCAGATTGGCGTACGACCAGTATAGTGATTCGGCAACAGTAGTCATCTTTGCATTCGAACGAATAACTGCCAACTTATCATGATTCCGGCTCGAAATTGTTAAAGATCTGGGGTCTGGTCTAATCAGTAATGCAAGGCAAGATGGGCTTGCCTGAAAACCTCTTGCAAAGGATAACTCCGCGGCAGCGACACCGATATATTGCGCGCCGTCACGCGCACCGTCGCGGCAATATTGAGCAGCTTCAGCCCTAACTGATTCCCCGGAAATTCTCCGTACTCATGCGGTCAGCGAACAGCGACATCTGATCCTTGATGCGGTTCTCCCGCTCACCCCGGGCACAGTGGAGTTGCTCGTACAAGGTCCGGCTTGGCCCCGCCACCGGCTCCAGGTTTTCGACACAGCCTTCAATGAAGACCATCGCGATCCGGTGTGAGGTCTTTCAACTACTGCCGAGCGATTTCGATGGAGTGCAGCGGGCGATGATCGAGTGGAAGCAGACGCTGTTCAGTTCGCCGTTTGGCAAGGGGCTGGCACAGCTCGCCGAGAAATTGGGTGGGCGGACAGAGCCGGTGAAGGTGACTAAGCGTGGGTCGAGCTGGGCTGTTATCTGTTTTCGCGCACGTCGGGGCAAGGAGCCGCTTCGCTTAGGGCGGCCAGATTGCGAGAGGGAATTTTCTTTGGGTAAAGCTTAGCCACTCGCGGGCAAATTCGGGCGAGGGCATCCAACCCGATGGCAGCTCTCCGGTCTTCGGAGTCGAGTGGGCAGAGATTCGGCTGGCCGTCGAATTAAAGACTGGATTCTTCCACTCATCCAATAGATCCGAGAGCTCAACCTTGAGGAAGCCAAAGCTTTTCATACGTCGTCGCCCAGGTTCCGATGAGAGAACGGCATTTACCCAGTCGAGGATAAGGGTTTGGGCGTTTTGGAGGCAGCAGTGAGGGGCTCGATTTTGAACGGCAAAAGTCCAGGGCGCGCCTTGATCGAAATGCTTGCGGAAGTATGCGTAAGGCCGATCCGTGCCATTGATTTTGTCGCCGCCGTTGGCGAGGATCAATTGCGGAATGATAATTGCCTCAGCCGTTAATTTGATCGTATTCATGCCCAGAGGGTCATAAGACCCAGGCGCAAACGCTATCGCGCCAAGGTAGCGGTCGGGCCTATATCCGGCAAGACGAGCAACGAGGGAACCAGCACCCGACCAGCCCATCGCGATGACGCCGACGGTTTTAAGCTCAGGACGGTTGGTGGAATCGGCAAACTGGTCAAGGGCGGTGAACAGAGATCTGCCCACTCCGCTGAGAGGTTCGACGATCATGTCTTCACGCTCAATGGAACGGCAGTGCGCGGCCAGGATTAGGGCGAGTGCGCGTTGGCGGGCGAAAGCGCGGACTCGGCTGTCCTCGAACCATTTCAAGTAGTCTTGACCCCGGCAAAAGATGACCCAGGCGGCCTTTACCGGGGTGCCGGCACCCGGGAGTACCATCCTGTATTCGCACGGCAACAGGATGTTTTCACCGGGGAGCGGCGAGACTGTGGCCTTGTGATCGTCGGTCTGGTGATCGTCAGGGCTTTGCCCAAAAGCGGCGAGGGAGAGGTAGATGACGAAGGATGTCCGGACCATCGGTAAATCGAGTCGCACGCAGGGTAGACGACTCAGAGGAGGGAAACGTTGACGACAATACCGGAGATCCACCGATGACCGCTAGAATGGTTCGTTGATTGAACTGAATGAATTGAGCGCGGGGCGAATTGCAGCCGAGTGGCTTGGGGTGAGTGCGGAATCCGTTCGGGCGTGGGAATTGCTGGGGGGCGTTTCGAATGTCGTCTATCGGGTGCGGACAGCAGGCCAGGCAGATGTCATCCTCAAGCAGTCGCTGGCCAAGTTACGGGTGAAGGAAGACTGGTTCAGCGATCGCTCGAGAATTTTCAACGAAATCGACGCGTTGCGGGGTTTGAGCCCGCTTGCACCGGCAGGCTCCTTGCCAGAGTTGCTGTTTGAGGATCGGGCAAACTTCCTCTTTGCCATGAGTGCAGCAGACGAGACCGCGCCGAGTTGGAAAGAAGAGCTGCTAGCGGGGCGGGTCCATACCAGCCTGGCAGTGCAGGCAGCGGAACTTCATGCCACCTTCTTTCACGCTGAGCAATTGCGGGATCGCTTCGAGGGACTGGAGCTTTTCGATCAATTGCGCCTCGATCCCTACTACCGATTCACAGCCGGTCGCCATCCTGATCTCGCCCGGTACTTTGAGCGCGCCATCGCGCGGTGTCGTGAGGATCGACGAGCGCTAACTCATGGGGACTGGTCGCCAAAGAACTTTCTAGTGAACACAGGCGGGCGGCTTTTCTCGATCGACTACGAAGTGATGCACTGGGGAGACCCGGGTTTTGACGCCGCCTTCCTCCTAAATCACTTCCTGTTGAAGGCCTGGCATCGGGGGCGTGATCGGGCCTTGTATGCCGGGGCGGCGTTGGCTTATTGGAATCGCTTGTCTGAGTTAGTAAGTGGAGATTGGCTGGAGGCGGCCACGCTCTGCCATTTGGGTTGCTTGCATCTGGCGCGTGTGGATGGGAAGAGTCCGGTGGAGTATCTGCAGCCCTTACAAGTGGCCCAGGCGCGGCGATTTGCGCGGGACTTGATACAGAATCCGCCGCCAACTGTGGCCGAGGTATTTGAGATGCAGGCGGAGGCCTTTCATGAGTAAGACAAGAATCGAATCGATCCGGGCTTTTGAAGTGCTGGATAGCCGAGGTCGTCCCACGGTGGAAGCCTGCGTCACGCTAGCCGGGGGAGTGATTGCGAGCGCACAAGTGCCGTCTGGGGCGTCCACCGGACTGAGCGAGGCGCATGAGCTGCGTGACGGGGATTTACAGCGCCATGGGGGCCTGGGGGTGCGCAGGGCCTGCGCCAATGTCGACGGCGAGATCGCGATGGCGCTCGTGGGGGCCGACTCACTCGATCAGCCTGGCATTGATGGACGCATGATTGCGCTCGATGGGACGGCGAACAAAAGCCGGTTGGGGGCAAATGCGATTCTGGCCGTATCGTGCGCCGTGGCGCGGGCGTCCGCTATGGCAGAGGGCACGCCGTTGTGGCGCTATTTAGCCGGTGACCGTAAAGCTGTGATGCCTCTGCCGATGGTGAATATCCTGAGCGGCGGGTTGCATGCAGCGAGGGCAATGGAGTTTCAGGATTTCCTTGCCGTGCCCTGGGTGGCGGAGAGTTTTGAGCAGGCCATGGAGTGGATTGCCGCAATTCATCGCTGTGCCCGCGAAGTGCTTGAGGAGCGGGGGGCCTACTTTACGGGCGTTGCCGATGAGGGCGGTTGGGGACCGAAACTGGCAACCAACGAACAGGCCTTGGCCGTATTGACCGAAGCGATCGAGCGGTCAGGCTTACGCCCCGGCGAGCAGGTATCGATTGCGATCGATGTGGCAGCCTCGCACTTTTACGAGGGCGGCCAGTATGTGCTGGCGTCGGAAGGCCGGCGGCTAGCGACTGGGGACTTTGTAGAGCAACTGGCAGCGTGGTGCGGGAAATATCCGGTGGTTTCGATTGAAGATGGCCTGGAGCAGAATGCCTGGAGCGAATGGCCGGCTTTGACTTCGCGACTGGGGGACCGGGCACAGATCATCGGCGATGACTTTCTGACAACCAACCCGCTTCGGCTAGAGCGCGCGGTGGTGGCAAAGGCGGCCAACGCGGTGTTGGTGAAGATGAATCAGATTGGAACCCTGACGGAGACCTTTGCTGTCGTAGACGCAGCGAGACGGGCTGGGTGGCGGGCGGTAGTGAGTGCGCGGAGCGGCGAGACCGAAGATGCGTTTTTGGCAGATCTCTCCATCGCTTGCGGCATGGCGCAGTTGAAGGTTGGGTCCATTACGCGATCTGAGAGACTCGCCAAGTACAATCGGCTGCTCGTCTTAGAAAAGACGGCGGGGCTGCCGCACTGGGGCAGTGTTCCAGAGTTGCTGCCGCCGCATTGGACTATTCGAGCAAGTTGATGGTGCCGCGGCATTTGGGGGAGCCGCAGCCGCAGACAACACGCTCCTGATTCTTGGCGAAGTGGTAGTCGAGCGAAAGCTCTTCGCCCTCCTCAATATCCTTGACCGAAAAGTACAGCACGCGACGGCTGACAATTCGCGACTCTATATTCGGATCGCAGGAATGATTAATGAATTCGGCACCGCTGCCGCCCTCGGCACCGTCCAGGTACCAATAGGGATCAATCGTGAAGAGGCAATGAATTTGAGCAGACTCTGATCGTCGCTTGCCTTCTTTGCGACTAACGAGCTTACCCGTATACTCGATCACCTGGCGGCCTTTGGGTATCCTTTCCAGGGAAAAAATACCCCAGCGATGAATCTTGCTGGGGCGCACCTGAAGGCGAAATCTGCAATGCTTCGGGTCAATTTGCGGGCTCAGGCCCTGGGACTTCTTTGCCTTCATCGATTGGGCTTAAAAATCGTCTTCGGTGGAAGACGGCTTCTTACCCTTGCGGCGCATGATGATGATCGCAACGCAGAGCACGGCGAGCAAGCCAGCGACTGCGCGGATAGTTGTATCTGAATCCATGATTCCTCCTCGAATTTCAAGAAATATCTACTAGCGAGATTATCAGGCTACTAGAACCCAGACGCTGTGACAACAGTTGCGTGCGAATTTGTATGCTCAAAGCATGAAGATAATGTTATTTGCGTTGGCGTTGCCGCTGCTGGGACAGATGGCGACCTTTGGGGACTACAAGAGCGAGCGCCCCGGTGTGTGGCATAAGATCCGACCGGCGGACCTGCCGCCGCCCTATGCGACCAAGGCGGTGGACAATGGGCCGCGAGAAGTAGCCAGGCCGCCGGGGACCCTGCCGCAGGTCAAAGCCGGCTTTGAGGTCACTCTTTACGCGACTGGGCTGAACGGGCCGCGGCTGACGCGGGTGGCACCAAACGGCGACGTGTTTGTTGTGGAGAGCGAGGCAGGCAACATCAAAGTGTTGCGGGGAGGCGGGGCGCGAGGACGGGTCGAAACGGTCGCGACCTACGTCACTGGATTGAATCAGCCGTTTGGGATCGCCTTCTACCCTATGACCGGCAAGCCGGAGTGGTTGTATGTGGCAAATACGGATTCAGTGGTGCGCCTTGCCTATCAGGAGGGGGACTTGAAGGCGCGGGGCGGCGCGCAATTGATTCTCAACCAAGTGCCGAGCGGCGGGAGGTTGCGCGGCGGTGGGCATTGGACAAGGGACATCGCGTTCTCGAACGACGGAACGCGGATGTTCGTGTCCGTGGGCTCGCTGAGCAACATCGACGATACAGATAACAATCCAGCGGAAAACGACCGTGCGGCAATTCTGGTCGCTTCACCCGACGGGAGCCAGCGGCGGGTGTTTGCCAAAGGCATTCGCAATCCGGTGGGGCTTGCTGTCGATCCTTCGACGGGGCTGCTGTGGACGTCGGTGAACGAGCGCGATGGACTGGGAGACAACTTGGTGCCGGACTACATCACACATGTCGAGGAGGGTGGATTCTACGGCTGGCCGTGGTTCTACATGGGCGGAAATCAGGACCCCCGGCACAAGGGCAAGCACCCGGAATTGCAGGCAAAAGTAATCGTGCCCGATGTGTTGTTGCAGCCTCATCATGCGTCGTTGCAATTAACCTTTTACGATGGGAAGCAATTTCCAGCCGAGTACTCGGGGCAGATTTTCGCGGCGCAGCATGGGTCTTGGAATCGCAGTGCGCGCACGGGGTATTCGGTGGTTCGGGCGGAGCTAAAGGACGGGAAGGCGACAGGGGCGTATGAGGATTTTTTGACGGGCTTTGTGCTGCCCGACGGGAATGTTTGGGGAAGGCCGGTGGGCGTCGCGGTGGCCAAGGATGGAGCGTTGTTGGTCAGCGACGATGTATCAGGGTCTGTGTGGCGTGTGAGTTACACGGGGCGCTAATTGCGATATCTTAATGGCATGATTCACCGCGTACTTTTGCCTGTAGACTTTTCTCCTCGTGACGCCGCAGCGGCTCACTACGTGAGACAGCTTTTCCAGAAAACGAAGTTCACGACGGTGCTATTGCACGTAGTGCCACCGCCCGACTACGAAGCCGCCGTGCTTGAGGCGGGTGGGCCGGTGCTGGCCGAACTGATGGAGACACGGCGCCGCATCGGTGCAAAAAAGCTGGAGAGCGGTTGCCTGGTGGAGTTGGAAGGCATGCCCGTCGAACGCGTTTTACTGGAGGGTTTCCCGAGTGAACAGATTGTCGAATACGCGGCCAAGAACAAAATCGATTGGATCGTGCTGCCGACGCACGGCTACGGCCCATTTCGCAGGTTCTTGTTGGGGAGCGTGACCTCAAAAATTCTTGACGATGCATTGTGCCCGGTGTTTACCGGCGCGCATATGGAAGTCCCCAAGCTGGAGGACATTCACTTCGAGCGGATTGCGGCAGCGGTGGATTTAAGTGAAAACTCCCCACGAGTGATCGCTCATGCGCGGGCGCTGGCTGATCACCTTGGCGCTAAGCTGATCGTGATGCACGCAATGGCCGGCCTGGGGGGACACGTCGGAATGAGTTTTGAGCGCGCCAGTGATCTGCACTTTGAGGCAGCTGTCAAAGAACGGCTGGCGGAACTCACAAAAGAAGCTGGCGAGTTGGAGATTGTATTTGAGATTGGCGACCCAGGCAAGACCGTAGCGGCGATGGCGAAGCGGACCAAGACCGATCTTGTCGTGATCGGACGGAGCACGGCCTCAGGATTTGCGGCGCTTCGCACACAGACGCTGGCAATCATTCGCGAGAGCGGCGTGCCGGTGCTAAGCATCTAGCGGAAGCTCACGAGCAGCACACCCGATAGGACCAGGGCCGTGCCGAAGAGTTGTGTAATTGTGATGGCCTCGTTGAGGAACACGTAGCCAAGCCAAATCGTAAAGACAGGACCGACCGAGGCGACAATCGAGACGCGGTTGGCCCCGAGGCGTTTGATTCCCTCAGAGGTGAAGTAGATCGGCAGGATGGTCGAGAAAATCGCCAGCGCCAGCGCGATCCAGTAAATGGGCAGGGGCTGGCGAAGATCGCTCAACGGGTGGGTGAGTGTGAAGTGAGCGACGATGAAGCCGGCCGCAGTGGAGACAACGATGCCGGTGAGGCGGACACTGCCAATTCGATTGATGACACGGCCGCTGCCGACAAGATAGATTGCGTAGGTGATCGACGACACAAAGACCAAGGCGGCACCTTTCCAGACGGCTGTGGGCTGTTCGCTCGACGACAGATCATTGTAGAAGACGAGGCCGATGCCAAGCCAGGACAGCAGCACTGCGCCGCACTCGCGTAACTTGATCGAACGCTTGAACCAGAAATGGTTGAGCAGCAGCACGATGCCGGGATAGGTGAACAGGATCAGTCGTTCCAAGGCAGCGGTGACATATTGCAAACCCCAGAAATCGAAGAAGCTGGCCAGATAATAACCATTGAAGCCGAGCCAGAGCAGGATGAACTTGTCACGGCGGGAGAGGGCTTCCCCGCCCCCGTGCCAGGCCATCAGGAGAAAGGCCGGGCAGGACAATAAAACGCGAAGGGCAAGAATTGTTGTCGAGTCGATCGGCGCGGTGCGATAGGCAATCTTGATGAGGATCGCCTTGACGGCAAAGCCCAGGGCTCCAAGCGCGGCAAAGCCGGAACCTACCCAAAGTTTCCTGCGCGCCTCCGTTTCGCCGTCCAGCATTGTCATAATCGTTATTATGAGTTTGCCATTACCGCAGATGCCCCTTACGCTCGAAGGCGCAGCTGTCCTGCATCAGATGTTTCAGATCTCCTGGGGGCGGTGGAGCCAACTGGAAGCCGCAACACGCGCCGAAATCATGAACGAGGCGTGTACGGTGTTAGAGGGGATGGGCGCGGGGACGGCACTCTTCAGTATGTTCGGGCACAAGGGCGACCTCATGCTGGTGCACTTTCGACCTGGCTTTGAGGAGTTGGGCGAGACGGAATGGGCCATCCGGAAGTTGCGGCTATGGCAGTATTGCACCCCGACGACGTCTTACGTTAGCGTTGTAGAACTGGGCCTCTACGAGAGCACTGCCAAAGTGTACGGCGGGCTAGCCGAGAGCGGCGTTGTGCCCCATAGCCCCGAGTGGAAGGCCGGCGTTGCTGAGACGATCGAGCGTCAAAAAACGGCAATGCACGCACGCATTTACCCGGAAATTCCGTCCGGCAAGTATTGCTGTTTTTACCCGATGGACCGCCGACGTGGTGAGGACAAGAATTGGTACAGCCTGCCGCTGGAAGAGCGGGCGCGGATGATGCATGAGCACGGGATGGTGGGGCGCCGTTATGCCGGCGAAGTAAAACAGATCATCACCGGCTCGCTCGGGTTTGACGATTGGGAGTGGGGTGTGGACCTGTTTGCCGAGGATGCACTGGTTTTCAAGAAGTTGATCTACGAAATGCGCTTTGATCCGGTGAGTGCAATCTACGCAGAGTTTGGCAGCTTCTACCTTGGAATTCGTTGTAACGTGGAGCGCCTCAGGTTGCTCTTAACAGTATGAGGCGACGCGACTTTATTGCCGGTGGCCTGGTCACTGCGAAACTGTCCAAGGCAAACTGGCTGTCCTCAGATGGGGCACAGCACCTCTACAATCTCGACTATGAGCGGGCGCTGAACGCATTTGAATCGGAGTGCAAACGAGACCTCGCAGGGGACGCGTACAACGATTTGGCATCCGCCATCTTGTACTCTGTTCTGTTCAAAGCGGACGCGCTCGATGGAGCTGTCGCCCTCGAGATATCGGACTATCTGCACAAGCCGAAAGTAATCCTGCCTGCTGCCGACCGGCTGCGGTTTCAACGGGCAACCAGGAAGTCTGAAGAGATTGCGAGGATGCTGCTGGCCAAGAACCCAAACGACGCAGCGGCGTTGTTTACATTGGGACAAGCATTTACAGAACGGGCGAATCTGGCGTTGCTGGCAGACAAGGAATGGCGAGTTGCGCTGAAAGCCAGCGGCGAGGCGCGAAAGCTGCATTTGCGGGTGCTAGCGCTAGATGGGACGATGATCGATGCGCTGCTGGTGCCAAGCGCCCATGAGTACATCATCGGCAGCCTTCCCCCGTATTTGAAGGCAATGGGCTTTCTGTTTGGCCTTAGTGGTAACAAGGAAAAGGGCCTGGCCGGGCTGCGCAAAGTTGCGGTCAGTGGCAATAGGACCAAGATGGAGGCGCAGGTATTGCTTGCGCTGCTGGAGCGACGCGAAGACAGGCCAGACCTGGCATTGCCAACCATGCGCAAACTGGCGACAGCGTATCAGTCAAACCATTTGTATCGGCGTGAAGTTGTGAACCTGCTGCTGGATATGAAGAAAAAAGACGAAGCACGCAGCGAAATTTCGCAATTGAGCGACGTACGCTATCGTTTTTTGCGACCTGAGCGCAAGGCTGTTTACCAGAATGAATTCGAGGCGCGAATGCGGGCGTGAGGCCAATGATCGCGCTCTGCCTCCTATTGGAAGGCTGCGCTGGCGGACCGGGGCTGACACCGCTCGAACAGGCTGGCCTGGAGACGGTGGCTAAGCCACTTAAAGAAGATTTAATCTATACCGTCGACAGCGTGGCTAAGCCTCCCGAAGTTGAGTTGCTCATCGCCATGCTCTACGAATTTGAGCGTTCGCCAATTTTTCTGCAAGTTGTCTGGCGCACCCCGAAACCACCGCAAACACGGGACTTGGCGTGGTTCCCGGGCAAGCGCGTTCGGCAATATTGGGACCCGCAGGGCCTAACAACCTCCACAATGGGGAAAATGAGGGCCACAGCAACCCTTGTGGCTATTGAGCCATTACCGCTTCGCATGGCTTTCGCACGGGCTGCTGTATCGATTCATAACTAGCTGACATTATTGCATTCTCATGAAAGTCCCTATATGCTTCAGGTAATCCCTTTTCAGGGGCGTATAAACTCATGCAAAAACTTTCGAGGGCCCTGCTGCCCGTCATCGTCACATTTCTGACCCTTATCCCCGCGTTTGCCCAGTCGGAACGTGGAACTATTGTCGGCTCGGTAAAGGACAGCTCCGGCGCTGTCGTCCCCGATGCAAAAGTAACTGTCGTCAACGTTGCAACCAACGGCACCGTTTCGGTCTCAACCGGCCAAAGCGGCGATTTTAGCGCCGTCAGTTTGTCTGTTGGTACCTACACCGTGCGTGTTGAAGCCAAGGGCTTTCGGCCATCGGTTGTGAGTGGCTTGATCTTGAACGCATCCTCATCGGTGCGTGCGGATGTAACGCTTGAAGTTGGAAGCACCGGCACAGCCATTGAAATTCAGGCAAGTGGCCTGCAATTATCAACAGATAGTGCCAAAGTATCCACTGCCGTAACAAACAAGATGGTGGATGAACTACCTCTCGTGGTGGGTGGCACGATGCGCAGCCCCTTCGACCTTGCGGCGACAACGCCTGAGGCCAAAGCGCTGGGCGGCGATAACGGATTTATCCTGGGCGGTGGCCAGGCAGCCAGCTACGGAACCAATCTGGATGGAGTGTCGATTAACACGACTCGCGCACTGCAGCAAAGCTGGGTGGCGACGAACGCGCCCTCGCTGGAAGCGTTAACCGAATTTGCGGTGGATACCAATGGTTTCAAGGCCGAGTACGGCCACGCTGGTGGTGGCGTGATGGGCTTTGTGTCCAAGAGCGGCACCAATCAGTTTCACGGTTCAGGTTATGAGTTCCTTCGCAACAATGCGATGGACGCAAACAACTGGTTTAACAACCGCGCGGGCATTGCCAAGCCGATCTACAAACAGAACGATTTTGGCGGCAGCTTTGGTGGACCGGTCTATATCCCCAAGGTTTACAACGGCAAGGACAAGACCTTCTTCTTTGCCAGCTACGAAGCGTTTCGCAACCGCGCAGGCGCCTCCGGCTACTCGGCTACCGTGCCGACGGCTGAAATGTACGGTGGCGATTTTTCCAACTGGGTCACCAGTCTGAATGGCGTCACCACACAGGTTCCAATTTTCGATCCGACCACGCAGGTGCGCAATGCCGATGGCACTTTCACCCGCACCCCGTTTCCTGGGAACAAGATTCCGTCCTCGAAATTTGACCCGATTTCAAACAATGCGCTAGGCGCTTATGGCACGACTCTGCGGCCCAACAACGGTGCCGCGCCGGGAACCATCGGATACGTGAAGAACAACTACTTCGTGTCGAGCGGTTCCGAGGTCAGGCCGAACACAAAGATCAGCATCAAGGGCGATCACGTGTTTAATGAGAAGCATCGGATCAGCGGCTACTACGGATACAATCGCAGTTCGGTAGTTCCGAGTTCCAGTGGCTCGGCAACTCTGCCGGGCAACTACTCAAACTACAACGACACGCAGCGCAACAGCGACGTAGTGCGCTTTAGCTGGGACTGGACCTTGAGCCCCACCAAGCTGAATCACTTTTATGCCGGTGGCAACAACTGGCGTGAGAACCACGATCCTCCTCAGGCAACGATCAAGAGCGGCGTCGACTGGAAGGGCAAAGTCTGTCTGGCCAACGTGCCGGATTGCGGCCAGAACCTTCTGAACCTCGACTTTGGCGATATTACCGGCTGGGGCGGTCGCGCCAACAATGGCAGCGAGAACACCATCTTTTCGTACAACGACGACTTCACCATGGTGAAGAATGCGCACACGATCAAAATTGGTGCGATGTACCAGTTGAGTCACTACAATGGCTTTGGTCGTCAGTGCATCTCTGGCTGCGCCAGCTTCAGTTACATCAACACAGGCTTGCCCGGCGGCAACAACCCGAACCTCGGTGGATCATCGTTTGCTTCGTTCCTGCTGGGTCAGGCAAACGGAGGATCGATCGACACCATCCGGTTTATCGGACAGCAATGGCCGTATTTTGCCGGCTATGTCCAGGATGACTGGCGCGTCAATCGCAAGCTGACGCTCAACCTTGGATTGCGTTGGGAAGTTCAACTGCCTCCAACTGGGCTGGACAACAAGTGGAGCGACTTCTCGCCTACGACCTTAAACCCCCGCGCGGGAAACATCCCGGGCGCATTGATCTATGCCGGTGATGGCCCAGGCCGTGAAGGCACGCGTTCACTGGCAGACTCCAACTATGGTGGCTTTGGCCCTCGCTTCGGCATGGCCTATCAGTTGAATGAAAAGACCGTGCTTCGTGCCTCGGCTGGTCGCACTTTCAGTGCGGTTACAACCGTCACTGGATCCACGCATCAACGCGGCTTTACACAGACCTATGGTGTCCCGGACAACGGCACCAACGGCGTACAGGCAAACCTGATTCTGAAGGATGGCTTCCCGTCCTATCCAATTCCTCCGTTTGTCGATCCTTCCTTTGCCAACAAGGACAGCATCCCATGGTGGCAGGGCAAGGAAGCGACAAAGCTTCCGACCCTCGATGTCTGGAACCTCTCGGTACAGCGCCAGCTTTCAAAAAGCAGCCTGTTCGAGGTTTCCTACAATGCCACATCCGGCTCACATCTGCAAACCCAGTTGTTGAACTATAACCAAGTGGACCCGAGGTACTTAAACCAGTTTGGTTTTGCTGCACTCAACTCCGCCATCACCTCACCCGCAGGTATCGCGACCGGCGTCAAGATTCCTTATCCGACCTTTACCGCAGGCGGATCCTCGCTTGATGCAGGTTGGGGCAGCGGAGCCTCCGTAGGACGAGCGTTGCGTCCGTTCCCGCAGTACAACGGTATTGATACATTCGGTGGCGGCGGCGATCACAGCGGCCACTCGACCTATCACGCCGGGATCATCCGGTATGAGAAGCGGTCCACTGGCGGCATGTCCTTGAATGCCAGCTACGTGTTCTCGAAGATCATCACTGACTCAGACAGTTACTGGGGCAGCGGCACAGCGATCGACCACTTCAACCGCGGGTTGGAAAAGTCGATCGGCCAATTTGACATCACACATAACGCCAAGGTCTCAGTCATCTACGAATTACCATTCGGAAGAGGCAAGAAATGGCTCAGCAATGGCTTTGCTGCTACGGCTTTGGGCGGATGGCGCGTTAGCGGCATCGGCTACTACGCCAGCGGCCAGCCGCTCGGCCTGGGTACTTCAGTGGGAACGCCGAGCGTGCTGTTTGGCGCTGGCAATCGCCCCCTCGTAAACGGTTACGACGGATGGCGCGGCAACACTGCTGGCGGGAGCTTTGATCCCTCAGTGGATCGCTTTACGCAGCCCGCCTCTTTCTTCCCTGCTCAGGTTGGCAACTATGCCGGCACGACGCAGTATTTTGGCAACCAGACGCGCTACAACCCGAAGTTGCGTCAGTTCGCCAATCTAAACGAGAACGTCTCGATCGCAAAGACCTTTGCGTTCACCGAGCGGCTTCGTTTGGACATCCGCGCAGAAGCGTTCAACATCCTCAATCGGCATCGCTTCGGCACTGGGTCCTTACAGATCCAGAGCGCGCAGTTCGGCCAGTTGACCTCGTCGGGCGACTTGCTGAATTCTGCCCGTCAGTTGCAGCTTGGCGCAAAGTTGTACTTTTAAGCCAGTTTCAAACTGTAGTGAAAAGGCCTTCCCGAAAGGGGAGGCCTTTTGCTTTTGGGCGAAGCCCTAACACTACTTCTTGAAGATGCGCTTGGGGATCATGGCGTGAACGCCCTTGGTGCCATCGACGAGCTGCGTGATGTGCAGGTCGACAGCGCAGGAGATGAGCATATAGGCATCCTCTTTAGAGAGCCCCTTCTCGGTTACCAGAAAGTCCAGCGCCTCCATCGTGGCAAGCTTGATGGCGACATTGACTTCAGGATCCAGGCCCATCGCGATGTAGTGTGTTGGCGTCTCGGCGCGCGGCCACTTCATCGTCCTGCCCTTGTGAAGGACAAAGCGAAAGGTGCCCGTGAGTGAAGTCTCAAGCCCGGTCTGATCCACTTCACCATCTCCCTGCCCTGCGTGGCCGTCACCCACCTGAAAGAGCGCACCAGGAACATGGATGGGGATAAAGAGCTTGGTGCCAGCGACAAGGCGCTTGTTATCGAGATTGCCAGCGTAGATGCCGGGCGGCGACGAGGATACGCGGCCCATCGCAGGGGGCGGAGCGACGCCCATGCTGCCGTAGAAGGGTGCCATCGGGATTTCGACGCTGGGCGCAAACAAGGCCACCTTACGCTTCAAGTCGAGGGGGATGATGCGACGGCCGCCCTTCGGAAACTCAGCAGCCAGCACGCCATTGCGGCCCATGCCGTTGTAAGCGTAAGGGAACACCGCTTTGATCTTGAGAATTTGCAACTCAAGAGTGTCGCCGGGCTCTGCGCCTTCGATGAAGATCGGGCCCGTCAAGATGTGGCCGCGAATGGGAGTGACCTTGGCGATGGCGACCCGAGCCGCTTCGAGCTTCGCCTCCGGCAGGCCCGCACCCGTCCAGGTCTCAAGAGTGCCGACTCCGAGAGCTTCAATCTGCACAGTGTCATTGGGCTGGATGCGCAGCACCGGCTTGGACGTGGCATCGTAATAGCCGACGATAACCGTCTCAGGTGTGGCCTTGAGCACGTGGTGCTTCTGGGCCGTGGCGAGGAAGGCAAAGCCAAGTGAAAGAATCAGTAAACGCAGCATCTACATATCAGAACACGTCCAGATCCTTGCCAATCGCCAGCGGGCCAGACCAGGTCTGGCGCAGCTCTTTCTCAAGCTGTTCTTCGTTCGTACTCCAGAGCAGGAGATGCGTCAGCACCAAAAGCTTTGGCTGGGCGAGCGTCGCAAGGCGACCGACATCGGGGCCACTGGTGTGAGCGTTGCGATGATACTTCTGCCATTGAGGTGTGCGCATGGTGAGGCCAAGTTCGCTGTAAACCTCATGCACGAGGATGTCGCAGCCATTGCAGGCCTTGGCAAGGGGCTCATAGTAAGTTGTGTCGCCGGAGATTACGATGCGTTTGTCGGGGGTCTCAAAGAGATAGGCGTAGCTGTGCTTCCAGCCAGCGTGCGGCACCGGGATCGCCGTGACGGTGACATTGGCATCGCGGTAGACAACACCCGCTTTTACTTCCGTGACATCGATGCGATAGGCGGCAGGGTCGCCGCGCTCCAGCAGCTTGACGCGAACATCCACGTCTTCGCGATAGGCGGCTTCAATGTGTTTCGCCATAGCCTTAGTGCCCTTGGGGCCGATCAACTGGAGAGGAGCGTGACGGTCAAGTACGGCTGGCATGAGGTAGAAGTCGGGCAGCCCTGCGGTGTGATCGGAGTGTAGATGAGTGAGGAAGGCAACCTTGAGCTTGTCCGCCGTGATGCCCGCAGCAGTGGCGCGTCGCACTACGCCGGGCCCGAGATCGACAACATAGGCTGCTCCGTTGACAACAATCGCGGTGGCCGGGCCGGAGCGCTTGGGGTCTGCATTGGGTGTTCCGGTGCCCAACAGAATCAGTTTAGTTTCGGCGCAGATGGGAAGCACTGCAAAGATAAACTGGGAGAGAAATGGCATCCTCTCAAAGGTATCGCGAGACTCTGGAACTGGCATGGATCGGAGACGCCGTGCTGGCGCTGTATGCGCGCACGAGGATATTGGCAGAAGGGCTGGGGATCGATAACGAGAAGGCAATCCGGATGACTTCCAACCGATTCCTGTCCGGCTTTGGAGAGGCCTCTGAAGTGGAGGCGCGCCTGGGAAGGGTCTATCAGGCTCAGGGGCTGGAGGCGGCGATGTCGTGGATTGAAGAAACGCTGATGCCGCTGTTTGAAAAGCAAGAGCGGAGGATTGCTCCTCCGCTCGCTGTTAGAAAAAATGTCAAAGTCAGAGACTGACGAAGACGACTACCAACGTGGTTCGCGGCGTTCGCGGCCGTAGCCGCCACCACCACCGGCGCCGCCGCCACTGCCACGCTCTTCGCGCGGACGGGCTTCGTTCACCTGGAGGGCGCGACCGCCCACATCCTTGCCATTCATGGTTGCGATGGCACGAGCTGCCTCATCCGCATTCTGCATTTCTACGAAACCAAAACCGCGGCTACGGCCGGTCTCGCGTTCCTTCACAACTGTTGCTTTGGCGACTGCACCAAAGGGGGCGAACGCTGATTCCAGGTCCGCATCCTCTGTGCGGAAGGAAAGATTCCCCACATAAATATTCGTCATCGTATCTCCTAAACTTTTTACTGCTATTGTCCGTTCGTGAGGGAATTTCAAGCCAGTCATTCTCATCGACATCCCGACAGGATCAATCCTCAAAACTATACTCCTATAGTAACCACATCGATGCCCCGCCGTTTGCTGCTCATCCTGACCGAGTTCCCTCCATCGTTTGGCGGGATGCAAACCCATGCGCTCGAGCTGAGCCGCTGGCTACATGGACGTGGCTATCAGGTTGAGGTGGCGACCTACAGGTTGGAGGAGGGGCCGGCGCAATTGCCGGAACTGCCCTTTCCTGTCCACCGGATCATGTCGCGTGTGGCATACCACGCAAATGTGCGGAAGCTTGCAGAGCTGGCCAGGACGATGCGCGCAGAAGTGATCTATTCCTCGACTGTCTACTTTGGCGAAGTGGCGGCAATGGTGGGCGTGCCCGTGTTTTGTCGCAGTGCTGGTAATGATGTTCTGCGCCCCTGGATTGCCTGGCCGTTTGAAGCGGGCAGTGCAGTGCTCGACTTGCCCTGGGTCGAGCGGCAGTTGTACCGGCGTTGGAAAAAGTGGGAGTGGCCGCAGCGACTGGAATCATTCATGCTTGGGCGGCGCGCGGCACAGATGCGGGCTTCGGCACAACGAATGGAGAGGATCTTTGCGAACTCTGATTTCACCTGCCGACTCCTTCACGAAGTGGATGTGGAAGAGCGAAGAGTCAGTCTGCTGCCAGGTGGCGTCGATGTTAATTTTTTCGCAGGGCAAGCCGCAGCCGGAGGCAGGACGAAGCTCGGGCTCGGAGAAGACCGCTACTATCTACTGACCGCCTGTCGCCTCGTGGAGAAGAAAGGTCTGGATACACTGCTCGCTGCGGTGGGGCATTTGCGGGATCGTGGGGTGGCCGTCGAGTTGCTGATCGCAGGCGAAGGAACCCAGCGGCAGCAAGCCGAGCAGATTATCATCGAGCTGGATTTGTCGCAACAGGTGACGCTGCTTGGCTACGTCGGTCACGCAAAGCTCAGAGATTACTTACACTCCTGCGATGCGTTCGTACTATCCAGCCGCGACGTTGTGAATCCCAGGACGGGACTGCGCGACTCCGAGACGATGGGCAGAGTATTGTGCGAAGCGGGAGCGAGCGGGCGTCCGGTTGTGGCAACCAACAGCGGTGGCATTCCCAGCGTCGTCGAGGATGGCGTAACTGGGCTGCTCGCCAAGCCAGGGTGCGCCTTCGATCTGGCCGAGAAAATCGAATTGTTATGGCGAGACCGGGAGTTGGCAGCAAAGCTGGGGCAGCGCGCAAGGGAGCGGGCACGGACGCAGTTTGATTGGCCAGTATTGTTTCGCGCCCACGAGCTCGAGATTGAGGCCTTGCTGGGCTAGTAGGACTGAATGCCATCAAAGGTGATTTCGGCATCGAAGATCTCCTCTGGGGCAAGCCTTCGCCACCCGTTTTCAAGATCAGACAAGTCGGCGTCAGGGCCATCAACGACGCCAGCGTAGCGCAACACTCCGACGGTAAGATGGGCGAGGACATCGGCATCAACCATATGGCCAGAGTGCCAGATCTGAACTGGGTTTGGCACGAAGACGAGGTCCTCGTGAATTCCAGCTGAAGTGGGCAATAGTCCCTCGTTCCACTGCCCAAAAACCAGCTCGCGGATCTTGCCCAGCAAGCCACCGCTGCTGGTGAAGAGCTGGATCTCCATCAGGTCAGAGGAGAGGTTGAGCGAGATCGCCTGCGTGGCTTTGATCTGGATGCGGACCTCATCGACAATCGCCATCTGGCAAAGAGCGGTCATGTCGATATGGTCGCAAAAATGCGGTTAATCGGATCGGCCAACCCTAGAAATCGATCGTCGCAAGAATTTCGCTTGGCTTTTTGTCAAACGCTTTGCAGATGGCGAGAAAGCTTTCAAGCGACGGTAGATGCGCGCCGCGTTCGATCGAACTGATCTGGCTGACGCTAAGCTTGGTGGCTGCGGCCACGTCCTTCAAACTCCAGTCACGCTCCACCCGCAGTAGTTTGATGCGATGGCCCAGACGCTCCCGGAGACGGTCCTGCGCAGCCCGCCCTAGGCCAAAGGCTTCAATTGCGTTCGACAACGTGGCGCGCAATTGGGCCAGACTGAAGGGTTTGGTGAGGTAGTCGAAGGCCTTGCCCTTTAGGGCCGCGCGCATGTCATCCAGCGAAGGGTAGCCGGTAACAATGATCACGCAGAGCTTAGGCCAGCGGGTCAGCAACTGTTCGAGAACCTGCTCGCCCTGGAAGTCCCCCATTTTCATGTCCAGCAGGACGATATCAGGAAGGCGCTGCTCAGCGGAAAGATACAGATCTTCAGGGTGGGCAAAACCGTGAACGGAGAATTGCGGATCCTCGGCCAGCACATCTTCCATATAAGTTCGGAAGTCGCTGTCGTCGTCGAGGACTGCCAGCTCGACGATTGCCGTTGAGGCCTGAATCTCCATACAACTACTGTATGTCGAAAGCTAGCGGACCAGAACGCTGGCGGTAGCGTTGAGTCGGCTGAAGATATTGCTGATCCCGGGAACGATGTCAGAGGGGAAAAAGGCCCAGACCGCGATTACCATGAAGCCGACAAGCAGGGCATATTCGACAAGATCCTGGCCGCGCTCATCAGCAAGGGTTCTGGAAAGCCGTGTTAACGATTTTTTTAAACTGTCGGTGTGCATGTTCTAGTACTCTCTGCGCTCTAGTTATCCCCATAGTCATTCATCTCGGGGTCTGATTCAACTAAGCAAAAGCCGTAGCAGTACTTCTAATTTCCATTAGTACTTTCGTCAGGTATGAGCGTTTTCCTCTAAGGTTGTGCCGCTATTCGTAGCGGAGCGCTTCGACAGGATCGAGGCGTGCTGCCTTGACGGCAGGCCAGGTGCCGAAGAAGACACCCACTGCAACACTGACGCCGAGACCGGTGAGGACGGCCCAAAGGGGCGTACCGCTGGCGAGGGCTGGAACGAGCTTGGCAACGATGAAAGTAACCAACGTCGCAAAGGCGATGCCAATTACGCCTCCCATCGCGGTGAGGCTGGAGGCCTCCAACAGAAACTGGAAAACAATGTCCGGCCGACGGGCACCAAGGGCCTTGCGAATGCCGATTTCGCGGGTGCGCTCAGTGACGCTGACCAGCATGATATTCATGACACCGATGCCGCCAACCAGTAGGCCGAGGCCGGAAATCGCGATTGAGACAATGACGATCAGTCCGGTGATCTTGTCGAAGTTGGCGATGATCTGGTCAGCGGTCGAGATGTTGAAATCGTTTGCTTCGCCTGTCTTGAGTCCGCGCAAGCGGCGCATGGCCGCCTGCATCTCCTCAAAGGCATCTTCGCGCTGCCCCTCGCGGGCTTTGGCCGTGAGGAAGTAGTTATTAGCGAAAGGATACTTCTGCTGGGCAACGGTGAGTGGCACTTCGATATTGCGGTCCAGGCCGTTCTCGCCGAAAAAGCCCCCTTTGGCTTTCTCGAAAACGCCAATAACCGTGTACTCGGCACCGTCAACAGTAATCAGTTTTCCAACAGCCTTACCGTCCGGAAAAAGAGCCTCGCCGACACTGGCACCAATGACACAGGCACGGACGGCGCGGTTCTCCTCCTCAGTCGTAAAGACCCGCCCTACGCGAACTTCTCGCGGTTGCACCAGATAAGAGTCGGCAGTCTTGCCCTGAATGCTGATCGAGTCGGTTTCAAAACCAGGCACTTTGGCCGACAGGGACTTGCGGCCCTGAATCGTTGGGACCGCCAACGAAATTCCAACCCGTTCGATCGCGGGGCTGGTCTTCTGGATGAATTCGCCATAGGAGGGCTGAATCGGCCGACGCTTTTGCTCTTTGGGCGAGCCCCCCTGGTTGGGATCCCCGGAAAATCGAGTTACGAATACTGAGTCGGGGCCGAACTCTTCAAAGAAGGTTACGATTCCGGTCCGCAGTCCGGTGAGCAAGCTGGCGACCGTGACGACTGTGGTTATGCCGATGACAATGCCGAGAATTGTGAGGCCAGAGCGGAAACGGTTAGCCCAGACGGATTCGGCGGCAAGACGGATGGTTTCGACAACAGGGACACTCATGGGTGCTTCCTTAATCAGCTCTCATCGCTTCGATTGGGTCCATACGAGCGGCCCGCCGTGCTGGGTACCAGCCAGAAATCAATCCAACGCCGCTTGAGACAAAGACCGCAAGCAGCAGATAGGGCCAAGTGATGCGCATTCTGACGTCAAAGGCCTGCGTCACAACCTGCACAATCAACCACGAGATAAAGATACCCAGGAAGCCGCCAAGAGCGGAGATCAGAAAGCTCTCACTCAGGATCTGAAACTGGATGTCGATGCTATGGGCACCCAGCGACTTACGAATGCCGATCTCCTTGGTGCGCTCCGTGACGCTGACGAGCATGATGTTCATGATCACGATGCCGCCGACAACAAGCGAGATCAGCGTTATCGGTACGACGACCAATCGAATGAGCCCGAGGATACTGTCGACAAAACCACGAATGGAATCCGGCGTCAGGAAGTCGAAATTGTCTTCCTTGGTGGGTCCGAGATGATTGCGGATGCGCATGGAGGCACGTGTGACTTCGAGCGCGTCATCAAGGCTAAGGCCAGTGCCGGGCTTGGCGCGTGCAAAAATGCTCATCGACTTGGCAGGGCCATACATCTTCTCGAAGGTCGTATCCGGCATGTAGACGGAGTTATCTTGCGTGCGACCGAAAGAGGAGCCGAGCTTTTCCTGAACGCCGATGATTTTGAAGTCGAAGCCACGAACGCGAATGATCTGCCCTAAAGGCGACGCTCCCGGAAAAAACGCGATTCGAAGGTCATCGCCGATAACGGCCACGAAAGCCTTGTTTCTCTCTTCCTGCTCAGTGAAAAACCTTCCGTCGACGACGGCGACGTCGCGGATCTCCGCGAGCGAGGCAGAAACACCCAGAATGCTGCAGCCCTCCAAGGTCTGATCGTCTCTTTTGACATCCTCAAAGCGATTGGAGTAGGGACTGTACAAAACTTCGTCCCCTGTAGAGACGCGTAGATAGGTCAGGTCATCGCGCCGCAGTTGGCGATTGCGCCGCAGTTTCTCAGCCCGTTGCTTCGGCGTCATGCGGCCAACATTGGCGATTTGAGCGACCAGGTACGATTCGGTCCCAAAAGCCTTCGAGGTGGTTTCCTCAGCGGTGATCCCGAGACCTTCGATTCCTGCGCCCACGAGAATAACGCTGGCCACGCCGATGACAACCCCGAGGAGCGTCAGGAAGCTGCGCAGCCGGTTGGCTCTGATGGAATCAAGGGCCATGCCCAAGGCAGTAAAGATTGAAGTAGTCACAGCGGGATCATGTTAGAGATTGTTCTTTTGGAGCAACGACTCTATTAATTTGTAGTCGTCGGCTTCCAATTTAAGCCTAGCTGACTTAACTACGCCATCCAACTGTCCGCGGTTCCGTAAACCTACGATGGCGGCAGTGACGGCGGGGTGCTGGAGGGTCCAGGCGATTGAGATTTCGCCAACAGAACAGTCGTATTTGGCAGCAAGAGGCCTAAGTTCCTCGACGAGGTTGAGTGTATGCGACAAGCCAGGCTCCTGGAAAAATGGACTGCGCTTGCGGAAGTCGTCCTCTGGAAAGCTCGCTACCCGCTCCTTGCTCATGCGACCGCTCAAAAGGCCATTTTTCATCGGCGAATAACAAAGGATTCCAATATTATTGGCTGCGGTGTAGGGCAGGATACTGGTTTCGATTTCGCGCTGAACGAGCGAGTAGGGCGGTTGCAGCGAGGTCAGGGGCGCGATTTCCTGCGCGCGCTTCATCTGGGCCTCGTTGAAGTTCGAGACGCCGATCCAGCGTACCTTGCCTTCCTTTTTTAACTTGGCGAGAGTCGTCCAGCCTTCCTCAACATCTTCATCCGGTTCAGGCCAGTGAATCTGGTAAAGGTCGATTACATCCACCTTGAGACGGCGAAGACTGGCCTCCACCTCGCGACGGATCGAGGCTTCCTTTAGGCTCTTGCCGATCTCGCCCTTTTCATTCCAGATCCGCTCGCATTTGGTGAAAATGTAGGGGCGCTTACCAATACCGTCGAGAGCTTTGGCGACGATTTCCTCAGAGTGACCGAGGCCGTAAATCGCGGCCGTGTCAATCCAGTTCATGCCGGCTTCGATGGCACCGCGAATGGCATCGACCGATTCATCGTCATCTTGCGGGCCCCAGCCAAAAGCCCATCCGCCACCACCGATTGCCCACGCACCTACGCCGATGGGCGTGATTTCGAGGTCGCTATTACCAAGTCGTTTAGTTTGCATACAGGAAGTCGTATTTGATATTTTACACTAGTCAAAATTAAGGTATACTAATGAAAAGTAGTATGAGTCCTAGTCGTGATTCTGACTTGGTAGTAGGTAGAAACCCTTGACTTTTTTAATACGTAACGCAAACTGATACTAGGCAATCTTATCGCTTGGAGGAGTTGATAGGTGAGCTTTTCCGGAGGGAACAACAATTGGCAATGAGTTCTTTGCCCCGTCCCAGTGCAACTGGGCGTGAGGGGGGCACGACAAATCGCGTCAGCTTGGGTGGTAAACAGGGAATCGTCCAACTCGTTTGGAGACAGCATCTGCTAGATCAGATGCGGAGCTATGTTGGAGAAACCTACGTCAGCCGAAGCGGGCGAGGGCAGGAAAGCGGCGGACTGATCTTCGGCCAGCGACTCGGGGAACTGGTGCATGTGTTGGCGTGGCGACCGATGCCAAGAGACAGCGATGCTACGTCTCACTTCTACCTGAGCGAGCGCGAAGAACAATCCTTACGCAAGTTGATTCAGTCTGCAAATTCAGATTCCGGGCTGAAGGGGATGGAGGTGCTTGGCTGGTTCCGGTCCAAAGTCAAAGGAGAAGCCAATCTGGAGGCGTCCGACATCAGTTTTCATGAGAAGTTTTTCCCCGGCCTTTCGCAGATCGTGATGTTGATCAAGCCGAGCCACCAGCGACCAGCGCATGCAGCGATCTACATTCGCGAGCAAGACGGGCAATTTGCCGCCACCTTGCCCACCGCAACGCTGACGCTGCAACCAGGGGCGATGGAACAGGGCGGGAGTGGAGCGGCAACAGGCCATTTGCCCGAAGTTCGAATTGATCGGACAGCCCAGATATTGAGCCGCGATATCCCTTGGAAGCGGATCGTGTCACTCAGTGCCTTAGCGGTTTTGTCCATCGTACTTACCGTCGCAGCCTTGCAATGGAACGTTACCCACTCTTGGCAGCCAAAAGCTACATCAGACTTCAAGCTGAATGCTGAATTGGAAGGCGATGAATTACGGGCAATGTGGGACCCGGCGTCGCCCGCACTGATCAAAGCGGGAGGGGCCCGCCTAGAGTGGCAAGGGGAGCAGATTCAGCTGACCAGCAGTGAGATTCAGCAGGGATTTCGACTTCTGCCGCTGAACGCCGCTACGGGTGACGATCTTGTCATTAGCCTAAATGCAGGCAACCGCGAAGAGAGCGCACATTTTGTTACCTCTCTTCGTAAACTTGATCGCAAGTAAGAGTTACTGGCGTAGGCTGGTGCCGGTCATCTCAGGTGGCGCTGCGATTCCGAGCAAATCGAGCATGGTCGGCGCGAGGTCGCGAAGGCTCCCACGCAGTTCAGGAGCATCGGTGCGCAAAGCCCTCCGCTCGCTCTCAACGATTACAACAGGCACCGGATTGGTGGTGTGGTAGGTGTGCGGGCCTTTGGTGACAGGATCGATCATCGTCTCGGAATTGCCATGATCCGCAGTGATGATCCAGGCATAATTTCCTTGGGCCAGCAGTGCTTTCTCGATTAAGCCAAGGCACGCATCGGCAGCCTCGACAGCCTTGACGGCGGCCGCAAAGACACCCGAATGGCCGACCATGTCCGGGTTTGCAAAATTTACGATGATCGCCCCAAACTTGCCAGACTCGATGCCAGCGACTACTTTGGCACATACACCGTCAGCTGACATTTCCGGCATCAGATCGTAAGTCGCAACCTTGGGAGACGGCACCATTTCGCGGGCCTCGCCGGGATAGGGAGTTTCTATGCCGCCATTGAAGAAGAATGTGACATGCGGATACTTCTCGGTCTCGGCGATGCGCAGATTGGCAACGCCATGAGTGGATAGCCATTCGCCCAGAACATTAACGTGGGTCTCCGGCTTGAAGACGAAGGGGTGAGTGAAAGTGCGATCATACTCCGACATCATCGTGAAGCGCAGATTGCCGTCGCGGGTGAGGCGCTCGGTGATCTCACGCGCCCGGTCGGCGCGGTAGTTGAAGAAGAGGCAGGAATCGCCGGGTAGGATTGGCCCAAGGGGGGCTCCGTCAGCGCCAACGATCGTGACCGGATCAATGAACTCGTCCGTCACACCAGCCGCGTAGCTGGCCTTTGCGACTTCTAATGGCGAGGTACTGGTCAGCGGCGCGCCAGTGGTCATGGCGAGGGCCGCACGCTCTACGCGCTCCCATCGTTTGTCGCGATCCATGGCATAGTAGCGCCCCATCACCGATGCAATTTTGGCATCGCCCAAATGAGGTTGCAGAGCTTCAAGAAAGCCCGCGCCCGACTGTGGAGGGGTGTCGCGACCGTCCATGAAGCAGTGTACGAAAACTTCCTTTACGCCTTCCCGACGGGCCATATCGAGCAATGCGTAGAGATGGGTGTTGAGGGAGTGGACGCCGCCATCGCTGACGAGTCCCAGTAAGTGCAGGCGCGAGGTCTTCATCGCGGCCTTGAGTGCCGGCAGCTCAAAGAATTCGCCGGTCTCGATGGCATGATCGATACGCGAGACATCCATACGAACGATGCGGCCAGAGCCAATGTTGAGATGGCCGACCTCACTGTTGCCCATCTGTCCAACCGGTAGGCCAACCCAGGGCCCCGAGGCCTCAATGAGCGTGTGCGGATTGGCCGCCCACAACCGATCAAAATTCGGTTTGTGGGCGGCGATGACCGCGTTGCCTTCTGTTTCCTCTCGCCAGCCAAAGCCGTCGAGGATCGTGAGAACAACCAGGTCAGGTTTGGACATTACTGTTTGAAGGCTTTCTTGCCAGCGTACCGGGCGCTAGACCCGAGCTCTTCCTCAATGCGGAGTAACTGGTTGTACTTGGCAATGCGATCTGTGCGCGAGGCGGAGCCGGTCTTGATCTGGCCACAACCGGTGGCGACGGCAAGATCAGCAATGAAGGTATCTTCCGTTTCTCCCGAACGATGCGAGGCCATGGCAGTGTAATTTGCAGCAGCGGCCATCGCCATTGCCTCAAGCGTCTCTGTGAGGGTGCCGATCTGATTCACCTTGATGAGGATGGAGTTGGCAATGCCCATGGCGATGCCCTTGGACAGGATCGCGGTGTTGGTGACGAAGAGATCGTCGCCAACAAGCTGGATCTTCTTGCCAAGCTTTTCAGTGATGATGGCCCAACCGTCCCAATCGTTCTCATCGAGACCGTCTTCGATTGAGACGATGGGGTACTGATTGACCCAACTCTCCCAAAGGCCGACCATTTCAGCAGAGCTGTATTCACTCTTGTCGCTCTTCTTGAAAACGTACTTTTTCTTCGCCTTGTCGTAGAACTCCGAGGCAGCGCAATCGAGGGCGAGTGCAATCTGTTCGCCGGGCTCATAGCCAGCCTTGACGATGGCTTCGAGGATGACGTCGACCGCTTCCTGATTCGATTTGAGCGAGGGGGCAAAGCCGCCTTCATCGCCTACCGATGTCGAGTAGCCTTTCTTCTTGAGAACACCCTTGAGAGTGTGAAACACTTCAGCACCCATGCGGAGAGCTTCGCGAAAGCTATTGGCACCCCAAGGCACGATCATGAATTCTTGCGGGTCAACGGAGTTGTCGGCGTGTGCGCCGCCATTGAGGATGTTCATCATCGGCACAGGCAAGGTGCAGGCGTTGACGCCGCCGAGGTAGCGATAGAGCGGTGTCATCTGACTGGCAGCTGCGGCGCGAGCGGTGGCCATCGAGACGGCAAGCAGCGCGTTGGCACCGAGGTTTGCCTTGTTCGGCGTGCCATCGAGGGCGATCATCACGCGATCAATTTCAGCCTGGCGGGTGGCGTCCAGGCCGATCAGGTTCTTGCCAAGAATCTCATTGATATTGGCAACGGCTTTGGTTACGCCTTTGCCCATGTAGCGCGACTTATCTTCGTCGCGCAGCTCGGCGGCTTCGTGCTCGCCGGTGGATGCGCCGCTGGGAACGGCAGCGCGGCCCATCGAGCCATCAGAGAGGTGCACATCAGCTTCAACAGTCGGGTTGCCGCGCGAATCGAGGATCTCGCGGCCTGTGATTTTCACAATTTCGGTCATTAGTACTATTGTCGCGTATGAACGAGGCTTCAGGTGTTCAGGTGTGTGTCGATCCGATCGATTGCCTCATCGATTTCGGCAGTCGATTTGAATCCGATAGTGACGGCATCGACCTTTCCAAATTGCATGACAAACTTGATGGAAGCGTCGCGTTGCTCAGGAGTGACGAAAGCGCCTTCGCCCATGATCTTCATGCCGAGCACGCCGGTACCCTGTGCGTGAACTTTCTGGATGGTGGGCAGAACTTCTTCGCGAGTGCCAGGGATCTTGGCGTCGTCGCGGATGTTGTCCATGCGGGTGCCATCGTGATTGACACGCATCAATGCGACGTCCAGCCATTGGTTGCCGGGGTAGGCGCGGATGGGCAGCAGCCCGTGGCCGGAACAACCGTGGCAGCGGATGAGTTGCTTATGTTTGGCTTCCGAGAGCGCATCGCGAAGCGGTTCAAGGTCCTTGGGCCAAGTTTGGGTCTTGACGTTGTGCAGGAGGAAGATGTCGAAGTAATCGCTGTTGAGCTCTTTGCGAAATCGCTCGATATCGGCCATCGGCTTGTAGTCCGGGTTGGCGGCGTTCTGCCAGCGGAGCTTGGTCATGAGGCGATAGTTTTCGCGAGGGATGCCGCGCAGCGCCTCTGCCAGCATTTCGTGCATCTGGTCGTAATTGTCGGCGGACTCAAAGAAGCGGATGCCACGCTCATAGGCGTGGCGGACAAGGCGGGTGAATTCTTTCTGACCGAGGTCGCGTTGGATGCGGCCGCCGTGCGTGCCGGTGCCAAAGGCGAGTCGGGTGACCTGCACCTTGGACTTTCCCAATGGGACCCAGTCTGTTGCAGAGCGCTTAGCCGCAAAGCTAGACGGAATCAGCGGCAGGGCGGCCACCGCCATGAGGAAATCTCGGCGAGAAGAATTCAGCATGCCGCTATTGTATTGAGATCGCGCGGCGTACGCAATGGGATTGGGTAGTTGCGCCTCCCGAAGAAAAAGGCAAGCTCGTCGATAAGCAGAACTGTGGTGCAATTGAGAATGTTCGGCAACGAAGGCGAGGCCGGTGAACTGAGACTAGACATGCTTTCCTACTATGAGTTTTTCGCGGGTGGCGGCATGGCTAGGGCCGGCCTGGGCAAGGGGTGGCGCTGTGCTTTCGCAAACGATTTCGACGCTAAGAAGAGCGCAAGTTACGCTGCAAATTGGGGCGAAGACGCGCTAGTGGTTGCGGATGTGGCCTCACTGACGACGGCTGATCTTCCCGGTCAAGCAGACCTCGCCTGGGCATCTTTTCCATGTCAGGATCTTTCGCTCGCAGGTGCCTACGCCGGATTGCGCGGTGCCCGTTCCGGCACTTTTTGGAAGTTCTGGGGGCTGATGAAGAAGCTGACTATTGAAGGGCGTGGGCCTCGAATCATTGTGCTTGAGAATGTCTGCGGAGCCTTGACATCCCACGACGGCAAGGACTTCACGGCAATTGCATCGGCCCTGGCTTCGGCCAACTATCGCTTCGGCGCACTTGTTATCAACGCAGTCCGCTTCCTGCCACAATCGCGGCCCCGCCTTTTTATCGTCGCTGTGCAAGATTCAATTGCCTTACCGCAATCGATTGTGCAGGACTCGGCGTGTGGGGTGTGGTATCCAGGCAATCTGTTAGTAGCGCATAGGAGACTGTCTCCGAGGTCAAAGTCGAAGTGGGTCTGGTGGAATCTTCCGACTCCCGCAGCGCGAACGTCGACTTTTGCGGACCTGATCGAGAACCAGCCGTCGGGGGTGAATTGGCACACCACTGCGGAGACTCAGCGATTGCTCGACATGATGACTCCCCTAAACAGGCGAAAGGTGGAGGCCGCCCAGTGCAGTGGCCGACGCTCCGTCGGCACGATCTATAAGCGAACTCGCGTGGATGTCGACGGAATCCGGCACCAGCGGGCAGAAGTTCGATTTGACGATATCGCAGGTTGCCTTAGGACGCCTGTTGGGGGCTCAAGCCGGCAATCCATCCTGATTGTTGAAGGCGCAAAGGTTCAATCGCGCCTATTGTCACCGAGAGAAGCAGCCCGACTGATGGGGCTTCCAGACACATATCTACTGCCAAAAAACTACAATGATGCTTATCACCTGGCTGGGGACGGATTGGCCGTACCCGTGGTACGGTTCCTGGCTGGACATTTACTGGAGCCCGTCTTGACGGCTGCGGCTGCTCGACGGAGAAAGGCCGCTTGACCATTCCGGTAAACATTCGCGATGAACTACTGGCATTTGCGGCTGCGCACGCATTTAGAGGGAAAGGATCGCTTTGCGTTGCGCTCGTAGTGACTGAACACGCAAAGCGATCTGGACTGCCTCTGGATACGGAGGCACTGATCACCGAGGGCGGGGGCCAGATGCTCGGATTGGGCAAGGGGGCGGTGCAGGCGATTCTGAAAAGGCACCACATAACTCGAGTACTGGCTGCGGAAGGTGGCCGGACTTCTCGCGGCAGTTTGGGGAACATGCGAGAGTACGTCTCATTTCTGAATGACTTGCAGAAGTCCCAACCAGTAGATCTTGAGGAAGCCGAAAACTTCTGGATAGAACTTGTAAACCAATTCTTTGCAGCCAAGCCGTTCAAGCTCCGCCTCGACCCCTCGAAAAGTTTACGCATGATGATTCGCGACCTTGTCGAGCAAGCAGTGGATCGACAGAAGGCTTCACCTGGGTTGTACTATGCTGGCGCGCTGCTCCAGCACCTTGTCGGCGCAAAGTTGGATTGTGCCTTGGGTCTCGGTCACCTTGAGCACCATAGTTTTTCCACCGCCGACGCGCCGAACGGCCGGGCAGGCGATTTCCTGACGGGTGATGTCGTAATCCACGTTACAACTTCTCCTGGTGAAGCCGTCATGGAGAAATGCCGCGACAACCTGAACTCCGGTTATCGACCTGTATTGGTAACTGTGCGGGCTCGCCTGGCTGTAGCAGAAGGGCTTGCCGCTAACATTGGAATTGCCGACAGGATCGATGTTTTTGAAATTGAGCAGTTCGTAGCATTGAATCTATACGAGCGCGGCAAGTTTGTCGCGGGTGGTTGCAAGCTGGCAGTTGAGGACCTCATTACCCGCTACAACGAGATTGTCGACCTCGTTGAGACCGACCCGAGCTTACGGATCGAATTGCGCTCCTAGCGGCTACCAGGCCGGCTCCGGGTCGCTGCCTTCAGCCACCTTGCATGGTGCCCAAACGAGTGCGGTGAAGCCAACAGCAATATTGGTCTTTTTGGGCTTCAGGCTGATCGTCTCAACTGGAGCATTGGCGGCATCCATCCGCTTGGCGACTTCAGCCGCCTCCGCTTCCACCTGGCTTTGCAGCTCATCAAGCTGCGCCTGGTAAGCCTCTACAGTGTCCCCCGCCCTGCTGACGTCACCTTGATCGCGCAACACTTTACCGGCCTGGCGTGCAGCCGTGGCCGCCTTGTTGATATTCGTTTTCGAGACAGCACGGCCCCCACCAAACACAGCACCAAGGACACTGCCCAAGATGCCGATTCCGGTGCTGACCATCTCGCTCGTGCGCTTCTGTTCCTTCATGTCCTGAGCGGCCTGTGCCTTGCGAATGCGCTCCTGGGCTGCGGCGATCTTCGCTCCATAGTCGGCACGAATCCGAGCAACTTCAGCATCACGCTCTTCGCGCATCTTCTGCGAAAGTCGGGCGCGAAAGTCTGCTTCTTTCTCGCCGGGGCTGGAGAATTCCTTCAGATCCGTAGCCAGGAAAATATCCAGCGTTGCTTCACCGAATACGTAGCTCACGAAGTCCTTCTGCCAGCCGGCGTAGCTCTTGGCTTTGGTGGCGGCACCGGCCAATTCGGCATAACCGACGCCCTCAGTCGGATCGCCTTCTAACTCATCCGGGTGGATATCAACGAGCTGCGATTCGGCCCACTCCACCGGAGTGTTGTCGTCTTTGACGGGGGACAGATAGACGCGATCCACGGTCTCATCCACACCGCTCTTTGGGTCGGCGAATCGGATCTTCGTGGCGATGCACATGTGCGGGTAGTACATCAGCCCATCCACCTTGCCCCTTGGTGCCAGAAATTTCTGTACGACATCAGGCGGCAACACGGGTCGGGCGGCTGCGGCGAGCTTGGGAATCTTTGCTGTTGTAGATGCTGTCGGAGCGTCTGGCTGCGGACCTTTGGCAGTCAGCAATTTGATCTGGTCGCGGGTCAGCGGGCCGCGAAGATAACTGAGAGCCCAACGGGTCTGGAAGATGGTTGGCGTGTTGTTGTGCACGTTGTTCATGTAGAAGACACGCTTGCCGAGGCTGGACAGAATCCGCTCTGTAGTCTGCGGATCGAAACTCGCCCCGGCCTGGGCGCTGGCGCCGCTGAGCCCTTCCATCAGCCGCAATTTATCGCGCTCTGTTTGCAGGCGGCCGATGAACCAGGTGCCGCAATTGGACAATCCCTTATAGTCAAGATCCACCGGGTTTTGCGTGGCCAGTACGATGCCTAACCCGAAGGCCCTCGCCTGCTTGAGGAGCGTCAGCAGCGGCTTCTTTGTGGG
Source organism: Bryobacterales bacterium (assembly GCA_038206015.1). Taxonomy (GTDB): domain Bacteria; phylum Acidobacteriota; class Terriglobia; order Bryobacterales; family Bryobacteraceae; genus Bryobacter. Next base: position 58,412 of record JBBRBI010000008.1, on the reverse strand, counting down.
CGGATTGGCGAGCGGCGGGAAGTAGCCAAAGATCTCGTCCATGTACAGCAAGGCGCGCAGACTGGAGGTGCCAGCTTGGGCGCGGACCCAGGCGAGGATTTCATTCAGCAGCAGGGCGACAAAGAACATTCGCTCCTGATCGCTGAGGTGCGCAATCGAGATGACCGAGACCTTGGGCTTGCCCTGCGAATTTCTTAGCAGTTTGCCGATGTCCATGCCCTCGCCTTCCATCCAGGCCTGAAAGCCGGGGCTGGCCAGCAGATTATTCACTTGCATGGCGAGGGCGAAACGCTCTTTGGCTGGGAAGAAACTATCGACATCGAGAACGCCGATCTTCTTGAAGGGCGGTGCCTGGATCTGGCCGATGATGTCGGCAAGGTCCAGGCTTTTGCCGTCGGTCCAATTGGCCTGGAAGATCTGAGCCAGCAGAATGTGCTCGCGGCTTTGCAACGGATCTGCATCGATGCCGAGCAGGCTCAGCACAGCGGTGGCAGCATTGGCCACGCGATCCGTAAACATCTCGCGGTCTTCCATCAGCGCCTCTGGCGGGGCCTCAAAACTTTTAAGGATTGACAGGGGGCGGCCCATGCGGGAGCCGGGTGTATAGATGGAGAACTCGGCGGCAGCGGCCATTCGCCGGATGCGTTCGCCGTCCTGTTGCCAGTCCGACAGGCCTTTGGACCATGTCGCAGCCTGTTGCTTGGCAAAGTCAGGAATGCTGAGTTGGGCTTGCGTGGCCTCGTCGGGGTTCACCCAGGGCTCAAAATCACTGGGAAGCAGATCGGGAAATTGCAGGAGCAAGTTTGACAGGTCGCCCTTGGGATCGATGAGAATCGAGGGAATCCCGTCAAGTGCGGCTTCTTCAAGCAGCGAAATGCACAAGCCCGTTTTGCCGCTACCGGTCATGCCGACGCAGACGGCGTGAGTGGTTAAGTCTTTCGAATCGTAGAGGACAAGGTTACCCTTACGCTGCTTCTTATCTAGATCGAATTCTTCACCGAGATAAAATATGCCCAAACCTTCAATGTTAGCCATCGAGCATAGTATCTCTTAGCTGCCGACCGATGACGATCCAACTGATTACGGCGCAGCCATAAAGACCGGACATGACATAGAAGGGGATGGCCCAGTCTGAGAACCAGAGGATGAGATAAGCGAGCGCGATGGGACTGAGGGTACCGCCGATTTGGCCAGCAGTATTCATCGTGGCCGTCATCACGGCCGAGTTTTCTTTACCGATATCGATGCAGAGCGAGAATGCCGCGCCGAGGGTGAACATGCTGACGCCGTAGCTAATGGCGATGAGAGTTGCGGCCAGTTTGGCATCGGGCACACGGGCGGCAAAGAACATCGCAATCATCGCGACAAAGTAAGAACTGCCAGCGACACCGGCGCGCCCCCAACTGAGACCGAAACGTTTGGTGAGGAGATCCGTCACCATTCCACCGGTCAGCGCGGCAGCAGCGGCAATGAACATGGGTAGGCCTGCGAAAATCGTCATCTGATCGTTGGTCATCCCACGAACTTCCTTGAGGTAAGTGGGCAACCAGGTGATGATGAAAAAAGTGCCGTAGGTGTTGGCCGCATGACTCACGCAGATGGGCCAGACGATCGGGATCTTGAACACTGCTTTCCAGTCGCCATGGCTACCGACAGCCAGGCCGCGTTGGCGCTCGATCATTGTTACTTCATCTGGCGAGATGCCGGGCTTGTCGCGCGGCTCGTCGCGGAACCACAACCACCAGCACAACGACCACACAAAGCCAACAAGTCCAAAGACGACAAATACCCAGCGCCAGGGCATCATCGAACTCAGCCAAACGACAATCTTGGGCGTGAAGGCACCGGCTAGAAATGCCCCGCAAAAAAACGCGCCCTGGGTTTTGCCGCGCTCCCCGGCGGGGATCCAACGCGAAAATACACGACCAACACAGGGCCAGGCGCCTGCTTCACCGGCTCCGAACAGAAAGCGAATCGCAAGCAGCGACGCATAGCTCCAGGCGCTGGCAGTGGCCATAGTGAAGGCGCTCCACCAGGCAACGATGCGCGTCAGTACGCCACGTGCGCCAATGCGGTCAGCCCAGGCCGCAGTGGGGATCTCAAAGACTCCGTAGGCGAAAGTGAAGGCACTGAACACGTACCCCATCTGCACCTTTGTGAGATTCAGGTCAGCGGTGATCTGTGGTGCCACGACGCCAATCGCAACGCGGTCAAGATAAGTAACGCCTGCCAGCAATACAGTCATCGCAACGACGCGATGTCGCATCGCGAGCATTTCTAGCGCTCCGCTTTCTTGAAGCCAGCAGGGATGTCGAAGTCTGAGGCGGGTATCGCGACCGATGAGAAGCCGCTCGATTCTGTGGTGATCTCCATGAGGTATTTGCCGCCCGCAGCGGGCATTGATGCCAGCGCCTTCTCCATCGCTTCGGGTAAGCCCCCATTCTTTCGCTTCATCTCTTCCATCTGCGCCCGAGCGGCCTGAATTTGAGCTTGCATTACTTTGGACTTCTCATCATCGCCCGCCTTCACGCGCATGATCGACAAGACAGGAACGCCACCAATCCTGGCGCTTTGTTTTTGCATGTCCGCCATCGCCCGTTGCATCTGCGGGTTCGCGCCAGAGCCCATACTTCGTTCTGCCATTTTTGCGCTGATGGCCCGAAGCTCGGCTGCGCCAGGGACGTCTGCCGAGACCCACATTTCCGATTCCATGTTCATCGGTGTCTGGCCGGTAATCGTAATCGTCATGACGATCTGTTTGCAGTTGAAACCGCCGATCATCTTTTTCTGGCCGGTTTCTTTGACCTCAGTCTTCAGGTCTGTCGCATTCTTTTCGAGCGCCGCACCCACCTGCCCCATCGGTGTCACGCGATAGGTCTTGGAAGCCGGATTGAGGGTGGTAAGGGTCTTGGCATCGAAGTCGCTGATCATAATCGACGAACTGGTTTCCACCTTCATTTTGTTGCCCTTGACCATATGCTTAGTGACCGAGCCAACGCCCATCCCGCTCTTGACCGTCGAGATGTATCGAAAGTCGGCGAAGCCGCTCACAGCCATCGCAACCAAGACACCGACAATCGCAATGCTTCTCATGAAGTTCTCCTAAATCTCTCCAACCGCGCGTTCAATGAGGCTTCGCGAGACCGATTGGATACCTGTGTGTTCCATATAACTGGTGCTGACATCGAGAAAGGCGGCCAGCAGATCGAGCTTGCCTTCGCTGAAGTCGATGACACCGCGCATCTTACCGAGGACGCCGTCCAGCGTAATCCCGCGCGCCCCGGCAAAACTGCCGACGTATTGGTTCATCGCGCCAAGACCGCTGTTGACGAACTGGAAGGCTGCGTCGGTTGCGCCGCCGCCAGGAATGAGGCCCTTGATGCGCTGGAAGAGCGCGTTGTTTTCAAGGTCGGACGGGCTCCAACCCGAGGCAGAGTCCATCAGTTTGGCACCGTAATCAGGCCCAAGTGGAATCAGGCCGTCGAAGGTGACAATTGCCGACAAGCGAATGAGATTTTCCTTTTCGTAGGAACTGACTGCGCCCATGAAGTCGCTAATGCCGTCCCCAGGAAAACCATTGGCATAACAGAAGCTGACCATCTCGGCCACCAACTTCAAGCCAAGGTCAATCGTTTGCGCCTTGTCTTCTTTGGGGGTGAGCTTGCTCAGGAAGCTCAACATGCCGACCTTTTCGCCCAGCATGTGCGCCATTGAGGCGAGGCCGATCTTGCCGCCGGCGCTGTCCACCATTTGAAAGATCGAAATGGCCCGCTGGTAGCCTTGCGACGAATCGCCATACAGGGTAAGAGCCCGCTCACGGATGCGCGCCACCATTTCAGGATCCTGCTCGCCAGTTACATAGCGGATCGTATTGTCGAAGCCAGTGATGTTCTGCCATTGGCCTGGAGCTACAAAATCCAAAAGGCCCAAGGCACGGACGGTCATGCCGCTGGTTGGCAGTTTATCTACCAGTTGGTCAATGCTCTCGCTCATTACTTCAGTTCTCCTAATTTGAATTTTGTGATCCAGGCTTCGCGGTCAGCAACGGTGAAGGAGGGATCAGTGGAACGCACCTGCACCTGATATCGGCCGCCAACGAGCACCGCAGTGCCCATCGAGCCAACTGCAGCGGAGGCATGGCCAGCGATCTGCTTCGTCGAGTTTTTGAATTTATCCCGCGCCGTGGGGTTGGCCTCTGTATCCGAGATGGAGAACTGAGCCAGTTTCTTGCTGCCCTTGAGGAGATCGGCCTGCGCGTATCCGTCTTTCTCCTGGGTGAACTGGACAGTGAAGCCGTCAGCCGAGCCAGGAAAGAGTTTGTTGAAGGTTTTACCCGCGACTGGGGTTGCCGGAACAGGGGCTGCGGGTGAGGCCTTGGTCGGCACAGGCTCCGGTTGGAAGTCGCTAAACGACTTGTAGGCCCAATATAGACCGGCTGCAAAGATCAGAGCGAGGAGTATTTTCTTCATAATTTCCCTTTCGGTGCCCTATCATCGTGCCACAATCGCTGCCTTGGCGCTGTATACTCACATTTTGGACCCCAAAGACAGGTTTCCCTCAGATTATCGACTTGGCGACACAGTTGACGACTTTTGCGTCAAATGTAAACGCTTGACCAATCACAACATTGTTTCGCTTCGGGATTTGGCTCCAGCCAAGGTGCGATGCTGCACCTGCTACGGCGATCATGAATACCTGAAGGAACAGGCTCCTCCGCCAAAACCGAGGAAGATCCCTAGCTAGCCCGGACCATTGAGGGTGCTATGCACGACGATCTAAGGGATTTGCTAAGCTCCGGCCCCTTGCAAAACTCTTTTTTCATGTATAATCTACAGTCAGGAGGGAATATGCGCAAGCAATTTCTATTTGGAATGGTATTAGCGTCTTTGCTGGGTACGGCAAGCGCTGCAACAGTTTTCTCGGAGAATTTTCAAGGGGCGACTGTCTCTTTGGGTACTCCCCAGAATGGACCGGGGGTAATCACGGGCACAAGCTTTTCGCTTATGACGGGGGCCTCAATCGACATCAACGGGGCACCTAACAGTCCTGGCAATGCCAGTGACGCGTACGGGCGACTTTGCTCCGGTTTTTTCACCGATAGCACGCAGAAATGCCTCGACACCACAGGTGGCGGTGGTCTCCGCGGCGACTTCCAAAGCACCAATACGATCAATTTCGTACAAGGGGTTCAATACACCCTCACGTTTGTTCTATATCAGTGGAACGATAATCGCAACGGGACTCAACCTGCGCTCACGAGCGGCTTTGGTGCCGTAAACACGATGCTCCGAGTGCGGGTGGGAACGACTTTGTTTGACACAATTTATGACTCTTCGCTCTGTGCAGCTGCATGCGCGATTTCCACTAACTTCACACCGACCGCAGACAACGCTGGGCTGCAGAATCTGAGATTTACAGACAACGGGCCCGGGACCGGTTTCGCTGGTGCGATTCTTGACGATGTCAAGATCACCGACAACACTGTACCTGAGCCAGCCACCTTCGCCTTTGTCGGCCTCGGTGTTGCGGCTCTGGCCGTTGTCCGCCGCAAACGCACTTAACACTTAACTCGGTTTATAAATAGAAAAGCCCCGCCTAGTGCGGGGCTTTTCTATTTGTGTTGGCAGGTTTTCGCATCGGGCAATCGACACAGTACTCAAGGATCGGATTGCCCAGATCGGCGGCCAAGGCCACCAGATACCCAAAAAAAGTGAGAAGGTCAGCTCGGCGAGTAGTGCAAAAGGCTGCGCCTCAGAGAGAGTTATTACGAGTCCAAGATCGAAGGGAACACTCGCGGTGCGCCCTTTGTTGGGTTCGGTTTACTTGTTTAGGCCCGCGTCTTTGGCGATCTTGAGGAGCTGTTCGATGCTCATGGCTACGAAGGGATTTTCGACATTGGGTTTGATTTGTTCATTAGTCAACTTTGCCTCATTGGCTTTGGATGTTGCCTTGTCCTTTGCTTCCTGGAGCATCTCTTTGGCTTTATCTTTAACCTCTTTGGTTTGATAGAGCAGGAACTGGGCCAGGTAGTTGGGGTTGGTGCGGCCCATGTCGGATTTGCGGATGTCGGCGACGGGGAGAGATTTGGGGATCTGGACGTCTTTGCCCATGACACAGTGCTCGGCGTAGACTTCGTAGGCGGCGAAGCGGTCGCGCTGGAGTTGACGCAGTTCGTTCATGGACTTGTCGGCACGGCGCTCGAGAGCGGCGGCCATCTTCTTGACTCGTTCCATTTGGGAGAAGTGCTGGGCGGACTCGGGGTTGTCGATCCAGAGGTCCTCTGTGGCTGTTTCCAACTTGCGGCAGCGGACGACCTGGAAGGCGGCCCAGGCGTAGCGCTGGAAGGTTTCTTCTTCGAGATGTGAGTCGGGCTGGCAGTCTTTGCGGAGACGTAGAGTGAAGGCGCGGTGCTGCTCGTTGAGGCCGGGAATGGCTTCGTTCTGTTCGTATGTCTTCGTTCCGGTGGATGGGGTCATTGGCTTTGAACTTTCTGGCTTTGTAAATTGAAAAAGAGCCGTAACCGCGATTGCTCGCGGCTCGGCTCCACAGGAAAGAAGTTAACATTCGAGGCCTCGATTCCGAACCGTGGTTTGGGGATGTTAGTGAAAACGGCAGAGATAGAGGCAAAAGATTTCTGTCACTCGGATTTCGAGAGACGAATATCCCGGGTCGAGCACTATGCCTTTATATGGCGCGGCAGGCAAGAGTGGTTGTACCGGAGGTCCCGTATCACGTCACACAGCGGGGGACGAATCGAGAGGCGGTTTTCCGGAGCGATTCGGATTATCGTGCCTACCTGGACTTGGTCGGGGAGAATGCGCTTATTGCGGGAGTTCGGATTTCGGCGTTCTGTCTGATGCCGAATCATGTGCATTGGGTGTTGCGGCCGGAAAGTGAGGACTCGCTCGGGATCTTGTTCCGTCGAGTGCATGGGCGATATTCGCAGTATTTCAACTTTCGAACACGACGGACCGGGCACTTGTGGCAGGGTCGGTATTACTCCTGCCCGATGGATAAGCAGCATTGGTTAACGGCGATGCAATATGTCGAATGGAATCCGGTGAGAGCCGGGTTAGTCCCGACGGCAGGTGAGTACCCATATTCGAGTGCCCGTGCGCACTTAGAGGGAGTGAGTGCATTTGGAGGTGGACTGCTGGACTGGGAAATGTGGAAACAGGTCGGGGGGCGGAATGGCTGGAAGGAGTTAATTGGGAACCCAAGCGATCCTCGGCTTGAGAAACGGTTACGGAAGTGTACTGCCTCGGGAGCACCGTTCGGAGCGGAGAGTTTTGTAAAAGAAATTGAGGAAGCGAGTGGAAGAGTATGGCGGAAGCAAGGGCAAACGTGAAGGGGACGGAGGTGAACGTCCCCTTCGGGGGTTAGGTGGTTGTGATTTGGCGGGGGCGGGCCAGGCTGAAGACGCCGGTGCGGCGGGCGACTTCCGTCGGCCAGGAGCGGAGCCAGGCGGGACCCAACAAGAGCAATGAGCCAAAGCCGATTGCGATGATCGTTGCCACTAACGCCAAGCCCGTTGAGAAGCTGCCGGTTTGTGACTTGAAGTAGCCTAGGAGACTTGGGAGACAGAAGCCGCCGATGCCGCCAGCTGCGCCGACCAGGCCAGTGATGAGGCCGACTTGGGGGCCGAATCGCTGCGGGATAATCTGGAAAACCGCTCCGTTGCCGATTCCGAACATCGCCATTACCGTTGCTACACCCAGGAGGCCGAGAGCGACAACCGGCAGAGTTGAGAGGAAGAACATGCAAACGCACGCGCCGCTGAGGACCGCTAACAAGACGCGGTAGCCGCCGAATTTGTCGGCTAGCCAACCGCCGACCGGGCGAAGCATGCTGCCACAGACCACTGCTACCGTGGCGAAATCGCCGGCCTGTACTTTGGTGAGGTGGTATTGATCGTAGGCGAAAATCGTCAGGAAGCTCGCTAAGCCGACGAAGCCTCCGAAAGTGATGCTGTAGAAGAAGCTGAACCAAGCCGCGTCAGGCTCTCTGAGGAGTTCGCCATAGGCGGCAAAGGAGAAGGGCTTGCGGGGGGCGGGGCTGTCTTTAGCCAGCAGGAAGAAGGCAATGAGAATGAGAGTGACCGCAATCATTGCGACGCCGAAAACCATGTGCCAACCGTAAGCGGCTGCCAGGCGGGGAGCGAAGAGAGTGGCGAAGACTGTACCGGAATTCCCTGCCCCGGCGATTCCCATCGCGATGCCCTGATACTCAGGCGGGTACCAACGACTGGCCAAGGGAAGCGCGACGGCGAAACTTGCGCCCGCGATGCCCAGGAGGACTCCGACGACGTAGAAAGACTGGAGTGAGTTGGCGAATTGCCAGGCAATGAAGAGTGGGATCAAGGTGAGACAGAGGCCGAGGATGCCGGTCTTGCGGCCGCCGATTGAGTCGGCCAAAGCACCCAGGAGGGGGCGGAAGACGGATCCCGCCAACAGGGGGATCGCCACCAGAAAGCCCTTGTCAGTGGCATTCAGCTTGAGTGACTCAGAGAGATAAGGGCCTAAGGGCCCGAGCATGACCCAGACCATGAAACTGACGTCAAAGTATAAGAAGGCGGAAAGAAGCGTGGGCCAGTGGCCGACTTTCAGGAATGATTGTGTATTCATGCGGCAAGTTCCTCTGCTGTTTGCATTTCAATTTGGATGAGGCCGTCTTTGACGCGGACGGGATAGGTTCTGACGCCTACAGGGACGTCGGGTTTGAGAACAGAACCGGTCTCCAGGCTGACATTCCAGCCATGGAGCGGGCAGACGACAGTGGTGCCCTTGACGATGCCGTCGCACAACGGACCCTGGTTGTGCGGGCAGAGATTGTCGATAGCCATGAAGCGATCAGGCAGATGAAAGATCGCGATTTCGCGACCGGCGAAGTTCATGCAGCGACCTTCGCGGAGCGGGATGGAATCTGTAGTAGAAACATCGTGCCACTGGCTCATTGGTTTGCTCCTGTTGCCATCAGAGATAGCGGTTCGATTTGAATGAATTGGTTGGCTGTCTTTGGGTTGATGCCTTCCAGCCAAGCGTCGGAAGACAGGCTCTTGGCTTTGTGGAGGCGATCCAACAAACCCTGCTTGACTGAGTCTGCGGCGTAGACGGAATCGCGGCGAACCTTCTCGATGCCGAGACGTGGCACGAAATCGTAAGTGCGCTCCAGATAATGAGCGTTTTCGCGGTAGTACTGGAAGAAGAGTTCTACGGCTTCGAGAGCCTCGGGTGTCGAATCCACTGTGACGAGAACATCAGTTTCCCGGACGCTCTTTCCCGCAGCGCCGCCGACAACCACCTGCCAGCTTCCCTCCTGACCGATCAGGCCGATGTCCTTAACGGTTACCTCTGCGCAATTGCGGGGGCAACCGACGACGCCCATCTTGGTTTTGTGAGGAGTGAAGAGGTTTTCAAGGCGAGTCTCCAACTCGACGCCTGCGGCGATAGCGTCCTGAGTACCAAAGCGGCAGAACTGACTGCCGACACAGGTTTTGACCATACGAACGCCCTTGGTATAGCCTTGGCCACTGGCCATGCCGAGGTCGGCCCACATGCCGGGGAGGTCCTGTTTGCGGACGCCGAGTAAGTCGATGCGTTGGCTGCCAGTGACTTTGACCAGCGGGACATGATACTTCTCCGCAACATCAGCGATCTTACGAAGCTCGGCGGGCGTTGTGACTCCGCCACGCATACGGGGGATCACCGAGAAGGTGCCGTCGCGCTGGATGTTGGCGTGGACACGGTCGTTGATGAAGCGTGAGGAACGGTCTTCGTCGTAGTCGCCACAGGAAATCATGTCGACGAGATAGCTGAGCGCAGGGCGGCAGATCTCACAGCCGATGCCATTGCCATAGATATCGAGAACTTCCTGAACGCTCTTCAGCTTCTGGGACTGGATGATCTCTTTGAGTTGCGGTTCAGCAAAGGGGACACAGGCGCAGAGAGTCTGTTTGACTTCTTCGATGAAATTGGCGCAGACGGCTTTGAGCAGCCCCTGGCATTTACCCGTGCAGGAGCCGCAACCGGTGGAGGCCTTGGTGCGGACTTTAAGCTGCGACAGATTGGAGACGCCTTCGGCGTGAATGGACTGGATGATGGTGCCCTTGGTGACACCCATACAGCCGCAGATCACTTCGCTGTCCGGCATGGCCGCAATGGAACTACCGCTATCAACGGGTGCATCGGGGAAGAGGATGCGGCGACGAAGCGCAGACAGATCTGTGCCCGAACGAAGCCACTCTGTATAGCGCGAGGAGTCTTCCACGTCGCCGACAAGGATTGCGCCGATCAGTCGGCCGTCGCGCAGAACAAGCTTTTTGTAAATGCCTTCGTTGGGGTCTTCAAAGCGAATCGCTTCACCCCCTGAGGCTACTTCGTCGATCTCACCAGCGGAGAAGACATCGACGCCCATGATCTTAAGTTTGGTGGCCATGGTGCTGCCGGTGTAATGTGGGCCGATGTTGCCGGTCATCCTGGCGGCGAGGACTTTGCCTTGCTCAAAGAGCGGGGCAACCATACCGTAGACCATGCCATTGTGTTCGGCGCACTCGCCGACTGCGTAGATATCGGGGTGCGAAGTTTCAAGATGGTCGGTGACGACGATGCCGCGTTTAACTTCGAGACCGGCTTCACGACCGAGTTGAACGTTGGGCTTGATGCCAGCAGCGACGACGATGAGGTCTGCAGGGAGTTCCAGACCGCACTTGAAGCGGATGCCGGTGACGTGGCCGTTGCCAAGAATCGCTTCAGTAGACTTGCCGAGGAGTACTTCGACGCCGAGCTTCTCCATGCTGAGCTTCAGGTAGCCGCCGCCGATGGGATCGAGTTGGCGTTCCATCAGACGATCCATGATGTGAATGACTTTGACGTCGCAGCCCTGAACCTGGAGACCGCGTGCGGCTTCCAGCCCGAGGAGGCCGCCACCGATAACGATCGCCTTGGTTTGTGTACCGGATCGGGCGAGCAGGGCCTGGGTGTCGGCGATGGTGCGGAAGGCGTAGACGCCCTCTTTGTTGAGGCCCTCGATGGGCGGAAGGAAGGGAGAACTACCGGTGGCAATGAGGAGCTTGTCAAACACTGTGACGCTGCCATCTTCGCCAATTACGGTTTTGGCGTGGGTATCGATCTTAGCGATGCGGATGCCAAGGCGGAGCGTGATGTCGTGCTCGATGTACCACTGGATGGGGTTCAGCGTGATTTCGCCGAGTTCCTTTTCCCCCGCAAGGACACTGGAGAGCATGATGCGGTTGTAATTGACGTGAGTCTCGTCTCCGAACACTGTGACGTCGTAACCCGGTTGGTATTTGAGGATCTGTTCGAGGCAGTGCATGCCTGCCATGCCGTTACCGATGACAACGAGACGGGGTGCAGTTTTACGTGAGGGTTTCACAGGGCTGTCCTTTCAACGCGCACTGCGCATTGTTTGTAATTCGGTTCACGAGAGAAGGGATCGTAAGCGCTTTGGGTAATCTGATTTGCATTGAACTCAAACCAGTGGAAGGGCAGGAATACTTGGCCGGGAGCGATGATGCCGGTTACGCGGAGGTCGACGCCAGTCACACGGCCGCGGCGGCTGATGATGTCGACATGATCGTGAGGATCGAGCTTGAGGCGCTTGGCGTCGATGGGGTTCATCTCGAGCCAGGCACGAGGAGAGAGCGATTCGAGGATAGGGACTTCACCGGTTTTGGTGCGGGTGTGCCAGTGCTCGACGGTGCGACCAGTATTGAGCACGAAGGGATATTCGCGGGTAGGCTGCTCTGGGAAGGGCTTGGACTCGATGACGTGGAAGATAGCCTTGCCACTATCGGTGGAGAATTGTCCGTCCGCATAGAGGCGAGAAGCACCGTTGGGCCACTGTGTGGGGCCCTGTTCTTCGAGTAAGTCGTAAGTGATCTGTGAGTAATCGCAGAGGCGGCCTTCTGATACGCGACGCCATTCGTTGAAGGCGTCGATGGGGGCGGCCCAGTTGGGGTAGAGTTTGTCTTTGACGCCCAGCCTATCGGCGATCTTGAGAAATACATCGAAATCGGAGAGTGCGAGGCCAGGGGCGGCAACGGCGCGATTGACTTTAGACACACGGCGCTCACTGTTGGTGTAAGTGCCTTCCTTTTCGCCCCAGACGGCGGCGGGAAGGACTAAGTGGGCAATGGCGGAGGTGGGCGTGGGATGGAAGCCATCCTGGACGACGAGGAAGTCGAGATTGCCGAGCGCCTGAGTGAGTACGTCGTAGTTGGGGAAGCTGACGAGCGGGTTTGTCCCGATGATCCAGAGGGCGCGGATCTCTTTGCGCAGGATGGCCTCGATGATGTCGGGGTAGGCGTGGCCGCGCTTGGTGGGAATCTCATCGGCATCAATATTCCAGAGACGCGCGAGGTCTGCGCGATCGGCCTGCGACTCGAATTTTCGGTAGCCGGGAAGACCGGAAGTGAAGCCGGTTTCGCGGGTACCCATGGCGTTGCATTGGCCGGTGATGGACATCGGGCTGGCACCGGGGAGGCCAACCTTGCCGATGGCGAGGTGGAGATTGCAGATGGCGTTGACGGTTTCTGTGCCCTGGGTTGAGTGATTGACGCCCATGGTCCAGGCAATCATCGGGGCGCGGGCGGTGCCGAAGAGGCGAGCCACTCGATAGAGTTGTTGGGTTGAGAGACCGGTGAGCTCTGAGACATGAGCGGGAGTGTAGGTGGCAGCGGCGGCTTCCACGGCATCGAAACCAGTGGTGTGGGCGGCGATGTAATCGCGATTGACGAGGTTCTCAGCGATGAGGATGTGGAGGATGCCGTTGAGCAGTGCGATGTCACCGCGCGGCTTGATGGGGAGGTGGATGTCGGCGAGCATCGCAGTCTTAGTGATGCGGGGATCGACGACGATCAGGGTTTTGGTTTTATTCTTCTCAAGGTGTCGACAGAGGATGGGGTGGTTGTCGGCGATGTTGGCACCGATGAGGATGACGACATCAGAGACCTCCATGTCGGCGAATGCACCGGGAGGTCCATCGGAGCCAAAGCTACGCTTATAGCCGGCGACAGCACTGGACATGCAGAGGGTGGTATTGCCATCGTAGTTTTTTGTTTTGAAGCCGAGTTGGACTAACTTGCCGAGAGTGTAGAATTCTTCAGTTACTAACTGACCTGTGGAGAGGACGCCGAGAGAGGCAGGGCCATATTTTTCCTGGACGGCCTGGAAGCGGGTGACGAGGGTGTCGATGGCGGCATCCCAGCCGATGGCCTGTCCGTTGAGAATGGGCGTGGTGGCGCGATTGGGGGAGTTGAGAAACTGGTGCTCGCTAAGGCCCTTTGGGCAGAGCTTGCCCAGATTGACCGGGTGCGATTCGTCGCCGCGAACGCTGACAGCGCGGCCATCCTTGACGCCGATGTGCATGCCGCAGCCAACGCTGCAATAGCCGCAAGTGGTTTTGACCCAGGAGTCAGGGATTTTTGATTCGGCCATATGGCCGAACTTGGGGTCGCTGGCATAGCGGTATTTGGCGCTCATGTTATCGAGGCCGATGAGTCGTTTGAAGGTCATGCGGCCACCGCCGAAAAGGTGGCGGCCATGTTGCGTGGCACGACACTTGTGAAGAAGAGATAGCGACCGATGATCTCGCTGATGGCAAGCGGGATGAGGGCGTAGGGCAGAAAGACGCCGGCGAGCAGGATGATGCGGAGGGCGAGAAGGCCCTGTAACTCCGTACGAAGCAGGCGGCCCGATTGGTGTAACTCGAATTCAGTGGAGTTACGGAGCCAGAGGGCGCGTTCCATTTCGATCACGACAGTGATAAGGGCGACCCAGACAGCGGCAGGATGGCCGGCGAGGGCGAGGCCGAGCAGGGCGGTGGTGGCGAAGAAGGAGATCATCGTGCGCAGGCTGTTCCAGGACGGGCGGGCAGGAACCATGTAGATGCGCGCGCTGGCATAGACACCGGCCAGGCCAATGGCGGCAGCCAATTGGTGCGAGACCAGTGCTGCGCCGGCAAATAGAGTGAAGAAGAGGACCTCGCGGGAGAGCCAGGAGCGACGCCACATTTTGAGTGCGCGGTAAGCGTAAATCGGTCGCCCCAAGTGGAGTAACGAGGCGGAGAGGCCGAGCATGCCCAGGACATAGGCGAGCCAGCCCTGGCCAAAGAACATGCCGCCGACGCTGAGTTGACTGAGGACGAGGAAAGCGACGAGAGGCCAGTGGGCCGACTCACGACGGACGAAATTGCTATTGCCGCCAGTGAGGGCCGGGGCGTCCTTGGGCAGGGTGATGCGGGTGGTGGAAATCGTGTCGTCGGCATTGGGCATGCCGGGTGCGTTGGCCTGATGGGCGAAGACTTGTTTCCATTCGGCAATGTTGACGACTTCGATCTGAATCGCGCCTTCCGGGCAGGCGGCGGCACAGGCGGGCTGACGGCCTTCTTCGAGACGACCGACACACATGTCGCACTTACCAACGACGCCGCGTTCTTCGTTGTATTGAGGTACGCCGTAGGGGCAGTTCCAAACGCAATATTGGCAGCCGATGCAGGCGTCGGCGTTGTGCAGGACGAGGCCGTTGGTGGGGCTTTTGGTGTAGGCGTCGACCGGGCAGCCATGGAGGCAGGCGGCATCGACGCAATGATTGCAACCCATCGAGAGATGGAAGCGCTTGGTGAAGGGGAATTCTCCGCCTTCGAGTTCTCCGACACGACGCCAGCGGATATCGGCCGGGTTATCGTTCTGTTCGTTGCAGGCGACCTCGCAGCACTTGCAGCCGATGCAGACCGACATATCGAAGTGGAAGCGGTATTGCTCGCCTTCAGCGGGACTAGTAAGCAGCGGCAAGGCCATGGGGCGCTACTCCTTCTGCGTGTTCAGCAAGCAGGGTACGGAGGCGGACGACTTTGCCGATGACGAGAACGGCGGGGGCGGTGATGTCTTCCACTTGACCGCTGGCAATTTCGCCGAGGGTGCACTCGACGACGCGTTGGTCGGGGGTGGAGCCTCGCTCGATGAAGGCGGCAGGCTCTGTTGCGTCGCGACCGGCATCGATGAGGGACTGGGCGAGATTGCGGCGATTCTTGACGCCCATCAGGACGACAAGGGTGTCGATGTGGGCGAGTTTTTGCCAATCGTTGGCCGAGCCGCCTTTACAGCGGGCAGTGACGACAGCGACGCTAGAGGCGACGCCGCGATAGGTGACGGGAATGCCCGCGCAAGCTGGAGCGGCGAGGGAGGAACTGATGCCGGGGACGACCTCGACGGCGATGCCGCGCTGGCGGAGGTAAAGCATCTCTTCACCGCCGCGACCGAAGAGGAAAGGATCACCGGATTTCAGTCTGACTACATGCTTTCCGGCGGCGGCGTGGGTGAGAAGGAGGTCGAAAATTTCCTGCTGTACAGCGTCCTGATGGCCTTCTTCTTTACCGGTGTAGATGAACTCGGCTTGAGGGTTGGCGAGAGCGAGGATTTCAGCCGAAACGAGGCGATCATATAGGATTACGTCTGCGCTTTGCAAAAAGCGGAGCGCTTTTAGCGTCAAAAGATCGGGGTCGCCGGGACCCGCGCCGACGAGAGACACTTGTCCCAATGGATGCACCTCTAGAAATTCAAGATTTTAGGGAATACCACAGGGTAGGGGGTTACAGCGGGCGCCTCGGACTCTGAGGGCTAAAATCAAGGGTAGAGGGCGGGTGAAGTTTCGTCCAATTGAAATAAGTGATGGCATCGACTGCTATAAGCGTCGGGAAGCCTAGTTAAGGTTTACTAATGTCTTGGCGGGCGAGTTCGTGGATGAGAATTCCCATCTTTGAGGAGGAGGGCTGGAAGTTGACGGGGATGCCGTCGGCCTCCAGAGTCTCGGTCATTGTGGGGCCGATGGAGGCGATGTAGGCATGGTGAAGGCCCTGCTTCCAAGTGTCGTCAGTGGCTGCAGCGGCAAGGAACATGTACTGCACGCTGGCGGTGAAAATTACAATGTCGAATTCGTTGCGTGCGAGACGAGCCAGGACGTCCTGGACGGGGGCCCTGTCGGCCGGGAAATCGTAGTGATAAACGGCGACAGACTGATGGGGGATGTTGAGGTCGGAAAGGCCGGCGAGGAGGCGATCGTCGCTGCGGCCATATTCGATGACGGCAGTGGATCGCTTGGGTTGATCGGCGAGGGCGACGAGGATTTCGCGCCAGGTGGCGGGTTCGCGGATGATGATCGTGGGGGTGATGCCGATCTCGCGGAGGGCTGCGGCGGGCTTGGGGCCGCGGGCTATCGTGACGGCTTTCTGGAGTTCTGGCAGGGGGAGCGGGGTCTTAGCCAGCTGGCGGACGGCGACTCCGGTGAGGAAGATGACTTGCTCGAATTTGCCTTGTTTGAGGTCTGCGGCGAATTGGATGGCTTCGCGAGGGTCATCCTGGGGAGTTTCGGTGAAGGCGGGGACGATGGTGGGGATCCAGCCGAGGTTGCGCAGGAGGGTGGCCATTTCTGCGCCGCGTCGAGATTCAAAGGCAAGTACGTTCATGTGGAGTGGCTTTGGGTCCTTGAGGCGATCACCGCGAGTTCGTCGCAGCGGTTGTTGTCGGGGTGATCGGCGTGGCCCTTGGTCCATTTCCACACGGCTTGGTGGCGGCTGACCTGTTCGTCCAGATTTTCCCACAGGTCCTGATTTTTGACAGGTTTTTTATCTTTGGTGCGCCAGTTGTTGCGCTTCCAACCGTGGATCCACTCGGTGATGCCTTTGCGGACGTATTCGCTGTCGGTGGTGATGGTGACCTGGCAGGGCTCCTTTAGAAGCTTGAGGCCTTCGACGGCAGCGCGAAGTTCCATGCGGTTGTTGGTGGTGAGGGGTTCGGCACCCCAGATCTCTTTTTTGAGGTCGCCAAAGCGGAGGACGGCGGCCCAGCCGCCGGGGCCGGGGTTGCCAGAGCAAGCCCCGTCGGTAATCAATTCAACTTGTTTCATGCAGCGGTAAGTTCGGTTTCTATCTGGAGTTTGGCTTCTGTTTCAAAGAAGTGGTCAACGGCGTCGAGGATTTCGCGGGGAGTCTGTTTTTGGTAGAGGTCTGCGCGGAGGCGGGAGCCATTACGGACGCCGTGGGTGAAGTAGCTGGTGAATTGCTTCATCTTGCCGACGGCTTCGGGCCATTGGGTTTCTTCGAGCATGGTGAAATAGCGTTTCATGATCGCATAGCGATCTTCCTGCTCGGGCTTCCAGTAAGTGCCGGTGGCGAGGTATTCGGTAATTTGACGGAAGATCCAGGGGTTGTAACTGGCGGCGCGACCGATCATGACGGCGTCGCAGTTAGTAAGTTCGATCATGCGGACGGCGTCTTCAGGGGTGATGATGTCGCCGTTGCCGATGACGGGAATTTTGACGGCGGCTTTGACCTCGGCGATGCGGGTCCAATCGGCTTTGCCGGCGTAGCCTTGCTCGCGGGTGCGGGGGTGGAGGGCGATGGCGGAGAGGCCGATATCCTCGGCCATTTTGGCGACCTGGACGTGGACGAGTTCATTGTCATTCCAACCGGCGCGGAACTTCATCGTGAGAGGGATGGTGATCGCAGATTTGACGGCTTTGAGGATGTTGGCGATGAGGGGAAGGTCGCGGAGGCAACCGGAGCCACCGTTGCAGCGGACGACTTTCTTGACGGGGCAGCCGAAGTTTATGTCGACAAAATCGAAGCCGAGATCCTGGCAATGGCGGGCGGCATCGGCCATGACTTCGGGGTCGGAGCCGAAGAGTTGGGAGGAGATGGGGTGCTCTTCTGGTTCAAAGCAGAGGTAGCGTTTTTCAGTCTTGGAAGGTTTGTGGGTGCGGAGACTTCGGACGACGCCGTGGCTGGATGTAAATTCCGTCATGATGAGGCCGCAGCCGCCTTGGGAGCGGATGAGACGGCGGAAGACGGTGTCTGTGACACCGACCATGGGGGCCAGCACGGTGGCTGGGGCAATCAGAGTAGAGCCAATTGAGAAATTAGCTGGAAAAGCACGCATCACACTCTATTATGCCGGGTAAGGATGACTTTGGGAAACGAGACCCGCTAGCGGAGCGTCAATACGAGTATGAATTTGAGGGTATTACTAGCGTTTGTGGGCGGTGTGGCGGCGACCGGGCTGGTGATGTTCTTGATGACTGGCAAGGGCGAACAGAAGCAGGATTCAGGTTTGCAGGCGACATCGCAGACGCAGGATGCAAGTCGGGATGCCATTGTGGAGCGGCCCGTCTCTGGATCGAATGGGAACGCGGCGGATGTGGCGGCGGGGATGGAGCCAGTGAGGCCGAGGGCCGCAGTGGGCGCGAAGACGCGCGTGTTGGGTGGTGCGGCGAAGGTGGCGAACGGAGCATCGCCAGTGCAGACGGGGCATCCGGCGCAAGGAGTATCGCCAGGGGTGGTGTTGCCACCGTTGTCGGCAACTTCAGCCAAGGTTGAGCCGACGCGTGTCGAGGTAGCGCATGCCGAGGCAGTGGCTAAGCCAGCGCCTGCGCGAACGCCTGAAACGGTGATCATTCCGAGCGGCACGAGCATTAGCGTGCGGATGAATTCGACGCTGAACTCTGAGAAAAATGTGACTGGCGATACTTTCACGGCGACGCTGGACACGCCGCTGGTGGTGAACGACATTGTGCTGGCCGAACGCGGGGCGAAGGTGGACGGGAAGATTTCGGAAGTGGACCGGAGCGGGCGCGTGAAGGGTCTCGCAAAGATGATGCTGGAGCTGACTCGGATTCAGCTGAGCGATGGACAGCAATTGGAACTACGAACGGACCCTTGGGAACGGGATGCAGAGAGTTCGAAGAAGGCGGACGCGGTGAAGGTGGGCGTCGGGGCGGCGATTGGGGCGGCGATTGGAGCGATCGTGGGGGGAGGCAAGGGCGCGGCGATCGGTGGAGCGAGCGGGGCGGGGGCCGGGACGGGGGTTGTGCTGGCAACGCGGGGAAAGCCGGTGCAGATTGATGTCGAGACGAAGATTCCGTTTCGCGTGAGTACAGCGTTGACGGTGACGGAGCGGATCCGGTAGATCGCTTGTTTATTGCTTGGCTGCGACCTCGGTGACGGCGGCCCAGGTGAATTCGACGAACTTGTAGAGCGAGGATTCGAGAAGGCGCTCGACGTCGCTGTGGGGACCGAAGTCGGTGCGATCCTTTGCCGAGATGGCCGGGCCGATGCCGTAGGATTGGATGCCTTTGGCGCGCAGGAGCGCCATGTCGGTGTAGCCGGTGAGCATCCCGGGCAGGGTGGTGGAGCCGGGGTAGATGTGCTTGCCGGCTTTCTCGAGAGCGCGATACATTTCGTTATCGAGCTTGGAGGGCGGGGCGACGGGACGCGACGAGACGATGGGGACGATCTCGACGTTGGGATCGGCGATGAGCTTTTTCATTTCGGCGTAGAACTTAGTAACATCCTCGTCGGGGAGGACGCGGATGTCGATGGTGGCTTCGGCCTCAGAGGGGATCACGTTGGCACCGATGCCGGCTTTGAACATCGTGGGCACCACCGAGGTGCGCAGCATGGAGTAGTGGCGGGGCTCGAACTCGGCAAGGTAGCGCTGAATGGCGGGGGACTTTTGCGGATCCATGAGCCCGTTGTAACGCGCGGCTTGCTCGGGAGGACTAATTGAGGCGAGTTTCTCAAAGTAAGTGCGGGTGGTGTCGTTGAGGCGCATGGGCGTCTGCCAGGAGCCTACCTTTTGGACTGCAGCACCGAGATGGGTGAGCGCGTTGTCGAGACGCGGGACGGAGCCGTGGCCGGCAGTGCCTTTGGCGATGAGGCGGACGCGGCGGGGGGCTTTTTCGGTTGTGGCGATCTGGACGGTGGTGACTTTGTCACCCGCGAGGGTGGTGGCGCCGCCTTCGGTGATCGCGTACTCGGCATCGATTTCATCGAAGTGTCGATCCATCATGAAGCTGATGCCGGCGTCGGCGGGATCGGTCTCTTCGGCGGATTCGACGAGGAAAATGACGTCGCGATCAAGAGGCTGTGCCGAGCGTTTGAGCAGGAGGAGGACCATGAGATTGGCGGTGAGGCAGTCTTTGTCATCGGTTGTGCCGCGGCCCCAGATGTAGCCGTCTTTGAGGATGGCACCGAAGGGATCGACGGGCCATTTTTCACGCTGGACGCCGACGACGTCGGAGTGGGCCATGAGGAGGAGCGGGCGCTTGGAGCCGTTGCCTTTGAGGCGTGCGACGAGGTTGGGACGATTGGGATCGAGGGCCAGGATTTTGGAGGGGATGCCTTCGGCGTCGAGGACCTTCTTGATGTAATCGACGACGCGGACTTCGTTGCCGGAGGAGGAATCGATTTGCACCAGCGCGCGGTAGTGCTTGAGGATTTCGGCTTTGTGGGTTGGCCAGTCAATGGGCGGGAGTTGGGCGTGGGCGGCGAGGGAGAGCAGGAGGGAGAGGAGGAGGGTTTTCATCGTGGGTTCTGCTATTGGGCGGTGGGGTTATGATCGCATGGCGGGTGGTTGCTGAGGTGTCGCGTTTTGCGGCGCTTTGGGTGCTTACAGACCCTACGCTACAAGCGTATAGTTGAGGTATGGCGCTAGCATCGGCCCCGATGACTATTGTGGAGACGCCATTGTTCGTGCGAAAGGTTGCGAAGCTTCTGAGCGAAGAAGAGCGGGCGGCGCTAGTCCTCTCGATTGGCACGAATCCAGAGGCAGGTGAAATCATCCCGGAGACCGGGGGCGTCCGCAAGCTGCGATGGGCGTTGGAAGGCAGAGGCAAGAGCAGTGGAGCGCGTGTCATCTACTATTTTCACAGCGAACGGATGCCCGTCGTGATGTTGAGCATCTCCGCTAAGGGCGTCAAGGTTAACCTGAGTCAGGCCGAACGCAACGGGCTGTCAAAGTTAATACCGGAATTGGTGAGGCAGTTCACGAAAGGAAGGCGAGTATGAAGGAGAGTTCGAGGAAGACGGGGCCTTCTGTTGGCGAAGAAATTGCGGCGAGCCTTCGAGAGGCCATTGCCTGGGCCAAAGGCGACGACGTTCCAGTGCGGGTTACGCGGATCGAAGTGCCGGTGGTTGATGTCCGGGTGCTTCGACGGAAACTGCGTTTGAGCCAAGCTCAATTCGCGTCGCGTTTCGGGTTAGCAGTAGCGTCGGTGAGAAATTGGGAGCAAGGACGGACACGGCCTGAAGGTCCTATGCGAGTTCTGCTTGCGGTGATCGCTAAGCATCCGGAAGCAGTTGACGACGCGCTGCGGCCGCCGGCCTAAGCGGCGCGGTCGCCGATAGCGGCGGCTGTGGCTTAAGGGGTTGTGAGTTCTGGAATCACGACGGATGCATTTGGGTGGGCATGGCGGGTGACAGTGAGCGGGCGGATTCGGTAAACTGGAAGAGTTGTGTGGAGTGCCGGTGTAGCTCAGTTGGTAGAGCGCCTGATTTGTAATCAGATGGTCGTTGGTTCGATTCCGACCACCGGCTCCAAATAACGCAAATAGAATCAGTTGATTAGGCCCGCTTCGGTGGGCCTTTTGATTTGGATGCAACCGTTCCCGGTGTTGCAGGGACATGATGGGATGTGTCTATGCATGTGTCGATGAGTTGTGAAGAATCAGCCATTGTGCTGGCCGACGATGCGACCGGTGCGCTTGAGTGCGCATCGATATTGGCGGGCTTCGATTATCCAGTGCAGGTCTCGATTGGCGCCCCGGCAAGATTGAATCCGACGCAGGGGATTCTGGTGGTGGATCTTGAGTCGAGGAAATTGAAGGCCGAGGACGCGCGGCTCGCGCTGCGGGGGGTGCTTGATCAGCTTCGTGAGGAGGGGACGCGGCGTATCTATCTGAAGACCGATTCCACCTTGCGCGGGCACATTGGCGTGAGCCTGATCGAAGTGCTGGATGGAACCAATGAAGGGCCAGTGGTCTATGTGCCTGCTTATCCGAAGCTGCGAAGAACGGTGCGGGAAGGGTGCCTCTATGTGGACGGCGTTGCGCTTGAGAAGACTGCCTTCGCAATGGATGTGCGCCATCCGGTAGCCTCGTCGTCACTGTTGGATTTGTTTCGAGGGGAGGCGCTGGGGCGTGTCTCATCGATTCGTGATGCAGATGAGCTGAGGCGGCAACTCGAAGTTGGAGAGAGGAAGATCCTGATATGCGACGGTGGGACGGAGGATGACTTAAAGCGGATTTCCCAGGTGCTTCGCGATGCGGCGCGGGGGCATCTAGTGGCTGGGCCGGCGGGGTTTTTGAGTGAGTGGGCTTCGTTTGGCACATTTACCGCCAGACCGCCTCAGCAGCGTCCGCACCCGAAGAATTGGTTGGTGGTTTGTGGCAGCTTGCACCCTCAATCGCGAGCGCAAGTGGCTCAGGCTGTCGCGCTCGGCATTCCAACAATCGCCAGCGATGCGGCAGAGAATTCTTCGCCTGAGCAAGCGGCGAATGAATTGTCGAAATTGGTGGTGGAGAGAGTAAATGCCGCCAAGCCCGAGGCGATGTTGATTATGGGCGGAGATACTGCGTTTGCAGTGTGGAAGGCATTGGGGGTTCACCGATTGGAGCCTTTGCCGGAGCTTTTGCCTGGCGTGGCGGCATGCCTGAGCAGGGAGTTGAACATGGTATTCGTGACAAAGGCCGGAGGCTTCGGCGAACATGGAGTGGTGCAGCAAGTGATCGAGATCATGCGATGAAGCCGAAGTTGATGGGCATTACGATGGGCGACTCAAGCGGAGTTGGGCCGGAGATTTTGTTGAAGTCGGCGGCGGGCCAGCGCATCCCCGTGCCCTATGTTGTCTATGGCGATTTGTCGGCACTGGCGGCATTGAATCAGCGGCTTGGGTTTGCGCTGGAGCTTGTATCCATCTCGAAGGCGAGTGAGTGGCAGGAGGGCCGCGTTAACGTGATCGACTTCCGGATGCTTGAAGTGGGCGAGTTGAGTCCTGGAGCGATCAACGCAAAGTCGGGCGCGGCCGCGAGAGCCTATGTGGTTCGAGCGGCTGAAGATGCGCTTGGAGGCGAAATTGCGGCGATGGTGACGTTGCCGATGAACAAAGAAGCGACGCAATTGACCGACCCTCAGTTCACTGGACATACGGAGTTGATCGGCGAGGTGTGCGGGAGTGATGACGTCACGATCATGCTGGCTTCACCGGACTTGATTGCGACACACGTCAGCACGCATTGTTCGTTGCGCGAAGCGATTGAGCGATGTAAGTTTGCGCGTATCGCGAAGATCATCGAATTGACCTGGCACGCTGTCGAGAGGTTGAAGCCGGGCGCGAGGGTGGCGGTAGCGGGGTTGAATCCGCACGCCGGTGAGAACGGATTGTTCGGGCGGGAAGAGATTGATGAGATCGCTCCGGCAGTGAAGTGGGCTCGTGAGCAGGGCTGGAATGTGGAAGGCCCGTTCCCTCCGGACACGCTGTTTTATCTGGCCGTGCGACGCAAGAAGTTTGACGCGGTGGTCTGCATGTACCACGACCAGGGCCACATTCCATCGAAGCTGCTGGACTTTGAGGGCGGCGTCAACATTGCGTTGGGCTTGCCGATTGTGAGGACATCGGTGGATCACGGGACAGCGTTTGACATTGCGTGGAAGGGGATCGCTTCGACACAAAGCCTTGAGGCGGCGATGTCGATGGCAGTGCGGCTTGCGGGGATTGCTCAGGTTTAGGCAAGATGAAACGACCAGCGCATGGCCTGAGACGCGGGTTAGGCTGACGGCGATCCCATTTGTTAGCGTTCCATGCCACAAACGGGGTGCATGGCGTCTCAATCGTTAGTTCTGCGGGGCTCCTGGCACTCAGCAAAATGAACAAATCGGATTGCCGCTGGAGCGAACGGCTGAACCTTCTCGATTGAAGGGCGGGTTTCTGTGGAGCCCCTTCCACATAGCATCCATTAAATTGATGCTATGATGCTATCAAGGTGCGTACCACCATAACATTGGATCCCGACGTCGACGCGTTGCTGGAAAAGCTGATTGCCGAGCGCAAACTCTCTTTCAAGCAGGCGGTAAATTTCGCCATCCGTGAAGGCCTGAATCCCCCGAGTTCAGACCGCCCCCGCTTCACGCTTCCCACCTTTAATTTAGGCGATTGCCTCATCCCTGGCGAATGGAACGCCCAACACTTGGCGGATGACTTGGAGGATGAAGAAATCCTCCGCAAAATGGCGCTGGGTAAGTGATCTTAGTCGACGCAAACCTACTGATCTACGCGCATAACGAAGCCTCGACTCATCATGCGCAAGCCCGGTCCGAACTTGACTTGTTGTTCTCACGTCGCCAGACCGTTGCGCTCCCTTGGGTTGTGCTCCTTGCCTTCCTTCGAATCACCACCAGAAGCAAGTTTTATTCCCTACCTCTGACTCCCAGCCAAGCCCTCGAAGTTATCGGCCTCTGGCTCGCCCAGCCGAACACGGTAGTCTTGTCGCCCGGCCCCCGCCATTTCTCTATCCTCAAAGAACTGATCGTCGCGACCGGCACGGCGGGCAACCTCACAAGCGACGCCCATCTCGCCGCCATCGCCATCGAACACAACGCCGAGATCTGGTCTTTCGACGCCGATTTCGCCCGCTTCGAAAGACTCCGCTTCCGCCACCTCCGCTAGCCGTAAGTCGCCATTAGCGGTGGGCTGCGAAGGCGGAATCGTTGATCGAGGTTCTGGCATCTACGTCGTATGAGTGCAAACAAGGTCGCTTTGATTACAGGCGCAAACAGAGGGATTGGCCGGGAGACTGCGCGGCAGTTGTCGGCGCTGGCATATACGGTGCTGCTCGGATCGCGGAAGGTGGCAGAAGGGCGGGAGGTGGCTGAAAGCATTGGCGGAAAGGCGGAGGCTGTCGAGTTGGATATGGAAAGGCCAGAGACCTTTCAAGCGGCGCGCGAAATGATCGAGCGGAAGTTTGGAAAACTGGATGTGTTGGTGAACAATGCGGGGATTGGAATCGATATCGGAAAGAAGCCGAGCACGGTTGGGATGGAGTTGGTGCGGAAGACGTTTGAAGTGAATGTCTTTGGATTAGTTGAGCTGACGCAGACATTGTTGCCGCTGCTGCTTAAGAGCGAGGGGGGGCGGATCGTCAATCTATCGAGCATCCTGGGGAGCTTGACAATGAATGCCGACGTTGAAGCGCCGTTAGGCGAGTGGAGGAGCTTTGGGTATAACGGGTCGAAGGCGGCAGTGAATATGTTTACGGCGACGCTGGCCTATGAGTTGCGCGACACGAAGGTAAAAGTGAACTCGGCGCATCCTGGATGGGTGAAGACGGAACTTGGAGGGGAGGGGGCGCAGATGGAGATTGAAGACGGAGCAAAAACATCGGTCCGGCTGGCTACGTTAGGCGCAGACGGACCGAGCGGTGGATACTTTCACCTAGGAGAGACACTGCCTTGGTAGGGGGCGGTGGCTTGGTAGTCAAGCCAGGGTCATGATGCGAGGGATGCCGGTACCTGTGAGGACGCCCGCCTGTGAGGGGGCGAGGCAGAGTTGGACTTCGAAGGGTTCATTGTCCACCTGGAACTGAATGACGTACCAGCTTTCTTTGCCGCTGCGCCGGGTGGCGAAGTTGCGTCCGAAGACGACGGCTGGAATGGAGAGGCCCATCTGGCCGAGGCGGCTTTCGAGGCTGTTTTTGAGGTTGCCGATGATCATGTTAGTCATCTCGGCGACGGCGTCGAGGACATCATCGGTGACACTTGAGTACTCTTGCATGAAGAGAGTACCGGCGATCTTGCAGGCGAGCGGGGAGCTACAACTGATGACGGCTGTACCTGTCCAATCACCGACGAGACCGATGATTCCGATGACCCCCATGGTGAGGCCTTTACCGGGTTCTTCGACGAACTGTTCAGAAATGGATGCGTCCATGCCGAGCATCGTTTGAAAGACTTCGTTCGTGGACTGGTTAACCCAGCAGACGATTTCATCGCGCGTTGGAGCGGCACTAGAAGCGCCGACATTTGTCGTGGAAGCAGTCATTGCAATATTCCTCAGCCTGACGGGGGGTCTAGACGAGACCCGTCAGTTTCTCTTTGATTTGTTCAGTTGTGAAAGGCTTGCGGACGTAACCGGCCGCGCCGAGGCTAACCGCCTCCATCACCTTGTTCTGGTTGCCCTCGGTGGTGATCATGATGACAGGCACAGCTTTATATGCTTCGTTTGCCTTGATCTTTGCGAGTAGCTCCAGACCATCCATGTTGGGCATATTTATGTCTGACAAAATGAGCCCTACGCTTTGCTTTTCGAGCATGGCGAGGGCCTCAACGCCGTCGCCGGCCTCGATAATATTTCCAATCGGCATCTCAGTCTGCCGGAGCACTCTTTGCAGAATCTTGCGGATCGCCGCGGAGTCATCAACGATCAACACGTCTATTGCCATTCGCTTTGATCACCTCTGAAAGCCTTTTCGGCTAGAGGGGGGGAAGGTGTGAGACAAAGATGTCAGAAAGTGGAGGTGAGGGGGAGGCCTTGTAGGCGCGCTGGCATGACCGGCCAAAGCGTAGACTTAGATTGTGACGTCTCCTGACCCTAAAATCATGACTTCGCCGGCGGCGTTTTCGCTGGCAGGAAAACGCGCGCTGATTGCCGGGGCCAGTCGCGGCATTGGACTGGCGATTGCGAAAGCGATTGCCGCAAGTGGTGCCGACACAGTGCTGGCGGCGAGGTCGATGGATGCGTTGGAGCGCGAGGCGGAGGCGCTACGCGGAGCGGGATTATTGGCCAGTGCGATGGCGCTTGATATGGAGCAGAACGAGTCGATTGACGCGGTGGCAGCAAGCGGGAATTTCGATATTTTGATCAACGTGAGCGGCACCAACATTCGCAAGAATTTTGAGGCTTACACGCAGGATGAATACGACCGAATTATGCAGACGAACCTGCACGGGCTGGTGCGGCTGACACAAAAAGTGGGTGAGCGCATGGTGGCGCGCGGGGCGGGAGGGCGGATCGTACACATCGGGAGTTTGACGAGCACGACGGGGCTGCCCTACGTGACGATCTACGCAATGACGAAGAGCGCGCTGGCTGGGCTTACGCGCAGCCTGGCTGCGGAATGGGGTCGGCACAACATCACGGTGAATTGCATTGCGCCGGGTTTTATCATCACCGATTTGAATCGTAAGATGTGGGAGCCAGACTTTATGACGGAGTGGCTGAATAGGTCGCAGAGCATGCCACGGACGGGGATTCCCGAAGATATCGCACCACTGGCGGTTTTTCTGGCGGCGCCTGGGAGTGCCTATGTTACAGGTCAGGTAATTGCGGTGGATGGCGGGGCGAACAATACAAAGGTCTGGCCGTTTGAACCATGAGTGGCCGTCGCGAGTTTTGTATTGGCGTTGTGGGGACCTTGGCGCTTGCGCAAGAGAAGCCAGAAAAGCCCGTCGAGTTTTTGTGCCCGATGGATGCCGATGTGCGACAGTCAAAACCCGGAAAGTGTCCGCGCTGTGGCATGAAGCTGGTGGCTGGGCTGCCGGAGGCGATCGAATATCCAGTGGCGGTGACGATGGTACCCACACAGCCGAAACCGGGGCAGAAAGTTCGGTTGCGTTTTTATGTTAGCGATCCGAAGACCTCGAAGCCGGTGACCGAATTTGAGCTGATTCATGAGCGGGTGCTGCATTTGTTTCTGATCTCGGAAGACCTGCAACACTTTGCGCACGAACATCCTGAGGCCGTGGGACCGGGGGTATTTGAGATCGATTGGACCTTTGTACTCGGGGGAATGTGGCGAGTGCTGCTCGATTTTTATCCGACACACGCGACGCCGCAGCTTATATCGCGGAGCATCCTGTTGGGCGGGGGGACGCTGGCTGTGCCGGAACTTCACGGCGACTCTGGCGAGCTCAAGAAGGGCGCGAATGTTGAAGTAAGTTTGCGACTAGACCCGGAAGTGCCGCTGGCTGGCGAGAAGACGCTGCTGCAATACCGCATTGCGCCGCGGACCGACTTTGAGCCGTTTCTCGGGGCGATGGGGCACATGCTGGTGGCGAGTGCGGATTTGATCGATCTGATGCACACGCATCCGTTTCTGGTGGATGGGGGCCTGATGGCGCCGCCGGTCGATGCAAAGCAGGTGCAATTCAACGTGATCTTTCCCCGGCCCGGAATGTATCGGGTGTGGGCGCAATTTCAGCGAGCCGGAGTGGTGAACACGATCCCGTTCAACGTGGAAGTCAAGAACCTATAAGGGTGAGTTCGACGCCGGTTGGCGGGTAAGCGAGGATGCGAGTGCCGACTTTGAGAAGGAGTGGCGATTTGAGGACGTAATCGCGATTGGCCTTGGGCGAGAAGGCATTGATCCAGAGCAATGGGATCAGTTGGCCGGAGGGAGTTTCAGCGATCAGTTTGAAACTTGCGCCGGGAGTGGTTTGTCCGATGCGGATTGTCTTGAGGGCGAAGGGGGCAGCCAGGCGTAGCGGGGCCGCGCGGAGGTAGAGGCGGGGTCCAGTGGGGAGGGGCGCTTTGGGAATCGTTCGCCGGAGCGTCTCGGGCAACAAAGCTACATCGCCTTCTGGCGCGCCGCCCTCTACCCAATCGGCAATCGTATGAATTTCTTCCTGGCTGAGGCCGATGTCGTTCTGGAAATCGCCGAAGCCTTTGACGGCGTTCCAGGGAGGCATGCGGCGGCGAAGTACTTCTTCCTGAATGGCCTTGGCCCAGGGGCGGGCTTCAGCGAATGTCAGCAAAGAGAAGGCCGGCCCGCCGGGGGCGTGGCAAGCGATACAGCGTCGGACGACGACGCGAGATACTTCTTTAGACCAGGTGAGCTTGGTCGTAATGACATCGTGGCCGCCTGCGGGGGAGCATAGAGCCGCTGCGGCGGCCACGACGAGAAGTCTCGTGAGAATTCTCGACCGACAGTAGCTAGTCTTGTCCACCGGCACTGGAAGGGGCTGGCGCAACCTTGCGGGGCCGCAGGATGTCATTGACCTTGGTATCAATCGGGAAACTGACCGCGAAGAAACCGATCATCATTTCCTCCCAGCTTTGGTCGCCCCACTTGACGACTTTGGTCGGGTCGGGATTGAACTTGTTATTTGTCGAGTTGTCATACCAGGCACTGGCTTCGATGCGGGTGCCTTTGGGGAGCTTCATTGGTTCGGCCAGGTTGTAGGTAAGCTGCCAGTTGAAATCGTAGTGAGGTACGTTCAACAGATCGATTGCCTGACCATCGGGGAGAACAGCACGCATGGTAAAGGCCTTGCCGCGAACGTGCATGTGAGGAACCAGGCCTTCGAGCACTGTGTCGGCATGAAGAGTGATTTTGGCGTCGACCTGATGATTGGAGGCACCGGCCGGTATTTCAAACCTGCCGTTGGTGGCCGCCAGGGTCATAACGCGCTCTTTGGGAGGGGACTTGGCCAGGATGAGCCCAAGCTTTGCTTTGTCAGTGGCCTCTTTACCGTTGGCAGTCCAGTGGAGCTGGAAGACAATATCGCTGCCGGCTTTGACGAGGATGGCCTGGCCAGGTTTCAATAGAGTGGGAACCGTGCCGGGGGCGTAGCCTGCGAGGAATTCAGCACTACCGAGGCCGCCAGTATCTTTAGTCGGGATGAAAGGAACGCCTGCAGGGGCATCTTTCATCCACTTATTACCAGGCTCACGAATGAAGGCAATGATATGGTGATTGACGGCGCGATTTGCGGGGCGGGCTTCTGCGGATTCGATCCAGGTGTCTTCCTTGAAATTCGTGGGTAGCACAACGTAGTGGTAATCGATGGTGCCAGCGGCCGGGACGTTGAAGAAGTCCTTCATCTCAATGACAACGTCAGGCTTGCCTATGCTCCAGCCGGTGGCGAAGTCGCGATTGAGGGGCTTGGCATCTTTGGGGTCGCCTTCGGTGGCACCGGTGGAGGTCCAATCGAGGAGGGTCTGCAGGTCGGCTGCCGGGAGGGAACGGTCGTTGGCAAACTTTCCGACATGGGGATCGGCATTCCAGGGTGGCATGCGTTTTTGGGAAACACTCATCTTGATGGCGGCGGCATAGGGCCGAACATCCTTGTAGGAAAGGAAACTCATGGGGGCGGCTTCGCCGGGGCGATGGCAACTGACGCAGTTACGTTCGATCAGGGGCTGGACATCTTTATAGAAAGTTGGTTTGGGGGCGGCGACTGCGATTGACAGCGTGGCCGCAGCCAAACAGAGGGTAGCGAGGCTGGATTGAATGGTTTTCAGATCAAAGAACTGCATCTGATACTAATTTACGGGAAGAAGCTGAAAAAGTTTAGTAATTTTGATGAAAAAATGCTATTCACTATTTTGACTCAAGGATTGATGAACACATCCGATGAGAGCATAGACGAGGCTAAAGAGATATGCGTGTAAACGATCCAAACATCAATCCAGCTGTGAATCAGACAGCAACCACGAGCGCCGGGGCGGCGGGAGCGGGGGCGACCGGGAAGACGGCGCAACTGGACGCGATCAAGATCACTAGTTCGAGCGGCCAGGGAATCAAAGGTGCGGATCGTGACGACGAGGTACAACTATCGAGTTTGTCGAGCAAAATCAATCAGTTGCAATCGGGTACGGCGGAGCGAGGTGCATACATTGAGGGCTTGCGGCAGGAAGTGGAAGCGGGCAGCTATCCGAGCGATCCAAAGGCGATTGCAAGCGCGATTGTGGATAGTTTGCTGACCAAGAACGAGTAGGCAGATTATGGAGAACAGCGAACGAACCCTCGAGACGGCGCGTGAAGTCAAGGGACACCTTGAGGACGTGCGGCGACTGTTGATTGAGTCTCCTGGCAGTTTCTCGGTTACGGCGGCAGGGGCAGCGTTGGAGCAAGTTACGCAGGGATTGCTGGCTTTGAATGATGCGCTGCAGGCGGACTTGAGGCCTGGGGGTAGTTTAGAGGCGGGGCTGAGGACGGAAGTGGCGCAGGTTTTAACAATGGCCGGACGAGTAAATGCGCTGTATCGGCAGGCGGCGAACTTTTATGGCGGTTTGGCGGCGGAGTCGGTGATGAATGGGGCATGGGATGCGGCCTCTTACAATCCAAATGGGGATTGGAAGAATGCTGCACCTGTACCTGGGTCGCGAGTAAAGGTCGAGGGTTAGGGGAATGGGGAATCTATTTGGCTCCCTGAAATCGACGGCTAGTTCGATGCATGTGTTTGAGCGGGCGCTGGCGGCGACGCAGAGCAATGTAGTGAATGTGAATACTGCCGGGTACGCCAAGCAGCGGCAGGGCTTTGAAGCAGATCGATTTGAGCCAGATCGTAACATTGTGGGTGGCGTCTCGGCAGGCCCGTTGTACAACTACCGGGACGCTTATTCGGAGAGGAATGTACAAACCAGATCGAGCCAGGCCTCGATTGAAGAGCAGCGAACGAACAGTCTATCGTCGATTGAGTCACTGCTTCCGGTTCGGGAAGGGGCGGGGATACCGGCGGCCATCAACAGTTTTTTCAATTCTGTTTCGCAACTGACGGTTTCACCGAATGACAGTTCGGGACGGCAGGTTACGCTTGAGCGGGCCTCTGATGTGGCGACGAGTTTTCAGCGGACGGCAACACAGATGCAGGAACTTCGTGGCAATACGCAGACAAGTTTGCGATCGAGCGTGGACGAGATCAATTCCATCGGTGCGCGGATACAAGCGCTAAACGTGGCTCGCAAGGCCGGTGGGGGAGAAAACGTGGACCCCGGCAGCGACGCAAAGTTGTATGCGGCGCTGGAGGACTTGTCGAAACTGGTGAATTTTCAAGCAGTCGAATCGAAGGAGAGCGGCGTGACGGTAACGATTGGCGGCCAATCGCTACTTGTGATTGGTGATCGGCGCTATCCACTTTCGACAGACGTTTTGGCGGATCAGGCGAGGATTGTCGATTCCGATGGGTTGGACATTACTCGCCAGGTTACAGGCGGAAAGACAGCGGGGCTATTGGATGTTTACAACAACAAGATACCCGCATATCTCGATGATCTGAATACGCTGGCGGGAAACTTTGCGGATCAGGTAAACCAGACCTTGGCCCAAGGTGTTGACCAGAACGGGAACGCACCGACCCAGGATTTGTTTTCATACAACAGCGCTCTTGGATCTGCCTACACCTTTCAGGTGAATGGCATCGCGGCGGATCAATTGGCGCTGGCCAGATCTGGCCAACCAGGCGGCAATGGGAACGCGATTGCGCTGACGAAACTGGCAGAGCAACGAGTGATCCGGAATCAGACCTTTCAGCAGTTTTATGGAAGCACAGCCGGGCGAGTGGGGCGCGATCTGGCAGCGTCGAAGAGCGTGGGCGAGGTACAGGGGGACTTATTGGGCCAGGCAAAAGAATTGCGGGCGAGTGTTCAAGGGGTTTCACTCGATGAAGAGGCCAGCCTACTGATCCAGTACCAGCGGTCCTATCAGGCAGCTGCGCAGCTTTTCAAAACCATCAACGAGATGACGGACACGATCATGAGTGTCTTCCGCTAAACGCTACTTTTTGCTTAGGAATAAAACGAGGCGCAAATGACAGACTCACTATCGGCGACCGACGCGAGATTCCTTCGCGATTTGGGCAAGATCCAAACGAAGATGGAACGGGCACAGCGTCAGGTGACGAGCGGCAAGAGAATTTTTGACGCCTCCGACGAACCAGACGGGATCAGCCCGCTACTGAGCACGCGCTCGGAACTGGCGGCAAATTCGCAGTTGAAGACGAACCTGGGCAGGACCAAGGCTGAGGTAGATTCGGCTGAGTCGGGGATACAACAGGCAGTGAAGGTATTGGAGCGAGCACGGGTAGTGGCTGGGCAGGCACAGACGGATTTCAACTCCGATTCGACTCTGAAATCGCTGTCAATCGAAGCAGGAGACTTAACCCAGCAGTTGCTGGGGGTGGCGAATCTGGCCAGCGAAGGGAGATTTATCTTTGCGGGCAATTCAGATACGACCCTGCCCTTTGACTTTGACCCTAGCTTTGCCACGGTGACGCCGTATGCAGGGTCGGCTGCCTCGCGGCAGAGCTTATATCCAGGGGGGAATCCGTTCGACATCGCACATGCGGGAGACACGATTTTCGATAATCCGGGTTCGGATTCGGCGGGAGTATCAAGGAGTGCGTTCGCGGCATTGAGGCAATTGAAGGTGGCTCTCGAGGCCAAGGACCTGGGCGCAGTGAAGCTTTCGATGCAGGCAATCGAGGCCAGCTTTTCGCATGTATCGAGCGAGCTGAGTTTTTATGGCGAGGCGCAGAAACGGGTCTACCAAGCGACGGCTGATGCGGGGGCGACTGAGCTACGATTGCAGACGCAGATAGACCGACTGGAGAATTCCGACATTACGCAATCAATACTTGACATGCAACAAGCCCAGTTTGCGCAGAAGGCAGCGCTCGAGATCCGGGGGCAGCGGCCGCGAACGACGTTGTTTGACTATCTTGGCTAGGGCAGTGGCGCTAGAGCAGTGGCGCTAGAGCAGTGGCGCTAGAGCGCACGAATCTCTACTTGCTTGCCGTATAGCGTCCAGGCTACCGCTGAGACGGGAGGTGCCAGTGGCCAGGTCCCAAGTGCGCATGTCGACGGGGAGGTCGCCGCCAGCCTCGTTCGCCCCGATGGCGAGCAAGGCCTTTTCATTGGGTGTGAAGCGCGTACCGAAATCGGGTCGAGGTAGCCGGTGAGAGTTCGTGCGAGCTTGGAGCCACGGGTGTCCCAGCTGTAGACAGACCGATCTGCGCCAGCGAGGGTAAGCCGCTGGTCGTCGCCGGAAAAGTCGGCGGCGAACAGGCTCAAGAGATACTCGATGATCTTCATGGCTAATTCGCGATTGGGCGTGCGCCAGATGCGCAGGTCGGTGTCGGAGTTGGCCGAGAGCAGTGTGCTTGCGTCGGGTGAGAAGAGAAGGAGTTGGGCCTCGCCGATGCCGTCGGGGCTGGACCATTTCTGCTTGTCGGCATCGAGGTCTCAGACACGGGCCTGACGATCGTCTCCGATACTGGCCAGCAACTTAGAGTCGAGATGGAAGCCAAGGCTGCGCGTGATGGCATTGTGACCGGCCAAGGTGTGCAAAAGCGCGGCGGAATCCGTATTCCAGATTTTGATTTTTCCGTCCATAGGGACCCCGACCAGAAGGGGCCATCACGGGAAAAAGTGAGCTGGCGGTAGCGGGCTTTATCGGTTGGGACGGTCCTGATCGGATTAGCGGATTTCGTGTCCCAGTGGCGGATCATGCCGTCGGTGCAGGCACCATGAGGTTGCGACGACATTTGCCGGGGCGCGGAGGGTGGTCATGCCAGGCGCGCTTCAGGCAGATGTTGAAGTGCACGAGAGCGCGGGCGATCTTGTTTTCGTCCAGGAGCGTGACCGGGCGGATAAGGTCCGGGTTGCGGACGAGGGGGTCCTTGGCAAAATTCTTTACCGGGTCGCCTTCAAAACAAGGATCGGTGCCGAAGTAGAGTTGCGTCACGAGTGCTTTGTGACCAGGTGCCCTGATGATGTAGTGGATGTGCTGAGCTACGCGGTCGGGGTAGTGGCCGGGCATGACGCTTCGGACCGCGTATTCTGCGGTGCGAGGCAGGACGAGACGTTCGCAGTAGTTTTGGCCTTTGAGGTCATAGTGACCAGCGTGATCGGCTTGCCAAACTTCGATTTCGACGCCTTCCACGAGGTTGCCGCGAGTGTTGTGGACACGGCCTTTGACTTCGAGACCGAAGCCGGGAGCACCTGCCGGGCGGAGGAGTGATGTGGTCGGCGAGCCCTTTTTCGTAGAAGGGACCCATTTCGTTTTCCGGTGTGGACTTCTGGGGGTGGTCGATAGGCCCGCCGACGAGGGTGAGGGGCAGCGCAACGAGGGAACCAAGCAGCATTCCCTTCTCTGCACATCGTTCGAGGAGCTGTCTTCGGGTGGCTAGAGTCATGAGTGCGGGTTTCGGGAACAGATGTATCGCGACGATAGCGGCGAACGGCATCGAGAGGTCTATAGTAGGCTAAATGTTTACCCCAAACATATGGCAAAGACTCCGATAACAGTCGCCCACGGCGACGGAATTGGCCCTGAAATCATGGCCGCGACGCTGCAGATCCTGGAGGCAGCGGGCGCACAGCTCGATATAGAAACAATCGAGATTGGCGAAAAGGTATACCTGCGAGGCAACTCGTCGGGCATTGAGCAATCGTCTATCGATAGCTTGATGCGCACCAAGGTGTTCCTGAAGGCTCCGATCACGACCCCGCAGGGGGGAGGATTCAAGAGTCTGAATGTGACGACGCGGAAGATGTTGGGACTCTATGCCAACGTGCGGCCTTGCGTCGCCTATCATCCGTTTGTCCAGACAAAGCACCAGGGCATGGACGTGGTGATCGTTCGCGAGAACGAAGAAGATTTGTATGCTGGCATCGAGTATCAATTGTCGGCCGACCTTACGCAGTCGCTGAAGCTGATCACGCGTCGCGGCACCGAGCGCATCGTTCGGTACGCGTTTGAGTACGCCAAGGCGAATGGCCGCAAGAAGGTGACCTGCTTCACCAAAGACAACATCATGAAGATCTCGGATGGGCTGTTCCACAAGATCTTCGACGAGATGGCGGCGCAGTATCCCGAGATCGAGAATGAGCACTGGATCGTCGACATTGGCGCGGCCAAGCTGGCTGACACGCCGTGCATCTTTGACGTGATCGTGATGCCCAACCTGTACGGCGACATTCTGTCGGATGTAGCGGCGCAGATTGCCGGGTCTGTGGGCTTGGCGGGGTCTTCGAATATCGGAAGCAAGTACGCCATGTTTGAGGCGATCCACGGATCGGCTCCGCGGCGTGCCGGGCAGAACCTGGCGAACCCGTCGGGTCTGTTGTTGGGTGGCGTAATGATGTTGGCGCATATCGGGCAGACCGAAGTAGCGCAGCGCGTGCACAACGCCTGGTTGAAGACGCTTGAAGACGGCGTGCACACTTACGACATCTTCAAAGAAGGCGTCTCCAAGCAGAAGGTGGGCACCAAAGAATTTGCCGACGCCGTGGTGGCCAATGTAGGGAAAGTGCCGGAGTTGCTCAAGCCAGTTCAGTACAAGGAACTGCCGGTTCTACCAGAGCCGAAGATGCCACACTACGACAAAATCGAGCAAATCGGCGTCGATATATTCGTGAATTGGACGGCGGGGACGGCCAACGAACTAGGCCCGCAGATTGCGGCGCTGGGGACCGACAAGCTGAAGCTGATCTTCATTTCGAATCGCGGTACCAAGGTGTATCCGAACGCGTTTGGCGACCCGGATACGGCCGACCAGTGGCGTTGCCGTTTTGAGGGCACGCTGGGCGACGTAACGCAAGAGAACATTCTGGCGCTGTATACGAGCTTTGTGAAGGGCGGCTTCGCGATCATCAAGAGCGAAGGCCTGTTCTTCTTCGACGGCCAGCGTGGCTATTCCCTGGGCCAAGGTCAGTAGAACCCAATGTCAACAGCCCCGCCGCGCGTTGCTGTGATCATGGGATCCAAGTCGGACTGGGAGACGATGCGGCATGCCGATGACATGCTGACCTTCTTCGATGTGCCGCACGAGTGTCGCGTGGTGAGCGCGCATCGAACGCCGGAATTCATGATGGCGTATGCGCGGGAGGCTGAGGAACGGGGGATTGAAGTCATCATAGCCGGTGCAGGTGGGGCAGCCCATCTGCCGGGCATGGTGGCAGCACTGACATTGGTGCCCGTGCTGGGCGTCCCGGTGGAATCGCATGCACTCAAGGGCCTGGATTCGTTGTATTCAATAGTACAGATGCCGGGGGGAATCCCGGTGGGAACACTGGCGATTGGCCGGGCCGGGGCGATCAATGCGGCGTTGCTGGCGGTGGCGATTCTAGCCAATCACGATGGGGAGCTACGGTCGAAGCTTCGTACCTTTCGTGAAGAGCAGACGGCCAAAGTGCGACGCGAAACGCTGCCATGAGCAGGGGAATGAAGCCGATTCTCCCGGGGTCCACAATTGGGATTCTTGGGAGCGGACAACTGGGCAGGATGCTTGCCATTGCAGCCCGGCAACTCGGGTATCGAATTGTGGTGTTCTCGCCCGAGTCGAACACGCCTGCCGGTCAGATTGCAGATCGCGAAGTTGTCGCCGACTACAACGACTTGGGCGCGATCCGGGAATTTGCCAAGTGCGTCGACGTAGTTACGCTTGAGTTTGAAAACGTGCCTGCAGCCGCAGCCGTCGCGACCGACGCAATCGTTCCACTGCGCCCTGGTGCAGAAGTATTATTGACGACGCAGCATCGGCTCCGCGAGAAGACTTTTCTGCGAGCCAATGGGTTTCCCGTAACTGACTTTGTAGCCATTACGGAAGAGCTGCCCGTCGATAGTAAGTATCCGGCAATCCTGAAAACGGCGGGCTTTGGCTATGATGGCAAGGGCCAAATCAAAGTTGCCAATGACGAGGAACTGCGTCTGGCCTGGGACCAACTTGAGCGGCAGCCGTGCGTGCTGGAATCGTTTGTGCAATTTGAGCGTGAATTGTCAGTGGTGGCTGCGCGTGGAGTGGATGGCCAGTTTATTGACTACGGCGTGTTTGAGAATGCACATCAGAATCACATTCTCGACATCACTACAGCCCCGGCGATTATTCCGGTAAGGGCAACACGGCAGGCGCTTGAGATTACCCGTGGACTGTTTGAGAAACTCGACATTGTTGGCGTCGCCTGCGTTGAGCTTTTTCTCAAGAGCGATGGAAGTATTATCGTCAACGAGATCGCGCCACGACCGCATAATTCAGGGCATCTGACGATCGATGCGGCGACCACCAGCCAGTTTGAGCAACAACTCCGTGCCGTGTGTTGCCTGCCCTTGGGCGATACGCGATTGCATTCACCGGCGGCCATGGCCAATCTGCTCGGCGACCTTTGGGAACCGGCTTTGCCCGATTGGCGAGGCTTACTCCAGTTTCCCGAAGTCCGCCTGCACCTCTATGGAAAACACGAGGCGAGGCGGGGGCGCAAGATGGGTCACATCACGGCCCTCGGCAAGAGTGGCGTCCAGGCTGCCGGCATCGTCCGGGCTGCCCGTGCCGCACTCCAACCGAAGCGCGTGCAGGAATAGCCTGCGATCAGCGCCGAGACCGTAAAGGGCGTCGCCAATGATCGGGTGACCGATGTGTGCACAGTGGATGCGGAGTTGATTGGTTCGCCCGGTGACGGGCTCAAGCTGGACCAGGGTGCGCCCGCTGGCCAGGCGTTTGATCACATGCAGGATGGATTTGGCATGTTTTCCGTCTTCACGCACGCCCCATTCTGGCTTTAACGTTCCATCGCGACTGATGGGGGCTGCGATGACGAGGTCATCTGCCGCGACAATTCCATCGACCAAAGCCAGGTAGGTCTTGTGCACTTCTCCGCGCAGCCAGGCGCGGTTGATGATGGTCAGGGCACGGGCCGTTTTTGCGACAAGAAGAACACCACTGGTATCGCGATCGAGGCGGTGAGGAAACCAGAAGCGTTGCGGCAGATAGTAGGCCAGAGCGTTGGCGAGAGTGCCCGAGTTGACGTGCTTGGTGGGATGCACGAGCATGCCGGTTGGCTTATGAACGGCCAGCATCTCGTCATTTTCGAAAACAATCTCGAGCGGAATGTTCTCGGGACGCCTGCCCGTGACTGCATCGAGATCGATCTCCAACTCGACGGTTTCTCCCGGACGGACGCGGAATCCCCAAGACCGGATCTTGCCATTTACGCGGCATTGCCCCGCCAGAACGCACTTAGCCAGGTACATCGCCGTGAAGCCAGGCAGGCGCGCGGGAAGAAATCGCTTGAGCGAGAGGCCCTTTTCGCGGTCTTCGACAAGCAACAGCATCAGTCCAGAGGATAATAGAAGATAGAGACCCCTGACTATGCGAGTTGCTTATTTTGACGCCTTTTCTGGCGTGAGTGGAGATATGACCGTTGGTGCGTTGATCGATGCCGGAGCCGATGCGCACAAGCTGATCCATGGCCTGGAGCATTTGGGCCTGGGGGCGAAGTACCGGGCTGAGAAGACGATTCGCTACGGCATCACGGCCACGAAGTTTCACGTTTTGGTTGGAGATCAGCCGGCGGACGCGCACCACCATCATCATGATCACGATCATGGCGATGGCCATACGCACAGCCACGATCAGACGCACGACCATTCGCATCGCGGTTTAAGCCAGATTTTGGAGCTGATCGACAAGGCTAAGATTCCTGCACCGGTGAAGGCATCGGCGAGCCGAGTTTTTCAAGTATTGGGCGAGGCTGAGGCGACCGTGCACGGAATGCCGATCGAGCAGGTGCACTTTCACGAGGTGGGAGCGGTGGACTCCATCGCAGACATCGTGGGGGCCTGTTATGGTCTGCACCTTTTGAAGGTGGATGAAGTTTACAGCTCTCCGATTAATGTTGGCTCGGGCACGGTGACTGCGGCGCATGGCGTGATGCCGGTTCCAGCGCCCGCAACCGCACTGCTGCTGAAGAACAAGCCTGTATACGTCGACGGACCGGCAGTGGAATTGACGACGCCTACGGGAGCAGCCATTCTGGCGGCGCTGGCCAAAGGCTATGGCGCGATGCCGTCGCTGAGCATTCAATCGGTTGGCTATGGCGCAGGCACGCGAGACTTCCCCAACCGCGCTAATGTGCTGCGAATCACGATTGGCGACACGCAGGAAATGACCGAGGCGCAGATCGTTTTGGTGATTGAAGCCAATATCGACGACGCATCGCCGCAAGTGCTGGGCTACACGATGGACGCACTGTTTCTGGCGGGGGCGCTGGACGTCACCCTAACGCCGGTCACGATGAAGAAAAATCGCGCGGGCCATATGTTGAGCGTGGTGGCGAAATTGCAGGACAAGGACGCGCTGACGAGCTTGATCTTGCGCGAGACGACGACGCTGGGCGTGCGGATGACGACGGCGGAACGCAAGACGCTGCCGCGTGAATTCATTGAAGTGAAGACGCCCTACGGACAGGTGCGAATGAAGGTGTCGAGCGCAGGCTTTGCCCCGGAGTTTGACGACTGCCAGGCACTGGCGCGCGAGAAGAATGTACCGCTGAAAGATGTGATCGGCGCAGCCAACTTTGCCTATCTCAAGACGAAAGCCTAATGAGCAAATATTACTTAACCACGCCGATTTACTATGTAAACGCTGCCCCGCATATTGGGCACACTTACACGACACTGGTTGCGGACGCAATCAAGCGGCTCAAGGCAATGCAGGGGATCGAAGCCTATCTGGTAACCGGGGCGGATGAGCATGGCCAAAAGATCGAACGCGCCGCAACAAAGATGGGCAAGACTCCGCAAGCCTATACGGATCTGATCTCTGCTGAGTTTGAACAGACGTGGAAGCAATTGGGGCTGTCGATTGACAAGTTTCAGCGCACCTCTTCTCCGCAGCATGCCGAGGCTGTGATCAAGCTCTTTCATGCCTGCGAGAAAAATGGCTTCATTTATAAGGGCAGTTACACCGGCTATTACTCGGTGGTGAACGAGGCCTTTGTTCCAGATGCCAAGCCGGGCGATGTGGAGCCTGAAACCGGGCAGCCCCTGGAGATGGTTACCGAAGAGAATTTGTTTTTCAAGCTATCGGCTTTTCAGGATCAGCTGATCGCGATGCATGAGGCGAACCCGGACTTCTTGCAGCCTGAGTCGCGCCGGAATGAAGTGCTTACTTTCCTGAAGAACGAGAAGTTGCAGGACCTTTCCATCAGCCGCACGACGATTCAATGGGGAATCCCGGTACCGGATCACCCCGGGCATGTTTTCTATGTCTGGTTCGACGCGCTGATGACTTACTGGTCGGCAGTGGAGGGGCAGGATCGCTGGCCGGCGGATCTGCATCTTATGTCAAAAGAGATCGTGCGCTTTCATGCGATTTACTGGCCTGCTTTTCTGTGGGCGGCGGGTTGGCCGTTGCCGAAGAAAATCTACTCGCATGGCTGGCTTCTGTTTGAGGACAACAAGATGTCCAAGAGCCGCGGCAACATCGTACGCGCGACGCCGATTCAGCAGGTGATGGGCTTTGATGCACTGCGATATTTTCTGCTGCGCGAGATTCCCTTCGGCAACGACGGCAGCTTCAGCTACGACGCGCTCGTCGCGCGCTATAACTCCGACTTGGCTAACGGCCTTGGCAATCTGGTGAGCCGCACACTGTCGATGATCAAGCAATACCGCGAGGGTAAGTTGCCAGCCCCCGTCGGTGGAGACGCAAGCACAGTCGAGACGGCGATGACCTTTTACGATCGCCTTGAATTTCATAAGGCTCTTGAGTCAATCTGGCGCTGGATCGGCGAACTGGACAAGTACATCGTTGAGAATGCGCCCTGGAAACTGGCCAAGGACGCCTCGCCAGAGGCCCAGGCGCGCCTCGATGAAGTGCTCTATCGATGCTTTGAGAGCTTACGCATCATCACCGCTCTGGCTGCGCCAGTGATCCCGGAGACGGCTGCCAAAATCGGCAAACAGTTAAATATCGCCGGACCGATGACCTGGGGACATACTCCGGTTGGTCATGCGATCGGGGAGATTTCGCCCATGTTCCCGCGCATGGATGCGGCAGTCGCCATTGCCCAGATGCGGGCACTTGAGTTGGAGGAAGTAGCGAGGCAAAACCTGCTGCTGGGCAAGGTTGTCGAGGACGAAGCGCCAAAGGTAGACATCACGCCGATTGCCGAGACCATCAGCATCGACGATTTTGTCAAAGTGGATCTGCGCGTGGGTAAGATTCTTTCGGCCGAGGCCGTCAAGGGCGCAGACAAGCTACTGCATTTGAAGGTTGATATCGGCGAGGCGACGGGGCCGCGGACGATCGTCGCGGGCATCGCGAAGGCTTATAAGCCCGAGCAGTTGCTTGAGCGCAAGGTGGTGATTGTTGCTAATCTGGCACCCCGCAAATTGAAGGGTATCGAGAGCCAGGGGATGATTGTTGCCGCGAGTCTTGAAGGTGGAAGTCCAGTGCTGGCAGCCTTTCTCGAAGAGGTGCCAGTTGGAGCCCGGCTGAAGTGATCGACAGCCACTGTCACGTCGATAGCGACCAGTTTGAAGGGGATCGCGATGGAGTCGATGGAGTCATCGCACGAGCACTGGCTGCGGGCGTGACGACGATGCTTGCAATCGGCACGGGTGAAGGCCCGCCCGATCTGGATGCAGGGATCCGGCTGGCCGATGCGCATCCCTGTTTTTTCGCGACTGTGGGAGTGCACCCGCATAGCGCTCATCGCGTAGAAGCCGAAACTTATATTGCACTTCGAGATCTGGCGCGGCATCCCAAATGTGTGGCGGTAGGTGAAATCGGACTCGATTATCACTATGATTTTTCGCCACGCGATGTGCAGCGGGAGGTATTTGTGCGGCATCTCGAATTGGCGCGGGAGCTAGGGCTTCCAATTATCATTCATACGCGCGAAGCGTGGGCGGACACGATGGCTATTTTGCGCGAACATTGGGACCCTTCACTTGGAGGCGTCCTGCATTGTTATAGCGAGGGCGTGGCCGAGGCGGAACAAGCATTGAAGCTCAATTTTCATTTTGGGTTTGGTGGTGTTGTGACCTATCCCAAGGCGGAGCGGTTGCGCGAGGCGGCCAGCTTTGTACCACTTGACAGGATTCTGCTGGAGACTGACGCGCCCTACCTGGCACCAGTACCGTTTCGTGGCAAGCGCAACGAACCGGCTTATGTTGTCGAGACCGCTAAACGGCTGGCTGCGCTGCGCGGACTGACAGTGTCGGAGTTGGACGAAGTGACCACAGCGAATTTTCACCGCCTGTTCTTGGCTAAACTGGAGCAATTCCAATGACGAAAGGTCTGACACAAGCGGTCTCGATGAAGCAAATCCTGGATTTGGTTCAGGACGACTTGAAGCTTGTCGAAAAGGCGATTGGCCTGGAGACGGTAGCCTCGGTCGGTGCCATCAAGACGATATCTCACCACATGCAGTCTGCAGGTGGCAAGCGTCTGCGGCCGATTCTGCTTTTGCTATCGAGCCGACTAGTCAAAAACAGCACGGAGACCTGTGATGATGCGATCCAACTAGCCGCCGTTGTCGAGTTGATTCATACTTCTACGCTTGTCCACGACGACGTGATCGACGAAGCCAAGACTCGGCGTGGGGCACCCAGCGCAAATGCCTTATGGGGCAATCAGATGAGCGTTCTGGCAGGGGATTGGCTCTACATGCAGGCATTTCAGCTTGCGATGCGACAGCGCAATTTTGCGATCCTGGACATTCTGATCGGGCTGACTCAACTGATGGTAGAGGGTGAGTTTTTGCAGATGGACCGGCTGGGCCGGATTGATATTTCGGAGACCGATTACATGGAGCTGGTGGATCGCAAGACGGCCAGCCTGTTTAGTTCCTGCTGTCGCTTGGGAGCAATGGCGGGTGGGGCGGATGATGCCGAGTGTGCCCGACTTGGCGAATTTGCCTGGAACCTGGGAATGGCATTTCAGATGGTCGATGACTGTCTCGACTTCACGTCGAAGGAAAAGATCCTCGGCAAGCCGGTTGGGAATGATCTGGCTGAAGGCAAAGTCACACTTCCACTGCTATATGCGTTGAAGGAAACGACACGCGAAGAGACGCGCATGATCGAGATGATTCTGAAGGACCGCAGTTATGAGAGGGTGCCCTTCTCCCGCGTGCTTGAAATCATCGAGAAATACCAGGGTGTTGAGCGAGCCCAAGAAAGAGCTGTGCACTTCACGAACCGCGCCCGGGAGATCATCGAGACCTTTCCAGATTCTCCTTATCGCAAAGCGGTGTTGACGATCGCCGATATCGTAACCGACCGCGACCGCTAAAAGTAGCGTTTGCCTTAACGAAGGCGGTCGTATCCGCAAGAGCCATCTCAGTTCATGTTCAGGGTCTAAATCGTAGCTCGAATTGGGAGAGTACGAAAAAGGCCGCCGCAGGATGCGGCGGCCTCACCTAAATCTGCCTGATTGAAGCTGATTTAGAACTGATAGCGCAGACCGAACTGAATCTGCCGCGCTGCGGTTGCCGACGTAACCTTGCCGAAGGCAGAGGATGCGAAGTTACCTTGCGGATTTCCAAGGTTGACGTGGTTACCGATGTTGAAGATCTCCGCGCGGAATTGCAGGGACTGCCGCTCCTGAGCGAAGCGGAATACCTTTTGCATCGAGACGTCCCACGTTTCACGTCCATCGGCCTGGGTGACAAAAGAGGCTGCGTTGCCGTAAGTGAAGGCAGGCTGAAGCTGGAACGCCGAGGTGTTAAACCACGGGATGTCGACGTTACGATTCCCGCCATTGTTCGGATTGCTTACAAGATTAGGGCGCTGTACCGAGCGACCGACGTTGGCGCGATCCTGACCGACCGTTACGTTGAACGGCGCTCCCGTCTGGAGCCGAGTGATACCCTCAATCGCCCAGCCACCGAGGACCGCATCGCCAAGCATGGACATGCCTGAACCATACGCCTTCCCCTTGCCGAATGGCAGTTCGTACACATACGACGCCTGGAAGATGTGCCG
Organism: Bryobacterales bacterium; assembly: GCA_038206015.1. Taxonomy (GTDB): domain Bacteria; phylum Acidobacteriota; class Terriglobia; order Bryobacterales; family Bryobacteraceae; genus Bryobacter. The sequence goes on along the minus strand of JBBRBI010000008.1, from coordinate 14,082 downwards.
GAGGTCAATCGAGGAACGACCCCAATCGGCGCGGCGATCATACTGGTTCTGCGCACGGCTTTCTGCGAGCGACGATTGATTATCGAGCGCCTTGCCCCAGGTGTAGCTGCCCTGAAACTGTAGGCCCTTGCTGAAGCGTTTTACGGCGCTGGTCCGTAAGGAGTGGTAGGCCGAAGCGAACTGATTTGAACCACCATCGAGGTCGCCAAACTGCGGCATCAGGCGGCGGGGATTTACCGAACCGGGGCCGGGAACGGGTGCCGTGTTCAGTGAACTGTAGCCAATTTGGCGTTTGTTGACGTTGCCAACGTAGCCGATGTCGATGCTCAGATCGTTCATCACTTGCCGCTGTACAGTGACGTTCCACTGCTGCGAGTAGGGTGTGCGATTTTCCGGGTTCTGCGACCAGCCGCCGATGCTGAGGGTACCGGTGCGGGGCGCATCGGTGATCAACAGATCGGGAACGGTGCCGGTGTTGGCGGTGAACACTTCCTGCGGGGTGTATGGCCAGAATTTCCGGAGGTCCTGCAACTCCTGCACGAAAGTGGAGTTGAAGAAAATTCCATAAGCCGAACGGATCACGGTCTTCGAATTGAGTTGATACGCGATGCCAACGCGCGGGGCGAAGTCCCGATAGTTGGAGCGCTTGAGAGAACGTCCGTAGCCGCCCTGATTCGGCGGATCGCCGATTTTGCCGCTAGCCGGGTTGAGGGAGGGGTTGGTCGTTGCCCAGAGCAGGTTTCCGGAGTATTTGCCGGATTGGGGATCCCGGACAACGATGAGGTTACCGAGCCGATCAGTCGTGTCGTAGGGGGGATTGGCGAATTCATAGCGCAGGCCTAGGTTCACAGTGAGCTTGTTGCTGACGCGCCAGTCATCCTGAATATAAGCCTGTGTAGCCTTTACGCGGGCGTCGGTGAGGGTATTCCCGCTGCTGCGCCGAATCTCGGTCGGGGTGCCCAGCAGCATCGTAGCGAAGCTGTGGCCGGAGTTATTGTCCGAGAATAACGATGTCAGACGGCGGTCAAAGTCGGCGTTGCCGTTCATCGGGTTCGACGTGTTTGTGTTGAAGACGCGGTCGGTGTAGTTAATGCCTGCCTTCAGGTTATGACGGCCCACGGTCTTTGACAGATTGGCGATGAACTGGTTGATCTTGTCGCCGGTGATGTCCCCACCACCGCCGACGCCGAACTCGCCAGCGGCGTTGAAGCTCGGCAGCGGATCGAATAAGACGTCGCGCTGGTACATTTTGATTCCGGTCTTGTCGAAGAAATCGCCGCGAGTAATTTTGCGGTTGAGTGTGGCGCCTGGATTGTTTGGTTTGTTGTAGCCGTACTTGACGTCAAGTACCGTGGTGGCGCTAAAAATATGCGTCCAGCTACCAGCCATATTTTCAACGTCGAAGCGGTTATTGGCATACAGATTTGGATTGGCGTTGGGGTCAGTTGCTCCGACGCGTTGCCGCAGGTAGCGGAAGTTGACGATGTCCTTCGCCGAGAAGTAGTGATCACCGCGCAGGACAAGGGTGTCCCGGTCGTTGCTACGGCCGGCGGTGTTGATGAAGTTGTTCTGGAGGCCAGACAAATTCGGCAGAGGTGCCATCGTATCGATGAGAAACTTCATCGAAGGAGCAATCCGGTTGGTCGGGATTTTATTAGCGGCAAACGGGGCGCGGAGGATGTTACCCTGCGCGTCGAGCGTGCCGCTGAACGGATCATAGATGGTACGCGACTGCTGCGAGAAGTCTCCGTCGCGCTGCGCTTGCACCGGGGTGGTCAGGAAACTTGTGCCGCCGCGACGAAGACGGAATCCTTCCCAGCTGGCAAACCAGAATGTCTTTTCACGTCCGTTGTACACCTTCGGAATGACCACGGGGCCACCCACCGCCACTCCATATTGGTTCTGGCGGAATGGTACTTTGCCGGTGCCTAGTTTGTTGGCGAAGAAGTCGTTGGCGTCGAACTTGTCGTTGCGTATGAACTCATACAGCGAGCCATGAATGTCGCGTGTCCCCGACTTGATCGCGATGTTGACGCTGGCACCGGAGGAGCGGCCAAATTCGGCCGAGGTGTTGTTGAGAACGCGGAACTCCTGGATGGAATCCATCGGCGGCGAGGCACCCGGAGAGTTCATCATTTGGAAGTTGTTGTCTACGCCGTCCATGGTGTAGTTGTTGTCCTGTCGGCGTTGGCCGTTGATGGAGATCAACTGAGTTCCCGAGAATGTGCCCTTGCTCTGCGATCCGCCCTGGTCAGAGGTGCCGGGCATCAGGAGGATCAGACGGGTATAATTGCGACCGTTGACGGGAAGACGCGAAAGCTCTGCACTGGTGACGGTCCCGCCGACCGAGGCCTCTTGGGTTTGCAGAATGGCGGTAGTCGCGGTGACTTCAACAGTTTCGCTGACTTGACCCACTTCAAGGGTCAGATCCACTTTTACTACAGAAGCGATTTCGAGAATCACTTCTGAGACGAGCTTAGTCTTGAATCCGGGCATGGAGGCCGTAACCTCGTAGCGTCCGGGGTTGAGTGGGAAGATGCGGAAGTTTCCCGACGGATCGGTGGTTGCGACGCGGGAAACGCCGGTGCCTTTATCCTTAGCAGTGATGGTTGCACCAACTACTGAGCTGGCTTGCGGATCCAGAACGGTGCCGAGCATGGTGGCGTTGGTGGTCTGTGCGGAGAGCGAGCCAGCCAATAGGCCGGTTCCGAGAAGTCCGAAAAGACTGAGAACGACGGGATTAAGTTTTGAACGGGTCAAACGAAGACTCCTTACCCTGAAGTACAGGGTTTGAAAAAGTATTTCACATTTCTGAATATGCTGCTGGTGAATCCTAGAGGTGATAACAATAAGTGGAGATGCGAAATTGGCTCATACCGGCGCTTTTGCTGTTGGGTGTTGGTTTGCCGCTGCGAGTTCACTCGCAGGGGGTAGCCACGCGGGATGCGAAAGCGGTGCCGCGCATGGGGCCCAGCGGCAAACCATACCTCGTTAATTTCACCGATATTGCGGCATCGGTGGGACTGAAGGCGCGCTTCGTCAATGGCGGTGAAACCGCCAAAAAGTACATCATCGAGGCGAACGGTACCGGCGTGGCGTTCTTCGATTTTGACAACGACGGATGGGAGGACATCTTCCTCGTCAACGGTTCCCGGCTGAACGAGCCGCTGGCTGGCGGGAACTATCTGTTCCGCAACGATCATGGTAAGTTCGTCGACGTCACCGAGAAGGCCGGAATGTCTCGAAAAGGCTGGGGCTACGGCGTCTGCGGGGGCGACGTCGACAATGACGGGTTCGATGATCTTTTCGTCACGTATTGGGGCTCGAACGTACTTTACCGCAACACGGGCAGAGGCGGCTTCCGCGCGGAGCTTTGGCCCGACAAGGGCGAGTGGAGCACCGGGTGCTCGTTCCTGGATTATGATCGCGACGGGAACCTGGACCTGGTGGTGACGCGCTACATGGCGTTCGACCCGGCGAAGGTTCCACTGCCGGGCACCCCGCCGAACTGTGAATGGAAAGGGGTAGCGGTGTTCTGCGGACCGCGCGGATTGCCGCAAGGCGGGCTGAAGCTCTATCAAGGTCATGGCGATGGCACTTTCACGGATGTCACGGCTAAGACGGGAGCCAGCGCTGCGGGGAGTTTTTACGGCTTCACTGCGGTGGCCGCTGATCTGAATCATGATGGGTGGATCGACATCTATGTCGCGAGTGATTCGTCTCCGAGCGTGATGCTGCGGAACAACAAGAACGGCACCTTCAGCGAGATTGGGTCCGAAACCGGCGTAGCCTTCAACGAGCACGGGCACGAACAAGGCGGCATGGGGCTAGCCGTGGGAGATTTCGATAACGATGGACGACTGGATATCGCCAAGACCAACTTCGCGGGCGACTATCCGAACCTTTATCGCAATCTGGGCGGTGGCATTTTTGAGGACGTCGTGATGAAGGCCGGACTGGCCGTCAATCCGCAATACGTGGGCTGGGGTGTCGGCTTTGTGGATTTTGATAGCGATGGCTGGCTGGACGTCTTTCAGGTGAATGGGCACGTTTATCCGGAATTGGAGAAGAAGCCCGGCGGGGAAGCGTTTCGCAGTCCGCGGCTGCTCTATCGCAACCTGGGCAACGGACGATTTGAAGACGTCTCGGCAATGGTGGGTGCGGGCGTGACGCACCGCGCCTCCAGCCGCGGCGCGGCGTTCACCGACTTTGATAACGACGGGGATATGGATGTGCTGATCATGAACATGCACGAAGCGCCCTCCCTGCTGCGAAACGACAGCAAGACCGGCAATGGGTGGCTACAAGTATCGGTGCGCGGAGCGGCCATGGGCGCGGTGGTGACGCTTGAAGCGGGCGGCCGGAAACAGGCGCAAACGGTGCTGAGCCAAACTAGTTTTCTCTCTTATAACGGGCGGCGGCTGCACTTCGGATTGGGCAGGTCGACGCGTGTGGATGCGCTCACCGTGGCTTGGCCCAGCGGTCGGACGGAACGCTTCGCGGTGCCCGTGATTAATCGATTGATGCAGCTCGAAGAAGGTAAAGGCCAGTGATGATTGGAGTCGTCCTGGCCTTGTCTTTGCTCCAGCTCGATCCCGTCGCCCTGGCGGAGCGCGCCCGTGAATTGGCGGCTGCAGGGAAATTGGAACAAGCTGAGTCGCTGTGGCGGCAGGCAGCGGCTTCCGCGCCTACACACTTCGCCTCGCTTTTCAACTTGGGCTACCTCTCGGTGCAGCGCCAGCAGGACGCTGAGGCGATTATCTGGCTGCGGCGCGCGGCGCAAGTCAACGCCAGGGACTTCAATACTCAGTATCTGCTCGGTGCCTGTCATTCGCGATTGGGGCAGAACGACGACGCCTTGCGCGCATGGCGGGCGGCTTTGGCGCTGCAGCCGACCAACCGGAAGTTGATGCAAGCCATGAGCGTCGAATATAGCAAGGGGCGCTACTTTGAGGAGGCGGCGCGCGTAGCGGAGCTTGCGTTGCGTGTCGCGCCGGAGGATGAAAGTTTATACTATCTCGCTAGGCAAGCCCGCCAGGACGCAGCGCAGTTGGAGGAGGCTTTCGCTCTGGCCAAACGGGCGCTGGCGCGTTTTCCGTTGTCGGCGCGCGCCAATTTCGAAGTTGGCTTCCACCTACACAAGCTCGGCCGGTTGGACGAAGCGATACCCTACTTCGACAAGGCGATCGCTGCGGACCCGAGCTACGAAGAGCCCTACTACTTTCGCGGCGACGTGCTCCTGCGGCGGGAGCAGCCGGACATGGCCGCAGCGGCCTTTCGCAGTGCCTTGGAGCGCAGGAAAGACTATACGGTGGCGCGGATCGCCTTGGCCCGTTCGCTAATTGCGCAAGAGAAACTCGATGCCGCCGTCGTCGAGTTGGAAGAGGCTACGCGACAAGATCCGGAGAACTCGCAGCCCTATCTGCTTCTTTCCCAGATCTACTTCCGCCTGGGGAGAGCCGATGCCGCGAAAGCGGCCAAGGAAACGTCGCAACGGCTGCGCGCCGCAAAGCCGGAAGCGTTGAACGCGCCGCAGTCGCGGCCCTTTCCAGCGCGTTAACCCAGTACGGTTCAGTTAAAGTATTGCCGTGCTAAGTCGGGTTGTCGCCAGTCGAGGCGCGTAACGTTCAAGGAGAATTGGACCGATCCACTTCTCCCTATCGGAAAGCAGTGTAGCCATCGCGATAGGATCAAAAGATCGATGAAACTCATTCTGCGGTTGGTATTGCTGGCTGCACTGCCCGCGCTGGCTGGCTTGGGAGGATTTCCGGAGAAGGCGGAGTTTTACTTTCTGCGGATGGAGTACAAGGATGCATCGTGGGTGCGCAGGCCTTGGGGGCGAGGCTGGTGGATGCAAGACATGCCAGAGGCAGAGGTGCATTTCTCCAAAGGCATCGAGCGCATGACGCGTGTTCATGTTGGAGACTGCCGCCACACGCCACTCACCGACGATGGTGTTTTCGATTACCCCTGGATCTACGCAACCCAAGTAGGCTGGTGGGATTTGAGCGACGCCGAGACCGAGCGGCTGCGGAAGTATCTGCTGCGGGGCGGTTTTTTGGTGGTGGATGATTTCTTTGGCGAGCGCGACTGGGCGGCCTTTGCGGCAACGATGGCGCGGGTGCTGCCGGGGCGCGGGATCGAAGATATTGAGGACTCAAGCCCAGTGATGAACATGGTGTTTGAGATCAAGGAGCGCGTGTTTATCCCCGGTCTGCGGCATTTGCAGCGCGGCAGCGGCATACCCTCAGCGATACGACCGCAGCCGACGGAACCCAAGTGGCGAGCCATGTACGATGACGCCGGACGCATGGTTGTCGCGATCAATTTCAACATGGATATTGGCGACGCCTGGGAGCATGCAGACTGGCCAGAATACCCCGAGCAGATGACGGGTTTGAGCTACCGTTTTGGAATCAATTACATTCTGTACTCGATGACCCATTAATCTAGAGGGATGGCAATTGACGGGAAACGCCGGATCCTCGTAACCGGGGCAGCAGGCATGATTGGCAGTGCGGTCGTGTGGCGACTCAACAGTCTGGGCTACGATCGCATACTTGTCGCAGATCGACTGGACACAACTGAGAAGTGGCGCAACCTTGTGGCGTTGCGTTTTCTTGACTATATTGATGCAGACGAGCTGATGACCACGCGGCATGCGCTCACTGACATCAGCACAGTCTTTCATCTTGGAGCCTGTTCGGCGACCACCGAGAAAGACTCATCTTTCCTGATGACGAATAATTTTGAGTACACCAAGAAGCTGGCGCATTGGGCGCTGGAGAAGAACGCCCGCTTTGTCTATGCGTCGTCGGCTGCTACCTATGGCGCGCGGGAGGACGACTTCCGCGAGGGGCTGCTGCTGGATTCGCTACGCCCGCTCAATATGTATGGCTACTCCAAGCACCTCTTCGATCAATACGCCGAACGCGCTGGCTTGCTGGATCGCCTGATCGGGATGAAGTACTTCAACGTGTTTGGGCCCAATGAGGACCACAAGAGCGACATGCGCAGCGTCGTGCATAAGGCCTTCCATCAAATTCGCTCAACCGGCAAACTGGAGTTGTTCAAGAGTCATCGGCCCGATTTTGCAGACGGCTGCCAGCAGCGTGATTTTCTGTATGTAAAGGATGCAGCGGCGATGACGGTGAGACTGGCGGAAGTGGCACCGGGCGGGATCTACAATCTAGGTTCAGGCAAGGCACATACCTGGCTCGACTTGGCTTATGCGATCTTCGCAGCACTCGAATTGGAACCGAAGATCGAATTCATCCCAATGCCGGAAGCGCTGCGCGGCAAATATCAATACCGAACCTGCGCCACGATTGAGAAGCTGCGTGGGGCCGGCTATACCGAGCCGATAACGCCACTGGCCGCGAGCGTCAGCGACTATGTGCGCAATTATCTGATGCGTGATCAGCGGCTGGGGGACGAAACGCACAGTGCCTGATACAACTGGTGAATGAAGGCTAGGTTATCCATCTGCAGGTAGTGCATGGCACCCCCCATGCGGGAAAAGCTTTTGCAGAAGCGAAGGTAGTAAGCGGCGTTGGACTTGGGCGGCTCGCCGGTGGTCCAATCCCAATTGCCGCCATCCTGTAGATCGACGACGTAGAAGCGGTGGTCGCGCACGATGGCCCGGCCTGAGTTGATGCGCAAATTGTTGACGCTGCTGAGGGATTTCTCAAACACTTGCGGGGCCATGATTGCTGAGCCGACGCTGAGCACAACGCCGCCGTCCAAAGTTTCAACGGCATCGCCGATCAGACGGAAATCCGTGCCAGCCGCCCGGCCTATGACTGCGCCATTAAACATAGGATGGTTGGCAATGATGTCGTATCCGATGCCGGGGTGAACGCTTAGCGGCACCTGGTGGCGGAAGGCATGGGCGAGGATAGAGGCTTGCTTCCAGGCGTGATTGACAGTAAGGCGACCAGCGGGAATCGCAGTTGACAGCAAGTCTGCACGGGCGGCGGTTAGCGGGTGCTGGGGATCGTCCATGATCGCTGCGATCAGTTCAGCCTGCGACGGAATCTCTGTGCCGTCCTCGGCGATAAAGCGGCCCAGTGCGCGGCCGTAGCCTTCGCCCTGGAGCGCGCCAGCCATCAACGCCAAGTGGATGTAGCGGCCAGTTTCGTCCCAGGCGCCAAAGGTACCTGTGGCTACGTTTTGCTCAACGCTTTCGGTGGAGCGACCCATCCATGAGTATTCCCAATCGTGAATGGTTGCTGCGCCATTGGTGGCTAGATGGGTGAGCCAGCCGCGCTGCATCATTCGATCCAGAATCAGGGCGGCTCCGTTGCGCAGCAGGTGCGCGCCATACATGAGGATGACGCCCGCGCCGCGATCCCGCGCTGCCAGGACAGCTTGCGCGCAAGCGCTGACAGCGGGGGGGCAAGGGCCGGAATCGGAATCGGGATCGACAAGGATGTCTTCAACTTTGGTGAGACTGCGGCGCTGAGAAAGAGGGAAGACTTTGAGGCGCGACCAGTCTTGGGGTGGCAGATTCATGAATGCGTGAAAGCTCCAGCTTACATGGTATTGTTTGGGCATTCCGATTATGCACAACCGAGCTGTATTGATAATGTTTGCCGCCGCGCTGACGGGCCTGAGCCAGGACCATTTAGGTTGGAAGGATTATGGCGGCAGCGCCGATTCTTCGCAGTATTCTGCTTTGAAGCAAATTGATCGCGGCAACGTGAGCAAGCTGAAGGTGGCCTGGACCTATAAGATCGGCGATGGCAAGCGCTATGTGTTCAGTCCGCTGGTGGTGGACGGCGTGATGTATGTGATGGGCAAGAGCAACTCACTCCTGGCGCTGGATGCAGCGAGCGGCAAAGAGATTTGGAGCTATGAGCCGCCAGCAGACACCAAGGTGATCACCAATCGCGGCATCAATTATTGGGAGAGCAAAGACCGACGCGAGCGGCGGCTGCTGTTTGCCAGCAACCACGCGCTGCGGGCCCTTGATGCGCGCACAGGTAAACTGATCGAAGGGTTCGACGTGGATTTGAAGCTTGGCCTGGGGCGTGACCCAAAGAGCTTCACGCTGGTGCAATCAACCACGCCGGGGCGCGTGTTTGAGGACTTGATCATTCTGGGTTCGGCGACCAATCAAGGCTATGGGTCGGCACCGGGGGACATTCGCGCTTATGATGTGCGGACAGGGAAGATGATATGGAGTTTTCATACGATTCCGCACCCGGGTGAGTTTGGCTATGAGACCTGGCCGAAAGATGCATGGCAGACGGTGGGCGGGGCCAACGTTTGGGGCGAGATGTCGATCGATGAGAAACGCGGGATTCTGTTTGCGCCGACAGCGAGCGCCAAGTACAACTTCTATGGCGTCGACCGGGCGGGATCGAATCTGTTTGGCGACTCGCTGCTGGCCCTCGATGCGCGCACCGGCAAGCGCATGTGGCACTACCAGATGGTGCATCACGACATTTGGGATTACGACGATGCGACCGCGCCCAAGTTACTCACAGTCAAGCATGATGGCAAAAGTGTAGACGCCGTCGCGCAAGTGAGTAAGCAGGGCTTTGTGTTTGTGTTTGATCGCGTGACGGGAAAGCCGCTGTGGCCGATCGAGGAGCGGGCGATGCCGGCTAGCGACATGCCGGGCGAAAAGAGCTGGACGACGCAGCCGATCCCAACCATGCCGCCGCCCTTTGCGCGACAGACTTTCACGGTCGATGACTTGAGCCCTTTCCTGAGCACAGAGGATCGGGCAAAGTTTCGCGATCAGATCTTGACCGCCCGCAATGAGGGGCTGTTTACGCCGCCCGCCAAGCGCGGGACGATCCAGATGCCGGGCAACAATGGCGGGGCCAATTGGGGCGGAGCGGCGGTGGACCCGACGAAGGGCACGCTCGTCGTCGTCTCAAAAGATCTGCCCTGTTTGCTGCTGATGGAAGGCAAGAAGGGCGACCCGGTGGAGGGTGGGCGCTACGAGAGCGGCTTCGGCTTCATGATCGCCAGCGACGGACTGTCGGCCATCAAGCCTCCGTGGACTTCGCTGACCGTGTACGACCTGAACGCGGGGACGATCACGTGGAAGATTCCGCTGGGCGAGGTACCGGAGTTGGCGGCGAAGGGTTTCAAGAATACGGGAACGCATTATCCGAAAGTAGGGCCGGTGGTGACGGCCGGGGGCTTGATCTTCACTGGGACCCGCGACAAGAAGGTGAGGGCCTTCGATATCGCGACCGGGAAGATGCTTTGGGAATATGAACTCGACGCGGCGCTGGAGGGAATTCCGGCCGTGTATGAGGTGGGAGGCACGCAGTACATCGTGTTCTGCGCTTCGGCACAGGTGGGGTTGACGCCGGCAAAGGCGGAAGTGATTCGCGGGGCGTATGTGGCTTTTGCGCTGCCGAAGTAGGCGGCTATACCCAATCACGATAGACTAGAACGTTGAACCGCACGTCGAGTTAAGAATGCCCCGAAAATTCCAGGAAAAAGATATAAAGCTGCTTTGGGGCCAAGCCGCCGCCAGGTGCTCGTTTCCAGGGTGTCTCTTCAAGTTGGTCCGAGCCGAGACAAACTTCGATCCTATAGCGACGATCGGTGAGATGGCGCATATCGTCGCGCACGCAAAAGGCGCTCGGGCACCTCGAGTCGATCCGAACTTTCCAGAGAATCTGCGAGACAGCTATTCCAATCTCATTCTTCTATGCAACACCCACCATGAAATTGTCGACGTTCAGCCAAACACCTATACGGTCGACGAGCTTCGGAGATGGAAGTCCGAGCACGAACGAGCCGTTGATGAAGCTCAGTCGAAAGAGATTCCTAACATAACGTTCGTCGAGTTGGAGATCGTCGCCAAAGCCGTCCTGACTGCGCAAGCACCGTCTCAGGAGTCATTCTTGTTAACTCCACCAGTTGAGAAAATGAAGAAGAACGGGTTGTCCGAGCGCACCGCTTATTTAATAAGACTGGGAATAGCCAATGCTCGCTTGGTTGAAGACTTCGTAGCCAAATTCACCATGACGATGCCTACTTTCTCAGATGAACTGAAAGCTGGATTCGTTAACGAATACAACGCAAGAGTGAGCGAAGGATTCAGCGGTGACGAATTGTTCGAGATGATGAGGGTGTTCGCCGCCTCAGGAGATGGGGACTTTCGGCGGGGAGCCGCAGGTCTTTCGGTTCTGACCTACCTCTTCGAAAAATGCGAGGTCTTTGAGAAATGATTCTTCCAACGAAGCACCTCAACGTTTCACAGAGTTTACTGGGCCTTGGCGCGATTCTACTGCGAGAGCTGGGGCACCCAATGACTCCGTCTCATCTCTGGGAGAAGGTGCGTGTCGTTGAAGAAACCCCAAGCTACGTTAGATTTTTGCTTGCTCTGGATTTTCTTTACACGTGCGACGCTATCGAGCTAGCTGGCGGACAGTTGAGAAGGAGAAGTCAGCGTGATTAAATCCCTGCGATCCAACCAGCCCAGTTTTCGAGACGTGATCTTTGAGGCTGACGTCAACGTCATCCTTGCGGATCGAACCAAAGAGGAGACGATTAAGAACAGCCGCAATGGTCTCGGGAAGTCAACCTTCATAGAGATTCTTCATTTCTGCCTCGGTGCAGAGCTAAAAGGACCGCTGAAGTCTAATGCATTAAGGGACTGGGTGTTCATCCTAGAGTTAACGTTGGGCGGCCAAGATCTTGTGGTCTCAAGGGATACCGGAGCACCAAGTAAGGTTGTGATCGAAGGGGACTTGAGATCCTGGCCAGTTCCGCCAAGGACGAATAAGGACACCGGTAAACAGGAACTATCTGTGCGGGACTGGGTCGAGTTGCTTGGGCATGTGATGTTCGGTTTAGAGGTCGGAGCGACTGGAAAATATCGACCTCAGTTCCGAAGTTTGATCACCTATTTCATCCGTCGCGGGAAGGATGCGTATACCCAGCCGTTTGAATTCTTCAGGAAGCAGCCTGCTTTTTCCAAGCAGGTCTTAAACACATTTCTTTTAGGTTTAAGCAGCCAGGATGCAATCGACTTCCAGCGTCTGAAAGATCGCGCTCTAGCTCTTCAGCAGATCAAGAAGCTGACCACCGATACCGGAACCGCAAGAGAGTTCTTGGGATCTCTTGGCGAACTTGAAGCATTGAAAGTACGGTTCGAAGGGCAAACGAAAAGAGAAGAGGAAGAGCTTCGTACGTTTAGAGTTCATCCTCAATACGAAGACATTTCCAAGGGGGCTAACCAGCTCACGGAGCTCATTCACAAGCTGACTAACGAAAGTATAGTCGATAAACGCTTTCTTGAACTCTACCAACAGAGCTTGCAGGAAGAAAAAACTCCCGAATCGGACGATGTCGTCAAGCTGTATACACGAGCAGGAGTCGAGCTGCCTGGTATCGTTAAGCGGCAGCTCGCAGATGTAGAAGCTTTCCATTTCGCCCTTATTGAAAATCGCCGGTCCTTTTTGAGTGGTGAAGTGCAGCGACTAGAGCACTTGCAGAAGGTAAGAGCTGGTCAGATCGAGGCTGCCACTTCTGAAAGGGCGGAGCTTATGCAAATCCTCCAGACTCACGGAGCGCTGGATGAGCATACACAGCTTCAACAGAAATTTCTTAAAACGCGGGCTGAATTGGAGGGGATTCTACGCAGAATTAAGAATATCGAAGACCTTCAAGAAGGAGAAGGTTCCTTAAAGGTCGATCGTGCGCTTCTTGTGAAGAGAGCCCGTCGAGGACTCATTGAGAATGCAGCAGATCGTGATCGAGCGATCGAGTTGTTCAACGCAAATTCCCAAACATTGTATGAGGAACCAGGGAATCTGGTCGTGAACATTGGAGATGCTGGGTTTGAGTTTGCAGTCAATATACATCGCTCCACTAGCGGTGGCGTGGAGAACATGAAGATTTTTTGCTACGACCTCATGCTTGCCCAGCTGTGGTCCGAGAGATCGCAGTCGCCTGCAATTCTGGTTCACGACAGCATCATCTTCGATGGAGTCGATGAACGTCAGCGAGCTTTGGCTTTGCAACTAGCAGCTCGCGAAGCAAAGAGATTTGGGTTTCAGTACATTTGCACGATGAACAGCGATGCTGTTCCATGGACGGAGTTTGGGAGAGATTTCGACTTCAATGAGCATGTCAGGCTTCGACTCTGTGATGAAGACGAGAAGAGCAGCCTCACTGGAATTAGATTTGAAGTCGAGACTACCGAAGAAGAAGTCGATGAGCTTATGGAAGCTGAGGCGTAGGGGAAGGACTTATCTTGGTCGCTGCCACAAAGGTTCGCGTCGAGCGCAAGGCGAAAAGGGCTGCGTAGCGCGAACAGATTGCCAGTGTTGCTCCCAAGAACCTTTTCTTTCTCGATGAGAGTGGAGCCACGACAGATATGACGCCCGCTACGGTCCTGTCCGGCGTGGACACCTCATCCGGGAGGGCACGCCGGGGGCCGTTGGCAAACCGTAACGATGCTGGGAGCGATCGGCACTAAAGGCTGGACAGCCACGATGACAGTACCGGCTCCCACGGATAGCGATGTCTTTCGGGCCTACCTCAATGAGGTGCTCTGTCCGGCACTCCGCCGAGGACAGGTGGTGGTGATCGACAACTTGGCGGCGCGTAAGATCGCAGGTGTCGCCGAAGCCATCGCTGCGGTTGGAGCCCGCGTTCTCTACCGCCACCCTACTCCCCGGACTTCAACCCCATTGAGGCGTGTTGGTTCGTCGTCAAACAATGCTTGCGCAAGCTTAAGGCCAGATCACTCTCAGCCTTGGTGCCCGGTTGATAAATGACCAGAAACGAATACATTGGGAAGAACAGCACTGGATGCTTGGTGAGATCTGTGCGGCTATGTCCTTGGCCCGGGAGTCTGGCGAGAGACTCGAATAGTTCATAGAATTCTTCTTCTATGCGGTTGGCGATGCGAACACTGTCGATGGCGATATAGTCCCAGATTTCGAATAGGTCATCCTGAGCTTCACTCTTGTCCAAATTAGCGATTGAAGGGTGGTGACGGCGCGGGGGAGCGAGAGGGCGAGTGGAGGTAGGGCGAAAGCGGTGACACTGCGCTAGGTTGGAAGCTGAGTTCCGGCAAGAACGAGCAACCAATCCAGCGAG
>JBBRBI010000007.1:0-102159 GCA_038206015.1 Bryobacterales bacterium | reverse complement strand
TGGGAACCGTAAAGCCTTGTTTTGGGCGGGCCCCAACTTCTGGTGAAATGCGCCGGTTGACGATCTCACGAAGTACCGCTTTGAGGTGGCCCCCTTTGAGGCGCAACTCGACAGGCAGGGCGGCGGCAAATTCCCAGAGTTTCTGATCGAGGAAAGGGGCTCGCGCCTCAAGGGCATAGTGCATGGTGCCGCCATCCACCTTGGGCATGAATTCACCGGTGAAGTGAGTGTCCCAGTGGTATTGAAAGGCGTCGTGGAAGATGCGGCCGGCGGCCTGGGCAGATGCGGGAATGATGCGCCAGGACGCATTAAGATGGCGTAGCCTGGGGCCAAGAATCTGGTTATCGATTAAATAATTGAGGCCATCCCGGCGTCTAATATAGGGGCCAAGGCCTCCGGTTGCGTAATCGAGAAAACTAACACTGCGGTCGAATAGAGATGAAGCAGGGATCAGTTGGCGCAGGCCCTGCCAGAGTGGAGTGGCAAAGGCGGGAAGCTGAGCGGCAGCCTTTTGTGCTCGCCAGGCATTGAGAAAATGAGGGTAGCCGAGATAGACATCATCGGCCCCATCCCCGGTGAGCAAGACGGTGCCAAAGGGCTTGATGGCGCGGGATACAGCGAGGATGCCGAAGGCGGATTGGCAACTGAAGGGTTCACTGAAGGCGTCAAAAAAAACGTCTAATTCGAGCTTGTCGTGGCCGGAGATGGAGACCAACTGATGGGGAATGCCCAGGATGCGGGCAGTGACGCTGGCGCTTTGGCTTTCATCCTCGGCATTGCCGGGTGAGCCAATGGTGAAGGCGGTGACGTTAGCGTTGAGTTTAGTCATGGCCCAGCAGACGAGGGCCGAATCCATGCCGCCACTGAGCAAGGCGGCAATTGGCACATCGGCTTGCAGACGCAGGCGGACGGCTTCCACAAGCAGCCGTTCTGTTTCTTCGACCGCTTCTTCAAAGCTGATGGGGCTTCGTTCGTCCGGCTCCGGCAGAGTCCAGTATCGCGTCTGGGTGATCTGGCCGTCGTGCCATTCGAGCAGGTGGCCAGGGAGAAGCTTGTGGATGCCGGTATAGATGGAACGTTGGTCGCCGATGTAACCGTATTCGAGGTACTCAAGAACGGCCATCGGGTCAATTGCATCCCCGAAACCTGCAGCCCGCAGCGCCGCAAGAGTGGAGCCAAAGGCAATGCTCCCATCGCGAGCCGAATAGAGCAATGGCTTAACGCCCATGCGATCACGAACGAGATAAAGCTTGTGGCTGCGTTGGTCCCAGATGGCAAAGGCAAACATGCCGTGCAGGCGAGGAGCAAGCTCATGCACGCCCCATTCGAGATAGCCGCGCAGAAGCACTTCGGTATCGCACTGGGAATGGAAGTGATGGCCCCGCGCCTCCAGATCTGCGCGCAGTTCGAGAAAGTTGTAGATACAGCCATTGAAAACGAGGCCAACTTGGCCGTCCTCACTGAGCATGGGTTGATGGCCGGCTGGGCTGAGATCGAGAATGGCGAGACGGCGGTGGCCGAGGTGAGCGCCCGGCCAATCGGCTCGGCCCTCAGAATCGGGTCCGCGTTTGGCGATGGCAGCCAACATCGCTTCAAGGCGTCCGTCGGCTGGCTCCGCGCCCGTCGTCAAATAACCAGCAATCCCGCACATGCTTTCATTATCGTTTGTCGACAGGGCAAATTTGAGACAGTGGATGAGAATGCTCGATACGAAGAAGTACTCCTGTTTATTGATCTGCTTCACCTATCCGCCGGTGCTGGGAGGGTCAGAAATCGAGGCTCAGCGGGTGTGCCGGGCGTTGCGGGACCGAGGGCATCGAGTGCTGGTGCTTTGCGCTGGACACGCCGAGATGCCAGACGCCACTGATTGGGTAGATTCCTATGGGACGCCGGTGCGCTCGATTGGCAAGGGGGCGCGAGGTGTGTGGCTGGACCGAATCTTTGCCCTTGGGGTGGTGCGTGAATTGTGGCGATTGCGGGGGCAATATAAAGTGGTCTACTTTTTGATGCAAGGCCTGCATCTGGTTGGTGGATTGCCACTTTGCCGCTTGCTTGGTTGGCCGTTTGTGATGAAGATATCCGGGAGCGGGATTGTGCAGTTCATGCAGCAGAGCTTTCTGGGTCGGCTTGAGCTGCAATGGCTGAACCGGTGGGCCCGGCGGGTGATGGTTCTCAACGACGGGATTGCCCAGGAAGCAGTGGACGCCGGTATGGCCCGAGAAAAATTATTCTGGATGCCGAATCCGGTGGATGTGGACGAGTTTTCGCCTGCGCCGGCGGAAGAGCGGCTGCGTTTGCGGGCTGAAGCGGGCATTGCGGCAAAAGCGCCGTTAGTGGTTTACGTGGGTAGGTTGGCCCCTGAGAAAGAGCTGCCGAGCTTACTGGAGGCCTTTGCCCTGGTACGGGAGAAGTGGCCCGAGGCACGTCTGACGCTAGTGGGAGATGGGCCAGAGCGGGCGGCGCTGGAAGAGCAGAGCCGAGAGCTTGGGCTAGCTGGGGCGGTGCACTTCACCGGACGACAGCCGATGGAACTGGTCCGGCAATATCTCAAAATGGCTGACATATTTGCATTGGTATCGCGGTTGGAAGGCTTCCCCTGTTCTCTGATTGAAGCAATGTCGACAGGGCTGGCGGCTGTGGTGAGCCGGATTCCGGCAAATGGGCAATTGGTGGAGGATGGCGTTCATGGATGGAGCGGAGCAGTGCGCGATTCGGGGGAGCTGGCAGGGGCAATGATTCGGTTGATTGAGGATCCAGCCAGCCGAGCCAGGATGGGGGTAGCCGGACGGCAGCGGATCGTTGACCATTACTCGACCGTGAAAATTGCCGAGCGTTATGAGGAACTGTTTGCGCTGGCAGTAAGGAAAGTGAAATGAGTCGAAGCATGAAACAAGCGCTGGTGCGGGCCTTGGACCTCACCGGTTTGCCTTCGTTATTGCCGCGTCTAGCTGGGAATCGAATGTGGATCCCGTGCTATCACGGCGTGGTGTCTGAGAGCAAGGCGAGCGGGCGTGAGGGCTATGAAAACACTGTCTCAATCGCCGAGTTTGCCCAGCATCTGGAGTGGTTGGGGCGGCATTATCGTTTTGTGGATCTTGCAGGCGCGCTGGAGTGGCTGGAGCGGCCAAGCCCAGGGCGGCCGCCGGTATTGATCAGTTTTGATGATGGATACCGGAATAACCTCAGCCTGGCGGCGCCGGTTCTGCTGCGCTTTGGCGCTCCTGGGATCTTCTTTTTAAGTACGGGCTACATTGGCGGCAATCGACTGCTTTGGCCGCTGGAGTTGGATGCGCGTCTGGAGCAATCCCCTGGGGTGGAGATTGGCCGACCAGCGCAGCCGCAGGCACGAACGAAGATTCCAGCCGGGCGGGCGGAGAGGGCTGCCCTGGCGTGGCAACTGCGGTTGGAGTTGAAGGGGATGCCGAACACTGGGCGACTTGATTATCTACAAAGTCTGGCGGCTATTACGAATCTGGACCTGGCCAGGGTGGATCACGAGCTGTATGATTTTATGAGCTGGGATGAGGCGCGGCAACTGGCGGGGCTTGGCTTCGACATCGGTTCGCATACCTGCGAGCACCCAATTCTGTCGCGGTTGGATGACGCGGAACTTCGGACGGAGATCTGGGACAGCAAGATGAAGATCGAAGCCGAGTTGGGTCGGCCAGTGACGACGATTGCTTACCCCAATGGCGGGGCGGCCGACTATTCGCCCAGGGTAGTGGAGATCACTAAGGCCTGCGGCTATAGCTCGGGCTTTGCGGTGGATGAAGCCTTCCAAAGGCCGTGGAGTGTGGCGGGAGCAGGGTCGCGCTATGGGCTGAGCCGGATGATTGTGCAGGGGCATCTGCCAGCAGCGCAGTTTCGCTTTCTGGCCAGTGGGGCGCGCAATCTGTTGAATCCGGAGAGTTAGCGGCGCTTCTTGGGCAGGTAGTTCCGCACGATCGCCCCGGCGAGAATCCGCAGCAGTCGTAGGGAGTGCCAGAAGCTTAGCTTGGGGTCGTCCCAATCGAAATCAAAGAAATGGCGGGGTTGCCGGTAGCTCCGCCAGAGGCCTTGCCAGTCGAGGAGGCCGGCGCGGAAGTAGCTGGGGACACAGGCGAAATCGCGGAACAGGGCGATGTGCCGGAACTGAGTTTGCTGCGGCTCAACGGGTGCCACTGGCTGCCCGATAAGATCGAGGTAGTGCAGCCAGCCAAGTTCAACGCCCATATATGGGGCTGCGTCGGAGGTGAGGCTGTAGCGGGGATTGGCTTCGATCAGCTTGACGATGCCATCGCGAGTGTCGCGCTTTAGCTCGATTTCGCAGATGCCTGTATAGCCAATGCTGCGCAGAAACTGGTCGCAGACGGATGCGGTTTCGGGGTCGTCGATGGGTTCTACGATACTTGCTGAACCAAAAAAGATAGGGTCGGTACGCACCTGCCGGACGACACCCCAGCCCAGGCGCTCGCTCCTCTGGTTGTAGCAGGAGAGGTAGCAGAGCTTGGCAGTATCGGGGCCTTCAATGATCTCCTGAACGACACACTCGGAGTTGATCAATGCCGCCAGTCGGTAGCTAGTAAGGAGTCCGGCAGGGCTATCGCTGGTGATGAGCTTTTGCTCAAAGAGCGGGTGGGTGGGCTCTAGTGTCCGCCACTCGCGAAAGTGGAGCGGTTTGAGCAGGGCAGGAAAGACTGCTTTTTGACAGAAGGCTTCCACTTCGGCCTCAGAGGTGACAAAGCGAGTGAGCGGTGTGGGTAGGCCATGCTCTGCGGCGATGTCATATTGGCGTTTTTTGGTTGCGAGCAAACCCTGCATTCCGATCGAGCTTTGACAGAAGATAAACTGCCCAGCGAGCTTGTCGGCGTGGTTAGCCAGCGCGGTGACAAACATGTCTGAGCTGGCAATGATGACCAGCGGGCCCTTGCCGATGCGGCGGCAGAGGTCGAGCATGAAATCGACCCATTCCTGGGGATGCAGGTCAGGATTGGGGCACAGGAAAGCTTGGCCGTAGCGACTGCGAAAGGCGGGCTGAGTTGGGTTGGGGTCGATGCAATAGACATCTAGCCCATGGCGTGACAACTCCCGCATCAGCACCACGCCAGTAAAGAAGCCACCTGCAACAAGGACTGGAGGCCATCCAGATTGGGTCATTTGAGGGGGGATGAGGCGAAACTCCTGTTTTCCATCTTAACTGGCTAGGCCTTTGGCGAGGAGGATTCGATAACTCTGGCCGGAGATCCCACCGCCACACATCCAGCCGGAATGGGCTTGGTGACTACAGAACCCGCTCCAATTGTGGAGGCAGCACCGACGTCGGCCATGACAATCGCCCCGGCACCGATCCAGCAATCCTTACCGATGGATACGGTGGTAAAAGTGCCCTCCGCTGATCCTCCAATGGAACCGTCCTCACTTCGGGGGTGTTGGTGGCGACCGCTTGGAATCTGAACGCCATCGGCAATGTGTGTCCGTTCTCCGATGTCGGTGTGTCCCAGGATGCAATAAGAGCCAATGTAGACATGGCCCGCCAGGCGGGCATGGGGATGAGCAAAGAAAGAACCAAAGTGGATGCGGCTGGAAAGAGAAGCCTCCGTCAGGGTGAGCCGGTAGTAGGCAATCCGCAGATAATCTCCGGGCAAACCTGGAGCCAGAGCGAAAATCTGCGCAAAGAGGATGAAAATACTCTCGACCCGCCCGAAGCTTGACAGGAGGGCGAAGGGCAGCGCAAGTGTAACAAATACAGAGAGGAAAGAATACTTCAGTAGGGTACGCAATGTATAGCTCAATCCTGACACAGCGCTGACTGTCAGTGCAATTAAAGTTAAATAATTATTATTAATAACTAAATTAGAGCGGATTTCAAAATTCGTTTGATAGGATCTAATCAGAGGTATAAATACTTGACAATCGTAAACGTTGTTATTGCTGTTTTATTGTTATGCCAGGTATGTTCTTTCGGTCAGACCAAGGTGGATCTGAAGGGACAAGGCAAAAATATTGACTTTCGCTCGGCGAATAATACATATCCGTTTAAAAATGGATCGGCTATTCCATCCAATTGTACTCTGGGAGAAGTGTTTTTTCTCACAAGTGGGGCGAGCGGTTTGAACGTATACCTATGCACTCAAGATGGCGTTTGGTCGCTTCAGGGGATTGTGTCACCGGTTGGGATTGCCGATGGATCATTTTTGACGACAGGCGCGACGACGTTGCAATGGAAGAGTCTGAATGGGGATGTGTCGGGCACGCCTGGCGCGTTGAAGGTGCAAGGGCTGCAATCGCTACCTGTTTCGGCGACCGTTCCGCAGACCGGCCAAGTCTTGCAGTGGGATGGTACGAGCTGGAGGGGGCAGACGGTAAACGGTTCTCCGGGTACAATCAGTTTTGAAAGCAACGGCAGCGTTGTTGGAACAAAAGGGTTAGTGGATTTTCTACCTGGGTTTGGCCTGACGAGTGCTCTGACAAATACGGCTACTAAGCTGACAGTGCAATATTTCGTTGATACGAGCAAAATTGTTTCGCGAGCATCCTTACAGACCGGTGCAGACCTTGCTTGCAGGTCGGCCGGCGCTTCGGCTACCGATTATGCCTGTGCGATGACGCCTACACTGGCGGCCTACGGGACAGGAATGCAGATCAACTGGAAGCCAGATGTAAATGGGAGCGGCGGGGCGACAGGCCTGGAAATCGATTCTTTGGGGCCGAAAAGCATAAAACTTGCCGATGGATTGACAGACCCACTACCGGGGGACATCGTGGCCGGGCGGCTGCAACAGCTTTGGTTTGACGGGACAGTTTTCCGGCTTGTGGCCGCAGCGTCCAACGTCGTTGCGGCTGAAGGCACGCGGCCAGCTTGTGCGGTAGCTTATCGTGGAAAGATATGGCATCAATTTTCCGATGCCGGGACAAAAGACAATGTGGCGGTATGCGCCAAGGATGGGATCGATGGATATGGCTGGCGAACGCTTTACTAGAATCTTCGATCCATTGAAATCTTGCGGGAACTCCGCAGCCGAATCAAAATTTGGAGACAGTCACATGATCCGTATCATAAGTTTATTGTTCTTGATCGCCCTTCCAGGGCTAGCTGGCCGGGCCGCTACTACCTCAGGTAATAACCTGTCAAACGGGAGCATCCCAAACATTGGCAGTTCTCAACCATGGCGGCTGGAGTGTATGGTTTTGGACTGGGGAGCCGAACCCGCTGGGTATGTTTTTCAAGGTTACCTGGGGGCGGGGATTCGCTTTGACAATTTCGGTTCTGGAAATTATGGAATTGCATTCAACCCTCAGAATCTGTCTGGTGTGACCGGCGATGCAATACGGTATAACTTTTCAACATTGCCGACTAAGGTGCTTTATTTGCGCACTATGTATACCGGGCCGACTGCATCTTCAGATATGCCGGGGTACTCGGTGAGTGCAGAAATTTGGGACCAGAATGGAGTCCGGCAAGCGTCTCCGTCCTACTACATGAAGGGGACCGGGTGGGTCAACGTCGGTTCCGGCGTTACAATCGGAGCCGTGACGGGTGGGATGTCGACTGGTTTCTGCCGGGTGCATACGTCGCTGGTGCCATTAAATTCCAGGCCTCCGACGACGTTCGACAACACCAACCGGCTGGATGAATGGAAGTTCGACGGTAACCTTAAAAACTCCGTCCGGGCCTATGATCTGGCGGTAAGCGCAGGCAGCGTGAGTTACCCGTCAACCCTTGCGTATCAGGGTGTCGTATCCAAGGTTCAAACCGTGGGCCATCCCATATGGACGGATCAATTGTCGCTCAGGGCTGGATTTCCGAATCAACTTGACGGCACGAGCTCTTTCTCTCAGTCTGATACCAGCAGCACTGTAAGTTATCGCTGGGCGCAACGAAGTGGGCCCAGTGCGTCAATTTTGGATAGTCGTACGACAGCGCAACCGCTGGTTAGCGGGTTGATCTTTGGCTCCTACACTTTTAGGCTGACTGTTACCGATGGGTTGACTAGTGCTTTTACTGATCTTGCGGCAGGCGCGGTGGCAACTGACAATAATGACGTGGTGATTCATGCCAATCCGGATGTCGAAAAGATTTTCGGGCCGATGATCGCGTTCGGCAAGAATCCCTGGGCCTACGCTGATGACACAGCACTGCGCGGCGTCCAGGTGCGAACCGTTGATTACGTAACAAAGTTCAACACCCCGCCGGAATGGGCAGTTTCGCTGGCTGGGACCGTGAACTATAACGCCACTGCGGATTTTGCTTCCAATAAAACCACATTGACGGCTGGGGTCACCGCGTCTTCACCGTCGATCCCGGTGGCGAGTCTTACGAATCTGGATCTCAGCGCCTTTCCAACAATCATCGCGATTGGTACACCTGATTCTAGGGGCGAGGAAGTTCTCATTTGCTCCGTCTCAGGCCTGAACCTGATCCCCTGTTACGATGGGCGCGGGTACAACAACTCTCAGACTAAAGGATCCGGTGGCCCGATGACGTGGGTGACCGGGGATAAGATATTTCAGCGTCCTGTGGTCGGTGTGGGTACAAATTTCCTAACAGACTTCTGCCCAGCTGGAATTGGGCTGGAAGGAACAGTTCAAACAATCGCCGGGACTGTGGCTGTCACGGCAGGCAGCCCAGTGGTTTCCGGCATAGGGACCGGATGGACACCTGCTACTAACAGTGGCGGCTATTGGTATTACGTTATTCGCATTGAGGGGACTCACTCCGGTACACCGTTTGTGTTCTTCGCCTCAATCGGGCCAGGAAATACAGGTAACTCTATGACGTTGGTTCGGCCATGGCCCGCAGATGCGGACACCGCTGCGGGGCTATCGTATTCGATCATCGCCCAGGGGCGGCGAAATTTCAGTGCGAAATGGACTCGACCTGACGGCTCCGAAGGTTACACACTCATGGGAACGACAGCTTGCTTGAGCCCAACCCGGCTCTATTGGAATGGTGGTGCTGAAGCAATAAGCGGAGCACAGACAGCCAAAACATACGGCTATCTAGAGAAAAGATGGCTTACCAATCGGGGAGTGGGCTCGATCAACTTCTACGACGAAGTGCTTGCTAATTACGCAATGTACTTTCGCAGCGGGTTGAAATCCGCCCTTGATGCCGCGCGTGCAGTTGGAGACTACTGGCTGAGCCAACCCGACATTAATGACGGCTGGCTGAGTGCTGCACCCCGTAACATGAGCGTTGCCGGGACTGTTGCCGGAGCCGTTCTTGATGGTCGCGTTCAGAATTGGTATGGATTGCGAAAGCTAGCAGTCATAGGTGTGGGTACTGCCACTGCTGCCAACTGCAATGACGACGTCCGAGAGACGGCCTATCAACTCATGTGGCTTGCTTTT
Organism: Bryobacterales bacterium; assembly: GCA_038206015.1. Taxonomy (GTDB): domain Bacteria; phylum Acidobacteriota; class Terriglobia; order Bryobacterales; family Bryobacteraceae; genus Bryobacter. The sequence goes on along the minus strand of JBBRBI010000007.1, from coordinate 92,829 downwards.
GCGGCGATGTTCGATCCGGTGGATACGGGAGACCCGAACACACCGAATCAGCGTTCTTACTGGAGGGCAAAGCTTGATGTTGCTTACGCCCGCGACGCCGCTTGCAAGGGGAGCGATAATTCATTCTCCTCTGGTTTCAACTTCTATTACCCTAGATACCCAACTCTGTCCGTCACCGCTGGCAGCACGGCTGTCACCGGGACAAACTTCACTGCGGCCATGTGTCCCCGGATTGCAGGGGGAACTGCAACCGTTGTGAATGGTAACGGCGTTTTGACGATTTTGGCCGGCACCCTGGCCCAGGGCCCCAAGATTGTCATCTTGGGGACCCTCAACGGCCAACCCTACACGCCGTCAATGCAGTTCACGGGTCTCGGAGCAAGCACCACCCTAAGTGGTCTATGGGCCGGGGATTCCGGGACGGTGTCGTGGCAAGTGGAGAGTGATGACAGTTCCACCGTGATCTCAAACCAAACCACGTTGTCGGCCGCAAATCCAGGGGCACTCGTTACTTGCACTTTCAACTCATCGACCTCACTGAGTCTCAGCCGCCCATGGACCGGGACAACCGGAATTGCCTACATGGACCGGGGTGGGCTGACTGGCCGCGGGCAGCAACCCTTTCTTGCCGGGATCAAAACGCTTCAGATGAAGTATGCCAGTCTCGGGGCCGCCGGGAGCACGGCTGCGAATTATGGGAATCTAGCGACTTCGCTGGCCACATGGATTTTGGAAAAAGGCTATGACCCGTCGACGGGGGGCTTGTATTATGGGCGTGTTTTCCCGAACTGCGAGCCAATCTTGAAGGCGAGTCAGCCAGGCTTTACCTATCGAAATCTCTGGTGCGACAATGGCAGCGCAAATAGTGACAAGGCGGTGGGCCGCGCCTTGCTGGCAGAGGCTCAAACCGCGCTCCGTGTTGCCTATGAAGGGGCACCTTCGCAGCAGCTTCGTGAAGTAGGTGATCAGTTTTACGCAAACCTTTGGGGAAATCCAAGCTTCACAAAGCAGGGATTCACTTTGGCGGAAGGAGGCATCACTAACGAATTTGCCTATAGCAACTCGCTGAGCGCCGGAAAGTGGTATGGCTTCCAGTTTGGCATTGGCATGGCGCATCAATGGCCAGCGGTACGGCTGGGTGGAGCTCAACCATTGAGCATTGAGCAAGCCTTTATCAATGTCGATATCGCTGGTGTTGACGGTGCCGTCAAGGCGCGGCTGAGCGTGACTGCGCCTTCAGGGCGGAAGGTCCAGTACAACTGCACAGCTACACCTTGCCAAGTAGATATCGACCGGCGGCAGGGCGATCATTGGCTGCTGATTGAGTATCTATCGAGCGCGGACCTTGTGATTGTTGGCAACGATCCGACGCTGCTAGCGAGTACTACTTCATCTCAAAATTGAGCGTGAGTTTCGAAGAAGAGCTGTCGTCACCAGTTTGGGGGTGGTCGTTGCTATATGCTTGAATAGTGACTTCGATGAACCCAGCCAACGTTTCTACTACTGCCGAGTACACCTTTCGCGATCAGGAACGGATGAAGCTGGCCATCCAATATTTTGATTGGCAACGTCGATTAGCTTTACCCGAACTCGGTCAGCGTGTGCTGGAAATCGGGTGTGGGATGGGAAATTTCACCAAGCACCTGGTTCAGCGCGAGATGGTGGTTGGGATTGACATCGTCTCGGAGTGCATTGAAGAACATCGAAAGAACATGGCTCCGCACGCTCATATTCAGTCGATGGTGAAAGACATTTTGGACCCCACTTTTCTTGAATTGCGGGATCTCGCACCTGATTCGATTGTCTGTTTGAACGTTCTGGAACATATCAGCGACGATCTTAAAGCATTGCAGCATATGCAGGCGATTCTGCCTTCGGGTGGCCGGGCCGTACTTATGATTCCAGCTTTCCAGTCGCTCTATGGCCCTATAGACGGCATGCTTGGGCACTACCGGCGCTATACGAGAGGCTCCCTGAAAAAGGTTGCCGAGGAAGCTGGCTTCAAGGCGGAGAAGCTTCGCTATATGAATTCCGTTGGCTTTTTCGGTTGGTGGGTTAACTCTCACATTTTCAAGAAGACGGAGCAGTCAGATTCTCAGATCAAATTTTTCGATTCTAAGATCGTGCCAACTCTCTCCCGCTTCGAAGACAAGGTTGAATTACCGTTTGGGCAGTCTCTTTTCGCTGTTCTGGTAAAACCATAGCCTGTAGATAAATTGATGAAGATTTCAATTCTGATTCCTGTCTATAACGAATTCCTCACCCTTCCACTCGTGGTTCAAAGAGTGACCGACGCTGCATTGCCAGCGGGGTGTTCCAAAGAGATTGTCATTATTGACGACGGCTCAACCGATGGAACGACGGAGCTTCTGTCTCAATTTAGAGACTCACCTTTGGTGGTGGTTCATCATTCTCCCGTGAATTTTGGTAAAGGGGCAGCCATTCGAATTGGCCTGGCAAAAGCAACAGGCGACATCATTCTGATTCAGGATGGAGATCTCGAGTACGACCCAAATGATTACATCAAGGTGCTGCAGCCGATCGTCGACGGCAAAGCCAATGTAGTGTTCGGGTCTAGATTTCTAAAGAAAATCCACGGCATGAAATGGCCAAATTGGTTAGCCAACAAGATTCTGACTCTGACCGCCAATGTACTTTACGGAGCGAGGCTAACAGATGAAGCGACGGCGTACAAGGCATTTAAGACAGAAATCATTCGTTCTCTTCACCTGGAAAGCTACCGCTTTGAATTCTGCCCTGAAGTGACGGCCAAGGTATTGCGGGCAGGTTATAGCATACATGAAGTGCCTATCTCATACAATCCCAGAGGCATCCTAGAGGGAAAGAAAATTCGCTGGCCGGATGGCGTCGAGGCCATGTGGACTCTTCTGCGTTATCGATTTGTTCCCAGTGCAGCGATCCAGAAGCCTCCAAAGTTGGAAACTTTTGCTGCGGTCAAATCGGCGGGCTCTGGCAAATCTCGGGATGACTAAGTCGATGAAGGTCCTGTTGCCGGTCCTACTGGCGACCGCCTTCCTGTATATCTGGACTCTGCGCCCTGGCCACGTCTGGGGAGATGACTTCGCCATGTATATCCTGCATGCAAGGAATATTGCCGAAGGCCAACCCTATCTGGAAACCGGTTATATCTACAATCCGCAGGAACCTCACATGGGACCTCCTGCCTACCCGCCCCTGGTTCCCGCTCTCCTCGCGCCTGTAATCTATTTGGTCGGCTTCAATCTTCAGGCAATGAAGATCGAGATCATCCTCCTGCTGCTCTGTGCCCTGGGCGTGATGTTTATGCTTTTTTCCCGGTTCCTGTCTCCCTCTTGGAGCGCGCTTCTCGTTCTTGCATTGGCTTTCAATCCCAATGGCTACTGGGCGTCGAGAAATGACATTGGCTCCGACATCCCGTTTTTGCTGACGCTCTATACAAGCTTGTGGCTGATCCAGCGAAGCTACAGCATGGAGAGGCCTTCTATTGGTTACGCAGTGATTGTTGGCATTTCCGTATACCTTGCCTGTTCGACCCGGATGCTGGCTTTGGTTCTGTTCCCTTCGGTTGTGATTCTCGAGGTTCTGCGGCGCAGAACGATTACTCGTTTTGCGCTCATTAGCCTGAGCTGCGCGATTCTGTTGATTGGGCTTCAAGGCCTTCTCATCAACACCAACGCAGGCTATGCGGGGCTATTTATTTTGAGGCCAGCCTGGATATTGCATACTAGCATTGAATATCTCCGGAGCCTGAAAGACTTTTGGCTAGTGGGGTCGTTGCCCGCCCTTTCCTATCTGGTTTATGGAATCGCCGGGGTCCTTTTTGTCATTGGTCTTTTCTGGAGGAAGGAGACGCCTATTTCGATTCTGGAAATTTTCGGCGCTCTCTACTTCGGACTTCTTACGATCTATTCGGTCTTCGGAATTTTCAGGTATCTCTATCCGCTCCTCCCCATTTATCTTTTATTTGTGTTTTCAGGTTTGCGATGGGTGATTCGGAACGGGGGTACCCTCGGCAAGGGGACGGCAGTCGGCATTGGAATTCTGATTCTGATTCTCTATGGCGGCCAGTTTTGGAATGCGGCGCGGGGACCAATCGCGGAGGGAATCGGGGATCGAAACTTTATCGAGCTCTGTGACTACATCAAGAGCGGCACTTCAAAGACAGACATTTTTATCTTCAGAAAGCCTCGCCTTCTGGCTCTCATGACTGGACGCAGCGCTTCCGCTTACTCGGAAAAGGGAAATGTCGCCAATCATGTGGGAGCCATCCGCGCTACTTACGTCGTAGTGGCGAATGTCCCCAGTGAAGACTTCGCCAGCAATCGGACCTCGCTTCAGCCGTACGTGACGGCAGCCTCAAACCGAATGCGGAAGGTTTACGAAAATCCCGAGTTTTCGCTCTACCTGATTGAGCGCGACTGAAACCGGTGCCTGAAGCAGTACACCAGATCCTAAACAGCCGCCGTTGGACAAAAAAACATCGCGAAGCTTGAGTCGTATCAGTTGTGCTGAGGTCGCGCCAATTGATCGGCGTTGGCCATGGATCGGTTGACGTACATTAGGCGTTGCATGGCTAGGGACATGGCGATGGCCAGCCCAACCAGCGTCGGCTGCCGGAAAGTATAGGCGTTCGACAGGAATGTAATGGAGACGTAGAAAAAGATACTGGCAAGCATGTAGCAAAAGCAGGCATTCGCGATTTCGTCATTCTTCAATTGCTTGGCCTGTTTGTAGCATCGGCTGACCGTAAAGAAGGCACCACCGACGGCTGCGACAAAGAATATCAGGGCTGGGATTCCACACTCACTCGAGATCTGAACCCAGGTATTATGCGTCTGATGCCAATTTCCGTGTTGTCCGGCGGCGCGGCTTGTTCCGCCTTCATAATTAAGGAACTGATCTGGGCCGACGCCAAAGAGCGGCCGCTGAATTGTAAATTCCAGGCCCTTCAGGAATAGATAGCTGCGAGAGGCTGCGGATTCATCGGCTTCCACATTACTTTTCCCGGTTATTGCGGTTAGGCGATCAAAAGTAGTTTGCGGCAGTAGCGTAAGTGCGGGAAGCAGCAAGAGCGGCATGATCACAACCGCGAGCACCTTCTGTTTGATCGGTGCTCGCAGAAACCAGAAAAGGCAACCGGCGGCCAAAGCCAACAGGCAGCCCCGGGATGCTGTGCCCAAAACAATATAAAGAGAATAGGGAATTGCGCAAAAATAGATGATCCGCATGAGGTACATGGCTTTTTTGTCCAGGACAACATACAGCATGAAAGGAATCAGGAGGAGCACGTGAGTTGCGAGGTCATTCGCATTCGCGATGGTGCCGCCGAAATCAAGTGAAAATCGGCCGCCATCCGAACGGAGAAAAATGCGGGTGATTGCAAGAACGACAATACCGCTGAAGGCCAGAGTATGAAATACGAGACGAATTTCTTTCCACGTTACCACTAGGCCCGCCACGACAAAGAGCAGGAAGATTTCGGATTGAGCATAAGACTTCACACGCTCAAAGGAGCCGCCGCGCCAAGTGCTGAACACGGCAGCAACGGTCATCCAGCAGAAGAAGAGGACTAGTGATACACCAGCCTTACTGCGGAAGGTGCGCGCCAGCCCTCCAGTAATTGCCGCACCAAAAACCGCGACAGGGGCAAAGAAATAGATTAGATAGGTGTTCACGCCGGTCATGGCAACAAAAGCTTCAGCGAGGAAGCTAAAGCGAAGGAAAATACATACGAGGCCAAACAGGAAAGCCATACGCCGGAAAGTATTGGTTTGTTCGGGGAGGGGAGGAATGGGCTTAGGCTTTGCAAAATTCGGTGCTGGATCTGCCCCCGTGGGGGTGGCCACGATAGGCAGGAGGGGCCCAAGAGTCGCGGCTTGTTTCACAGAGAGCATTCTTCCCATGTCTTGATCATAGCCAGTGCAGAGGCAAACCGCTATTTACCTATTGGTTTCGATGAGGCTATTCAAGTGGTGAAACGCCCACTCGGCGCTGCTAAGCTGATAGCTCCCGCGCCATTTATGCTGACAGAATTGCAATACCGCATCCTCCGAGCCATTGCCCCGAGTGTGAACGATCACTTTGAACACTCTGCCTTTGAAGGTAAATCTAAACTGAAGGTTCAACTGGGAGAGAATATTCTCAACCGGATACAGGGGCTGCGGGTTGCCGACTTTGGCTGTGGAGAAGGCAGTGAAGCGATTGAAATGGCGCAGTTTGGGGCCAAGGAAGTCATTGGGCTCGATATTCAAGAAGAGATGCTCGTCATGGCTCGTGAAAAGGCCCGAGTGGCGGGGGTCGATCAGATCTGCAAATTTGCCCAGACGACGGCTGAGCCCGTCGATTGCGTCCTGTCTCTCGATGCTTTTGAACATTTCGGAGATCCCCTGGCGATCCTTGAAGCCATGGGCCGGGTACTGAAGCCGGACGGCATCGCGATCATTTGCTTTGGACCGGTGTGGCGTCATCCTCTGGGAGGGCATTTGTTCTCGGTTTTTCCGTGGGCCCATCTCTTGTTTTCTGAAAAAGCGCTGATCCGGTGGCGTTCTGATTTCAAGACCGATGGCGCCACGCGGTTCAGCGAGGTGGCTGGAGGATTGAACCAGATGACAATCCGCCGTTTTGAGAAGATCATCGCGCAGAGCCCGTTCCGATTTCAGACCCTCGAACTGGTTCCGATCCGTCAACTGCAACGGATACACAGTCGCCTGACTCGCGAATTCACCACGGCCGTAGTGCGATGCCAGTTGGTGAAGTCCTAAGGTTGAACCTCCGGGGTTGGGACCCCACGGCGCAACTGTTTCAGAAACTGGATGTACTGCCAAATACGGGCGCGATGCAGCGAAAAGATCATAACCGCATAAACGAGGCCACCTGTAACAACCTCAGTTAGCAGCCTCCAGAGCGGCGGCCAGTCCGCAGGAATTTTGGATTGTACGGCAACTACCGCCAGCGTCATCACAGACATGGACAAGAGCGACGGAAAGAGAACCTTCAGATAGGCCCACGGACTGCAATCCAAAGCCTTGAAAACCTTCGGTGCCATCGGCAACACGGTGAGTGGTGCGGTGAAGACCCAGCCCGCAGCCACTGCAGCGGTGCCATAAGGCGAGGCGAGATAGAAAACAACAGGCATGGCGGCGAAGCCCACAAAGGACAAGCGCATCAAATAGCCTGTCATGTGGAGTGAGGTCAGAATCTGGTTCATGAGAATCCCCAGGCTACGAACACCGATATAGGCGGCCAGCCATTGAGCGGGTCCCACTGCGGCAGTCCATTGGGGGCCCAAGGCCACTGCGATCACATCGGGAGCCGTGACGATAAAACCAGCCATCAGAGGGCAAAGGATCAAGGCCAGAAGATCGGTAAAGAGAAGAAAGTAGCGACGCATCAGCAGCTTATCGTCCTGCACAGTCGCAAAGAGCGGCCCAGTGACGCGCATGATCAGCATGGCCAGTTTGTCCACTGGAGCGCTCGATAGATTGATCGCCATACGGTAGGCCCCGAGAGCAGCAGTGCCCAGGACGCGACCAACAATAATAGTGTCGGAATAAGAGCTGACCGTCGAGGCTATGCGTTGGAGAGCCACTTCCATTCCAAAGCGCATGGGAGCACCAATTTCGCTCCGGTGCGGCCAACTGAAGGGGATAGGCCGCCAATAATAAGACAGCCCGGCAGCCACGCAGCGGCCCGTCAAATTGGAGATGAAGAAAGACCAGTAGGCTAAGCCAGCAAACGCGCAGATCATCATCGTGACAGCCTGGACCACGGCCTGCGCCGCCTCAATGAGCGACAGGCGGCGGTAGTCCATGTCTTTCTGCAATAGACCAGAAGGAATGGCTTGAATCGCAGTCGGCAGGAAGCCAAGGCTGTTCCACATAATTAGTGGCGCCAAGGCCGGAAGGTGAAAGAACCATGCTCCCAGTGGGGCGGCCAACACGGATAGCAGAATCGTCAGGAGCCCCAAAAGAAGAGAAAGAGAGTTCAACTGAGCGAGGACGCGCCGGTCCAGCTCGCGGATCTGCAAGACAGCCGTTCCGATGCCGAATTCCGCGAGGAAATTCATCATCACCGTGACCAGGCCTGCCATATCGGCAATGCCAAAGTCTGATGGGGACAGCAAGCGGGCCACGACGAACACCGATAGCCAGGTCACGCCCTGCGTCAGCCATTTTGCTCCCGCAGTCCACCCCATGCCACGGATAAACGCCGCGTCCATCCGCCCTTGGCGATCCTGTGAATCGGTGGACATCAGACCTTACCGGCGGCGCGATCAATCATTAATACAAAGGCCGCGCAATACGCCTTCTCATTCCAGCGACTGTGAGCCATTGCAAAACTCTGTTGCCCTAAACGCTGGCGCAATTCCGGATCGACAAGCAACTGACGCAGACGCGCAGCCAGACTATCGCTATCGCCAGAAGTAAAAACGAAACCATTGACGTCGTTTTGAATCATGTGCGGAATGCCGCCGGCGTCCGACCCCACCACTGGCAAGCCAATCGCCATCGCTTCGATCAACACGCGACCCATACCCTCGCAGCGGGAAGGCAAAACCAGCATCTCGGCCTGGCTGATTCTCTCCAAAGTCAGGTGATAGGGCAAAGCAGGCAGAATTTCAATTCTCGGATGGCCAGCAACGAGCGCGTCGATTTCGGTCCGGTCAGAATAATAGCCCTGGATCTTCAGCTTTACATCGGGAAAGTCTGCCGCAACCTTGTGAAAGGCAAGGATCAGCAGATCGACGCCCTTGAGATACCAAGGGGCCCCAACCATCAGAATAAATCGCTCGGCGGGCTCGTTGCGCGGTGGAATTTCGTGTACCGGGACAAATTCATGAAACACCGTCGACGGTGCCTTGCGGAGCAGCGGATAAGCTTCAAGCGCTGTGGGATAGAGCAGATGGACGTTGTTGGCACTGAGGACCGAGATGTGCAGGCAGATGTCTGAGTAGAGCTTTCGCAAGTGATCGCCAATTGTCGGCTTGGCCCGCTCAGTAACGTAGACCAGACTCGGTGATGTTGCAATTTCGATGATGAGAGGCGCACCGGTTAACACTTTTAGCAGCACCGCCAGCAGGCCATTGGTCATGTGGGAGTAAGCCATGACAACGTCATAGTGAGATTCCCGCAGCAATTGAAGCCCCTTGCGGATAAAGAAACGAAAGGCTTCCAGGCGCTTTGAGAGGCCCGTGAGTTTGCCCGTAAGAAACCAGTGGTAGCGGAAACTTCCGCATTGATATACCGGGTAGCTGCCTGGGCCCAAGACGGCTTCCACTTCTTCTGGCGTGGACCAGTGCAAGGCATGAAGAACGTCGCCCTCCACGTCTTCGGCCAGGGCGAAGAAGCGGTCCAATTTCATGTTTTGAGGGGGTAGCCCCAAATTGGGATGGAGGTAAAGAATTCGTTTTCTGGCCATTGCGATCTTAGCTCTGAGCTCGTCGTTGCCAATAGACAGCGCGTTCATCAATGTTGTGGATTACTTCGGTGATTCCAAATTCGCTGCGGAATTCGTTAATCGCCCTCTGGCAATCGGGCAGATTCTGATAGTCGTCGAAAATTGCGTAACCACCTGGGGAGAGCTTCGAATAGAGATTGCGAAGGGCATCCATGGTTGAGGTGTAGAGGTCGGCATCGATGCGCAGAATGGCCAACTGGCCGATGGGAGCCTTGGGCAAGCTATCACTAAAGAAGCCTTTAAGGAACTCAACCTGATCATCGAGCAACGAGTAGCGGGCAAAATTGCCGCGAACTTCGTCGAGCGAGACAGCCATGTCGCCCAGCTTCCAGGCAAAGGAGTCTTTCTGGCCATCAATTGGGGGAAGACCAGCAAAGGAATCTACCACCCAGACTTTACGATTGCTGCATGCGTAAGCTTTCAGCACCGCACGCATGAAAACAGTCATCCCCCCGCGCCATACTCCAGCCTCGAGGAGATCACCTGGGATGTTCTTGTCGAGTACGTCCACGATGCAACGCTGCATGAGATCAAACTGGCGAGTGCCCAGCATGGATTCTGCGTCCTCAGCACGATTGGTGGCCTCGTGCCCGGATTCGAGGTAGTCATTGGCCGTTGAGGGCAGCAGACGAACCAACTCGAGATTGGAATTCGCCAAGGTCTGATTTAAAAGACTCACCAACTTGGATTTCGTACTGAGCGGCCGAATGGTGTGCCGTTCGAGGCCACGGGCGGTGAGGGCCCTGGTCAGAATCTTCTTCATTAGGTCCAGGAATACTTCGGCGAGATTACCCGGCGTCGGCTCGGTGTGAACCGAGAGTACCAGCGGACCAGGCGATTGAGAAGAAATCATGAAGCTCCTATTGTCATTACTGCTCTTGGCTTCCGCGATTTTACCATCCGCCTCCCCCCCCTGCTCATGCTAAGTTCAAGAGGCTAAGCGTCAAAACGATCTCTTCCCATGCCCCGAACCCGAACTCTCCTGCTTTTGGCAGGTGACATTCTCATCCTCCTCGCCTCCTTCCTGGCCTCCGCCTGGTTGATTACCGCTTGGGGCGGCATCTGGGACATCGACTTCTGGTTTTTTCTCAGTGAAGAGAAGAGCGTTCCCGGCATCGTCCTGGTGACCATATCGGTCATTACCAGCCTTTATTTCCTCGACCTCTACGAGAAGATCCGGATTTCCAGTCGGCGGCGTCTGCTAGAAGACCTCGCGCTGGTTTTTGGATTGACCTTTCTGTTGCAAGCCTTCATCAGCTATGCGCACATTCCCTTGGTTCTCTCCCGCTACCTGATGCTGCTGGGCAGCATCGTCGCCATCCTTGCCCTTACGCTGTGGCGCAGCCTTTTCAGCTCGCTCGTACTGCGCTCGCTTGGCTACCAGCGGATAGTCTTCATCGGCGATTCTCCGATCGCCCGCCAACTGGCCCAGCTCATCTTCGATCACCCCGAGCGAGGCTTTCAGGTTGTGGCCGTCTTTGATCCCACGCCCCTGAGCGACTTCCCTGGCTGCCAGGTTGTCGTCCACGATGCCAACTTTCTGGAACAGCTCCAGCAACTGACGCCAGACCTGATTGCGGTTTCGCCGGATCTTGGAGCCGACGCCGCCCTCACGCACAGCTTGTTGCAATGCAGCATGAAGGGTATGGCCGTCCAAAGCATCGGCGATCTGTACGAAGCCCTGTTTCACCGGGTGTCGCTGGCATCGCTATCCACCGAACAACTTGTCTTTTCTCCAGCCTTCCGCCCCAGAGATTGGGTTGTCGCCGTCCAGGGAATCTATGGCCGCCTGATCGCGATTGTCGGCCTGCTGCTGGCTTGGCCCTTCATGATTCTGACGGCGATTGCCGTGCGCATGGACTCCCCTGGCCCGGCCATCCTGCGCCAAATCCGTCTTGGTCAGGGCGGTGTCCCGTTTGTCTTTCTTAAGTTCCGCTCGATGTATGTCGATGCCGACGCCCGCAGTGGCCCGGTGCGCGCCCAGGAGAACGACGCCCGCATTACTCGCGTAGGCCGGTGGATCCGCCTGACGCGTCTGGATGAGTTGCCGCAACTCATCAACGTGCTGCGGGGTGATATGACCCTGGTGGGCCCGCGGCCGGAAATGCCAGAGCTGGAAAAGCGGCTGCTGGTGGACTTGCCTCTCTACACACAACGCCACCGTATCAAACCTGGCATCACAGGCTGGGCACAGATCCACCATGAGCCTGAGGATTCCATTGCCAGTACCGCCAAGAAGCTGGAATATGATCTCTACTACATCAAGAACATGACGCCCTCCCTCGACATGCTCACGCTGTTCCACACCTTCAAGGCCGTGCTGCTGCGCATCGGCGCACGTTGACCTATGGCTGCCCTCCGTGTAGCCGCCATCATCGAGGCTTACTCGGTCACCGGGCCTGCCAAAAACCTGATTCGCTTTGCCCGCCTGGCCCGTAGCCCACACGCGACGCTGCCCACCGTCAAGATGCACGTCATCAGCTATGTCCGGGGTCCTGGACCGCATGCGAACGCTTTTCTCGACGCCCTCACGGCGGCCGATATCCCCTTTACGCTGCTGCATGAATCGGGGGCCTTTGACCTATCGATCCCCTCAAAGCTTCGCGATGCGCTGCGCGCCATTCAGCCCGATATCGTCCAGACGCATAGCGTCAAATCGCACTTTCTATTTCGACTGGCGGGGCTGCAGCGCGGATACCCCTGGCTCGCCTTCCACCATGGCTACACCAATGAGAACGCCAAGGTGCGGCTCTATAACCGCCTGGATCGCTGGAGCCTGCGCGCTGCCCGCCGACTGGTCACGGTTTGCACTGCTTTTGCGGGGGAACTCACAGCAAGAGGCGTTGCTGTCGGACGGATTGAAGTTCTGCCCAATTCAATTGAAGCAGCGCCGGTTGCCCTGGGTCCCCGCCCGGACAGCAACACGATTCTGCACATTGGGCGCTTCTCGGCAGAGAAGAATCATAGCGGTTTGCTGGATGCCTTTGACCAGCTCTCCGCACGCCGCCCAGACCTCAACGCCCAACTGGTTCTGGTTGGCGAGGGCGTCAACCGCACACAGATCGAAGCCCGTGCCGCTCAATCTCCGAACGGCAGTCGCATACATTTTGCCGGGCAACAAAGTGACGTTTGGCCCTATCTGCGCCGGGCCAGGGTCTTTACGCTGCCCAGCCTGAGCGAAGGTTCTCCCAACGTCATACTCGAAGCGATGGCCGCAGGGCTGCCGATTGCTGCCACCGATGTTGGCGGCATTCCCGATATGGTTCCACATAACGAAGCCGCTTTACTGTCTGCTCCTGGCGACACGGCTGGCTTGTCTCAAGCCTTTGAGTCGCTGCTGAGCGATACAACTCTTGCCCAGCGTTTGGCGGCCAGTGCGCTGGCGCGGGTTGCCCAATTTACGCCTGAGGCCTACCGCGCTCGCCTGAGCGCCCTCTATCTGGCGCTTGTACCCAGCCAGCCCGACACGGCAGCGCGCATCTCGCGCCCTACTACTTCCCAGTCATAGCGCTGCTCGGCCAGCTGTCTGCCTTGCGCTGCCAGCTCATTGGCGCTGGCAGCCGCCCGTAGCACCGCCTCCACCCACTCCACGGCTGTCTCGGCCGCCAGATAATGAAGGCCGGGTTGTGCGGCGATTCCTTCCATCCCCAAGGCGGTTGACACCACGGGCACACCGGCGGCAAAAGCCTCCAGCACCTTCAATCGTGTGCCTCCCCCGCTAAACAAGGGCACCAGCGCCACTTCTGCCTCGGCATAGTAGGGCTCGACTTTGTCCACTGTCCCAACCAGATCGACCCCGTCGATTTCTGCCATCGCTCGCACCTCGGCCACAGGCCGCGAGCCGACAATTCTCAGCCGCAATGAGCCCCGCCGCCGGCGTAACAGCGGCCACACATCGCGGGTAAAGAACTTCAGACCCTCGACGTTGGGGTGATAGTCGAGTGAGCCTACAAAGAGCAAGCCGCCCGTTCTGGCTTTGGTTGTGTCCAGCGCAAAGGCGCTGCAGTCCACGCCGTTGGGCACCACCGCCACACGGGCTTTCTCCTGCCAGTCCTGCAAGCGTTGCGCTTCCCGCTGGCTGCACACCAGGTGCCCGTCCGGGCTAGCCAATATCGATAGCTCCAGCTTCTTCAATCGCCGCGCCGTCTCCCGCGCATAGACACGATGCAGGAGCGTTGGCGCACGCTCGGCGTAGCGCTTCATGAGCTCGCTTTCGATGTTGTGCCAATCCCAAACCCGCAGCAGGCCGCGCCCGTAGGCGTCCAGCTCTTTGCGGTAAGCAGCCATGTGCAGCGCCTCCAACAGGACGGCGTCATAGTTTCCGGTCTGTAGATGTTCGCGTAAACAGGACGCCATCGCTTCAGAGCGGTAATTCAAAATGCTTAGCGCCTGGCCACCAATCAGCCCCTTGAGGATATTGCCCGCCGTGTAGCCCTTGGGTCTGGCGAAGCTTTGCAGGCTGGCGAAATCGAGATCGAAATGCGGCTCAGCTGTGTGAAAAGCCAGCACCGCCAAATCCGCCCAGCCCGACATTTGGCGCAGCAGATGATATTCGCGCAGCTTGGCTCCCGTATTTGGCGGGTTCACTGGTCGCGGTGACAATACTAGGATTCGCATGTGTGCCGACTTGCCCTCTGCTTGCCATTTGTCAACTTCCTTGTAAGGGTACACTCATTTCGCCGGTACTTGAGCAGCCCCGCTGCTATGGCTTCCACAACAAAATGGAGATCATCAGCAGACAGGCTTACGGCTTCCGCAATTTCCAAAATTACAGAATACGCGTCAAGGTGTTGTGTTCGAGTTCGGGGGAGGGCCTAGAGCCGAAGGAATGGTCGGGGCGAGAGGATTCGAACCTCCGACCTCCTGGTCCCGAACCAGGCGCTCTACCAGGCTGAGCCACGCCCCGACGGGTGGTAAGTAGATACATCTGGAGTATAACAGGAATGGTTCATCATGGCGTTCTTTCCAATTCTTCCCTTGCTTGCGCTCACCTTGTTCGGCGCCGACTACCAGCTCTGCCTTCTCCTCGACGGCCCCAACTCCGGAAAAATCGAAGTTGATCGGGCCAAGCAACTCCAGTCTGCTCATATGCAGCATATCGTCGAAATGTGGAAGTCCGGTTCGCTGGAAAGTGCAGGCCCAATTTCCGGCGCACCCAAGGCCCGCGGCATCTTCCTTTTCAGTGCCTCAGCTTCTGAGGCTGCCCGCCTGGGCGCAGTTGACCCGAAGGTCGTTGCCGGTGATCTCCGCCTCAGCTGCCATACCTGGACCGCCCCTGCGGGCATCGGGAAAAGCTATCGCGAGGCTTCCTCCAGGCCCGGCTTTGCGCCGCAATACACGACCAACGTTGGCGTTCTGATGAAGATTGTTACACCGGCACCCAGCTTCGGCCAGCCCCGTATCTCGGGTGTCTTGCATGGCGGCGACTACCACTACTTCGCCCTTTTCGATACCGATCAGCTCGCGGCTGTCCAAGCCAAATTTCCCGATGGCCTTGCCTTTCTTTGGTTCCATGACGCCCGCGTCTGGGACGGCGTCACCCCCTAAGCCTTAAGCTGAAAGCTTGGTAACCGACTACATCGTTGTCGGCGGAGGCGCAGCTGGCTGCGTCGTCGCCGCCCGTCTCAGCGAACTTCGCCAACTCAATGTCCTCCTCCTTGAAGCCGGTCCAGCGGACCCCGGCCCGGATGCTCGCACTCCTCTGGCATGGAGCAAGATGTTGGGCGGCCCTTTCGATTGGGGCCTCCAGACCGAAGAAGAACCCTATCTCGAGCGCCAACGCCTCGACTACCCACGTGGAAAGGTTCTTGGCGGCTCTACGGCCCTCTATGCGGGCATCTACTCGCGCGGGGATCGTCACGATTACGATTCCTGGCGCGAGCTCGGCAACGCCGGCTGGGGCTGGGACTACGTCGCACCCTATTTTGAAAAAAGCCTCAAGCAAGGTCTGCCACGGGAACCAATCCGGCAGCTTCACCCGCTGACCCAGAGCTTTTTAGGGCATTGCCCTGACGCTCGTGCGGTTGAGACAATGCACCGCCGAGGCAAGAAACCTACTGCCTCTGACATCTTTCTCGACCAAGCCCGTAAAGAGCGACCCAATCTGACGGTGGTCACTGGTGCCAATGTCGTCCGCGTACTGGTGCATGAAGGGCGAGCCTTTGGCGTCGAAGTTATCCGTGATGGACGTCTTGAAATTATCCAGACGCGTTTCGATGTTGTGCTGTGCGCCGGTGCGATCCAAAGCCCAGCGATTCTGCTGCGCAGCGGCATCGGCCCGGCCAGTCATCTGGAAAGCGCCGGCATTCCTGTGCTGGCCGATCTGCCTGGAGTGGGCGAAAACCTTCAGGACCACGTACGCGCGGGCCTGGAGTTTCACACTGACTCCGCAACGCAACTCGCCAGCAATCCTGGCCTCCTCGACCAGCTCCGATACTGGGCCAACGGCTCAGGCCCTCTGGCTTCGCCGCTTGTTGAAGCCGTATACGATTTCAAAAGTCAGTCTGACGCGACTACTCCAAACCTGCAAATAAACTTTGTCCCCCGTTGCTCCTCCGGCAATGGTGTCGCAATTTGGACGACATTGTTGCGACCCCTCAGCCGGGGCTACCTGCGACTGCGGAGTGCAGACCCGAACGAGGGCCCATCGATCCGCCTGAATGTCCTCGAGGAACCAGAAGACAGGTCAACGCTGGAGAAAGGGCTGGAAGTCGCGCGGGCCATCGGCACGAAAATGGGCACGCTTCAGCCAAAGATTCAGTACGACGTCATGTGGCATGCCTGTGGCACTTGCCGCATGGGTCCAGACCGCATGGCCGTTGTCGACAGCGACCTCAAAGTTCATGGCCTGCAAGGGCTGCGCATCATCGACGCCAGCATCATGCCTACAATCCCGAGCGGAAACACAGCGGCCCCCACGCTCATGATTGCTGAGCGGGGGGCCGATCTGATTCGTTGCTAAAAAGCGGCTATTCGCCGACTACGGGATTGTGAAGTTGCCCCAGACCTTCTACCTCAACGATGCAATGATCGCCAGGCTTGAGGAAAATCGGATTCGGCTTCTTCGCCATGCCCACCCCAGGCGGCGTTCCTGTAGAGACGACATCGCCCGGCTCCAGCGTAACCACGCTCGACAGATACTCCAGCAATTGCGGGATGTTGAAGATCAACTCGCGGGTCGTTCCGTTCTGCATCACTTCGCCATTCAAAGTCAGCTTGACGCTTAGGTTATGTGGGTCTGGCACTTCGTCGGCTGTTACAAGATACGGGCCCATCGGCGCAAAGGTGTCAAAGCTCTTGCCCATCAACCACTGCGTCGTGCCCTTCAACTGGATGTCCCGCGCGCTCACGTCGTTGACGTTGGTATAGCCAAAAACATAGTCGCGCCAGTTTTCGCCCTTGATATGTTTACCACTCTTGCCGATGACAAAGGCGAACTCCGCCTCATAGTCCGGTTTCTCTGACATTGGGGGAAGGACGATGTTGTCGCCCGGACCAATGACAACACTCGGAAACTTGTTGAAAACTGTAGGGATTTCCGGAATCGCCATCCCCGATTCGATTGCATGGTCTCGGTAGTTGAGGCCGATGCAAATGAATTTTGGCGGCCGATGAATCGGAGCAAGGATGCGAACAGAGTCCAGCGCGACGCGGGCGCTTGCCGTCGCAGCAAAGCTTCTAACCTTGTCCAGCGCACTCGGGCCACCTTGAATAATTGAGTAAAGACAGGAGTAGCCTGTGCCTGCCAGGGGAATGATCTCCGAACCGCTGGTAGCCAGAACGCCCGCCTCTGGGGGGCCGCCAACTCGCTCGAACATGAGAAGTTTCATATCCGATCAGGCTATCACTAGACCGCTACTATCGCCCAACCCTAACGAATCCATAAAAATATCCGATAGAAAATGACAGCCAGGGGCTTATCTTTGCCATCAGGAATGATTAGAATACGAATCAAGTAAAGCAGAGCGCCGTTAACGGCGCCAGGATGACGACGACACTCATTTACCGAAGGGGAGAAGTTCGATGCAAGCATCACGCTCGAACGCCTTTTGTTTTGGCTTGTTGGCAGGCCTCGTAATTACTGTTCAATTGCCGGGACAAAATTTCCTGGCTGGCGGCAAGACCCCCCGAATGTTCGGGACCGACATGGCCGTACTCGAGGCAGGAGAAGCTCGCCAAGACCTCCCTTGCAAAGTAGAAGAGTCCAAAGCACTGCTTGGCTTTGATCTTAAGTTTCACGCAGGTTTTGAAGTCTCTGTGCCGATGCACGAATTGGCTGGCTCAGAAAATCTGTTGACGATTGTCTTCCGTGTTCGTCCCGAGGGCAACCCGCTCGGGGACCGCTATTTTATTCAGCGCGTCAAGGTCCCCCTGCTTGGCGAAGATGCCAAAGGCGACGCATACCTGCAAGGTGGATTTGATGTCGGTGAGGGCAAGTACCAGATTGAGTGGCTGATGCGCGACCGTGCCGAGCGCGTTTGCTCCAGCACCTGGAAACTCGATGCCAGTCTCCCGAATAGAGACAAGATCATTGAGATGAATGCCGGTGCTGAAAGCGTCCAGCCTACGGAACGGGAGCAATTCCATGAGGAGCCACCCGTTGCACGTTCTGCTCAGGAACAGCCCCTCACGGTGAAGGTTTTGATCAATTTCGCACCCCAAAGGGCGAGATCCGCAACCTTACAGCCTGTTGACACGTCGGCACTAGTGAGCATATTACGCACTATCAGTCGCGACCCCCGCATTGGGAAATTCTCGCTGGTTGTGTTTAACATGCAGGATCAGAAGATTTTGTATAAACAGGAAAATTCCGACCGCATCGACTTCCCCAGCATTGGGGAGGCGTTACGCGATCTCAAGCTCGGGACAGTTGATTTGAAAAAACTGGCCGTGAAGAATTCCGAGACAGAATTCCTCAGCGACTTGCTTCAAAAAGAAGTAGTTCCGGGCAGTGTCCCGGGCAGTGAACAGTACCACGCGTTAATCTTTGCAGGCCCCAAGGTTTTGCTCGACCAGAACGTGCCGCAGGAGACTCTGCGCAGCGTCGGTGCGCTCGACTTCCCGGTTTTTTACCTGAACTACAACCTTTACCCGCAGCAGATTCCCTGGCGCGATTCCATCGGCCACGCAGTCAAGCACTTCAAGGGTATCGAGTACACGATCTCCCGGCCCAGGGACCTCTGGTTCGCCGTGACAGAGATGGTTGGTAAGATCGACAAGGCAAGGCAAAATAAGAAGCTAGGAGTTGTAGTGGCCCAATGAGGATTTTCATGTTGGCTCTGTTGACTGTGACGGCGATCTTTGCCCAGAAGCCCACGATCCACCCCAACCAACTGGCTCCTTACGTTCCCAGTCCCTACCAGATTGTGGACCGGATGCTTGAATTGGCAAAGATCAAACCCGGCGAGAAGGTCTATGACCTTGGCAGTGGCGATGGACGGGTTGTCATCGCGGCTGCGCAAAAGTATGGTGCCAAAGCTGTAGGAATCGAGCTGTCTTCCCGTCTGGTGAAATCGAGCCAGGAAGAGGTCAAGCGCCTCGGGCTGAGCGAGAAAGTCAGTGTCGTTCTCGGCGACGTCTTCGATGCCGATTTCTCCGACGCCGACGTTGTAATCCTTTACCTCATGCGCGACAGCAACAACACGCTCAAGCCCAAGCTGGAGAAGAGCCTCAAGCCCGGCGCTCGCGTCATATCGCACGATTACGAAATCGAAGGTTGGAAGCCGAATGAAGAGGCCAAAGTAGATGCCTACCGTCGCGGACACAAGATTTTTGTCTATCGCATGCCCCCGCAGAAATAACTGCAGCAACTGAATCGGCAGCGCTGGTTTACGCACACCTGTCGATAGTACTCTTTAGAGATGTCCCAGTTTGACGTTGTTGGCATTGGATTGAACGCCACCGACACGCTCATCATCGTGCCCCACTTTCCTTCCTATGCCGGAAAGGGGCCGTTTACCCAGGAGATTCTCAGCCCCGGCGGTCAGGTCGCCAGCGCTATGGTTACTTGTGCCAAACTCGGTCTGCGCACAAAGTACATCGGTACTGTTGGAGACGACGAACGCGGCCAGATTCAATTGGACAGCTTGCAGGGTTCCGGCATCGACCTTAGCCATGTCCAGCAGCGTAAGGGCTGCCAGAATCAAAGTGCCTACATCATCATCGACCAATCGACAGGCGAGCGTACCGTCTTTTGGCAACGTCCAGACTGCCTGCGCCTTGAGCCTGTCGACATCGAAGAATCGATGATCGTCAATTCTCGATTGCTCCACATTGATGGCCACGATACTCCCGCGATGGAGAAGGCTGCTCGAATCGCCCACGAGCACGGCATCCCGGTAACCGTGGACGTCGATACCATTTATCAAGGCTTTGAGCGCGTTCTGCCCTACGTCGACTACCTGATCTCCTCCAGCGAATTTCCCACTCAGTGGACGCACCAGAGTGACCCTTTTAAAGCGCTCGAAACGATCCAGGACGAATTCGGTATTCATTGCGCAGCCATGACCCTTGGCGCGCACGGGGCGCTGGCACGAGTGGGCGGAAAATTCTATTATTCCCCTGCCTTTGTCGTGAACTGCGTAGACACCACCGGCGCTGGCGACGTCTTTCACGGCGGCTTCTGCTATGGAATTCTGGCTGGCTGGGAGATGCAGCAAATCCTTGATTTTTCAAACGCGATGGCTGCACTAAACTGCACCGCGATCGGGGCCCGCGGTGGCATCTCCGGGTTGGACAAAGCTCTCGCCCTGATGGCGCGGGCAGACCGTCGAACCATGGACGATATCCAAAGGAGAATCTAAACCATGTTCCCCCTCCGGGACTCTGAACGCAGCCAGACAAAGCCGATTGTGACGATTGCCCTCGTCGTCATCAATCTTCTTGCCTTTTTTTATGAGGTCTCCCTTGACGATTTCTCCCTCCATCATTTTCTCTCCGAGTGGGGAACCGTTCCACGCGACTTCCGCTTCGTCAGTGTTCTCACCTCAATGTTTCTGCACGGCGGCTGGATGCATGTACTGGGAAACATGTGGTTTTTGTGGATCTTTGGCGACAATATCGAGGACGTCCTCGGTCACGGGCAATATTTGCTTTTCTACCTTCTTTGTGGCATCGCTGGCGGCCTGTTGCACTTTGGTTTCAATCCTGGCTCAAGCTTGCCTGCAATCGGTGCCAGTGGTGCAATTTCAGGTGTGATGGGTGCCTACCTTATCAGCTTTCCCCGCGCACGCATTCATACCTTGATCTTTTTTGTCATCTTCATAACCACAATTGAAGTTCCAGCAATCCTCATGATTGGATATTGGTTTGCTGTCCAGTTATTCTCTGGCTTCGGCCAATTGGCCGAAGCATCAAACCAGCAGGGTGGCACCGCTTGGTTTGCTCATGTCGGCGGTTTCGTCGCCGGTGTGGTGCTCATTAAACTCATACCCACCCGCCCCCGCCTTGAAATTCGTCAGGAGAACCGATGGTAAGTCGTATTGCAAGTCACTATATGGATAACCTGCCAGAGGTGGATGTGGCGATTCTCCTGCCTCATCCCGGCGATGCTGAATTACTCTGCGGAGCCACAATCGCAAAACTGACTAGAGCAGGTAAGCGTGTCGCAATTCTTGACCTGACGGGAGGAGAAGCCGGGTCTTTCTCCCGTGGTTCGCAGAAGCTGGATGAAGCAGACGAGGCAGCAGCGTTACTGGGCGTGCTCTGGCGTGGGTGCATCGCGTTTCCCGACGGCAGACTCGAAGACACAATCATGTCTCGAATGACCGTCACCGGTGAGATCAAGCGCCTCCGGCCTCGCGTTGTGGTGGGTATGCATTGGGATGACCGGCATCCCGATTCCCTGGCCGCCAGCCTCCTGGTTGAGAACGCCAGTGGCTTGGCAGGCCTCGCCCAATTGGACAACTACCTGCCCGCCCATCGGCCTGAGCGCGTAGTCTTCGCCAGCGGCAGTGTCGCCGCCGAGCCCTCCTTTATCGTTGACGTTAGCGACAGCTTCGAGCAAAAAATAGCGGCAATTCGCTGCTATGCAACACTTTTTGCCGATGCTGATGAGGCCATGGCGAGGGCTGATCGCGAAGGCCGACGTTTTGGCGAGATGATCGGAGTGCGCTACGGCGAGGCTTTCATTCAGCGTTCGCCACTGGCTGGCGATCTGCTTTGATCCGCTCTGACGATTATTGGATGCGTCGGGCCCTTGAGATCGCAGCCGCTGGCGGCGAGGCGGGTGAAGTGCCGGTAGGCGCGCTGATTATCGATGCCGAAGGCGCACTTATCGCAGAAAGCCGCAATTCACCAATCGCCCTCAAGGACCCCACAGCCCACGCCGAGATCCTTGCCATCCGCGCGGCAGGCGTTGCTGTTTCCAACTACCGTCTCGACGGAATGACGCTCTATTGCACCCTGGAACCCTGTCCGATGTGCGCAGGCGCTTTGGTGAACGCACGCATTCGTCGGCTGGTCTTTGGCGCGCGCGACTTACGTTTCGGCGGTGTGCGCAGTAAGTTTCAAATCGCCGACTCAGCCCTGCTCAATCACTCCGTCCAGGTCTCGGAGGGTATCCTTGGTGTCGAGTGTACCGAGATTCTGCTCGAGTTTTTCAAATCCCGTCGGTAGGTGTATACTTACTTTGAGAGTTCTTTTACCTATGAGTGGGCGCAAGCCCACTTTTTTATTGCTCTTGATATTAGTTTGGCAACGATGAAAATTGACGTAGCAGACCGGATTCGCGAGATCGCGACGCAGGTAGCGCAAGCCGCTGGCCTGGAGTTGGTCGACGCCCAGTTAGTGGGTGCCGGCCGACATCGCGTTGTTCGCCTTTTCATCGATAAATCAGACCATGTAACTCACGAAGACTGCCAAGGCGTCTCGCGCGCCGTGAGCGAAATCCTGGACGCAGAGGATTTCATCGGTGGAGACGCCTATACTCTTGAGGTCAGCAGCCCGGGCGTCGAACGCCCGTTGTTGAAAGCAAAGGACTATGAGCGTTTCTTGGGCCAGCTGGTGAAAATCCAGTTGCGCCAACCGATCGAGAAGCGCAAGAGCTTCAGCGGCAGACTGGCCGCGTTCGATGGCGAACGCGTAACCCTTCAGCTTGCCCCGGAAGAGGCGATGGTTGTTGCGCTAGTCGACATCGACAAAGCCAACTTGAAGTACGAGTGGTAGCACTGAATTCTGGACAGAGGTAACTACATTGGCCACGATCTATCAATCGATTGAACTGCTTGCCAAGGAGAAGGGCATTGAGGCGCAAATCATTTTTGACGCCGTCAAGGATGCCGTAATTCTGGGTGCGCGGAAGCAATTTAAGAGCACCGGCGAGATGACTGCGGAAGTCGACCCCAAATTGGGTATCCAGGTGTTCGCCCTGAAAAAGATCGTTGAAGTTGTAGAAGACCCAATCAACGAGTGGACCATTGACGAGGCCAAGAAAAACAAGTTTTCGGCCACGCAGATTGGCGACGAGGTTCGCCTGCAGCTCCCAATGGATGCCATGGGCCGCATCGCCGCTCAAATTGCTAAACAGGTGATCCTCCAGAAGGTTCGCGAAGCTGAGCGCGAAAATGTCTATGGGGAATTTGCTGGGCGTGTTGGAGAATTGGCGAACTGTGTTGTCAAGCGGGTCGAGACTAGAGACCTGGTTGTCGATCTTGGAAAAACAGAAGCCCGACTCCCGGCCAAAGAGCAATCCAAGCTGGAGAGCTACAGCATCGGCGACCGCGTCCGCGTTGTCATCAAGGCAGTTGAGAAGACCGGAAAAAACGCAGGCGTCGTTGTGTCCCGCGCCGCAGGCGAACTGGTAATGCGTCTATTCGAGCAGGAAGTGCCGGAGATTTACGACAACACTGTTGTGATCAAGAGCTGCGCACGCGAGGCCGGGGAACGGACTAAGATCGCGGTATTCAGCCGTGACCGTGACGTTGACAGCGTCGGCGCTTGTGTCGGCATGAAGGGTATGCGCGTTCAGAGCATCATTCGCGAGCTTCGCGGCGAGAAAATCGACATCATCCAGTTCAGCGAAAACTCAATCGAGTTTGCCACGCACGCCTTGAGCCCCGCCAAGATCTCGCGCGTGACCATTCTCGACGCAGAAGAGAAGCATATGGAAGTGATTGTGGATGACAGTCAGTTGTCGCTCGCAATCGGCAAGCGGGGGCAAAACGTCCGCCTCGCAGCCAAGCTTTTGGGTTGGAAGATTGATATCAAGAGTGAAGAAGAAAAGCGCCAGGAAGTCGAGAGCGAGTTAGCAGACCTAGCCCCGGTGGGCACGCCAATCTCAGTTCTGGCTGAATATGGTCTGGCTGAAAATTTGATTGAAGCCCTTGTCGGCGCCGATGTCGACACTGTTGAGAAACTTGGGTCGCTTACGCCAGAAGA
Organism: Bryobacterales bacterium; assembly: GCA_038206015.1. GTDB lineage: Bacteria > Acidobacteriota > Terriglobia > Bryobacterales > Bryobacteraceae > Bryobacter. The sequence goes on along the minus strand of JBBRBI010000007.1, from coordinate 68,997 downwards.
GCTCGAACAGCTTCCTGGTGTTGGCGAGGAATCGATTCAGTTTTTATATACGGCAATCAACGGATTCTACTCGCAGTTTGAAGTACAAGCGGAAGTCTCTGAAGAAGAGTCGACCGGCGAGACTGTCGTTGATCCAGAAGCAGTGGCTCCAGAAGCAACAGAAGTGACTGAGGCAGCTGAGTCGACCGAAGCAGCCGACTCAGAAGTAATTGCGGCTCCTGAGGCCGAAGTTGTTTCCCCAGAAGTGGTAAATTCCGAAGTAGCGCCGGAGACCCCGGCTTCGGAAGCGCCAGCCGCGATCAGCAGCGATCCCGGAACCGTGTAGGGATTTGTTACGATTAAAAGGTTCTGTTATTCTTCTCTAGGAATCTTTGACCGTGCGCACGACTGGCAAACGTAATACGGCTGAACGCAATCGATTTGGTTGCAAGCGGGATGCCATGCAGTAAGAGAAGTAACAGACCGATGAGAGGGATTCGACCTAGCGTCACCATATGATTCGAATTAACGAGCTGGCCAGGGAACTGGAAGTAAAGCCGAAGACAATCCTGGACATGCTCCCTGATTTGGGAGTTTCGGAAAAAAAGACGCATTCGAGTTCCATCGAAGTCGATGTAGCTCTCGTGATTCGAGAGAAGTTGCTCCGCGACTTTTCTTCGGGTCAAGCGAAACCAGACCGCGCCTACTATGCTTCAAGGGCTGCGGCTGGCGTTCACGACGATGATCATAGCGATCATGAAGAGAGTGATGGGCCGATACAGCCAGTTGTCGCTCCAGTAGCCGCTGCCCCAGCAGCTACCCCCAAGCCCAAGGCTGTTGCCGCAGAGAAGGCAGAGAAGGCAGAGAAGATTGTTCCACCCTCAGCAGAAGCGCCTCCTAAAGCAGTCTATGTGGTGGCAACTGGGTCGTCACCCGTCGCAATTGCTTTACCAGCCACTGCCACTGCCCCAGTGATTTCTCCAGCCCCCGCCCCAGTCGAAGCCGCCAAGCCGCAACCGCTCGCGCCGCCGCTCCGCTCCCCCTTGATGCCGCCATTGGCGACCGCTGGTGGACCCAAGCCTTCTCCATCATTGCCGATTCGGCCAGCAACCTCAGCGACTGTCAAGCCGACGCAAGTAAAACCGGCTCCGGTGCAGGGCGCGCCCGCGCCAGCATCTGCTGCTTCGCCGCAGACATCAGCTTCACCGACCTCCGGATCTATTCTTCCGCCTCCAGCTCCCGGTGTTCGACTCAGTCCTGCGCTCCCCGGTCCTGTTGCTCCGGGAAGTCCCAGACCGACCCCCCCGGCTGCGCAAATCGCCCCCGGAACGCCACTTCGCCAAGCTCCTGCTGCGCCGCAGCAGGCTAGACCCCCACAAGGCGTCCCTCTCGCGCCCCGACCTGGCCAAATCATCGCCCAGCCTCGCCCTGCTGCGACCCCGGCTTCTCCTGAAGCGGCCCGCACTATTGGCGCTCCTGGCATGCCAATGCCGCGTCCGCAGTCAAATCAGCCGCTGGCAGGGCCCCGCGCGGGCTCCACACCTGGCGCTCCTGCTCTCCCCCGTCCTCAAAGCCCCCCGCCCAATCGCCCGATGTACACGGGCGCGCCTGGCTCCTCATTTCCCAAGCCTCAGGCTAACAGGCCTATCGTGCCTCCCGATCCAAAACTGGCTGAACGCATTGCCCAATCGCAGGCTCGCCTGCAGCAAGCGCCACTTGGCGCGCGTCCCGGTGCACCCCTTCGTCCTCCCGGCCCAGCCCCGGCCATGCCTGGTCGACCACAGCCCCCCCGTGCCATGCCCGGTATGGCTCAGCCTCGCGGCCCCGGAAGTCCCGGCGGTTATGGCGGCGGCTACGCTGGCGGTGGTGGATACGCCGGCGGCGGTGGCTACGCTGGTGGTGGTGGATACGCTGGTGGTGGTGGATACGCTGGTGGTTACGCCGGTCGCCCGCCCATGCGCACCGGCAAGCATCCGACGTCTCCGACACCTTTGCGGCCCGAGTCTGCCGTCGTTCCGTCGAGCGACCCAGGCCGTCGCCACGCCGTCAAGCCGACTAAGTCCAAAGAGCAGATCAAGCGAGAGAAAGAGCTTGAGCAGGAAGGTAAACTTCTCCTCACCCTGCGGAAGCGGGAAGAAGAGGTCACCCTTGCGGCCAATAAAGAGATCACCATCTCTGAAGGCATTACGGTCAAGGAACTTTCCGAAAAACTTGGCATCCGTACTAATCTCGTCATTAAAAAGCTTGTTGAGAAGAAAATTTTCGCCACAATCAACCAGCCGCTCGATCTAAAGATGGCCGAAGAACTCGCAGCCAACTTCGGCGCCTCTGCCACGCAGATGAGCTTTGAGGAAGAATCTACTTGGGATATTGAGTTGGCCGAGGATTCCGGCAATCTCGTCCGCCGCGCACCGGTGGTTACCGTCATGGGCCACGTCGATCACGGTAAGACTTCGTTGCTGGATGCAATTCGTAAGGCCAATGTTGTCGGCGGCGAAGCCGGTGGCATAACTCAGCACATCGGCGCTTACGCGGTCGTCCACAATGATCGCAAGATCGTCTTCATCGATACACCGGGCCACGAAGCGTTCACTCGCATGCGTGCTCGCGGTGCCAAAGTAACTGACTTTGTCATCCTCTGCGTCGCGGCTGACGATGGTGTCATGCCCCAGACGATTGAGGCAATCGATCACGCCAAGGCAGCAGGCGTGCCGATCATTGTCGCGATCAACAAGATCGACAAGGCCGAGGCTCAGATCGACCGCATCAAGCAACAGTTGAGCGACAAGGGCCTGCTCGCTGAGGATTGGGGTGGGGATACGGTCATGGTCCCTGTCTCTGCAAAGAAGCTGATCAACATCGACTTGCTGCTCGAGATGGTCCTGCTCACCGCAGACGTCAACGAGAAAAAGTTGATGGCCAATCCCTCTCGACCCGGTCTCGCCACTGTGCTCGAAGCGCAGTTGGATCGCGGTCGCGGTTCAGTTGCTACCGTGTTGGTGCGTAATGGAACAGTTCGCATCGGCGACTTCTTTATCTGCGGATCGGTCTTCGGCAAGGTTCGCGCTTTGTTTGATGATCGTGGAAACGCGATCAAGGAAGCCGAGCCGGCCACCCCGGTTGAAGTACTCGGCCTCGAGCAAATGCCTGATGTTGGCGATACCTTCCAGGTCATCACCGACACGGCAAAAGCCAAACAGATCGTCCTCTATCGTGAAGCCAAGGCTCGCGATATTGCGATGGCTCGAACTCGCATCAGCCTCGATCAGTTGCACCAGCAACTGCGCGAAGGAGAGATCAAGGATCTCAACCTTATTCTCAAAGCAGACGTCGGTGGCTCGGCAGAAGTTCTTGCCGAAACTCTTCAGAAGCTGTCAAACGACAAGGTTCGCATCCGCGTGTTGCACACCGGAGTCGGTGCCATCACTGAATCTGACGTGCTGCTCGCCTCTGCGTCCAACGCCATCATCATCGGCTTTAACGTTCGTCCAGAACGCAACGCCAGCCAGACCGCCGACTCTGAAAAAGTCGACATTCGACTCCACTCGATCATCTACGAGGTCGTCGATCAGATCAAGAAGGCGATGGGCGGATTGCTGGATCCTGTATACAAGGAAGTCTTCCGTGGCAGGGCCGAAGTACGCGATGTTTTCCGCATCACCAAGGTCGGCACTGTTGCCGGGTGCTACGTCACCGAAGGCACGATCACGCGCAACTGCAGTGCTCGGGTAATTCGTGACGGGGTGGCAATCCACACCGGAAAGATCGACACCTTGAAGCGATTCAAGGACGATGTCTCAGAGGTGAAGTCCAACTTCGAATGTGGTATCGCTCTCTCGAGCTATCAGGATCTCAAGCCGGGCGACATCTTCGAGGCCTTCGTCAGTGAACGGGTCGCCGTCGATCTGTTGATGTAGCGTCATGGCGGCCATCGGTGTACTCACGATGGAACTACACATGCCAGAAGCGCAGTCGCTCAAGGACAAGCGCCACTGGGTAAGAGGACTAAAAGACAGACTCCGCAACAGCCATAATGTAGCTGTTGCGGAGATTGACTTTCAGGACGTGTGGAAGCGGGGATTGGTAACGGCGGTCACCGTTTCAGGAAACCGCGCCCACTGTGAGCAGATGTTGCTTGCAGTTGAGCGCAGCGCCTCTGACTTCCTCGGACCCATCCTGGCCGACTGTGTTTTTGAGTATCTATAGCCGGCACGCCTTAGAATTCCTCAAAGTTATCGTCCATCGGGAAGGGATCTTTACGGTCCATCACCGCGCTGCCGCCCTTGGAGGAAGATCTAGTCGAGCTGGATGCAACTGGCGCGGACTTTGATCGCAGATTCTGCAATCGCCCGGCTAAGCCCGCTGGCGCCTGTGTGGTCACAGTCTTGGATCCAACCCTGCTATGCCTTTCCCTCCTGCCTGCGTGCATGAGATTTGCTTCTTGGCCTACCAGATCCTGGAGCGAGAGAACGGTGCGCTCAACCGTAGCCGCATGTTTGCGGAGTTCTTCGCCCGCCGCCGCGCCCTCTTCGGCGTTAGCCGCCACTTGCTGGGTCACCCGCTCCATTTGGCTGACTGCCTTGGCAATCTGCTCGATCCCGCGCTCTTGCTCCTCACTGCCCAGGCGCACTTCCTGCACGAGGCTGCCCACTGCCTTTACCAATACATTCACGCTCTCGCTAGCCTTGGCAACTTCATCCAGCTTGTGTTTGCCGCTATTGGCACTTTGGATGGAATCCTCAATTAGCTGGGTTGTATCCTTGGCTGCCTGCGCAGACCGCTGCGCGAGATTACGCACCTCGTCTGCGACAACCGCGAAGCCCATTCCAGCTTCTCCCGCCCGGGCCGCCTCAACCGCAGCGTTCAATGCCAGGATATTCGTCTGGAATGCAATCTCATCGATCACCTTGATGATCTTAGAGATCTTGCCCGAGGAAGTGCTGATCTCGTTCATGCTCGTGACCATTTCGGCCAGCGCACGATTCGCCTCGTCTACCTTGAGGGCCGCCTCCTGCATCCGAGCCGCCGCCTGCTTTGAGTTCTCCGCGTTGCTTCGCGTCATCGAGTGAATCTCCTCGGTTGAAGCAGATGTCTCCTCAAGCGACGCGGCCTGGTCACTAGCTGATTTGGATAGCGACATGCTGTAGCTGCCCACCTCCTCCGATGTGCTGCCCAACTGTTGCGCACTCTCGCTTAATTCCGCCACTGTTGTTCGTAATGTGCCTGTCAGACGACGTACCATGATGAAAACTGCCGAGCCAACTGCCAGAGCGATGAGGTTTAGGGCAAGGATGATCCAGAATCCAGCCGTTTTCGTCGTCTCGGCTGTATCGCGGAGTAAGTCGATTTCCCGCGTCTGAATCTCCCCCAGCTTCTTTGAAGACTCCGCCATACCCGCAAGCTGCGGTAAAAGCTTCTCATTCAATAGGGCGATTGCCTGGTCCATTTTTTGCTGCTCCATCATTGTGCGCAGATCGCCATGAAGTTGCTTGGCAGACTCAAAAGCCGCCAACAAGCTGCCTGTCTCAACGGCCCCTGGGCCTGATTTGACGCCGCCAGTGTATTCATGCGTAAGCGTCAGGAATCTCTCCTGCGCCTTGGCGAATCGAGTCCTCATGTTTTCGGCCTGCTGGTTCTGCTGCAGCATCATCGCGAAGGCAAGCCCGCGCTCGCACGCAACCATCTCGGTCGCCTCCACGCCAATCTGGCTCGCCACAAATCGTAGGCGCGCCTTTTCGTTGACCGCTATCTGCAGGAGATCACCCAGTCGATAGTTCACAATCAACGCCCCGCCACCTACAATCAGGGCCAGGGCCATCAGCAGTCCAACGCTGCCTGTCAGTTTTGCGCTCGCGCTCTTCTGCATCTATTCTTTCTCAACCTCCATGTGGCTCGATTCTCCTGTTCAACTATTGCTTAAACGTAAAGCGAAGATTCGCTACTGCCGATGCCGGCTTCCCGTCTTCGGTGAACGGCGTAAATTTCCAATCCTTCATTGCCTTCACTACTGTGGTGGACAGCATAGGATTTCCAGTTACTACCTTCACGTCCGACACCTCGCCGCTTTCGGCGATCTTGATCTCTACTTCGACGTCACCCTGGATCCGCATCTGTTTCGCCATCGGGCTATATTCTGGACTCGGCTTCTTTAGCGCATTCTTGACCGCGTCGGCGTGACTTACTCTTACTTCTGCGGACAATACGCTAGAGAGAAGGCCAACGACAAATAAACTTACTGTTGTTTTCATTACGACTTACTCTTTTCCTCCCCCGATTTGGGTTCTATATGCTGTATCGACTCAGCCATTGGGAACTTGAACTAGAATTCACTCGCTTCCGGGCTTGGTTTTGGGCACCAGGATCGGTCGACTCAGCGCCCTGCTGATGGCAGCCGAGACGCTCCCCAGGCTCACCGATTCGTCGATCCCGCCCGCTTTGACTGCCTCACGCGGCATCCCGTAGACAACACAGCTTGCCTCGTCCTGCGCCATCGTCCATCCACCACAATTCCGAATGCGCTTTATCCCACGCGCGCCGTCGCTGCCCATCCCGGTCAGAATCACCGCGACTGCGTCCGCTCCTGCCATTTGTGCAACAGAGCCAAACAGCACGTCGACGCTAGGTCGCTGGTAACAGACCAGCGGCCCGTCTTTCACTGCAACCCTGTAGCCTCCAGCGCGCTTCTCGACCAACATATGAAAGCCGCCCGGGGCAATCAGGACCCGCCCTGGCATGACAAGATCGCCATTCTCAGCTTCCTTTACCTCCATCGGCATCAACTGATTCAACCGTTGGGCAAAGGTCCTGCTAAAGCCCGCCGGAATGTGTTGGACAATCACGATTGGGGGACAGGCAGCGGGAAACCCCTCGAGCACCTGCTCAATCGCTTGCGTGCCTCCCGTTGAGGATCCAATTGCCACTAGGTGCCGCACGGCGTGGTCGCCGTAACCACCCACTTGGGCAGCTACCCGAGATCCTGCAGCCAGTTGACTCTCTGCTAATGCCTGCACGCCTCTCCCTGGTCGCGCGGCAGCAGCCGCACGGATCTTCGCTCCCAGGTTCGCTGTTAGATCTCCCACTGAGTACGGCCCCGCCGGCTTGGCCAGCACATCCACTGCTCCCAGTCGTAATGCCTCGACGCTCGCGCCACACCCTGACTGCCCCAGTGAACTGATGATGATAACTGGCAGCGGGTGGTAATGCATGAGCCGCTTCAGAAAACTCAAGCCATTCATGCCGGGCATTTCGATATCGAGCGTGAGCACGTCCGGCGACAAGGCGAGAATCTTGTCCCGGGCTACGAAGGGGTCTGGTGCCGTGCCGACCACTTCGATGCCGATCTCACCAGCCAATGCCTCGCTCAAGACCCTTCGAACCACGGCTGAATCATCGACTATGAGCACGCGAACGGGCCGTGTTCCTGCAACCTGCATCTACTGCGGACCCACCCTGTCCGCTGCACTCAGTGAAAATGCAAGTCGCAGAAGTCCGTTTCCCAGTGCAAGGTCCGTCTCGATCCAACCCCTAACCTCGGCCTCCACCGGCACTGCCTCAGGCGTATCCAGGCAGAAGATCGCCTTCTTCTCAAGTCGGCTCAGCATCGATCCGCAAACCATATTCGCCAACTCCGCCATCACGGATGCACATTCTCCAGTGTCCCCGCAATCTCCGTCCTCGCCATCTCCAAAGAAGCTCGCAGCCAGAGATTGGGCCGCATCGCGGTCCAGAGAGACAGCCAAGTGCCCTTCACAGGTACCATGAAAGGATACTGCGGCACCAATTCGATCTGCGCCAATTCGACCTGTACTCGCATGCGTCGCTCCGTCTTCGCTGGATTCCTCGATGGAAGCGAAAAACATAGTCTCCAAAACTTCCTCCGCCGCTGCGGTCAATTGACGTTTGACCTCAGTTCGATCAAAAGCTAAACTCATCGTTCTCCCCCTGATTGTCGGCGAATGCCCCTGCCAGGCCGCCTTCCGGTGTGACTCCCAGCACGCGCTCAAGTTCTTCTCTCAATCGCTCCGGGGCAAAGGGTTTTGTCACATATCCTTGCGCGCCCAGTTCATTCAATCGATCCATGCGCGCATCGGTCGCGTCTGTCGAAATCACGATTACCGGTACCGACCGCAAATGGGCGCGCCGCCGCATTTCAGCTACCAGCCCCTCCCCGTCCATCACAGGCATGTTGATGTCCGTCAAAACGACGTCCACCCAGTTGCGGTCTAACTCCGCCAGTGCCTCTCCGCCATGTCCCGCCTCAAAGTACTTCCCTACAGTGAACCCAGAGACTTCAATTACACGGCGAATGAAGCGCCGCATCGCCGGGGAATCGTCAACAACCATCACATCGAACGCCATAACCTCGTTCCTTTCTCGGCCTGAAGCCGTTGATCGGTCCTCATGCGCATCGCCGCAATCCGAGTTCGCGCATATCCTGGCCAGCTTCTTGCAACAGCAGTTTGCCGCTTCCGGCCTCCAGCCGCAGTGTCCGTGAGATCTTGCCACCTACTTCCTCGGCATGGATCATGACTCCGGCCTTCCAGAAAATCTTCTTCATCGCAAGATAGTTCCGCTTCCCGATGTTGAAGAATCCGTCGCCGTCTAATACTTGCGCCCCTCCTGCTACCCGCACCAAAAGGCGCTTCTTCTCCGCGCCCAGTTGGTAGGCGCTGCGAAATAGCAGCGGGATTCCTGTGTCGGCATAGAGGGCTGGATTCTGCCGTGCCTTTTCCGGGTCGCTTTGCGACTCCGGCAGCATAAAATGCAGCATCCCCGCGACTCCCGCTACAGGGTCCCAAATCGCTATTCCGATACACGACCCGAGGCCATAAGTGACGAGAGTTTCCCCGTTTTCCGCCGTAAGCTTCAAGTCGCCTACTCCCACCGCTAGCATGCCGCAACCCGTTCCCATGTCCTGTGGCTCATGCGACTCCCTCTTGCAGTTCGCCCGGCTTTTGATACACGGCAACCTGCACGTGCTCCAACCGATGCGCAAGTCCATTCAGACTCTCGGAGTGACCAACAAAAAGGTACCCGCCGGGTTCCAGCTTCGCCGTCATTGCATCGATCACTCGCTCCTGAGTTACCCGGTCAAAATAGATCATGATGTTGCGCAGGAAGATTAACGGAAAGGGGCCTGCACTCGGCAACGGTTCCATCAGGTTAATTCGCTCAAACTGGATCAGATTCCGAACCTCAGGCCGGAATCGAAATTCCCCCTCCCGGTTTCCTATTCCACGCAACAAATAGCGACTGTGCCAGCTCTGACTCAATTCCCGAAAACGGTCCCCCGCATACACGCCTGCCTCGGCCCGTTTCAGCACCTTCGTCGAGATGTCACTGGCTCTGATCTTGGCTACGCGCCCTGCGCTTGGACCCAGTTCTTCGAGAAGTGTCACAGCGATGGAATACGGCTCCTCCCCCGTCGAACTCGCCGCAGTCCAGATCGTGAAATTTGAACGTTTCTTCAAAGTGGGCAAAATCACTGTTCGCAAGAAATCGAAATGCGCTGGCTCGCGGAAGAAACTGGTGTAATTCGTAGTCAGTGCATCGATTAAGTCCACCTCCAACTCGCCCCCATGGTCGCGCTGCACTGCACGAAAGTAATGCTCTCCACTCTCATACCCCAGTGCCCGTGCACGCTTCCAAAGGCGCGCCGCAACCATCTCCTGCTTGCCCCTTTGCAGCTCAATTCCCGCTGTCCGATAGGCAAGATCGCATACAGCCGCAAACACTTGCGGACTCAGCTTTGCCGCTTCGGAGTCGGTCAACATGCAACCAGCACACTTTCTCGCAACACCGCAGCCTTGGTGCCCCGGTCGTTGTATATCGTGGTCAAGTCCAGAATCAACCCGACCCGACCGTCTCCTAGAATCGCCCCACCTGCCACACCGGGTGTGTTTCGAAGGCTCTCCCCCAGGCTCTTGATCACCACTTCCTGCTTTCCAATGAATTCATCCACCATCAGCACGAAGCGGCGGCCTTCCGTTTCGGCGACGATCAACAGGGTTTCCTCAGGAATCTCTTTTCTCGCCCTCAATCCCAAACTGCGGTACAGCCGGATCAACGGCAGCAACTGGTTGCGTACCATCACCATTTCGCCCCTACCCTGTACCGTCGATACTTGGCCCTCGATTGGGCGAAACATCTCATGCACAGAAAATATTGGTAAGATGAGCCGTTCACGCCCTACACCCACGACCAATCCTTCGACGATCGCCAGCGTCAGCGGGAGCTTCAGGAAAAAAGTCGTACCCTTGCCCGGTGTCGAAGTAATTTCGATCTTGCCCCGCAGCTTTTGAATCTGCTTTTTCACAACATCCATCCCCACTCCGCGCCCCGAGATGTCGGTGACTTTATCGGCTGTTGAAAAGCCCGGCTCGAAAATCAACTGAAAGATTTCAGAGTCGCTCAGCTGAGCGTTCTCCGCAATCACTCCGCGCTCACGCGCCTTGCTGAGAATCTTCTCCTGGTTTAGACCGCGGCCATCGTCAGAAATCTCGATCTGAATATGGTCGGCCTGTCTGTAGGCTTTGAGCTGAATCGTCCCCGAGTCCGGCTTGCCGGCCTTGCGCCGATCGGTCGGAGCTTCGATCCCGTGGTCAATCGAGTTGCGCACCATGTGCATGATTGGGTCAGTTAGTTCCTCGATGATCGTCTTGTCCAACTGCGTGTCTTCGCCAACCAACTCCACCTCTGCTTTCTTACCAGCCTTGCGGCTTGTGTCGCGAACCAGACGGTTGACACGCTGAAACAGGGTGCCCACCGGGATCAGTCGCGTAGCCATTGCTACCTTCTGCACTTCTTCGGTCACCCGGCGTAGTTGGTTCAGATTTCGCTGCAATTTCGGATTTTTGTTCCCGGCCAGTTCCGGGTCCAGTCGCACCATCGACTCAGCGATCACCATCTCTCCAACCATGTCCAGTAAGTAATCGAGCTTTGCAGTGTCCACACGAATTGCGTGTGTGTCCACAACAGCCGCGCGTGTCCTGATTTTTCCCTCAACCTCAGGCGCCGCCACTTGCGTCGGCACCGTTTCACCGCCCACTACTACTTCAGGAGGCACAACCGCTTCAGTCACCGCTGCTGCATCCGCTCGCGAAGTCATCTCATTCTCAGTTGTCACAACCACCTGGTTGGCCGGGCGCGCCCGCCCAATTGGGCTCGCCGCAAGTTCTTCCCCTGCAATTACCGCCTGCACTCGTCTCAGTAACGCCGTCGAATCCGTCGGCGTTTGCGCTACCTGGCCGTGCAACTGAGCTTCAATCCGTAGTACTTCTTGCCCCACATAATCGGCGCTCTCCAGCGTCAGATCGATCAGGTTGGGGGTCAGCATCAACTCTCCGGTGCGAGCCTGATCGAGAATCGTCTCGACCTCGTGGGAGAGTGCCTGGATTTCGGCAAATTCCAAAAACCCAGCTAGTCCCTTGATGGTGTGGAAACTCCGAAAAACGGCATTCAGCGTATCCTGATTCGCGGGATCTTTCTCCAAGATCAATAATCCTGTTTCGACCGTTTGCAGATGCTCACGTGCCTCAAGGACAAAGTCGCCAACCAGCTCAGGGTCCTGATTCAGCGCATTGGATTGCACTGGCATCACCCGGTCCGACCCCAACCGATCGGCCGATACGGCGGACAGGATCAATCGCAATCGATCCAGGCCCTGCTCCATAAGGCCCAGTTGCTCCGGGTTCGCCCAACTCTGCTCGGCGAGCAGCCGCAACTCCGTCGCCAGTTGCATCGCCTCTGGCGGCATCGCAACTTTGTTCAGTGCTACCAGTTTGCTTAGTGCTACTAAAGCGGCAACGGTGTCGGCCTGCTCACCCATCATGAATTGTGTCGCGGCCTGATCCAGTAGCGATTCTGCCTGAGTGTCCATTTACTTGAGATCCTTCTCGGGGGTCCAAACGCGGTCAATCATCTTTGATCCAGTTGAAGGGCAAAACTATTCCACAAGACGCTAGTGCAACAGCTGCCCAAGATCTTTCAGGTCCTGATGGTTCATGACGTGGTCGATGTCGAGTAAGATCTTTACCTTCCCCTTGACCTTGGCCATACCCAGTAGCCCGTTCGTTGCGACATCGCCACCAAAATCGGGCGTATCTTCAATGTCGGCCACGCTCAGGTTCAAAACTTCGCTCACTCCGTCCACGACTGCACCGATCAACATCATGCCGTACTCACCGTCTACCTCGGTCACGATAATGCAGGTACGTTGGGTATAAGGTGCCTCGGCCATGCCAAACTTCAGGCGAAGGTCCACCACCGGAATTACCTTGCCGCGCAGATTGATTACCCCCTTGGTGTGCAGCGGTGTATGTGGCACGGCAGTAATTTCCTGGATGCCCATAATCTCCCGGACTTTTAAGACTTGGATCCCAAATTCTTCAGGACCAAGATGGAAAGCCAGGTACTTCCCGGCACGTTCTCCCTTAGCCCGGGTTTCAAGACTCAAAACAGATTTGTCTATTGCAGGTGTGTTCAAAACAGGGGTAGCCATTTATTCCTTTGTTCTCTCGTCCCCTTGCGCTTATCGGGTGCCTGCACCAAAGCTTTAGTTCTTCCCGCAACAACCCACATACAAACGAAAATCGGCCCCGACTTTTCAGGTCGGGGCCAAATACCCATCAAACACGAATTTTACCAGGCAACAGCCAAACTCCTCATAGACCCCCTGGCCGATGAAGGTATTCGCGCCGTAGCCTACATTTTGGAGGCGGGTTTCGGCATCATGACGGTGTCGATGACATGGATCACACCGTTGTCTGTCACGATGTCGGTCTTGACCACAGTTGCCTTGTCCACCATCACCTTGCCACCTTTGGCTTGGATCATGACAGATCCGCCCTGGACTGTCTTGGCGGTCTTCATCTTTACTACGTCGGCAGCCATGACCTTCCCTGCCACCACGTGGTAGGTAAGGATGCCCTTCAATTTCTCGGGGTCCTTCAGAAGTGCCTCAACGGTTCCGGCAGGCAACTTGGCAAAGGCCTCGTCGGTGGGGGCGAAAACGGTAAATGGGCCAGCGCTCTTCAAAGTTTCAACAAGACCTGCCGCCTTAATTGCGGCGACGAGGGTCTTGAAGCTTCCAGCGGCAACTGCCGTGTCAACAATGTCCGCCGCAGAAGCGGTGAACGTAGCTGCAGTGGCGAGGGCGAGCAATGCACAAATCTTTTTCATTAAGTGATCTCCTAGATGTTTGTACCGAATTGATACACCAGCTAGATTGTGCCGGTTGCATTCGGACCTAAAATATTTTCTTGGGTATTACCTGTTGTCTCGCTGTTACAACGCAGCTACCGGATCCAGCGATCAAGCCAAGCTGCCGCAGCCGAGCCCAAGGCGTTAAGCACGCCACCCCAAAGAATGTCGATGAGCGCCACCCTCAGCGGCCAACCGTTCACTAAAGAGTAATTGGTCATGTCATAAATCGTGTACACCACTAAGCCGTACACCGCTCCCCAAAAGAGCGCCGAAGGAATCAGATTGTCGGCTGAAACCTTGGGTAACACAAACAAAACGATTCCGAGCGGGATGGCGAGATACACGACGAGCGCCGCCCAAAGAATCGGCTGCAACGCGCTTCCCGACATTCGGAGGAACGGCCCCAGCTCCCTCTTATATAACTCCGACGCCAATACACCGATCCATAAGTAGTCCAGTGCTAATAAAAGTGGAGGCAGAAACAAAAATACTTTCAGGGAATGCAACATGACCTACAATTTCCTTTGTGGCAGCGGAAAGAAGGAACTGGTCCGCTGCCGGTAATTTTCAAACTCCGGGTTTCCTTCATATTTTTTCTCTAACATTGGGATTCCCGATACCCACAAGATCAAGGCCGTAATCGTAACTGGACCGACAATCGTCGCCCATCCCCCTGCAACGGAGCAGGCAATCAGCCACACACCCCACCAAAGGGTTACTTCACCGAAGTAGTTTGGATGGCGGGTGTATTTCCAAAGTCCAGAAGTTATCAATCGACCTCGGTTATCGGGATCACGCTTGAAGCGCACAAGTTGGAAATCGGAGACAACTTCAAAGGCAAACCCCACCAGCCAAAGCGACACCCCGATTGCGTCCAGGACCGTCAGCGCAGAATCCTGCTGAGCCAAAACATAGGTAGTCGGCAGCAAGACGGCGACCGCGAGAAATCCTTGCAGCAAGAACACCTGGAAGTAGGCCCGCACGGTTGCGTTACGGCCCCATTCTTCGCGCCACTTTCGGTAGCGGGCATCCTCGGCCTTTCCCCAATTCCGAATACCGATATGGATCGACAGCCGCACTCCCCAAACGATTATGAGCGCCACCAAGAGCATGGCGCGATTTGAACTGTTGGACGTCGCCCATTGAGCCACGAGCGCGAACGCGATAAAGCTAATTCCCCAGGCGATATCCGCAACATCATTCCGGCACAGCCCCCGCGATACAAAGAACCAGAGGCTCCCATATAGGACAACAGCCGCGAGTTGCAGAGACACGACCTCAAACATATAAGCTTCTAGTGTGCCATCTGCGTGAGTGCCGCCAGAACTTCTTCACTATGATGAGATGGCGATACTCTTGTCCAAACGCGAGCAACCTTGCCTTCTGGGTTGATCAAAAACGTGTTTCGGGAAGACATCTTGTATCCCAGCACGCTGGTTAACGAGCCATACTGTTGCGACACTGCCTTCTCGGTGTCGGACAGCAGTTTAAAGGTGAGGCCTTGCTTTGTGCAGAAGTCGCTATGGCTCTCCGCCGAATCCACGCTGACGCCAACGATCACCGCGCTCTTCTGTTCATACTTGGCGATGTCGCGCTGGAAATTGTGGGCTTCGATTGTGCAGCCACTAGTGCCATCCTTGGGGTAGAAGTAGAGCACGACCCACTTTCCCTTGAAGTCACGCAGGCTCAGTCGGCTGCCGTCCTGCGAAGGCAGCGTAAAATCCGGAGCGGCTTGCCCGGCGTTAGGCTGACCGTCCACCGCAAAAACGCTTGCCGCCAGAAAAATCGCAGCCAATACTTGGGTTCTCATCTTGATCCTTCCTAAAAATTTACTACGCCACGCGTGGGTAACACCAAAACATCTTGGACTTCACCTGCTGAGGCTTCACCCTCCAGACTTTCACGGCTCGCTCAGTAATAGATGGATTTTGGGCTAGCTGTAGTCAAAATTTTGCTACCAGTCAACCCTAACCAACCCCAAAAATCGCATTACGCCTCGTTTTTGAATCGCTGACATTCCACTTCGAGAGCGGGAAGGTCTTTCAGCAACAACATTTTCTTGCCGACATTGGTGAAATCCAACTCGCCAGACTGCGTGCCCCCCAGCCATAACTCGCCAGCCTCAGGCATCGCAGCGGCCAGCTTTCTCACCTCGCTGCCGGTGGACTCATTGAACACCGTAATCCCCAGCAGGATCACCTGTGCTCCCACGCGGCGCGCGGCTTCGGCGATCTCAAGCGCCGGAAGGTCTGCGCCCAAGTAGATGGGCTCGATGCCTGCCATCGATGCCAGCATCGCCGAGGCCAGAATGCCAAACTCATGTGGTTCGCCTGCGGGCGTCGCAAAAACCATCCTCTTCGAAACGTTGCTCGGGCGGAACAGGCGGACCATGTTCCCTAAGAGACTGCGAAGCATCTGCGAAATCAGATGCTCCTGGGCTATCGCAAGCGTTCCGTTGTGCCAGCGGATCCCGACTTCTCGCATCAGTGGAACAGCAACTTGATATACAAGATCTCGGGGGCTGAGGCTAGCGGCCAATCGGCCAAGCTCATCCGTAGCTCGAGCTGCATCGAAGTGCTCGATAGCTGCAAGCACAGGCAGGATAAAGTCCTGGGATGCCAGTATCTCTTGGATTACTGACGAAGTCTGCGGCGCAAGAAGCTTCTTTAGGTCATCGTTCGTGAGCGCCGCGATGCCCCCGATGGCATGCCCCTTCTCGACCAACTTCCCCAGCAGCAGCAGGCGGTCGATATCCTCGGCTCCGTACTGGCGTCCGCGCTCTGAGCGCTCAGGCACCACGGCTTGATACCGCCTCTCCCAGGCACGGAGCGTATCCAGGCTCAGCCCGGTAAGTTTCGCCACGGCTCGGATTGGGTAGCGGGTTGCCATCAGACTTAAGTCTACGCAAAAAGTTTTTTCCTGTCAAACATTTGTCATGGACAAACACTTGACAAATAATTACGATTCCGCTATCAATGGGGTGTGGGCAACGCCGTGCGCAAAGCGAATTACCAGTTCGGTGCCGTTTTCTTCTTTCTGCTGCTTCATGCAGGAGTGGCCGGGATGTGGTGGACCCCGCCGACGGTCTCCGCACTAGCTTGGCTCGCCGGATCCTATTTCATCCGGATGTTTGGAGTGACTGCTGGCTACCACCGTTACTTCGGGCATCGCAGCTACAAGCTCGGCCGCGCGGCCCAGTTTGCCATGGCTTTCCTCGCACAAAGTTCTGCCCAAAAGGGAGTCTTGTGGTGGGCCGCCCACCATCGGACTCATCATCGGGAATCGGATCGTGAACGGGATATTCACTCCCCAGCGCAGCGGGGCTTCTGGTGGGCACATGTCGGCTGGGTGATTTCCAACGATTTTGACGAATATCATCCCAACTCCATGCGGGAGTTTCGCGATTTCCCTGAGATCGACTGGTTGGATCGTCACCACTGGGTTCCGACGGTCGCATTTGGGGCTGCAGTCGCCCTGATTGGCGGATGGCCTGCTTTCCTCTGGGGCTACGTCGTTTCAACCGTAATCTTGTACCACTGTACTTTTGCGATCAATTCGCTGGCCCACCTGTGGGGCGAACGCCGCTTCGACACCGCCGATGAAAGCCGCAACAACTTTTGGCTGGCGCTGATTACCTTGGGCGAGGGCTGGCACAACAACCACCACTACTCGCCTGGAAGCTGCCGACAGGGTGAGCGCTGGTGGGAGATCGACATTACGTATATCGTGCTTAAAAGCCTGAGTTGGGTTGGAGTCGTCCGAGATATGCGTCCCTTCCGGGGATCAGCGGTAGTCACAATCCCAGGTCGTGGCTTCAAGGCAGTACGATGAAACGCATCGCTGTTATCGGTTCCGGGATCTCAGGACTGTCAGCGGCCTACTTTCTAAGCCGCAAGCATGAGGTCCACGTGTTCGAACGCGACAACCGCGTGGGCGGGCACACCCATACGGTGATGGTCGATTCTGCGAAGGGCCAGATTCCGGTCGACACCGGTTTTATCGTTCACAACGACCGCACCTATCCAAACTTTTGCAGACTGATGAACGAGTTGGGCGTTGAGACCCAACCGAGCGATATGTCATTCGCAGTCACCGCCCTCAACGGAACGTTTGAGTACGCAAGCCACGGATTGGGAGGCTTCTTCGCACAGAAAAGTAACTTATTTTCTGCTCGCCACTACACTCTGCTGCGTGAGATCCTGCGCTTCAATCGCGAAGCACCCAAGGTCCTCACCGATCCCGATGCCGAGGGGAAGACACTCGGGCAGTTTCTCAATGACGGGCGTTACTCTTCAGTTTTCGTGGAACGCTATCTGATCCCGATGGCCGGTGCGGTGTGGTCCATGGCACCGGAAGTCATGCCGGAGTTTCCCGTGTTGACGCTGGTTCGCTTCATGCAGAATCACGGCATGCTGGGAATCAACACTCATCCGAATTGGAAAACGATCCGCGGCGGCAGTCACTCCTATCTAGGTCCGATCACTGCGCCGTTTCAGAAACGGATCGCTAAAGACACGACGATCACGTCGATCGAGCGGCAGGAAAACGGCGTTACGGTCCAGCTTCAAGATCGGCCTCCCCAGCAGTTCGATGAGGTAGTA
The DNA here is from genome assembly GCA_038206015.1 of Bryobacterales bacterium. Taxonomy (GTDB): domain Bacteria; phylum Acidobacteriota; class Terriglobia; order Bryobacterales; family Bryobacteraceae; genus Bryobacter. The sequence continues at coordinate 51,214 of JBBRBI010000007.1, read as the reverse complement.
TTCGCTTGCCACGGCGACCAGATCCTACCCCTGCTTGCCAATCCGACTGAGGCTGAGTGGGCGATCCTGAATAGCTTTACAACCACGCGCAACGAGACCTGCTTGCACACCGATGCGGCGCTGCTCCCGCGGCGTAGTGCGGCGAGAGCCTCTTGGAACTACCTGTTGAGCGACAAGGGCAAAGTGACGGTCACGTATCACATGAACCGCCTCCAGTCGCTTCAAGCGACAGAAGACTACTGCGTAACGCTGAACGCGAATGGCGAACTGGATCGCAGCAAGGTGCTGCGGTCGATGACTTACGAGCATCCGCTGTACAACCGCGCCGCGATCCGGGCACAGGAGCGCTGGAGCGAGATCAGCGGCAAGAATCATACGCACTTTTGCGGAGCTTATTGGACCTACGGGTTCCACGAAGACGGCGTAAGCAGTGGAATGCGCGTAGCTGAAACGCTAGGGGTTAGCTGCTCATGACGCCGCAATTCAATCCGCAAGCCGCATTGTATTCCGGCACTCTGCAGCATCGCCGCTTCCGCCCCCGCGAGCACAAATTCACATACAATCTTTCTATGGCGTTTCTGGATATCGACAAAATCCCGGAACTCATGGCTCAGTCGCCGTGGACCAGCTACAACCGCTTCAACTGGGCCAGCTTTGACGACCGCGATCACTTTGGAAATCCGCAACTTTCTCTGCGGGAGCGCGTTGCCCAGGACGCATGCGAACAAGGAATCACCTTGCCGGACGGTCCAATCTTCCTGCTCACCCACCTGCGCTATTTCGGCTACTGCTTCAACCCAATTTCGTTCTACTTTTGCTACGAGCGCGGCGGGCAACTGGACACGATTCTCGCCGAAGTGAAGAACACCTTTGGGGATAGCCACAACTACTGGCTCTCGCCAAAGAATCGGCAGCCTGGATCCGAAGCGCTACGATTTCAATGCCCCAAATTGATGCACGTCTCGCCGTTTATGGATATGAACTTAGTCTATGACTTCGCCTTGACCAATCCCGGCGAGCAGCTAGTGGCGCACATGAAAACGTTGGAGGATTCGCAGCCCTCCTTCGACGCAACCCTAATTCTCGATCACGAGCCATGGACATCCCGAGCACTCGCCCGAGTCCTGCTGCGCCATCCCTGGATGACCGCCAAAGTCATCGGCGCAATCCACTGGGAAGCCCTACGGCTTTTCCTCAAACGAGTCCCCGTATTTACCCGCCCGGCCCCAGTGGAGCCAGCGATTCAGGAGCTAACCAAATGAACATGACTACAACTCTTGCGCAGAAAACTATCTTCGGCATGCTCGCCAACCTGCGCCACGGATCACTGGAAATCGTCTGCCCCGAACGCACTTATTGGTTCGGCGAGGACGGACACCAACTCCGTGCCACGGTTGCAGTGCATAACGAAAAGTTCTTCTCGCGCTTGCTTTGGGGTGGTTCCGATGAGGCCGGGGATTCCTATATGGACGGCGATTGGTCTTCTCCCGATCCGGTCGCGGTCGTACGATTGGCCCTGCGCAATCACGCCGAGGTGGATGGCGGCGATTCGCTTTTGACTTTGGCTAGCCGCTTATTGGATCGGCTGCGCCACCGTCGAAACCGTAATTCGATCAATGGTAGCCAGCGCAACATCCGGGCGCACTACGATCTGAGCAACGACTTTTTCCGCCTTTTCCTCGATCGCAATATGGTCTACTCGAGTGCGATCTATCAGGATCCGAAAGATTCGCTCGAAAAAGCCCAGATCGAAAAACTCGACCGGATCTGCCGCAAGCTGCGTCTTGGTCCCGAAGACAATGTCCTCGAAATCGGCACCGGGTGGGGCGCTTTTGCATTACACGCTTCCCGCAACTACGGCTGCCGGGTAACCACCACTACCATCAGCCAACAGCAGCACGATCAAGCCAGGCAGTCTTTCGCCGAGGCGGGGGATGCCGGAGCACGCATCAATCTATTGCTCGAGGACTATCGCAACCTCAAAGGTACCTTCAACAAACTCGTCAGCATTGAGATGTTCGAAGCCGTCGGACTGGAATTCTACGACACCTTTTTCTCAATTTGTGATCGCTTGCTCACGCCGGACGGCTCGCTCGTGATGCAGACCATCACCATGAATGAGCATCGCTTCGACCAGTACAAGCGGCGGAGCGATTGGATTCAGCGCCGCATCTTTCCCGGCAGCCAGTTGTCCTCCGTTCGCGAAATCTTGAGTTCGCTGGTCCGTTCAACGCGACTCTCCATGTATCACATGGAAGACCACGGCTTGCACTATGCTTCCACCCTCGCTGACTGGCGTCGGCGCTTTCACAACGAGTTGGGTGCCGTTCGGGGCCTCGGCTTCGACGAAGCCTTCTGCCGGATGTGGGATTACTACTTGGCCTCTTGTGAAGGCGCGTTTCGCGAACGCCACGTCAGTGTTAGCCAACTCATGCTGACCAAGAATTCGAACCAGTCCAGCCTGTATGGGGAACCATGGCATCATGCGGATTCAATCGCTGCCGATAGAGTAAACGTATGATTCGAGTTTTTGCCTGCGGTCTGCTTCTAATCGCTATGACACCTAAATCCTTTGCCTCGCCTGAGATTCCCCTGGGCGATACCCTGCCGGAGCTAAAGGGTGAGTACCTAAGTGGTCGTAAGGCAATCTTGCCTAAGGATTCCGCCAATCGGGTCGCCCTGTTGATGTTCGGATTCTCCTATCAGTCCCGATTCGCCGTCGAGGCCTGGACTAAGAGCTTCCGCAAGGATTTCGATAACAACCCCCGCGTCACTTTCTACGAAATTCCGATGATCGGCGGCATGGCCCGTATGGGGAAATGGTTCATCGATGGCGGCATGCGGCGCGGCACTCCCAAATCCGATCACGAAAACGTGATCACGGTTTATGGCGGCACTGACGCATGGAAGCAGCACCTCGGCGTCAAGGGAGAGGATACTGCTTATCTAATTCTGCTCGATCAGAAAGGTAAGGTCACTTGGCGTCACGCCGGGCCCCTCAACGACGTTCAGTATAAAAAACTTGCCGAAAAGGTTCGCGCGTTGGTTCCCGTCCTGGCCCGATCATTGAACCGAATAGACGTTACGGAACCCCATGGCCTCTAACTCGCCCACGCTGCTTTGGTTCCGGAACGATCTCCGCTTAACGGACAATCCAGCGCTCGCCGCTGCCGTCGAGCGTGGCCATCCAATCATTCCGGTGTTCATTTGGGCTCCCGAAGAGGAAGGCAGTTGGAGGCCCGGCGAGGCCTCCAACTGGTGGCTTCACTCCTCACTCAGCGCGCTCGCCAAGGAGCTGGAAAGGCGTGGTTCCCAACTGATCATCCGACAGGGACCAGCAGCTACCGTGCTACATCAACTGTCGGTGGAATCAGCTGCGGGTTCCGTATTCTGGAATCGCCGCTACGAGCCAGCCGTCATTGCCCGCGACAGCAAGTTGAAGGCCGAATTGAAAAAGAGCGGAATAGAGGCAGAGAGTTTCAACAGCGCACTTTTATTCGAACCTTGGACAATCCAAAACGCAAGTGGCCTGCCGTTTCGCGTGTTCACTCCCTTTTGGAAAGCCTGCCTCTCCAAGGCGTTTGTGCAAGCTGCCCCTGACGCTCCTGAAAAGCTACAGGGGCCAATGACCTGGCCGCAGAACATGGCCCTCGCTGAACTTGAATTGGAACCATGCATCGATTGGGCGAGCGGCCTTCGCGATACTTGGCAGCCCGGCGAGAATGGCGCGCAGCAAGAGCTCCAACGCTTTCAGGCTGCAGCCTTGAACGATTATCCAGTGGGTCGGGACAAACCTGGATTGAAAGGCACCTCCCGTCTTTCTCCACACTTACACTTCGGGGAGATCAGCCCTGGACAGATCTGGCGCGCCTTAAAACAGGGACAACCCAGCGCGGCTTCCGATGCTTACTTGCGGCAACTGGGTTGGCGTGAATTTGCTCACCACGTGCTGTACCATTTCCCCCACTCGCCTCAGCAAGCGCTGCGGCCTGAGTTTGCCGCTTTCCCCTGGAAGACCGATGAGCAATCTCTCAGAGCCTGGACTCTTGGCAAAACTGGCTACCCGCTTGTCGATGCTGGAATGCGCGAGTTATGGCACACGGGCTGGATGCACAACCGCGTCAGGATGGTGGCGGCTTCGTTTTTGGTGAAGCATTTGCTGACGGGATGGCAGGAAGGCGCCGCTTGGTTTTGGGACACTCTGGTCGATGCGAATCTGGCGAACAACACAATGGGATGGCAATGGGTCGCTGGCTGTGGAGCCGACGCGGCTCCCTACTTCCGAATTTTCAACCCGGTGATCCAGGGAGAGAAGTTCGATCCCACCGGAAGCTACGTCCGCCGATGGGTTCCTGAGTTGGCGGCCCTACCCGACGAGTGGCTTCATAAACCTTGGAAGGCACCCGCCTCTTTACTCGCCAAGGCCGGGATAGAACTTGGCGTGACCTACCCGTCTCCCATTGTCGATCACGATCAGGCCCGGGCACGCGCATTGGCCGCACTCAGCGGGATGAGAGTAAAATATAATACGCCCGCACGGCAGCCCATGACGTCGGGCTTATAGATGAGCAATCCCATGCAATCCATCGCAAAGCCCACTACTCTTTCCTCTCTTGAACTCGACATTCCCGCCATTGAAGGCACCTTGGTACGCGCTCAGACTGACTCTGGACGGGCGCTTCTTGACTTGGTTGAAGCCACCCCAGTGTTACTCGTCTTTCTGCGGCACGCCGGCTGTACTTTTTGCCGCGAGTCACTGGGTGATATCGCCGCGATCAGGAATGAAATTGAGTCACACGGGACACGGATCATTCTCGTTCACATGGGCGACCGAGTCGAGATTCAAAAGGTCATCGCGCGCTGTGGACTCTCGGACCTGGAGCGAATCTGCGATCCCGAGCAGCGACTCTACGACGCATTCGGCTTGCTCAAGGGCAGCTGGAGGCAACTATTCGGCCCGAAGGTATGGATTCGTGGTGTCATCGCGGGTCTGTTTCGTGGGCATGGTTGGAACAAGCCGGTAGCGGATGCAACCCAAATGCCCGGCGTGTTCTACATCGACCAGGCGTGGATTGTACGTCGCTTCCGTCATAAGAGCGCGGCAGACCGCCCCTGCTACACCGATCTCTGTAACGTTCCAGAACAAACACAGTTGGAGGATACGCAATGATCATCTCGGAATCACGGCCACTCGCTGAAGTGCCTGAGTTAGAGCTCGTACAAATGGCGCAGAACCGCGATGAGGCCGCATTTGCAGAGTTGATGCAGCGCAACGCCTCCACGTCCTTTCGGCTGGCGCTTTCCGTGCTCAAGGATCGTCAGGAAGCGGAAGACCAAGTACAAAATTCATTCTTCAACGCCTGGAAGAGCTTGGGACGCTTCCAATCGCAATCCCGCTTCTCCACCTGGTTCCGAACGATCGTCATGAACCAATGCCTCATGCGCCTCCGTACAGTCAAGCGTGCCAACTTGCAATCTCTGGACGACGGCGGAGATCAGGATCGTTTGCGCGAATATCCAACCCACGATCCATCTCCTGAGCAAGCGCTTGGCAAGGATCAGCTTACGGCGCGTCTTCTTGTCGAGACACAAAGACTCCCGCCGCTTCTACGTGAGGTGTTGGTTCTTCGCGATCTGCAAGAGCTATCTATTGAGGACGTCGCATCTCAGTTAAAGCTTACAGAGGCCGCCGTCAAAAGTCGGCTCATGCGGGCCCGGGCGATGCTGCGCGAACGCATGGAAAAACACGTCGGTCGTTCTTCAGCAATTGCGCTGTAACCGCCTCTCCATACCCGACCCCCATTTTCTCAACCTACGTCACTGGAACCTGCGCACGATCTAACGCTCCAGTGCTTCCAACCCTCGGAATCAAAAAATGGACTTACCGCCAACGCGATAGGTCCTTTTTTAAACTATGGTGTGGAGAACAGGACTTGAACCTGCACGGTGTTACCCGCTAGCACCTCAAGCTCGGGAAAGCTGCTGCACCGGGTATCGCGGAGTCCCAAATTGCGCTGCGGGGCGAGGGTGGCATGGGGGAGGTCTACAAAGCCCGCGATACGCGCTTTGACGTTTCGTCGCAACCAAGGTTTCCAAGACTGCCTTCGACCAGGGATTTGAGCGCGAGGCCTGCGCCGTGGCGTTGCTGAATCATCCGAATATCTGCACGCTGCATGGCCGCTGCGGATCGCCAAGGCATTCCATCTGGCTGTAAGATCCTCGACGGCCTGGACGCGGCCCACCACAAAGGGATTACCTATCGCGTCTATCGACTCTTCGGACTCAACCCAACGGGTGAATACGTCGACGGAAGACTGCGTTTGCCACGTCGCTCAATATGCGGAGCTTGCAGGCGAGGCACCATTGCGGCGGCGTTCAAATCGCCATTTTTAAAGGCAACCTTCAGCGAAACCCCAGTGCGTAAGCATACAGAAACAAGCAAACGTCGATTTTTCCGCTTTATGGCATTTCGCTACCCCTTCGCTCTTTGTGGGTCGCGCCTCTCCAGTTGGGTTTAGTGAGAAATGCAGTTACAACTTTATTCCACCTTTAAAACTGTCAGCGTGGCGCCGTCAGGGGAACTCGCCTCACCCACTTTAAGCACGATCGGCAGGTCTCCGCCAGAAATCCCGTCCGGGATCCGGACCCGCACTTCATACATTCCTAACTTTCCAACAACAGGACTGGCAGACACAACTTCGAGCACTGACTCGCCCAATGTCACCTGCACTGGCAGCACCAGCGCACCGCTACTAGTTGCCGCCACTCCCGCATCCAGCGCCGGGTCTGTCGGGCCAAAACCCGTCCCGCTAATCGCAATCACATCACCAGCGCGAGCCGGTCGGAAAACTCGCCCCGTAACTAAACCCACTGGTCCGATCGCATCCTCCGTATCCGCCACCATGGCCCTCACAGCGCGGTCCTTCCAGTAAAAGAACTCCGGCGCTGCCACTGCCAATGGAAGCGCAGCGGCCACTGATCGTACTTCCCCCGTCGTCCCACAATCGCCCGATACCGCGATTAACGCGGTATCCCCAGCCACCGCCGGCACTTGTGCCACGATAACCTTTCCTGTGATTTCAATCGTCGGCACCTTTGCGTCATTGACATACACGCATGCCGTCGTCGGATCGAAGTTCGCCCCGGATATCACCATCAAAGACCCCGGTGCCGCCACCGGATTGTAGCCAGCCGCTCCTCCCACCGAGGCGATTCTTGCAACCAGCCGCGCCGTCAGCGCAAAATTTACCGGCACCAGTCCAGGTGCCGACGCCGTGATCACCACCGGCCCGGCATTCGGCCCCAGCGTCACCTTGATGTTCGCCAATCCATCCGCACCAGTTGAAGCAACCGGCGAGGATAGCGTTGCTTCACCTTGCGACACCGTAAACGAGATGGGTGCGAACGGATAGACAATCGCACCCTGAGCCAACAACCTCACAATCAATGGTCGTTCCAGGGGAGCCGTCGCCAACCTCGACTGTTTGTCACCCGATACCAATTCCAACCGAAGCGCAGGAATCGGCGTCAAAACGCGAATCCGGTGATTCCCCGAATCGGCGAAATACACCCGTCCGTTCGCGTCCACCGCCATCCCCTGCGGAGCGTTCAATTTCGACGTGATCGCCGCGCCGGCGTCTCCACTGAAACCACCCTTCTCGCAACTGCCCGCGATCGTCGCAATCGTTCCATCCAGAAACAAAGCTCGAATGCAATGTTCAGTCGAAACATACCCAATTCCATTACGCGCAAACGCAATGCCCATCGGATAGTAAATCGAAGCAGCCGAGGCAGGTCCAAAGTCGCCGCTATTCTCCGCGCGGCCCGTGCCAACCGCCGTTTGAATCGTGTCGGCCGCATTTGCTCGCCGCACCCGATGGTGGCCAGAGTCGGCCATCCAAAGGTCACCAGCCTCGTCATACCCAACTGCCTCGGGCGTGCTCATCCTGGCAAGCCTTACCGGACCCCCATCACCGGCGATGTCCCCCCCACTTCCCAGCGCTTCAGAAACCTTGGTGCCCAAATTCACCCGCCAAAATCGGTTTCCATCCGGATCAGGCAGCGATGCGAAAGTGTTCGCACGATTCACGGCAATGTCCGTCACTCGAAGTTTGCTGCCCGAAATTCCCAGGATTGTCACCGTATTTTTGGTATCGATCGCCCTCGCGTCAAATCTGTCAACAACATAAATCGTCCCATCCGCTCGTACCGCAATCCCGTTTGGATCGTTCCATAACACCTGCCCCAGCGGTCCCACCGTCAGCGTCGTCGTCGAACTACGTTCTACAAATTCGTTCGGCTTCCCCGAATGCAGCCGGATCCGCCCTTGTGTGTCAATAATCCGGACAACGTGGTTGCCCCGATCCGTAAACAACAAGTTCTGGCTCCCGTCCAAGGCGACTGATTTCGGCTGAAACATTGTCGCTTCAATGGCCGGGGCGTTCTCGCCAGCGTATTGCTTGCGTCCGGCAAAGGTGCTGATTACGCCTAGCGGCGTAATCAGCCGAATTCTTGAATTATCCCGATCGGCGATTAGCAGGTTCCCGTTGTCGGCAAGATTGAGCCCGCGTGGAGCGTTCAGGCGCGCCGCCGCGCCGGGGCCGCCGTCGCCCGTAAATCCTGGGCTGCTTGCCCCCGCCACGGTCGTGATATTACCGCCACTGAAGGGGAATCGCCTCACGCGATGACCCAGCTGGTCAGAGACATAAACCATTCCGGCGGCATCAATCGCAACTCCCGATGGCGAAAAGAGCTTGGCCTTCAACGCCGGTCCGCCATCGCCTTCTCCCGTATTAGTAAATGCACCTTTTGTTCCATCACCCGCAATCGTGATCATTTTCCCCTCAGCCGTCACGGCGCGAACTTTGAATCGCACCAAATCCGTAAAAATCACTGCACCATTCGGTCCAATCACCATTTGCCCTGGCGACGCGACATACGCCGACTTAGCGTCAATGCCATCCGCCGGATTTCGCACACCCCCGGCAAATGCCGTGATGAGTCCGCTCTCAAGATCCACCGCTCGTATCCACCCATCTTCGAGGAAAGCGCCTCCAAGCTCAGCTACATAGAGAATTCCCTTCCCGGGGTTGATGGCGATACCTTGCGGAAAGTAAATCGATGCCTCGATCGCCGGCCCATTGTCTCCGCGATGCGTCACCCCGCCGTCGCCCACAATCGTCGTAATGATTCCATCCACACCGATTCGTCGCACGCGGTGATTATTTGTGTCCGATACATAAACGTTGCCAGCCGTATCGCGCACCGCGTAGCTCGGCCTGTTCAACTGGGCTAGCGTTGCGGCCCCTCCATCCCCCGAAAATCCAAATGCGCCTGTACCCGCAAAGGTCGTAATTTTGCCGTCCCGCGTCACCCTCCTTACGCGATGCGCTTCCTGCTCGACAATCAACACGCCGCCATCGCCGTCACTGAGCGCGCAAGTGGGCCGCGTCAGAAACGCTGACGCAACCGCCGCCCCTTCCTCGTTCGGCATTGTGCCGGCTACCGTGTCAATGCGGTACAGCGGTGGCAATTGCCCCCACAACCCACTCGCCAGACTCAATAAAACGATCAATGCGGTTTTCATTAAATTCCCCTCGATGAGCACATGCGTGCGAATCGCCCCAACTGGGCCAAAAAAAAGGTTTTTTGATAAAATAACAGCCATCCACGAAAAGGAGGACGCGTGAGCGACCAACGCATCACAACTCTGCTCGATGCCTGGATGCACGGGGACATCGAAGCGCTCCTTCAACTGACTCCGCTGGTCTATGACGAATTGAACCGGTTAGCCAGTCACTACCTGCGCCAGGAAGCTCAGGCGCACACTCTCCAGACCACCGCTCTCGTCCACGAGGCCTATATCCGCTTGGTCGAGCAGGGCTCAACCAACTTCGACGGACGCATTCACTTCTTTGGCATCGTCGCTCGCTTGATCCGGCAGATTCTCGTCGACCACGCCCGCAAACGCCAAACCTGCAAACGCGATAGCGGCGGCCCGCTGCTGTCTTTCGATGAGCGCTTCCATCTCCCGGGCAGCGAAGGCCAAGTCGATTTAGTCCGGCTCGACGACGCACTCACCGATCTCGCCAAATTCGACCACCAGCAGAGCCGTATCATTGAGCTCAGATTCTTCGCGGGATTGACCATCGAAGAAGCCGCCCACTCCATGGGGATCTCTCCGCGAACCGTCAAGCGCGAATGGACCATAGCTCGCGCCTGGCTCTTTCGCCAACTGAGTAAGGTCTGACCCACGCACTGCCATTGTTTGGCGGGCGAGACCCTTTTGGTTTACGAAGCACTCACTGGACCGGATACTGAGGCCGCGCTGGAAGCGGTCCGTGACAAAGTGCCAGATGATGTCCTCATTGGGCTGGTGACGGGGAACTGGATTAGGCTGGGCTCGAACCGAGGACCAGTGAGGCTAGACCGGGGCCGGAGCCAGGATCTGGCGATTGGTTTAACGAATGAAACCACCGCAAGAACAATGGCTTCCGTTTTCACGGAAGCCATTGTTCTTTACTACTAATGTGGTGCGGAGAACAGGACTTGAACCTGCACGGTGTTACCCGCTAGCACCTCAAGCTAGTGCGTCTGCCAATTCCGCCATCTCCGCATATTGTGCCCTTTAAGGCTTGGCAGTCATACCCCCTCGGGCGAACTCTTCCTGAGTGTACTACGAAGTTGCCTACTTCTTCTCGGGCGTCTTGATCTCTTTTCCGTTGGCATCCACCGGGATTTCCTTCCCGATCTTCACCTGCACGGGCTTCCCGCTCTTGTCGTTCTCGGCGCCCTTCGGGATTTCAACTTCAAACTTCTGCTTTACGTTGCCCTTTTCATCCACCAACTCAACTGCTGGGGTTTGGCTCGGGGCCTTCTTCTCAACCTGGCCAGCCGGCGCGGGCATATTCACTCGATCGAGCACCGTTCCGCCACCACCGCCAGCTCCCGCGCCACCGCGAGTTGCCAGCACTGCCAACGTCAGGCTCGTCACCATGAACAGTCCAGCCGCCGTCGTCGTCACTTTCGACAATACTGTCGCCGCCGCGCGCGGTCCAAAGGTCGTCTGCGACCCCATTCCTCCAAAGGCTCCAGCTAAATCGGCTGCCTTTCCGCTCTGTAGCAGCACAACGCCGATCAGGATCAGGCAAACAATCACGTGAACAATGGTTACTAGGATGACAATCATAAAAAAGACCGCTCCAAACCGGCAAGCGGCACCTTCCCGAGTATACGACAAAATCTGTCTTTCCATCCCGCTCTGCTCCCGCCCCGTTTACAATAGGTGTTTCCAATCCCAATATTGAATAAATTAGGAGAATCCATGGCCAAACGAAGAATCGGCATCCTCACCGGTGGAGGAGATGTCCCGGGGCTAAATTCGGTGATCAAAAGCGTCACCTATCGCGGTTACGAATTGGGGATTGAAGTCGTCGGCATCCGCCGCGGCTGGGAGGGCCTCACCCACCTGAATCTTGACGATCCCATGAGCCGCAGCCGCTATGTTGTCGAGCTCACACGAGAGAACACGCGTACTATCGACCGCACTGGCGGCACCTTCATCCACTCCAGCCGCACCAATCCGGCCAAGATGAAAAAGGTGCCCGACTTCCTCAGCGGCACCACCTTCCCGGTCGACACTCTCACCAAGAACGGCATCACCAGCACCGTTTACGATATGAGTTCGCAAGTCCTCAAGAATCTCGAAGCTCTTGGCCTCGATTATCTCGTCGCCATTGGCGGCGACGACACTCTCAGCTACGCCGCCAAGCTCGACAAGCTCGGCTTCAAGGTTGTCGCCATCCCCAAGACGATGGACAACGATGTTCGCAATACCGAGTACTGCATTGGCTTCTCAACTGCCATCAGCCGCGCAATGGACGCCATCCAGCGCCAGCGCACCACCGTCGGCTCCCATGAACGCATCGGTATCTTCCGCATCTTCGGTCGCGACGCTGGCTACACGGCGCTCTACACGGCTTACGTAACCAGCATCCGCTGCGGTATCCCCGAGTACAAATTCGATCTCGACAAGATGGTTCAATTGCTGGTCGATGACAAACGTCGCAACCCCAGTAACTATGCCCTCGCAATTCTTTCTGAGGGTGCCGAGTGGCAGGGCTACCAGGTCGTCTCCTACGGCGAACCCGATGCCTTCGGCCATCGCAAGAAACTGAATGTCGGCGAGGTCTTTGCCGACGAAATCAAGAAGCGCACCAAAGAAGAAACCATCGTCAGTGACCTCACTTACGACTTACGTTCCGGCGCGCCTGACTTTGTCGACAAGCTGGTCGCCACCACCTTCGGCAACATGGCTCTCGATTCCGTCGTCAAAGGCGAGAGCGGCCTGATGACTGCCATCGTCAACGGCTGCTTCACCATGAGTGCCATTCCCGATCCCAAGCTTGGCCCGCGCAAAGTAGAGCTCGACCTGATGTACAACACCGAGCGCTACCGCCCCAACTACTCCAACAAGATCGGCCTGCCGATCTTCCTCACTCACCCCTAAGCTAAATTGTTCGACTGGTTTAAAACACGACTCCGACGGGGGCAGCCTACCCAGGCCGCCCCCGTCGCCGCTTTGGCCGAAATTCGCCAAAGCTTTGAACTCTCCGCCAGCGATGAAGAACACTTCCCCTCCACCATCGACCCGCGCATCTATCACGTCCAGTTCATCACCCGCCACTTCGGCAATATCGCAGGCCAGCGCATCCTCGATGCCGGCTGCGGCAAAGGCCGTTTTGCCCGCGTCCTCTTAGAGCAATGTCCCACTGCGCAAATCACCGGCATGGATCTCGCCCTCGCCATGCTCCAACATGTCCAGCCGCCGCTGCTCCCCTGCTGTGCCACGCTCACGCGCTACCCCTTTCGAGACCAATCCTTCGACGCCGTCTACGCGACGGAAAGTCTGGAACATGCCGTCGACATTGAAGCCGCCATCGCCGAGCTTTGCCGCGTGCTCAAGCCCGGCGGCAAGCTCGTCATCATCGATAAGAATATCGATCACTGGGGCCGCTTTAAAACGCCGAGTTGGGAACGTTGGTTCGGTCAGGAAGAACTCGAAACGATGCTGCGCAAACATTGCCGCCAGGTCTCCAGCGAATTCATCTCTTATTGGGAAGACGTCGCGCCCGACGGCTTGTTCATTGGCTGGAAAGCCGTCAAGTAGATTTAAGCCGCCGTCCAGCCGCCATCAATCGTAATCACGCTGCCGTTCACAAAGCCCGCCTCGGCCGTAGATAGATACAAGGCCAGGTGCGCAATCTCATCCGGCTTTCCCAAGCGCCCAATCGGCTGTCGCTGGCTCAATTCCCCACGAACCTTGTCCTTCTCATGCTTGTGATACTTCTCAAGATAGCCCTCAACAAAGGGAGTGTCCACAGTGCCAGGGCAAATGCAATTCACGCGAAACTCGGTCGGGTAATCCACCGCCAACTGCCGGGTCATCGCCACGACGGCGCCCTTACTGGCGCAATAGCCAAAGCGTTTCTTGACGCCAATCAGCCCGGCCACGCTGCCAATGTTCACCATGCAGCCATGGCTCGCAATCAGTAATGGAACTGCATGTTTGGTGACAAGAAACATACCGGTGACATTCACCCGCATGATCTTTTCAAAGTCAGAAAGGTCTGTTTCGGTGACCGCGCCCACCAGGCCGATGCCAGCATTATTGACGAGGATATCGAGATGAGGAAGATGCTGGAAGACATGCTTCACCGATTCTTCGCTAGTGATGTCGCAATGCAGCGCCCGACTCCCGGGCAATTCAGCGGCCAGGGCTTCGGCCTTGGCGGTATCGATGTCAGCGACGATGACGCTGGCCCCGGCACGGCTAAACGCACGGGAGGTGCATTCGCCAATGCCGCTGGCACCGCCAGTAATGAGCGCAATTTTGCCGTCAAGTCGAAAAGGAGTGTTAGATTCCATAATTAGGGGAGGATGAAAAATGTCCTCCTTGATTATGTTCCATCTGGGGCGGCAGTGAGCAAAAGATGCTGCAGCGCACCCGGTTGTCTGGACACATCTTTGTTCACGCTGCGACGGCCTGAAAGTACCGTTGTCTGGCTTGCGATAGAGATGGTGGCTCCCCTTCTCCGTCAACACGCGCTCGATGCTCTATGGCTTGCTGTGCAATGGGCGCCGCCCCGCTCACCTGCAACGATCGCTAAGCCACCGGCTTGTTCCAGCGATGTAGAAATGCCCAGATCAGCGACTGTCGCGACGATGACGGCGGAATTGGGACTTGCGCGGACATGGGGACCTATGAGCGCGCTTGCAGCGATGAAAACCTTGGCGGGCGGCTTCGCTCGTGAGATCCCGGCAGGCTTCCTGAACATCCTCAAAAATGCAAACTAGGTGAAAAACTCATCCAATGTGAGTGCGTCCAATACGTGTAAACTCCAATCGACCAAGGCAGCGGGTGGGGCTGAATAAAGGCGATCTCTGGCGGCAATCGGCAACTTCCCGAAGCGCTTTTCCAGTAACGTTTCCAAGACCAAAGCCATACCCTCCATTCTTCCTTCCACGCGCCCCTGTTCCAAGCCTTGACGGATAGCCGGACCCAAGACTTTGTTCTCCATGACATCGATCATTTCGCTTCGAATCCTCCTGGTAATCTCGTCTTCCATTCCTATTATGCCTCCAATCAACACGAAGGTGGCCGAGGCTAAGCCCTGTTCGTTGGGGTTAAGCCGTGCCAGTTTGTCCAATACAACTCGCATCACGCGTTCAGGATCTGTTTTCGTTAGCAGAGCCCACTCGTTGTCGGCCCAGTCCTCGCTCTGCAAGAGGTCTTCCCCATCCATCTCGCGCAGATTTACGATCGTGTAGCGATGCAGAGTACTGTCGGATTGGTAGCTTGGCGGGATGCCCAAAGGCTCGCGCCCAGCGTAAAAGAGGGTCTGCTGAACGCGTTCCCGAAGGACCCGCTGCAACCCCACGTAATATTCCAACATGCGGAAAGGCATGGCCGGGTCATTAGTGGTTTGCAGTTCGACGTGGCGCAAGGTTCCATCACTGCTACGCGCCACTAAATCGGCTTGCAGGCTGCGCACGTCGGGTTGGGCCGGATCGAGCCACTCGACGACCTCGCCAAAGAGTTGCCGTGTCAAGCGACCGCTGGCGCGCCGGAACAGTAGTTTGAAGGTTACATCGAAGCTTTGCGCCATTCTTGGTCTTAGTCTGAAAAAACCAGATTAGTCTCAACTTTTAACCTTTCGTATCGCCCTCCTGCCCGGCGCTACCGCATTCTCCAACGTGCGTATGCAAGGGGCCGTTGACCGTCCATTCCAGGTGGTTGCGGACCCCTCGTTTTCGGTCTTACCAACGCATCCGATAGGGATGATATCTCCCTCGCCCTCAAACACGCGGACGATGCTCTTGGCTTGATGTGCAATGAGCGACGCCCCACTCACCTGCAAAGGATCTTCCTTCCAAAACTGCCGAAGCATCGTCGCAAAGGTGTCTTTGCCAAGCTTTGTCGGATCAGCAGAAACGTCCAGCACATATCTCGTGATCGTCTCTCCCTCCTTGTTAGTGAGTTCCGCCGCAACGCCACCCGCAAAAAACCGGGCTCCCCAATCCACCCGTGCGGATCGGAGGAATCCTTCGCTAGCAACTCGTCATCCATAAAAAAAGATGCGCCGCAAAAAGGCTTTTCGATCCGATAGCTGCGCTTCACTGAAAAGCCGCAATTTGGGCACAGTCGCTGGACAGAGACTTCCGGCGGTCGCTTCCGCTGCATCCGGGCGTCGATGCTGCCGTACCAGCAAATGCGGGACCTTCATCGCCCTAAACGCGCGCTTCCCGTGGTCGCGAGATGTTGCTGCATTTCATCGGCTTTTTTGAGCAAACGCGACAACGCCGTTTCCTTCAAAGCTTTCTGGCAACCGGCGAAAGCAATCGTCAATCGCCCACTCTGTTCCCCTTTAAGCTTCGGCAGAATCTTCGCATAAATCACATCATCTAGCGCCTCATTGAACTTCAGACCTCGACCCGCAGAATGCGCAAAAAAGCGCGAGCGTCGGTATGCCGCAATGTAATCTTGTGTAGGTAGCCCCACGTCCCGCCCTCGAAAATTCGCTCCCGGGCCAATTGAGCTATTATAAAGCGACGTTTATGAATCGGTTCGAACTTGACAAAATGCGTGCGGCGTTCCGCGAACGCTGTGATGGTTTTAAAGATTTCCTGCAGGACGACGGATTCTACTTTGACCATGAGCGCGGCTACAAAGACGATCTCATCCGCAAGGCGGAACAGATCCTCGGTGGTCCGGATGGAGACAAGCCGGAAAGCGTCGGCCTCAAATTCCTGGAGCTAGTAAAAAAAAGCAATTTTGTTGCATGGCAACTATTCGCCGCAATCGACCAGGGCGGTGCCGACGCACGGCGCGAAGTGGCAGTGGCATTGGGCGACATGCTGCTGTCAAAGGGGGATCTGGCTGAGGCCGCCGCTGCTGCAGCAGAGCGTATTCATCAGATCCTGAAGAGCGGCAGCGGGAGCAAGAATTTCTTTGGGGGTGTACGGTCGCTCGCTACTTCTGTGTTAGCTCTGGCTAAACCGTCGGAGGCGATCTCGATCAAGACGAAGTTCATGCAAAAAGCCGTGAATCAGCTAACAGGCGAAACTCTCTTCAAGTCCGCAGTCATGAGTGCCTCTGAATATAAGGCATTCCTCGACTTGGCCCGTCAGATTGAAAAGGAGTTGAGCGACTGGAAACCCCGCGATCTATGGGACGTGCAGGGCTTCCTTTGGGTCGTGACTAATTACGAAGACGCTGGTGCCGGTATTGCACCATCTCACCCTCCCCCGACTGGTGAGGGTGAGGATAACAATCCTTCGCCGGAGCCAATGCATCCGCTCAATCTTATCTTGCATGGTCCTCCGGGGACCGGGAAGACGTGGCGCACGGCACAACGGGCGGTCGAGATATGCGAAGGCAATGCCCCGAGCGATCGCGAAAGAGATCGCGAAGCCGTCATGAAGGTATACAAAGAGCTCGTAAATAAGGGTCGAGTCGTCTTCACCACCTTCCATCAATCGATGGGGTACGAGGAGTTTGTGGAGGGGCTTCGTCCTGTCACTGATCGGGTTGGACAGCCCTCCGCCGGTTTCCGCCTGGAACCGTGCAACGGAATCTTTCGCAACATTTGCGAGAGTGCTGCCAAATTGCCGGAATTGGCTTTCGTACTTATAATCGATGAGATCAATCGAGCCAACGTATCCAAGGTTCTCGGAGAACTTATCACGCTGCTTGAACCCGACAAGCGACTGGGCGCGGTTAACGCACTTACGGTCACGTTGCCATATTCGAAAGAGGATTTTGGCGTACCCAACAATCTTTATGTCATCGGCACCATGAACACAGCCGACCGCTCCATCGCCCTGCTCGATACAGCGCTCCGCAGGCGGTTCGACTTCGAAGAGATGATGCCAGACTACACACTTCTTGAGAAAGAGGAGGTCCCAGGTATCCACCTTGGAAACCTGCTCCAGGCGATCAATCGCCGGGTGGAGTGGTTGTTTGATCGGGACCACCAGATCGGCCACAGCTACTTCATCAGTGTCAAAAGTCTGGATGATCTCGACCATGTGATGCGAGTAAAAGTCATTCCCCTGCTCGTCGAGTACTTCTATGAAGATTGGGAGAAAGTCCGAGCGGTGCTTAACGATCAAACAGGCGAAGGATGCTTCATTATCCGGGAGGAACTCCCCGCCCCTGCACAGGCTGAAAATAAAGAGAAGCGCTGGCGCTACTCTGTCAATGAAGATGAGTTCAGCATCGAAGGTTATGAAGCGGCCTCGGAGCCAAAGTGAAAACAATCCTACTTAAAGAGCACGAGGCCGCGTCGGTTGGGGATTATCTGGGCGATAAGTACTTTACCTTCTCAGAAATTGAAGCTCTCGAACGGGTGCAGAGTGCTATGAAGCCGAAGGTCGAGGCGTTTCAGTGGACCGGGAGGAATAAGATAAAGACGGGTCAGTATGTCGGTATGGTGTCCTCGTCCAGCGCCAGACTCGAGATCCTTCCCAAAATTGACGCGCTTGGTGACGGGGATACCCGTTGTGTGTTTATGCGCATGCTCGGGATCGCGTGGGATGTGCCCGTTCGTGATGGTGACGTGACCGGCCACGACTACCAGAATCACGACCTGCTTGAATTGCTGATCGGCTTGTTCGCCCGACGGCTCCAGAACCAGGTTAGAGCCGGACTGTCCCGAGCTTACTGTCGGCACGAGGAGGATCTTAGCCGTCTGCGCGGTAAGTGGGATGTAACGCGGCAATTCACCAAACTCGCCGCGAGTCCACAGAAGCTCGCCTGCCGCTACGACGAATTTACCGCTGACACCAACCTCAATCGGCTGATTCTGTGCGCTGTTATGTTGCTTAGGCGGCAATCCGTTCGCTCCGCCACGCAACGCCTTCTGAATGAGATTGCAACGCATTTTGCAGAGGTGCAGATTGTCTCGGTGCCCGAAGCGCTGGCGGAGAAGGTGAGCCATGATCGCGTGAATCAACGATGGGTAATTTTGGAAAGGTTAGCGCGCCTGCTTCTCTCATCTGTTTATCAGACCGCACATGGCGGTAATCGGGAAGGTATAGCGCTGCTGTTTGACATGAACATTCTGTTCGAATCATTTGTTGCCTCGCTGGCCCGAAAGGCTTACGAGCCGCTTGGCTACCAGGTTTGCACTCAAGGGCCAAATGGTCACTTAACCTGCGACAACGCCTTCCAGACCAAGCCTGACGTGCATGTCACACGTGGCGACGATGTGTTTGTGCTGGATACGAAGTGGAAAAAAGTCGACCCCAACAAGCCCCACTTTGGCGTTGGCCAGAACGATGTGTACCAAATGCATGCCTACGCTCACGTTTACAAGAGCTGTGCCACGATTCTGCTTTATCCCCACCATAGCGACATACCTGCCTCGTCGGGTGAAAAGAAATGGTGGCAATTCAAATCCGGCGGCTCCGGTCTCATTCTTGCCACGATCGACGTGGCAAAGCCTTCCGACGAGCTTGTGACCGCACTCCGGCGTCTACTAGAATCTGCTGAAGAAAGAATTAGAGGCACGTTGGCCGTTGCGTGAATGGTTGCTCCGCGAGTTCTGGGCGCCCGTTTCCTCCAAACGCGAGTTCGTCCCAGCCTTGCTCTCGGAAAGGATGAGGACGAAGACGAAGATGATGAGGAGAACGACGACCTCAGAAATGTTTTAAGAGAATCGTTTCACGCGGTCAAGAAACTCGAGCGACGTTGCCTGCTTAGCGCTGAAGTCGGTACATAACTTCCCATACGTCGTGCAGGGCCCTGGAATACGAAGCTCCACGATGCCCCTGGAATGCAGCGGCCTCATTCTTGAAGTTGCTCCAGTCCTGTTCTTCCGCCAGTTCCACGAGGATTGGCACCCACACCTTCTTTGGTACTACTAGTCGATATCGGTAATCCCGATCTGGCAAAGTGGTGATCTCCGCGTCCCCCAGCGCAACAAATCGACTCTTCAAATTCTGTAAGTGGTCGTCAAGACGCGAACGGATCATCACGGTGTCTTTGTCGAGTGTGCCGTCGGACTTTGTCGCGCAGGCAATCGAGTAAAATCCGTACTTTAAAAATAGCCACATTGCTGTTTCTCTCCCTGTTTTGGTTTGATCATAATTCCGGTTTGGCTCGCTAAGTTAGTGTTTACCCTCCTCCGGCAGAAAGCTGCTCCAATCGGGCGGAGGCGCGCTTCGGGCATCGACTCGAGTTGACATGCGCTTGTACATCGCCACCTCAACTTCTTTCCGGTTGCCTTCATTCCATTCACGACTGGCAGCATCACGCAACTTCCTGAGCTCTGCGATCAGGGCCTCCCCACTTGCGGCGTTCTCAGCATATTTGGCGAAAATCGAAAGGTCGCGGTCCAGTCGCCGGATGGCCTCAGAATACCGGCCTTCGCGATTCAGTCGGCAGATCCGACGCACAATGTATCCCTGCCATACCTGTGCGACTTCTTCCGTTAGCGCAGGATCGCACGTTTGCGCGTTGTTTTCCGGGCCGTCCGAGTACCATGCGGTCAGCCGCACCGGCTCCGCACAATGAATATCTTCGCTTCCAGGACGACTCCAGGTCGCGCTGACCTCGAAGGGGCTTTGACTCCCTACTTCCCCAGCCGGAAACTTCACGCTGAAAATCGCAGTTCGGGAAGCGCCCGACAGAAGAGACCCGAGGTCACAGAACGAATCTTCGCCCTCGTGGCTGAGGGGAAACTCGTTGAGGCTTTGAATCCTCACTCCCGGTGCATGCTGAATCGCAATCCTGATTCTCTCCGCGACAGTGAGTCGAATGTCCTTCAGCTCAGCCGTCACAACTTCCACAATTTCGTTTGGACGTGCGGCTCGGTGATGCGCGCCTCCTCCGAAGACAGCAATCGCTTCAAGAGTTTCACCGTGGTAGCCATCGCCGATACCGACCGAGGAGCTGAACAATCCGCGAAGGGCTAACTGCTTCGCGTGTTCAGCCAGTTCTGTTGGATCAACTATGCCCAGATTTGCATGCCCGTCCGAGAGGACGATGACTCGGTTCTGAGAGGCGCGCCCCGAGGCCATTTCTCGGGCGAGAAGTTCAGCCCCGCGTAGCCAGCCAGCGGAGAGGTTCGTAGTTCCCTCTGCGCGAATGGTTCCCAGTATCCGGATGGCTCGCTCTCGGCCTTCCGGCGTCATCGGCTCCGCTGCAAGATGGTCCGTCACCGTGTCATTGAACGACACGACGGACAGCCGATCATCGTCCGCAAGATGGTTGACCACACGTTGCGCTGACTCGATGGCGAAGGCGATGGAACTACCTTCCATAGATCCGGAAGAATCTATGACAAGTGCAAGGTTCAGGGGGACACGTTCCGCCGGCAACGGTTCTCCTGGATCGGTGACGCGGACCACCAGGTACCGCACTGACTTTCCCTGCCGCCAGATCTTTTCACGATCAAACTTCGCTTCTAAAAGCATTTGCTATTCCTTGTCCTGTATTTCGCCCATCAATATCTCTCTTAGGTGATCCGCGATCCGTTCCCATCGGGCAAGATCATCGGCTTTCTGAGGGCCGCGCACTCGAAACTCGACGTCCGGTGTAACCGCAATTGAAATCCACTCCACGCCGCGAGCTCGCCGCTGCGGTTTCGAACGGGCGGCGAGCCGGTCGAGCTGGCCCAAGAGCATATCCACGGGTGTGGGTGCCGACGGGCTTTGCAACTGGGGTGCAGGCACACTCGCGATGGAAGGAGACTGCGGTTCGCGTTGGTCGCGCGGCTTGATACTCCTTAGGTAATCCAGCGCTGACTGGGTGTTGGCTGGCGAGATAGGTGCCTCAGCTACTGCGGCTTCCTGCGCTATAGCGACCAGCTCCAGTCCGCTCATGCTCATTAGCCGTCGCCGTACTTCAGGAAGTGGGAGCCCACGATAATCCTTAAGCACCCGAATCGCCTGCAAACGTTGGACGTGGTAATCGGTGTAACGAGCACCCCGACCACCGATTTCCGGCCCGCGGAGCAAACCTTGCTCAATGTAGCTACGAATCGTGCGCGGATGCATTCCCAGCCGTTCCGCGAGTTGACTAAGTGTGAGTGAGTCGGCCAAGAAACATCTTAACATGACATGGCGAGATGTCAACTTCTACAATCGAACGTTCAGTCCGCTGCCTAGGCGGCTGTCCAACATTGACAGGGTTGGCCATACCAACTATTCTCAAGTTTGAATACGGAGGCCCCATGAACGTACATCTCACCCCAGAGCTTGAGCAACTAGTCCAGACGAAGGTCCAATCTGGCCGCTACAACTCGGCCAGCGAAGTGGTCCGCGAAGCGTTACGCATGATGGAGCAGCGTGACGAGGTCCGCTCGATTCAACTTCAGGAACTTCGTAACCGCATGGACCGGGCCCTAGGTGAATCCGCCCGAGGTGAAGGCACAGAAGGTCAAGAATTCATGCAAGGGATACTGGATGAGTTGGACGCGGGACATAGGCGCAAGGCTGGATGAGCCGCTACGTCCTCATGCTTGCGGCTAAAGAAGACCTGGCTGATATTCGCGACTACTATCTGGCAGAAGCTGGTTACCGTGTTGCCCGGCAGATGCTTGTTGAATTCGTAGAGTCTTTTCGTTTTCTCGCCAGCACACCAGGTGCTGGTCATGTTCGGCAGGACCTGGCCGAGGAGCGCCCCATCCTCTTCTGGCCGATGCGTGATTACCTTATTCTGTACAAGCCAGAAACGAACCCGCTTGAGATCCTCTCGATCTTTCGCGGCAGTCGGGATGTTCCGGCATTGATCGGACGTCGCAAACTGTAGACAGCCCATGAAGACATCGGTATGGCGCGGTGCGGCCAAATGATTTGGAGTGTCCCTGCCTCTACTTCAGTCACTCGTTTCCCTGCCTAGAGAAATCGTTCGACACCATAACTATGTTGTCGAGCCCTAAAACTGAGGACCTTTGTTTGGGCCAGGACTAAGGAGCCAACAAGCAAGGGCAACGAGATCCGAATCGGGGTCATCGATACCGCCAAGGGCGATCACTGGCTCGACATCGGCTCCAGCCGCGCTTGGAACTGGCAGCAGGGCTGCATGCTGCAGTGGCTCCCTGGCCCCAAGAGAGAGTTGGGTTGGAACGACCGGGGGGATGGCCGCTTTATCAGCTTGGTCTGCGACATTCACAGTGGTAATCGGCGAATCTTGGAGGCACCGATCTACGCCCTCAGCCCGGACGGCAAGTTGGCGGTCTATCCCGATTTCAGGCGACTCAACGATTGTCGGCCCGGTTACGGATACACCGGATTGCCGGATCCGAACCGCGATGTTCCGATCCCGGATGACGCTGGAATCTGGTGCCTCGACATTCAGTCCGGTCAGTCGAAACTGGTGATCCCTTTCTCCGAAGCTGCGCGCGTTCCTTTTCTCGGCGGCTACTCGAAAGGTGCGAAGCATTGGTTCAACCACCTGCTCTTCAATCGGGATTCATCCAGATTCATCTTTCTTCACCGCTGGCGGGGCGAAAAGGAAGGTACAGACTTCTCGACTCGAATGTTCACCGCTGACCGAGACGGCAAAAATCTATTCGTCCTGGATCCGTAGGGCAAGACCTCGCACTTTATCTGGCGCGATCCCAAACACGTTTTGGCTTGGGCGTGGCATCCAAGTCATCAGAACGCGTTCTATCTATACGAAGACCGGTCAAAAGCGTCCGTTAGGCGCTTTCAATTCGCCTCGGCAGTACACCGGCGAATGGAGGTGCGACACCCACCCGCGATTCAGCCCGGACGGACGCAAAGTTGTGATTGACTCTCCCCATGGTGGCAACGGTCGGCAGATGTATCTGCTGGATTTAATAATTTCGAACCCTTAGAACGCTAGATCTTTTGCACCGGACAACGACAATGGCCTTACCGGGCGTTCTCCAGATCCTGCAGCGCTTTTTTGGCGATAGCACTCTCTGGCTTCACCCGCAGCAAGCGCAGTATCGCGGCCTTGGCCTCTGCATAACGCTTCGTCTGTACGTAGATCCTTCCCAGATTCAAGTACAGCAGCTCATCTTCGGGTGCTGCGGCGATTCCGCGCTCGAGAGCATCCACGGCCTTTTGCGGCGTTCCTTGCCGTAGGTACAGTACGCCCAGATTATTCCACGCCGCTGCAAGGGTGGGCCGAAGCCGCACTGCCTCTAGCAGATGATTCTCTCCTTCGGCTGCCTTGCCGTTCTTAGCCAACGCCAACCCCAGCCTCTGATGGGCTTCCGGCGATTTCGGTTCGAGCGCCAACGCCTTCCGGAAATACTCCTCCGACCGGGGCAGTTGATCCGTTTTGTCCGCCGCCTGCCCTGCGTTCAACAACGCGTACACCAACCCGTCTTTCGCGGCTAGTGCTTGCTCGAAGTATTCGAGCGCTACCCCGTATTCTTCCCTGGCCATGGCCACACCGCCCAACTCATTCCAAGCCTCGGCCGAGGCTGGCTCCAAACGCAGCGCTTCTTCGAGAAGTGCCGACGCTTTTTCCAGTCGTTTCGCCTCCCTGTGAATCTGAGCCACCAGTACCAGTGAGCGAACGTTCTCGGGCTGCTGTTGCAGAACTGCCTCCAAGTAAGGCAACGCCTGCTCTGGATACCCGCACCAGAGCAACGACGCGCCAAGTTTGAAGTAGTCCCGGCGCGGACGAGTCAAGTGCCGTCCCGGATAGGGCAGCGCCGCTGCCCTGCCGATGAGGCGGAGGTCCTCCGCCACCTGTACTGACGACGGTACAACAGCGTAGACTTTGCAAACCCGCCCCTGCGCGTTCAATAAGAGCGCCAGCGGCAACTCCAACTCCGCCCGGTACTCAAATAGATAGCGCCGAAACAGAGAATACGCCGCCGCCAAATCTTCATTTCCCCGCAGCATCTCCGCCGTGACGACAAACAATGCCGGTCCCGTCCTGCTCTCGGGCAATGGCACGGGATCCTGTAGCCAGGTGTCGTGCAGCCGGGGCCGATTGTCCCCGCTAAGCTCCTGCGGTCGAATCGGTTGCTGCTCAACGAAGGCTGGGCCGCGCACGGCCTCGCCCCCCTCGCGAATCTCATAAACCGCACCCGCCGCCAGCCCGCCGACGCGCTGCCGTTCGCCGCTCGGCCAGACGATCTCGACCAGGGAAACGGAAGCCGATTGCAGCCCAAAATAGATCGTCTTGGTGTGCTGAGAAATATACCCGGAACCCGCAGCCACCCACTTGGTCTGCCCGTCTACCGTCACCCGCGCGCCAATCGCATCGCGGTTGGATCGCGTCCCTCTCAATCGCAACCCAATCCGCTCCCGCCCCTGTCCGCAGCGGTTCTGAAACACTCGCAACTGTGGGGCCAGGCGGCTCTTCACGCAAACATCCAGACACCCATCGCCGTCAAAATCAGTGAGCGCGAACGCCCGCGAATCCCCCGCGAAGTTCAGCCCGCTCTCCGCCGACGCATCGCGATATCCCTCCCCGTCCCGGACGTAAAAGACATTGGGCTCTCCGCCGTTCCACGAATATCCTTCGCGAATGAACTGATTGATCGCGTTCCAACCGTTCTCGTACACAGCGCTTGGGCTTGCCGTGGCTGGCGTCTTCGCTACAACCTGCCGCCAGAAAAATCCCATCAAATCGGGCTGTCTGGGGCCGGTGAGCATCCCGCACGTGAGTAAGAGTTCGGGCTTTCCGTCGTTGTCGAAGTCGGCCGCGTCGGCCGCCCAACCCCAGCGCCCCATCTCGATTCCCAACTTTCCCGCTTCACTGGCAAAGGTCCCGTTTCCGAGATTCCGGTAGAAGGAGTTCCCCTTGGTGTGTCCCCGCCAGGCCTCTTCCATCCGGAGCGGAAACCCAGGACTTTTCACCACGCTCTGGCCAGCCGCCGTCCACATATTGGCGACATACAGATCGGGCCGTCCGTCGCCATCGTGGTCAAACCAGCATGCGCTCATTCCCGGGCCGATATCCTCCACACCCGCCGCCGCCGCCACATCTCGAAACTTCCCGTTGACATTCCGATACAGGTTATTGCGCCCAAAATCATTGGCCACATACAAGCTCGGCCAGCCAGAGCCGTCGTAGTCGCACCACGCGGGAGCAAAGCTATAGCGATTGTTGTTTTCGTCCAGGCCCACGGCCTTGGTCACGTCTTCAAAAAATCCCGTCCCATCCGCCGCCAGGCGATTGCGAAACAGAAAATTTGGCGGCCCGTTCTGGGCATCGAAGTAGGGAGACGGATACCGGAACTGCGCCTCAGTTTGAAAGAAGCTGTAGCAGCAGAGGTACAAGTCTAGCTTTCCATCCCGGTCATAGTCCGCAGCAGCCATGCCGGTGAAGCCACCCTGCGGCGGATTTGCAAATCGGAAGGCATCGGGTGCCAGCGTGAACCGCCCCTTACCGTCGTTCAAAAACAGCGACGGGCCGCCCCCACGCAGCACCACCAGATCCTGCCGCCCCAGGTTTCGCAGGTCCAGAAACAAAGCCGAGGAAGTGTCATCGAGTAGATCGACGCCAGCTGCCGCCGTGATGTCGACGAAGCGGCCGTCCCGCCACTGGAACAGCTTGTTCGGCAAGCCAGCGGGCTGGCACACATACACCTCATCCCGTCCGTCGCCGTCAATGTCCCCCACAGCAATCCCATTGTTGCCGTAGATGTCAATCCCAGTCGCCGGGTCGAGCCTCGCGATCCAATAAGGAATGCCTCGGGAGAGCTGCTCAGAGTCGATAACGCTTCCTGTCACCTCGGCAAATAAGCCATCCTGCCGGGGTGGAGGGGGCGGCATAACTGGATCGGCGGGAAACTCGTCGTGCCCGCTCTCGATCAGCCCAGTGTAGGCAAAATAGGCTGGATCGTTGCGGTAATGGACAGGCACCGTTTCGGCTTCCAATAACAGCGGCCCGAGTAAAGGGATCGCCAGAACATCCCGCCGTCTCACTGCATCCCACTTTTAATCCCGAGTTTGGACGGCGACGCCAGCAATTTCTCATGCGATTGCCGCTCCCGTGCGGCTTTCGCAGGCTGCCCCAATCGGTCGTAGATGCGCGCCAGGCGGTAGTGCGGCTCCGGTGCCAACGGATTGAGCGCAATCGATTTCTCAAAAGCTTGGGCAGCGCCCGCGAGGTCGCGCTCCCGCTCCAGCAATTGCCCCCACTCAAAGGGAAACTCCCAGGCGGCCGGGTCCCGCCGGATTGCCTCTTCCAGGAGTGTTTTGATTTCTGTGTCGGGCACCCCAGAGGCTCTCATCGCCCGCGCTACCACAAAGGGTGCAAAACCGTTCTTGGGTTCCATGCGCAGCCACGCCTCGGCGCGGCCCCGGAGTTCCGGCACCCGGTCCGCTAACTGGTCTATCATCCGACCCAGGAAAATGTAGGGCTGCGGCACGTCGGGTGCCAAATCGATTACCCGGAAGAACCGCTCTGCCGCCTCCGCGAAGCGCCGCTGGGTATAGAGTGCCACGCCATACGCCAATTCAATTTGCGGGCTTTTGTCAAACTTTCGCCGCGCCTCGGCAAGAAAGGTGGCCGCATCGTTGAAACGAGCCATTCGGAGTAGTGCTTGCCCGTAGGCGGCATGAGATGGCTCATCGTAGGGCAACAGATCCAGCAGTGCGCGATACTGCTCGAGGGCAGCGTCCGGCTTTCCTGTTGCTTCGAAGGCGCTCGCCAATAACAGCCGCAACTCCGACCGGTCGCCGCGCTCAATCGCCGCAGTCCCAAATGAAATCGCTTCCGGCCACTGTCCTACTTCGCCAAACAACATAGCCGCCCGGGCGCTAGCAGCCCCGTCCGCGTCTTTCGAATGCGCGAATCGCCCTTCCCATGTGGCCGCCAGCTTCCGCTGTCCCGACTGCGCAAAATACAAGGCCAATGCGTGTTGCACCTCCGGCACCCCAGGCGCCAATCGCTGGGCCGATAACGCCGCCGCCGCCGCCCGCTGCGGCATCTTTAGATGAAGATACACTTGCGCCAATAGCGCCTGTGCCCGTCCGTCGCCAGGCATCGTCTCCAACAACACTCGCGCCTCCGCCAACCGCCCCGACTCTAGGGCGGCCTGCGCGTTACGAATCGTATCGGCGGCAAATAAGTACATAAAAAAGAGGAGCGGCCGTTGGCCCCAGCATACTGCATCGCTGGGGCCAACGGCCGCTCTCAAGTTTGGCGGCTTAAAGCCTAGAACATCAGCCGCAGCGCAAACTGCGTGCGCCGCTGCGTGCCCTGTTGGGTACCGGTGATCACACCGAAGTTTGGATTGCCCTGTGTGTTATTTGGGCGATCGTACTGCGGGGTGTTCGCGAGGTTGAAAGCTTCAGCCCGGAACTGCATCTTCACCCGTTCTGTAAGGTTGACCGCCTTGAACAACGAGAGATCCAGATACTTCTGTCCTGGGCCGTTATTGCTTTGCAGGCCAAGGGTGCCATTGGTACCGGGGGCCGGCGCTCTCACCGCGCTGGTGTCGAACCACTGGGCGGCGTTTCGGCCTCCCTGCGGTGCGTTCTTCGGGTCTTTGCCCGCTACCAGGTCGGGGGTGCAACCGTTGAAGCTACCGACGCAATTATTGGTGCCGAGAGTGAAAGGTGATCCCGTCCGGAGGGTGAGAATTCCGTTCATCTGCCAGCCGCCGATAACGCCATTGGTGACCCTGTTGGCCGAATTAACAAAGCGCTTACCCTTGCCGAAAGGCAGGTCATAGAGGAAGCTCGCTGTCGTGCTGTGGCGAATGTCCCAAGCTGCGCTCGAATAGTTCAGTGAGTAATTCGTCGGATCCTTGGTGGTGAATCCCGCTGAGCCGCTGAGCGTGGTCCCCGAGTTGGCGAGAGCATGACCGTAGGTATAAGCTACCAGGTACTGCAAGCCGCTCGAGTAGCGCTTCTCCCACTTAGCCGTCAGGCCGGCGTAATTCCCGAAGCCGAAGGTAGTGGTGTTGTTGACACCGGCAATGTTCGGCACCGGACGGCGCGAGTTGGTGTTGATGTCTGGACGCGGATCGTTGCGAGGAGCATTTGGATCCGAAAAGAAGAGCTGGTGAGCCTGGCGGTTGCCGACGTAGGCCAACTCAAAAGCGTTGCCCCCGCGGAACTCGCGCTGGATCGAAAAATTCCATTTATGCACGAGGGGGTTACGAAAGTTCTGCGCTACGGACCGGAAGCTCACTGGCGCATTGAGTGTCGTGAACACGTTCAACGGGAAGCCGTTTTGGACGCCGTTGAAGAATGTATTCTGTTCATACGGTCCGATACCGACGCGGTCGAGATTGGTCGTCTGGTTAAACGGTACACCTTCTCCGCGATTTGGATTACCGCCCTGGTTCTCCTCGCCACCGTAGAAAATGCCATAACCGGCGCGAATCGCCGTCTTCGGATTGAGTGCGTAAGCGAATCCGATACGCGGGGCGATGCTGGTCTTATCCCACGGGATGAGATAGCTGCTGACTTCGCCACGCGAGACTTTCACGTTGGCGAAATCCCTGGCAAAGTTGGGCGGCAGCTTGGCGTCCTGATCCTTACCCCTCGGGATAAAGAGCGTCATCTTGTCGAAGTCAAAATTCGCCTGACGCCCGAACTTCTCGTCGATGGGCGAAAACAGCTCATAGCGAATGCCGTAAGTGATCGTCAACTTGGAGCTGAATTTCCAGTCATCCTGCGCAAAGAAGGCCCAGGCAGACTTCTGCGAGGAGATGAAATTGGAGGTGGAGATTTGGCCGTTGGTGACCTGTCCAATCAGGAAGGAGGCGTAGCCATCGCCGGTGTTGTTCCGGAGATTATCGGTGCCATTTGGAAAGGACGTTTCGTTGCGGTTGAAGCTCCAGTTACCGTGAGGGCTTGGGAACTGGAAGAAGGGGAATTTGATCGGACGGAACTCCGCGCCGAACTTCAGGGAATGTTTGTTCTTCTGAATGGCAACGTTCTGGATGAAGTCCCAAACGTTGTTGTATTCCTTGGAGGGCAGCCAATCGGAGGCACCGAAGCCGCTATAGCGGTCGATGTTGGTAGATGGCAGACCGCCGTTGAGCGGACCCGTCGGGTTATAGCCCCCGATTCCAAAAGCCTTGAACTGATCCGTATTGGGATCGGCCTGCGTGCGTGCGGTCACAAGACGGCTATATCCCGCGCGGGTCTCGGTCACGAAGTTCGGAGACCATGTGCGGGTGTAGCTAAGCATCGCGTTGCGGGCCAGGTTCTGTCCTACATTGGAATTGAAGTAAGTCGCATCCAGCGCGCCCGGCAAGGGCTGCCCGTTAATCAGATTATTGTTCGACCAGCTCATGCTGCCGAAAATGCTGTCTTTGTCGCTGATCCGGTGGTCGACGCGGACGTCGAATTGTTTGGTTCCAGAGGTGCCGGCCGTGGTCGTGAAATAGTTGTTCTCGGGAAAGCCCGGAAGAACGTTAACGTTAGGCGCCGGGAACAGGTTGATCAGCTTTTGCGACACAGGATCGATGCGATTGGCGGGAATCCGATTGTTCGGGAAGGGAGTGCGAATCAGGCCCGTCGCGCCATTCGGATAACTAACCGTGGCATTAGACCGGGGATCGTAGATGGTGCCTTCGATCGCACTCACTCCGAGTGAGTTTGTGATGGCTTTGTTGTTGGCCGTCAGGGACGAGAAGTCCCCGCCGCGCATCGCCAAAGTTGGGATGGTGAAGAAGCTCGAAGTACCTAAGCCCGGCACGGCGCCGCCCGTCGAGCGAATCTCCGTGCCCTGGTAATCGGCAAACCAGAAGGTCCGGTTCTTGATGATTGGACCGCCGATTGCAGCACCAAACTGGTTCTGCTTGAAGGGGCCCCGTTTCACGCCATTGCGGTTATTCTCCCAACGGTTGGCGTTCATCTTGTCGTTCTGCAGATATTCGAACAGCGTTCCGTGAATCTCGTTCGCGCCACTCTTGATCGTTACGTTCACCACGCCGCCTGCGCCGCGGCCGTACTCGGCGTTGTAGCCGTTGGTCATCACGCGCATTTCGCCAATTGCTTCCACGGACGGCCCAATTACAAAGGAGGTCTGATTTAGAAAGTCAATTACGTTTACGTTATTGTCTACGCCGTTCAACAGAAAGTTATTTTGCCCGTTGGAGCGCACACCGTTGGCTGAAAAACCGCCACCCGTTGCATCCCGCGCACCCGGTTCATTGGGCACAACGCCCGGCGAGAGCCGTGCGAGATACGCGAAGTTACGCGTGCCGCCAAGCGGAAGTTCGCTTACCTGCTTCGTGTTGATGCTGGCACCGATAATCGTGGATTCGGTTTGCAGCACGGGCGACTCGCTTGTCACCTCGACGTTGATCGATACTTCACCGACCTGCATCTGAAAGTCGATGCCTGTGCGATCCCCTGCGGTCAATTGGATATTACGGCGGGTTGATTTCTTAAATCCTGCTGCCTCCACCGTAATGGTGTAGATTCCAGGTTTGAGTGCGGGCCGTGCGAATTCGCCGCCGCCCCCGCTGACGAGATCGTATTTCAAGCCAGTAGCTTCTTCGTTGATGGAGACCTTGGCACCCGGAATTCCGGACCCCGACTGATCGGTCACCGACCCTACAATTGTGGCCAAGTCTCGCTGCGCGAATGCGCATGCCGCAAGAATCATGGCTAAGGAACTGATTCGCAACAAGGCGGTCGAATTCATATTTGAAACCCCTATGCCTGCTAAGTAAGCAGACATCGCGATACTATCATGAAGAATGGCGGCCTTCAAGCGAGTCTCGATTAAGAAATCCCATCAATTCACTCTATGGTTTTTCATAGCGGTTGTGCTCTCACTTTCCATATCGGCTGCCGGAGTGGAACGTGTTTGGTTTGTTGACGTTGCAGCTTCTTCTGGTGTCACCGCCAAGAATGAATATGGCGGACGGGATCGCAAAGACTTTATCGTCGAAACTACCGGAAATGGCGTCGCCATATTCGATGCGGATCAGGACGGCGATCAGGATCTCCTGCTGCTCAATGGCACCACCCTGGATGGCCCCGCCAGTGCCGGCCCCCGCCTACCCCATTTCTACCGGAACGATGGGCGAGGACACTTTATCCTTTCCGGCCAGGAGAGCGGGTTCAATCACGAAGGATGGGCACAGGGGGTCTGCGCCGGCGACTTTGACAACGACGGTCGCACAGACCTTCTGATTACCTACTACGGCCACAACCGGCTCTACCGCAACCTGGGCAATGCCCGCTTTGAGGACGTAACGGCGAAGGCCGGGCTGCCCGTCACCGGAACGCGCTTCGGGTCTGGCTGTACTTTTCTGGACTATGATCACGACGGTCGCCTCGACCTTTTTGTGGCCAACTACATCAACCTGGACCTCGCCCGGACTCCCCGCCCCGGCAAGGGTGAGTTTTGCGTCTGGAAAGAAATCCCCGTCATGTGCGGCCCTCGTGGTCTGCCGCTCGCCACCAACGTGCTTTATCATCAGGAACCGGACGGAACTTTCCGCGACGTCTCAATCTCCAGCGGGATCGCCAAGGTCGGGGGCCGCTACGCACTTCAAGCCGTGAGCGCGGATTTCGATAACGACGGCTGGCCCGACATCTATGTTGCTTGCGATATGACGCCGAGCCTCCTATTTCACAACCGCGGCAATGGGACCTTTGAAGAACGCGGGATTACCGCAGGCGTTGCCTACAACGCCGATGGCCGCCTCCAAGCAGGAATGGGAGTCGCCGTAGCGGATTTCAACAACGATGGCTACCTCGATATAGCCAAGACAAATTTTTCCGGCGATTTGACCTCCCTTTACCTCAATGAAAACGGTAAGTTCTTCACCGACGTCTCGGGCCAGGCCGGTCTTGGCGTCCGCCAGTTGCTCGGCTGGGGCATCGCCTTTTTCGATGCCGACGATGACGGGTGGCGCGACCTACTCCTTGTCAACGGACACGTCTACCCGGAAGTAGATCGCGCTCAGGTGGGAGACAAATATCGCCAGGAGACAGTGTTCCTCCGCAACCTCGGCAACGGTAAATTCGCCGACCTGAGCGCCAAGGCCGGGCCTGCTTTGCAAACTCCCCGCCCGGCTCGTGGGCTGGCCATCGGCGATCTTGATGGGGACGGCCGTCCCGAAGCCGTCATTCTCAACATGAACGAAGCGCCTTCGATTTTAAAGAATGTCGCGCCAGCCGTGGGAGCCTTTCTGAATCTGGACCTTCGCGGCGTTACCTCGAATCGTTCGGCGATCGGCGCACGGGTCACCGTCGAGGCCAGCGGCCGCAAGTGGATCGACGAGATCCTCAGTGGATCCAGCTTCTATTCCCAGTCCTCCTTCACGCTCCACTTCGGCCTCGGCGCGGCGGCCCTTGCTGACAAGGTGATCGTTCACTGGCCAGGTGGCAAGACCGAGTCGTGGCAATCGCTGCCCATCAATGCCCGCTGCACTCTCACAGAAGGCGACCCCAAGCCTGTCTGCCGCCTTTACTCCAGCACCCTCGCCACGCCCCCGGAATTCCAAGGCACCGTAGCGTTCCAAACGGGCGGGACTGCGGGCCAAGTGGACGGCACTTCGCATGTCTCCGCAGAACGCACCGAGACCAATGAGCGTCTCCTGGCGCTTCTTCGTGCCAGGCCCCGCTACACCGCCGCCATCGACAAGTACCTCGCAGGCGATATCGAAGCCAGCGCTGCCGCCCTGCTCGCCTTTCCCGCCAACCTCGAAGTGCTTCCCTTTCTGGGTGAGACCGTAAGCGCCTCCCCGCAACTTCTGCGGCCAATCGCGGCGATCGCCCAGGCCCATCCCAAAGACGCCGATGCAGCCTTCTACCTTGCCCGGGCGCTTGTACAGCAAAACCCGCCTCAAATTGAGGCGGCCGTCTCCCATCTGCGCCGCTCTGCCAATCTCAATCCTGCCGACACTCGGGCGCTGGTCGAACTGGGTCGGCAATACACCAATATCAGCAAGAACGCGGAGGCCGTCGCCGCCCTCGAAGAGGCACTACGGCGCGACCCCTCTCTCAAAGTCGCCCACTTCCGGCTGGCCCAGCTCTATCGCTCCGCCGGCAATCTCGAAAAGAGCCGCGAACATCTCCGCCTGTCGCAGGCTCGTTGAGTTGAGCCTGCATGCTAGTGTCAAGAGGGAGAAACCGGTTGGCGCTTCGAGACTTCCATAATGGCAGCCCGCGTGAGGTAGCTCAGGCCATCTCCCAAAACCGCCGTCACTTCTTGCGCTCGGTGACAGGGGCCAGCGCCGCGACAGCCGTCTTCGGTGCCTTGCCCGCGCACGGAATGCTCGCCAACCGCGCCAGCAAATCCGTCGTCGTCACTTTTGGCGGAGGCGCACGGGACGAAGAAACTTTCATGCCGGACGGGCAGGAGAACATTCCCAATCTGTTAAATGAGTTGATGCCCCAGGCGACTTTTTTTTCGCAAGTGGTGAACCGTGGCATTCTCGGGCACTATGTCGCCACCGCCAGTATCGCCACTGGCGCATATGAATCCTTCAACAATTTCGCCGCCGTTTCTCCCAACAACCCGACTGTTTTTGAATACTTTCGCAAGGACCTCAACCGGCCAGCCACCGATTGCTGGGTCGTCGCGCCCAGCAATGGCTTCGCACGGATCGGCGAGAGCGCGCATAAGTCGTTTGGACCGGGCCTGGGCGCTGGAGTCATTCTTCCCAAGCGTCTGCTCTCGGCGGCGCTGTCAACTGGCAGCGATGCGGCGCGCTACCAGCACCTTTTGCGCGATAACTACGAAACGCCGCTCTATGCGCCCACGCTGACCGGCCGACAGATTGAGCTGAATCGCATGGCCGAGTTGCTCAAGCTTTCCGTTGACGATTTCGCTGCGCACGCTCGCAACCTGGTCAGTCCGGACGAGTTGTCCGTATACGTCGCCAAGCAACTGATGCGCCAACTCTCGCCGAGTCTGCTTTGGGTCACCCTGCATGACATTGATGTGGCGCATTCCGGCACTTTCTCTCTCTATGTCGATGCAATCCAGCGCTGCGATCGCCATTGCCTTGAGCTGTGGCGGGCTATTCAAAAAGACCCCGAATATGCGGGCAACACGACGATGTATATTCTGCCGGATTTTGGGCGCGATTCCGATATCGATTCCGGCGGCAATGGATTTCAGCACCACCGCACGGGCGACCCGATGTCGCGCACCACATGGATGATGGTCCTCGGGCCCGGTGTCCGCCAGAACGTGGTGGTGGACCGCCCGGTGGACTCTACCGATTTGATTCCTACCCTCGGATCCCGAATGGGATTTGACGCGCGCTATTCGCAGGGCAAGCCGCTTACGGAGCTGACCTGAGAATGCTTCCCCCTGAGCTTCTTCCGAAAAACTTTGCCGGGTATCCGCCCGAGGCACGGCGTCTGGCGGAACGCCAGATCGCCTTGTTGCGGCGGCTTCCGCTGGCTTTCGTGCCTCTTCTGTTGCGTGAATTGCTCGCTTACGACTGGAAGTTTCCGGCCGAGCGCCTGGACCTCGAACGGCAATTCGCTTATCTAACCTCTCTTGCGCACAAAGACTTTGCAGCGGCGATGGCGGCCTTCTCGCAACTTCGCCTTCCCGGCGCATTGGAGCAGACAGATTGGGTCAACTCCCCGGCTGTCTTCACCGAGCAACTGACTGCTCACCTCTGGACTACGCACCAGATTGACACCTTCCGCGCAGCCGCTGTCGAGTACGTGAAAAAGTCCAGCGCCGCCGTCCTCGAAGCCCCTCTGCTCACGCATCGTCTAGGGATCGCGGTCATCGGGGAAGGCGTAAAAAACAATGACTATCGCTTGTTCCGCAAGCTCCGTCCCCATGGCGTTTATTTCACGCAGTTGCAGCAGACCAACGGCCTCGACACCCTCCTGGAGGCTGTGGCGCAACGGGCAGCCGCCCACCCGCTGCCCTATGGCCACTGGTACATTGATGGCGGAGCCGCCGCGCCCCGAAAGGTGAGCACCGTAGTACAGGTTTCTTACGCCGCCGTCTCCGCCTCCCGCGCCAGGTTACAGAACCGCATGCAAAAGATTTACCAGGCCAAAGTATTCGATCCGGAGGCTTTCCGCACCCGCATGGCGCAAATCCAGCCCGGCGACATCGGCCTCGATTCCGGCAGCGACGAAGTGCTCAACCGCTTTCAACTCAGTCTTCTCACCGAAGGCTCTGGAACGCAGGTCTTCGCAACCACTTTTGTCCAATGGGCAGCACGCGAGGCCCTGCGCCGCGCTCAGCCTTTGACTCTGCTTACCCGCTTTGCGCCGCGCCAGCGCGAGAACCCCATGAATGAACTGCTGAGCGAAGCGCAACGGCGTCCAGAACTAGACCCTAAAGGCTCGCTGGTTGATGCCGACATGGGTGCCTACTATACCTGGCTCAACCAACAGCGGCTGTCCGGCGCGGCCGAAGCGAGCTTTCTCGTGTGGTTCGAGGGTCACAGCGAAGCTCTGGTGATCGGTCCCGGTTTTGAGCGAGGCAAGCGCTCGGATACACCGGTCGAGTTACAAGACTTGATCGCGCAATTCGCGTAGACCGCGTGGTGAATGCTCCGCTATTGGCCTTGAGCCGAAGCGCTCCTCTTCCGTTCAGACACCTTCCGGTCCCTCCAGCGATCAAGACGTTTCGTCACTGCCCGGTCCAGGCCTGTGTCGCTATCGCAAACATAAAATGAACTCGTAACCCCTGCGAGCGGCAAAGCGCGGGAGGCTGTTCGCCGGAGGCGCGTGGGTATTCTAGAGCAGTTTCGGAGTATTCACAGCAGCTATCCGCAGTGGCGAAACTAAGTTTGGAGCTTCATCGTGGTGATTTCGTCGAGTAAAATTAGCTTCTCCGGATCGATCCGCTCGATCTCTTCCCGCCAGGGGCGGGACCGGACCCGGCCTTTGACGGTGTCCTGCTCGGCGGCGTAAAGCGACTTTTTTAGCCGCAAGTCCATGGCTCCGGGAACTTCGCACAACTGCGACAGGCTGCCGTAAATCTAGTGCCGAGCAAGTAGTTTTTGTTGCAACTCCGCCCGCGTCAAGTCCAGTTGCCGAGCGATCCAGGGGCGCAGTTGTTCGCGGCACCCGGGTGGCTTCTCTATCTTTCCCGTCCGCTTCAGGCTGGCCCATATCTTTTGCGCCCAACCCGTATTGACAATACTTTCGCCATCGCTTCGCCCAGGCGGATTCGCTGGTTCGACAACGCCCAGATCAAGTACTCGACCGTGCAGAATTGGTATCCCGGCGACGATCAACGCAAGGGCGGGATCTACAACTTCGTGACCAAGCGTGGCAAATGCCGAGGCGTAAGTTTTCTTCGGTGGCACTGGCGAACAACTATCAACAAGCGGATGCCGCACTGGAACGCACGGGTATAGAATTTAAGCTTCAGGAGGGCGCGTATGGTTCTTGTCGTCGGTGCTACCGGTCTGGTTGGGGGTGCCGTTTGTCAAAAGCTGGTGGAGCGAGGCGAAAAGGTACGAGCACTCCTTCGAGGTACGAGTTCGAATGAGAGGGTCGGAGCCCTTCGGTCATTCGGTGTCGAATTGTGCACTGGTGACCTGAAGGAGCCCGATTCGCTCGCTGCCGCCTGCCACGGCGTCGACGCCGTGATTTCGACTGCCTCCTCGACCTTGTCCCGGCAGCCGGGGGACTCGATTGAATCTGTTGACGCGACCGGACAGTTAAACCTCGTGGCCGCAGCAAAGAGTGCCAATGTAGAACGTTTTCTCTTTGTCTCGTTTCGCCGCCAACCCGGCTTATCATCCCCGCTGAGCGATGCCAAGGAACAAGTCGAGCGTGCGATCAAGAGCATGAACTTTACGGTCATTCAGGCAAGTTCGTTCATGGAAGTGTGGCTGAGCTCGGCCCTGGGATTCGATTATCTGAACGCAACGGCTCGCATCTACGGACCGGGGACAAACCCAATCAGTTGGGTCTCCTTCCGGGATGTCGCCGAAATGTGCGCTCTTGGCCTTCGCCATCATGCAGCCGAGCGCAGGACCATCGAGTTTGGCGGACCGGAGGCCCTTAGCCCACTTGAGGTAGTGGCCTGCTTCGAAAAGATCAGCGGTAGGGCCTTTAAGCTCGAGCATCTTTCCGAACCGGCCCTGCTCTCACAATTTGACGGGGCCACGGATCCGATGCAGAAGAGCTTCGCGGCGTTGATGCTCGGGTACCTTCGTGGCGATGCAATGAATATGGCGTCGGTCGTGGACACGTTCGGGATCAAGCTCACCAGCGTCAACGACTACGCACACCACGTCCTGGAGAATGCAGCCAAAACGTGACGTCCTGCCTGATCTGCACATTCGAAATGGCGATTTCTGCTGGCTGTAGTTTTGCTCAATCAACGTTTTGCCGATCCAGGCGTGAACCTCGGCCCGTCCGTGCCCAGCAAAGCGCACTTCCTGGCTCGCCTGGAGCAGCGCCCGGATCTGCTCCAGACTCAATTTCTCGCCACCCTGCAAACTGATGATCAATCCCCAGCTTGCACCACGCTTTTCCCTTCAGGCTCTTCTCCGATGAGACAAGGCTCGCCCAGCTATGGCGAACAAATTACGTTAGGCTATCTCTAATTGGGCCACGCGCCCGAAGCGCGCTCAAAGGGGCTATGCCATGCTACGTTGCTTTCTTTTCTTGATGATCGCCCTACTCGCGCTGAGTGCGCCCGTGGCGGCTCAGGACGCCCGAGGCTCCATCGGCGGACGCGTCACCGATGCGCAGGATTCGCTCATCCAAGGTGCCCACGTGACTGCCACCAACCAGCAGACAGGCGTCAGCGCCTCCGCTGTCACCAACGAATCCGGGGCGTTTCGGTTGCCGTTCCTGCTCTCCGGCCTCTACCGGATCACCGTGGAGATGGCCGGCTTCCGCTCCTACGCCCGCAGCGAAGTGGAACTTCGCGTCAGCGACACGCTGGACCTGCCCATTCGCCTCGACGTCGGCAACGTGGCCGATACCATCGAAGTGAAGGGCGGAACGCCGTTGCTCGACACCGCCGGTGCCTCCGTCGGTCAGGTGATGGACGCCAAGCGACTGGAGGACTTGCCGCAACGCGGAGGCAATCCGCTCGAATTAGTACGGCTCGCCCCCGGCACTGCCAACCTCACCTCGCTGCGCGTGATGAAGCTTTCCTCGCCCGCCGCCACTTCTCAAAACACCGTGAACGGCACTGGCACCTTTGCCACGCAGTTCAATTTGGACGGCGTGAATAACAGCAGCAACGATCAGGGTCGTGGCTACGCGCGCGTCAACTTCATTCCGCCCTCGGCCGCCGTCACTGAGTTCAAAATGCAGTCCAATCCCTATGACGCCACCGTTGGCCACGTCTTCGGCCCGGTCGTGAACGTCAGCACGAAGGGCGGCACCAACGACTTTCACGGCGGGCTCTACTACTGGGCCAAGAACAGCGCGTTTGATGCCGTCAACTTCTTCGACAACAAAGCCGGCAATGGCAAGGTGCAGTATGGCGACCACCGCTATGGCGCCACCGTTGGCGGTCCTGTCGTGATCCCAAAACTCTACGACGGGCACAACAAGACCTTCTTCCATTACTCGTGGGAAGGCAGCACCTTCGGCCAGCCCGCCACCACCAATCAGGTGAGCACCGTGCCCACCGCCGCAGAGCGCGCTGGCGATTTCTCCGCCCTCCTGAAGCTGGGCGGCAACTACCAGATCTACAATCCGTTCACCACGCGCGCCGCCGCCACCGCCGGTCGCTTACAACGCGACCCCTTTCCGGGCAACGTGATTCCGCCCAGCCTGCTCAGCGCGGCCGGCCGGAATCTGGCCGCCCTTTACCCGATGCCGAACCAGCCCGGCCTGGTGGACGGCCGCAACAACTACTACTACCCGGACGTCCGCTTTCAGACTTACAATTCGCACCTGGCGCGCCTCGACCATGCTTTCAGCCAGAACCATCGCCTGTTCTTCCGGCTCAACCGGTTCAACTACGACATCCCCAAGGACCTGCTGGGCGTCCCCGCCACCTTGCAAATCTTCAATCAGAACAATCGAGGGCTGGCGCTCGATGACGTGTTGGTGCTGAGCCCTTCCCTCATCCTGAACGTCCGCTACGGGATGGTCACCGCCGCCTTCCCGGAGAGACGCGCCACGCAAGGCACTGACCTCAGCAAGCTGGGCTTTACACCCTCGCTCACCAAACTCCTCGATCCCACGCGCGCCACCATCCCGCGCGTCAACGCCCTGAGTTTTGCAGTGCTCTCCGATTGGGCCGACGGCGATGGGCAGAACTCCGCCATTACGCACAACCTGATCGCCGACATGACCAAGATCACGGGCCCGCACGTCATCCGCTTTGGGGCCGATGTGCGCTTGTTCCGGACCTTTGGCAATCGCTACCCGCAGAGCCTCGCGCCGGACTTTGTATTCGGCTCCACTTACACCAAGGGTCCGCTAGATAATGCTGCCGCCGGCCCGCTGGGACAGGAACTCGCCGCGCTGTTGTTGGGTCTGCCCGGTGGCAACATGACCTCCAGCGCCAGCTATGCGGCTCAGAACATTTATGGCGGGTTCTATGTGCACGACGACTTTAAGGTAACGCCCAAGCTCAGCCTTAACCTCGGCCTGCGTTATGAGAAAGAAGGCATGCCCCACGAGCGCTACAACCGGCTCGTGAGCAGTTACAACTTCGGCGCGGCCAGTCCAGTGGAAGCGCAGGCCAAGCTGAATTATGCCCGCAATCCGATTCCTGAACTGCCCGTGGCGGCCTTCTCTGCCAAGGGTGGCTTGAGCTTCGTCGACTCCCGCAATCGTAGCCCCTACTTTGCCAACCGTGGCCACTTGCTGCCGCGCATCGGGTTGGCCTATCAGCTCACGCCGCACACGGTGCTGCGCTCCGGCTATGGCATCTACTTCGACACACTGGGGGTGGACCGCCTGATCCCGATACAAAGCGGATTCTCCCAGCAGACGCCCATTCAGGCTTCGCTCGACAACGGCCAGACCTTTGTCGCCACTATTGCCGACCCGCTGCCCGGTGGCCTGCTCGCTCCGCGCGGCGCGGCCGGCGGGCTCAGCACCAACCTCGGCCAAGCCATCTCGTTCACCGATCCCAATCTGCGCCAGCCTTACTCGCAGCGCTGGTCCTTCGGCGTGCAGCGGACACTGCCCGGTGAATTCCTGCTGGACGCCAGCTACGTCGCCAATCGCAGCACCCACCTGGCCGTCGCCCAGAATATCAATGCGACGCCGTTGCAATATCTCAGCACCTCGCCGGTCCGCGATCAGAAAACGATTGACTCGCTGACCCAGACCTTTCCGAATCCTTTTGTCGGCCTGAACACGGTCTACAACTCCGTCATCTCTCGCGCAAATCTCCTGCGGCCCTATCCCCAATTCGGCGACATCACGGTGACCAAGGACGACGGCTTCGCCTGGTATCACTCCCTGCAAGTCGTCGTCCAGAAGCGCTTCTCCAAGGGCTATACGATGCAAATGAGCTACACGTTCTCCAAATACATGCAGGCTACCGAGTTCTTGAATGCGAGCGATCCCCGGCCCTACCGCAGCCTTTCCGATTTTGACCGCCCGCAGATTTTGACCTTCAGCGGCGTCTACGAACTGCCTTTCGGCCATGGCCGCCGCTTCGGCGCAACCATGGCGCGGCCGATGGATCTGGTGCTCGGCGGTTGGCAGCTCAACGGCTCCGCAGTGCGCCAGGCCGGCGCGCCGCTCGGATTCGGCAACGTGTTGTTCAACGGTGACGCGGCTGCCATTGCCCTGCCGAAGGGACAGCGCAACGCGGTGCGCTGGTTTAACACCGAAGCGGGTTTTGATCGCAATACCCGGAATCAGCTCGATAGCAATATCCGCACTTTCCCGCTGCGCTTCGGCGGAGTGCGCAGCGACGGCCAGTCCACATGGAACCTTTCGCTCGCCAAGAACTTCGGCATCTGGGAACGTCTCAAGGCGCAACTGCGCCTGGAGACCTATAACGTCATGAACCATCCCAGCTTCGCCAACCCGAATCTCATACCGGCGAATTCTTCGTTTGGCGTGATTACACAGACCAACTCCGAGCCACGTAATTGGCAGTTTGCCCTTCGGCTTACCTTTTAGAGCAGTTTCGGAGTATTCATAGCAGGTATCCGCAGTGGCGAAACTAAGCTTGGAGGTTGATCGGAGTGACTTCGCAAAGCGCGTCGTCGAGCTTTTGTTCGAGGCGAAAGAGCGTTCGAGCTTGGGCTGCGCAGGTATTGTTTCAGTTAGGCCCAACACTGCTCAATGGGATTGAAGTCGGGCGAGTAGGGCGGCAGGCAAAGCAGTCCCGCGTCTGCGGCCTCGATTCGGTCTCGGACGCCGCTCATCTTGTGTGCGGAGAGATTGTCCCTCGCCACTACGTCGCCGGACTGGAGCGAGGGATACAGCAACTGGCCCAGATAAGTTAGAAAGACATCGCCGTCGGTGACCGCTTCGACGGTCATGGTGGCCACCCAACCCGACGCGCGAATGGCTCCCAGTAAGGTCATCGTCCGCCAGTGCTCACCAAGTGTTGCTTCGCACACGCGCGCCCCGCGCGGACAACGTCCGTAGCGGCGCGTCATGTCTATCGTCACGCCGCTTTCGTCGAGCAAAATCAGCTTCTCCGGATCGATCCGCTGGATCTCTTCCCGCCAGGGGCGGCGCCGGACCTGGACTTCGACTGTGTCCTGCTCGGCGGCGTGGGGCGACATCTTTTAGCCGCAAGCCCATGGCTCTGAGCACTTCCCAGAGCCGCAACAGGCGCACAGTTGTTCTCGCATCTCCGGCGTCAGTTTACTGGCGGCCCACCGGGTGGCTTCTCCATCTTCCCCGTCCGCTTCAGGCAGGCCCACATCTTTTGCGCCCAACCCGTAATGACTCCGCACTCCATCCCGAAAGCGATAGCTTCCCGAGAAGTTTGTCAGCCCTCCCGGCGGAATCGCAATGATCGGCGGCGCCTGCCCCGCCACAATCACAGCAGGGGCATTCATTGAAAATTGAAAAACAAACCGCGCCTGCACTCGCACCGCCAACTTGCCCACCAGCGGCACAGTGACCACTAGCTCCAGGTCGCCACCAAGATCCGTCGAATTTACATCTACAATTGCCGTCGGTGCGATCCGCCCATTCCTCACAACCGCTGTTGACGAAAGCAAACGGTTGCTAATGTCTGTCGTCGCCCCTGTGCTCAGATTGATCCGCTTTAGAATCAGAGTTGCGCTCACAGTTCCAGTCACGTTAATCGATCCGCTGATCACAGCCCGCTCACCGGGCCGATACACGCTCTGCGAAAACTTTAAGGTCGCACTCGCAATCACTCCGCAATTCGGATTTAGCCGTTTGCATTCCGTCCTCCAATCGCCATCGCACCCCCGTCCTCAAGCAGCACTCCCGCCATGCCCGTTCGGGCCGGAGTCAACGTTCCCCCGGCTGTCAGGATATCCGCCGCCGGATCAAACAACTCCGTGCTTGCCAGCACCTCTCCACTAGATGCGCCGCCCGCGATCAGTACCGTGCCATTCCCATCCACCGCCACGGCAATGTGACCGGACCTCTTCGTTGCAAGTTTGGCCGTCGACAATTCCGTCCCCGTTGCACCCAATCGACAGACTTCCAGTGAATCCAGTTCCCCGTCAGCATTCCGGCCTCCCGCGATCAACACCCGCCTATCCGCCATCAAGGTTGCTGTATGCCCAAAGCGGGGCACCACTAGTTCCCCGGCCCCCCGAATCGTCAGCGTCTCCCTATCCAACAACTCGAGGCTCCCCGTCTGCCCGCCAGCCAGCAGCACATTGCCATCCAGTAACAGCGTGGCGCTGTGCCCTTCCCGCACCACCGACATCTCCACCTCAAGCGTCACGAACTCATTGCTATCGGGAACAAACAACCACAGCTGT
This sequence comes from Bryobacterales bacterium, assembly GCA_038206015.1. Lineage (GTDB taxonomy): Bacteria > Acidobacteriota > Terriglobia > Bryobacterales > Bryobacteraceae > Bryobacter. The sequence goes on along the minus strand of JBBRBI010000007.1, from coordinate 7,943 downwards.
TTGTTGTTGCCTCCCACCACCAGTACACGCTTATCCCGCAGTCTCGTTGCTGTCGCTCCGGCCCCGATCGGCAACCCTTTCACTTCAAACCAAAGATCCTGGTTCGGGTCATAAACCTCAGCGCTCGATGAATCATCCGCCGCTCCACCAACTACCAGGACACGCCCATCGTCCAGCAGCGTGCAAGCATGCCCGGCTCGCGACTGAATCATCGGCGCAACCGTGGCAAAGGCCTCTCGCGGCCTCCGGCCACCAGCACTCGCCCATCCGCGAGCCTCACCACGCAAGCTTCGGATCTCCCCTCGCTGAGAGGCGCAGTCGCCTCCCATTCCCAATCAGTCTGTGCGGCCAAATTCCCGGCAAGCAACAGCAGCGCAGCTATCTGGCCGCCCAGACCCATTACTTGGCCCTCATCGACAACCAAGCCGAGGTGATGCACCTCGATCTCAAAGAGAAGTTCGTAGCATTACATACGATTTCTTTCCTTGAAACACTCATATTGTGATTACTTGCCGGACGAAACCTCCAATCCGTCTGAGGTGTACGTCTTGTCCAACATGCCTGGGCTGTTCTCGAAAGTCATCGAGTAGCTAAAGCCGGAACAAGCTCCGCCCCGACTGCGCTCCGCAGCCCGGCTAGCCTGGGCCATAAACTATAGCCGTTCCCCCATGCAAACAATCTGTCCCACCGAATTCCACCAGGAAGCCGTCCGCACCCTTTTCATCTAGGACACGGGATCGCGTTTAAAGTGCTCGGCGTTCACCTCTGTGAAAGCTGCCCACTTCTCGGGCAGGTCATCCAATGCAAAGATCGCCGAGACTGGACACACTGGCACGCACGCGCCGCAGTCGATGCATTCGATCGGATCGATGTAAATCATATTCACACTCTCGAAGTCCGCTGCGTCCTTCCTCGGATGAATGCAATCCACCGGGCAGGCGTCCACGCACGCCGTGTCCTTCACGCCAATACAGGGTTCTGCTATCACATATGCCATCTCTTTACCTCTTCTTTCCCTCAGCGGCTAGATACTGAATTCTCCACCGGCCACTCATTCACACTGTTTCCGCCCTCTCAGGCTTCTCGCCATTCAACTTAGTCCTGGTTGGCCATCGCCGCCAACGATTCCACCTGCTGGGATGCCTCGGACAAATCAGCATCTGGTCGGCCTTCGCGAATAGCAGCACGACATCAGGTGTTAGCGGTATCATGCGCTTCGGTTGTCTCCAGGTTATGCGTCAACGTGCCGATCAAACAAAGGTCGTGATCGCTTGGGTAGGTGGCGAATACCTCGGTTGCCTCTTCTTGGCGATTTGGCTTCCATTGAAATTGATTGGTTCTCCTTTACGATCGCGATGTTTGATACCCATCCGCGCCAAAAGATCAGCAAGGTCGCATGTTGCATGGTGCATGGGCGTGGCTGCCAGGAACGCTCCTCGCGGGCTAAGCCCCGGGCTGCGGGTCCTTGATCCCCGACACGCTTACAAAGTCGCTGGAGGCCTCCAGATCTCCTGACCATGCTTCAATGCCTCCGGCCATGCTCCGGACATGGGTAGAGCCATAAGCCACAAAGTAGGAAGCAACTTCCAAACTGTGGTGCCCAGTATTCGAGTAGAAGATGATCGGGGTGTCCTTCGGCCAGGAATCCAGAGCCTCGAACTTCATTTCCACGGTGAGAAGTTGTGCCCCGGGGATGTGCAACGTCTCCCACTCCTCGGGCGATCGCACATCGATCAGCCGCCAGTTTTCCCCGCGCTGGAGGGCTGCCACCACTTCCGGCGATTGCACAACCAAAAGCTGCGAATCGTTCTCAGGTTTGAGAGTGGCCGCTACCACCGTCGGGAGGATCTGAAGCCCTGCATCTACATCCGCGCTCTCCCGGATGCAGACGATTACCGCGTCCAACTGGTCCGCAATATTGTTTTGCTGCATGACCTCTGCCACGGTGTCGGTTGACTGATACCCGCAGGCGGCGCACCCACCGATATGGTAGCGCCGGAACAAGCCCAGTTTGGCGCTGGGATAGGCGCTGAGGATTTCCTCCATCGTGGTATCCGGTCCGATTTCCAGTAACGACATGCAATACTCCTTTTCCTTTTGAACAGCTCGGACATCCTGCTGCCGTCCCAGCGGGGCTGGAAAACCACTTCGGCGAAGGACTCCCGTTCTTGAGAGTCCCGTGGATGAATCACTACACGCTGAACGAGCTTCCACACCCGCAGGTCGATTTCACCTGAGGATTGTTGAACTTGAAGCCCGAGCCTTCGAGCGAGTCCACGAAGTCCACTTCAACATCCTCCAGGTATAGGAGGCTGGCCTGGTCGACAATGAGTTTGAACCCATCCGAGTCGTACGTCTTGTCCAACATGTTTGGGTTGTTCTCGAAACTCATCGAGTAGCTGAAGCCGGAACAACCTCCGCCGACGACTGAGATCCGCAACCCAGATGGCCTCGGCGCCTCCGCCTCGATAATCTCCCTGACCTTACTCACCGCTCGTTCTGTCATAGAAACCATAAACTATCTCCTTTTTCCTTCATGCAAACAATCTGTCCCACCGAATCCCACCAGAATGCTGTCCGCACCCCGTTGCCTCCGGGACCCGGGATCGCGTTTAAAGTTCTCTGCGTTCACCTCAGTGAATCCGAGAAGTAAATTCTCCCAGGCTTTGTACCCAACTAATCATTTGCGACTCATTACAAAGCAGGTCCGCGAGGGTGGTCTTTGTCAAAATTTCGTCAACCGCCGCCTGCACGGTGCGCCAGAGCACCCGCAGGGAACAATCAGCCGAGCGGACGCAGTCCGGCCTCTGGCCGGTATGCATCTCGCAGAAATCACTGTGGAACAAACGACCGCCAAGCACGGCCATCACGTCGCGCAGGACTATCTGGTTGGCCGGATGCGCCAGAGAATAGCCGCCGACACCGCGCGCCGCCGTTACGAATCCGCCCAGGCGAAGCATCCGCAGGAGCTTGCCAACATAAGCTTCCGAGACGCCTTCGGCAGTGCTGATCTCAGGGATTGTCAGTCTTCCACCGGGCCCTTCCTGACCGACGCAGATAAGACAACGCAATCCGTATTCTTCATGGGACGTTAGTTTCATCAATGTATCCTTACAAGCCGAGTATGCGGAGTGACATCCTCAATACCAAGCTCGAGCTTGGCCGCTTCCGACATCATATCCTTGGTCCACGGCGGGTCAAACACCAGATCGACCTTGGCTCCAGTCACGCCAGGGATGCTCTTTACCTTCGATTCCACCTCGGGCGGCAGGCTTCCCGCCACGGGGCAGTTTGGCGCTGTTAGCGTCATCCGAATAGAAACAAAGCCCGCCTCATCCGCCTTGACCTCATAGATAAGTCCAAGCTCATAGATGTTGACTGGCATTTCCGGATCATAAATTTTACGGAGAACCTGGATAACCTGTTGCCGAAGGTCGCTGGATATCATTTCTGATGTCATTTTGTGGATACCGCCTCTCCGGCACCCAGGAGCGCTGCGCGCAACGTATGCCAAGCGAGGGTGGCGCATTTCACCCTCGCCGGAAACTCCCGAACACCAGAGAAGACGGCCAGCTTGCCGAGGTCGTTTGGCAACGGTTGATCAGTGGTTAAGAGGTCGTGAAACTTCGCCAGCAGCGCCTCGGCCTCAGCAATCGTCTTGCCCTTCAACGTCTCGGTCATCAAAGACGCCGACGCGGTCGAAATCGCGCACCCGGCTCCCTGGAATGTCACCTCGGCGAGCACACCGTTGTTTTCCTTGAGAAAGACCTTGCACTTATCGCCGCACAGCGGGTTGTAGCCTTCGGCGCTTCGATTCGCGTCTTCGAGCAACCGGAAATTTCGCGGCCTTCTGCTGTGGTCGAGGATGGTCTCCTGATAGAGGTCGTTGATCATGCCGCGAAGACCTCCTTCACTTTGTGAATGCCCGCCACCAGTGCGTCGATGTCTTCGCTGGTGTTATAGAACGCCAGCGAGGCGCGGGTCGTTGCCGAAACGCCAAAGCGCTCCATTACCGGCTGAGCGCAATGGTGACCGGCGCGGACTGCCACGCCCTCCCGGTCCAGGATGGTTCCGACATCGTGCGGATGTACCCCGTCGAGCACGAAGGAAAGTACACCGGCCTTCTCCCTCGCCGTACCGATCAAGCGAAGACCGGAGATTCTTTCCAGGGCTTGGGTTCCGTATTGGAGTAAGTCGCGTTCGTACGCCGAGATGGCGTCCATGTCGATCCGGTCCAGGTAGTCAATCGCGGCACCGAGCCCTATAACACCCGCAATATCCGGGGTGCCCGCTTCAAACTTGTACGGCAGCTCGTTGTAAGTTGTCTTCTCGAACGTAACAGAGCTGATCATGTCGCCGCCGCCCTGCCAGGGCGGCATGTCCACAAGCAATTTCTCTTTGCCATACAGTACGCCGATGCCGGTGGGCCCGAAGACCTTGTGTCCGGAGAAAACGTAGAAATCGCAATCCAGATTCTGAACGTCCACCTTCATGTGCGGAACTGCCTGAGCGCCGTCGATCAACACCGGGACGTTAAATCGATGCGCTGTCCGGACGATCTCGTGGACTGGATTGATGGTTCCCAGCGCGTTGGAAACGTGGCTCACCGCGACGAGCCTCGTTCGCGGGTTCAGCATCTTTTCAAACGCGTCGAGTTCGATCTCGCCCCGGTCATTGATGGGAATGACCCGCAGTACCGCTCTCTTCTCCTCACAGAGCATCTGCCAGGGCACGATGTTCGAGTGATGTTCCAGAGCCGATATCACGATCTCATCCCCAGCGCTGACGTGCGTTCGGCCATAGGTCTGCGCTACCAGGTTGATGCCTTCCGTCGTGCCCCGGACAAAGACGATCTCCCGCCTATCAGCGGCGTTCAGAAACCGCTGCACCTTGCCGCGCGCCGCCTCATAGGTCAGGGTCGAGCGTTCACTTAGCTCATGGACGCCGCGGTGTATATTGGCGTTGTCCTGCATGTAGAAACGCGTCAGCGCCTCAATGACGCATTTCGGCTTCTGGCTCGTCGCCGCGTTGTCAAGATAGACGAGCGGCTTGCCATGCACCTGCTGCGTGAGAATTGGAAACTCCTTCCGGATGGCGCTCACATTGAGGCTAGTTACGGTTGGCATGTAATCTCTCCAAGACAATCTTTTCCAAACGGGCGCGCAGCGGTGCCACCTTGATCCGATCAATAACGTCGCGAGCGAAGGCATAGGTCAGCAGATCGCGCGCCTGTTCTTTCCCAATGCCCCGCGATTGCAGATAGAAAATGGCCTCCTGATCGAGTTGGCCGATCGTCGCCCCGTGCGTGCAACGGACATCGTCGGCGTGAATCTGCAGTTCCGGTTTGGTATTGATGGTGGCGTCTTCAGACAGAACGAGGTTCTTGTTGGTCTGCTTGGCGTCCGTCTTCTGTGCGCCCCAGCGCACGATGATCTTTCCGTTGAACACTGCCGTGGATGCTCCGCTGAGGATGCCCTTGTATAACTCATGGCTCGTGCCATGGGGCCGCGCATGATCGATCATTGTGTGATTGTCGACATGCTGGCTGCCGGACGGCAGATAAAGGCCATTCACGGTAGCTTCCGTTCCTTCCGCTAGCACGGCGTTGATGTCATTTCTTACCAGGCCGCCGCCGAGTGAAATGGAATGCGTCGAGAAATTCGCGTCGCGGCCAAGCTGGACCTGGAGCGTAGCTACGTGGAATGACCGCTCATCTTCCTCTTGCAGCTTGTAGTGGTCCACTACCGAGCGCTCGCCAGCCGCGATCTCGGTAACCGCGTTCGTCAAATACTTTGCGCCGTGGCCTATGTAGCTCTCAACCACGGTTGCCAGGCTGTCCGGTCCGATCACGACCAGATTGCGCGGATGCGAAATGACCGGCACGTCACCGCCGCTCGCAAGGAACACAAGGTGAATCGGCTCCTCGACGACTGTCCCCTTGGGAATCTCGATGCAGGCACCATCCTCGAAGTTAGCGGTGTTCAACGCCACAAACGCACGATCCTGGTAGTCCGCGTAACGCGCCAAGTGCGCTGCAACGGCACCGTTCGCTTCCCGGAGCGGGGTCGCGTGGATGCCCCGTGGAAGTTTCCGAGAAGAGAGTTCTGGCGAGTAGCGGCCATTGATGAACACCAGCCGCAGATAGCCCTCGTACGGGGCGAGCCGCTGGTCGAGTTGCGCCTCTCCCCAGCCGCTCAAATCGGAAGGCGCCGTCGAAAATTGTGTTTTGGCAATGGGCGAGACGTTGGTGAATCGCCAGTCCTCATCCCGCGTCGTCGGAAAGCCCAGCTCGGCGAAGCGCCGCGCGGCATCCTGGCGGATTGGTTCGATACCGGTCATGCCGTAACGGCCTCCTCTAGGCCAACATACCCCGATTGGTCCAGTTCGAGCGCGAGGTTCTTGTCACCCGATTTGACGATCCGTCCGTTAGCCAGCACATGCACGTAGTCCGGCACGATGTAGTTCAACAGACGCTGATAGTGTGTGACGACGATCATTGCTCTGTCCTGCGTGCGCAACAAGTTCACTCCGTTGGCAACGATCTTCAGCGCGTCGATGTCCAGGCCCGAGTCGGTCTCGTCCAGGATCGCGAGCCTCGGCTCAAGCACAGCCATCTGGAAAATTTCGTTGCGCTTCTTCTCACCGCCAGAGAAGCCCGCATTGACCGGCCGGTTCAAGAACGCCGGATCCATTTCCACCAGCGCCAGTTTCTCCTTGACCAGAGTAAGGAAGTCCATGGCATCCAGTTCCTCCAGCCCGCGTTTCTTGCGTATCGTATTCAACGCTGCCTTGAGGAAATACATATTGCTGACGCCGGGAATTTCCACGGGGTACTGGAACGCCATGAATATCCCTTCCTGCGCCCGCTCTTCAGGCGGCATCTCCAGGAGATCCTTCCCGTCATAAAGGACTTGGCCATCGGTGACCTGATAGAGGTCGCGGCCAGCGAGGACTTGCGCCAACGTGCTCTTGCCCGAGCCATTCGGCCCCATGATGGCATGCACCTCGCCCGTGTTCACGGTCAGATCGATGCCGCGCAGGATCTCCTTGCCGGCCACACTCGCGTGTAAGTTTTTGATTGTAAGTAAAGCCATATTGAGTCCCTTCAACCCACGCTGCCTTCAAGGCTGATTCCCAACAGTTTCTGTGCTTCCACCGCGAACTCCATCGGGAGTTCCCGGAAAACTTCTTTACAGAACCCATGGACAATCATCGAAACTGCGTCCTCCGCAGCGATGCCGCGCTGGCGGCAGTAGAAGATCTGGTCTTCGCCGATCTTGGAAGTGGACGCCTCATGCTCCACTTGTGCCGATGTGTTCTTCACTTCCAGGTACGGGAACGTGTGCGCGCCGCACTGGTCGCCCAAGAGCAGCGAGTCGCACTGCGAGTAGTTCCGCGCGCCCACTGCGCCCTTGAGTATTTTGACCATCCCGCGGTAAGTGTTCTGCCCGTGGCCAGCGGAGATGCCCTTGGACACGATGGTGCTCCGCGTGTTCTTGCCAATGTGGATCATCTTCGTGCCGGTGTCCGCCTGCTGGTAGTTGTTCGCCAATGCTACCGAATAAAACTCACCCACTGAGTTATCTCCCATGAGTATGACGCTCGGGTACTTCCAGGTAATTGCCGAGCCGGTCTCGACCTGGGTCCACGAGATCTTTGAGTTGACGCCCAGGCATTTGCCACGCTTGGTTACGAAGTTATAGATCCCGCCCTTGCCTTGCTTGTCGCCGGGATACCAGTTCTGCACGGTCGAGTACTTGATCTGGGCGTTGTCGAGCGCGACCAGTTCGACCACGGCCGCATGCAACTGATTGTTGTCCCGCATCGGCGCCGTGCAGCCTTCCAGGTAGCTGACGTAGGCCCCCTCGTCGGCGATAATCAGCGTGCGCTCAAACTGCCCGCTGTCCTTCGCGTTGATGCGGAAATAAGTGGAAAGCTCCATC
>JBBRBI010000006.1:0-102718 GCA_038206015.1 Bryobacterales bacterium | reverse complement strand
AGTCTGCGCGAACTGGAGAATGGCGGGGTAGATGCGTTCTGGTTCCGAGTCCATGTACAGCCGTCCCCGGTCTTCGGTTACACCATTCTCGGCAAGAATGCGGGAAAGGATCTTCCTCTTGTTGGGAGTGTCGACCTCGTAAGCGTAGGACAGGCGCATGAGCGTTATGCCGTGATCGTTGATGCGAATCTTCCCACCGGATTGCGGTGGCATCTCCAGGAAAATATCGATCATGTCGCCATCCTCATGAAACAGAGGAGCGACAACCTGCATTACCCCCGGCCGCTTCTCACGGAAGGCAATGTGGGCATTGAAGTCTCGCTTCAGATTCTCAAGGATGTTGATCACTGAACCTCCAATGGCCACCCAAAATCCATCTGGCGGCTGATGCCGGGGAAGTGCATCTCCAGATCATCATCTTGCTCCGCTAACTTGGAAACGCGGATACTCTTCATCTGGACCCGGACTTGACTTCTTCTTCGGCAAGCCACTTACGGCCTCTGGCCAGGACGCGCGACGCCAGCTCTTTTACATTGCTCTCGTCGAAGTCTGTAAACTCTCCGCGCTCGACCGCTTCAAATCCAGCTCCTACATCGCGACGCAGCGCTTCCATCCGCTGGTCGCGCTCACGTAGCAATCGCAACCCCTCGCGAACCACTTCACTCGCGATTTGGTAAAAGCCCGTACTCACTTTGTCGTTCACAAGCCTTTCGAGTTCCGGGGTTAGGGATATGTTCATTTAAGCCTCCGTACGCATCAAGGACGAGCCTACGCCCGAATGCATAAACTGTCAAATTCTGTTATGTCAGTGCTACATGATGTTGATAAGCGGGTCCATATCCTCTAATCTGAGGAAAGCACTACGCGCCAGTGCAATGGCACCCGGTCCGGCGACCGCGTCGCATCCAAGAAGGAGTTCAATCAGTATGGAAGTCCATTTCAAACCCGATGTCCAGGCCCAGCTGGAACAACTGGCCCGCGAGAGTGGTCGCCCGAGTGCCGACCTGGTGGAGGATGCAATGATCGGCTACTTCGACGAACTGGCGCACACGCGGCAAATGCTCGACCGGCGCTTTGACGATCTCGAAAGCGGCAAAGTGCAACTGATTGACGGAGAAGCAGCGTATCGGCGACTGATGGAGAAAACGGAGGCCCAACGCAAGCGCCATTCAGCATGAGCGGATTCGCCCTTCACCCGGAGGCCTATTCCGACATCGATGAGATCCGAGACCAGTTCGCCGACCAAAACCCAAATGCCGCTGATCGAATGGTGACGGAGATCTTTGACACGATTCGCGCCCTGGTACCTTTCCCTCACCAAGGCTTTCGCCGCCCCAATCTCACTTCGCGGCCATCACGTTTTAAGCTGATTCGCGAATACGTGATCGTCTACGCTCCGGACAAGGCACAATGTGGATCGTCGCCGTATTCTACAGTCGGTGCAGCCCCCGCGTCATGGCTGCGATCTTTCGAGGTAGAGAAGAGTAACTGCCTCAATTCCCGAAGCGGCAGCCCAAGTGGGGCGGAGTTGAGGAACAAAAATTGCCTCACGGATACAGGATTCGCTCACCGCTGGCAGTCCGGTTCTCATTCATCGCCCGCTTGAACTCATCGAGTTCCTTTCCGGCAACTCGCGACCGATCCCTCAGTCGGCCCATTTTGCCACCTGGCCAATACGCGCCATCCATCCCCGTCCGCGCCGCATGACGGCACTGGCCACATTGTGTGAAGATGTATACAAGTAAGCACACATGACCGAAACTCTCTCTATTCGAATCGATGCTGAAACCAAGAAACGACTGGACGCTTTGTCGAAGCGTTCCAGACGATCGAAATCGTTTCTGGCCGCTGAAGCAATCACTGCTTATGTCGATTCGGAAGAGTGGCAACTTGGAGAGATTCTAGACGGAATCTCAGATCTGGACTCGGGGCAATCGGTCAGTCACGAGAAGGTCTCAAAGTGGCTGAATACCTGGGGCGAACCGGGTGAGACCAAAGCCCCACGATGAAGGTCATCTGGTCTCGTCGAGCCATACAGCACCTTGTGTCCCTGAGAAAGTTCATTGCCAAAGACTCTGAGCAAAACGCCGCAATGGTAGCCAAGCGGATTCTGGAAGCGATCAATCTTCTTCAAGCGCAACCGGATATGGGCAGGCCCGGCAGGGTGCTCGGGACGCGCGAACTTGTCATACCCGATACTCCCTACCTGGTTCCCTACCGGGTTCGAGGGGATCGCCTGGAACTCATTGCTGTAATTCATGGGCATCGTCGCTGGCCCACGAAATTTTAGCCGGGTCATCGAGGGAGTTCGGTCAGTATGGAAGTCCATTTCGAGCCTGATGTCCAGTCCCAAGCTCAGCCCCGCCCCGCATGAGCGGATTCCCCCCACGCGGAGGCCGATTCCGACATCGAAAAGACCCGAGATCATCTCCCCGATTAAAACTAGATGGTGTACTTCTGCCATAATTACACCATGGCGCTAAATCTTAAGAATCCCGAAGTGGAAAGACTGGCTGAAGAGCTGGCACTCCTCACGGGCACCTCCAAAACCGAAGCCATCCGCCAAGCCCTCCTCGACAAGAAGCTGCGTCTCGACTCTGCCCGAGGCCGCGACCCCAAGCTCAGCGCCATGCGCTTTCTCGAAGACCGAGTGTGGCCGCTGCTGCCCCCCAATGCCAGCCGAACCTTAACCCGCGACGAAGAAGACGCGATCCTCGGCTACGGCCCCGATGGAGCGCCATTCTAGTGGCGCACTCCCCCTCTGCCATCCTGCTCGACACCTCAGCCGTCGTCGCCATCCTCACCCGCGAAAGCGCCGCCCCGCTCTTGTTGGCCAAGCTCCTGGCCAGTCCGCTCCGCCTCCTGCCCACCCCCTGCGCCGCCGAGGCGTTCATTGTTCTTCACGGCAAAATGCTCCAAAATCCCGAGCCATTCCTCACCGGCTTCCTCCAGGAATTCGACGTCCAACTGGTTGCCTTCGATCCCCATCATCTCGTCTGGTTCCACCACGCCTTTACGCGATACGGCAAGGGCCGCCACCCTGCGGCGCTCAACCTGGGCGACTGTTTCACCTACGCCATCGCAAAAGCAACCGGGCTGCCGCTCCTGTTCGTAGGCGAGGATTTCTCCAAAACCGATCTGACTCAAGCCTGACCCCGCACCTTTACATATTTTTGATATCCCATCTGCGACTTTCTCAATCGCGGCAAGCTCCGCAATGCAACCGATGAACGTCGTGGCTAGTTTCTTCGATCTGTAGGATCGGATTTTCCGGCTCCAAACCATCAAACAGCCCATCGGTATAGACTAGGCCAATCGGGCTCTGACACGCGCCCGCGAATTCACACCACCAGGCAACCCATGTCCAACTCGACCCCCTCTCTCGATCCAGGCCCAATCCTCCAAACAGCTTTCTCCTTCTGGTCTTCCAAGGTCCTCCTCACCGCTGTTGACTTCGGTGTCTTCACGGTCCTCGGCTCACGCAACCTGACCGGCCCGGACTTGGCCGCCGAGGTCGGCATCCACCCCCGAGGCACTTTTGATTTTCTCGACGCTCTGGTCGCCATGCAGTTTCTGGAGCGCCAGGGTGACGGACCGTCGGCCACCTACCAAAACACTCCCGCTGGCGCACTCTATCTCGATCGCAACAGCCCACGTTACGTCGGCGGCATTCTTGTCATGCTCAACGCCCGCCTCTTCAAGTTCTGGAACGATCTGCCGGAAGCTCTCCGTACCGGCAAACCGCAAAACGAAATCAAACACGGCCAGAAGGGCATGTTCGAGGAACTCTACGAAGAGCTTCCCAGACTCGAACAATTCCTCAGTGCCATGACTGGACTCTCCCGGATCAACTTCGAGGCCTTCGCTGCCAAGTTCGACTTTTCCCGCTTCAAGACCCTGTGCGACGTAGGCGGCGCCAGTGGCCTGCTTAGCATGGAAGTAGCCAATCGACATTCCCATCTCTCCTGCACTTCCTTCGACCTGCCCCCCGTCCAACCCATCGCCCAACGCCACATCGCCGCCGCCGGATTGAGTGGCCGCATCGGCACAGCTGCCGGCGACTTCTTCAAGGATCCACTCCCCAAAGCCGACATCATCACCATGGGCATGATTCTCCACGATTGGAATCTGGAAAAGAAGATGCACCTCATCCGCGCCGCCTACGACGCCTTGCCGCCGGGTGGCGCATTTGTCGCAATCGAATCTCTGATCGACGACGCCCGCCGGGAGAACGTCTTCGGGCTTCTCATGTCTCTCAATATGCTGATCGAATTCGGCGACGCCTTCGACTACTCGGGCGCTGACTTCCGAGGCTGGTGCTCCGAAGTCGGCTTCACACGATTCGAAGTGATCCACCTGGCTGGCCCATCCAGCGCCGTAATCGCCTACAAGTAACTTTCACAAACCGCCCAACCATCGCTGCGGCCCGATCCCACCGCGCGTCGGCTAGTCCGGAACGAACTGGTGCCCTCCTGGGCGGCGTAGATAACGCATTGTCTCTCCACGCTACCCGCAATGGCTATCGGAGGCGTTCAAATGTCTCCAGGTCGATCCCGACTTGTTCAAGAATTCGGTAGAACAAAGGTGGGCCGATCTCGCGCCCACCATGCAGGGGAATCGTGGTGGCTCGTCCATCCTTATGACGCTACCGCTCGTGGCTTCCTGTTTGCCGTGCACGCTCGAATCCGAGCTTGGCCGCCACTCTTTGGAGTTCGGAGGCGCGGGCACTAGGCATGCACAATTGCAGTCGTGTGGCGAGGCAGAGCCCGACCGTTCGCGCGGTGTTCGTCTTCAATCAAGCGGAATACCTCGGCAAGTTCACTCACGGCCGCTTCAGCCGTCGGCATGAGTGCATGGCATCCAGCGATTGCGGGAATCTCCGCTACCCAGCCATCAGGATGATTCCGGTAGATCACGAGCTTGTAGTCGTCGAAACCCATGTCCCATTGTAGTTCGGAAGAACTTCGACCCATTCACCGGTTTTTTCAGCTATTTTCTATATCAAAAAGCCCAATAAAACATCACATTCGCCTCCTACACGCCATGGATCGCGATTTTCCTTCTGCTACCTTCTCTATCGCGGAAAGCTCCGCAATCAATAAGAGAAAGCAGATATTCAACGTCATGGCCTCCCAAGCCCAAATCGCCGCCAATGGCGCCAACGCACTCAAATCAACCGGCCCCACGTCGGAGGCCGGCAAGCGCCGCATCGCATCCAACGCTCTCAAGCACGGACTCTACTCCGACAGCCGCTACGCGCTGGCTTTTGATAAGAAGTCCAATCCAGCCGCGCCCTTGAGATCCTAAGCCGCGAAATCGACCGTCGCCCCAACAAGATCCGCAAAACGATCAAGATGCTGGTCTGGTACCGCCAAGTCCCCGCAGCCGAACCAGTTGAAATCGAAGAACAAAGCCAAATCGAGAAGGATTTACCGAAACAAACCCGTCCCCAGCACTATCCGGCCCCGGACGAAGACATCTCGCTGGAAGAATTCAACCGCGTCATCATCGAAGCGGTCGAACGCCACCGCCTCCACATCCCCCAAGAGGTCAAAGAACAGATAAAAACTTAGAAACGAAGCCAATTCCAGCCCAGCCGTAGAGGGAGCACCAAGAGCACCCCTGCGGTTCTTTGACAATCAGCAGCTACGCAAAAGTAGTTAGGGGCTTCAGCCCGTCCCAGCCCTTAAACCAGCTTCGCCTTCACCAGCTCGCTCAGCGCTCTGCCGTCAAAGTTCTTGCCAACCAACCTCGCGTTGGCAGCCTTCATGAGCACTCCCATCTGCGCCTTAGCCGTCGCGCCCGTCTCCGCAATTGCCTCAGCCACAACAGCCTCCAGCTCCGCGTCGCTCAGCTTCTGCGGCAGATAGCTCTCGATGATGACCTGCTCTGCCGCTTCCTTCGCAGCCAGTTCCGGCCTGCCGCCCTTCTCAAACTGCTCCCGGGCATCCACCCGCTGCTTCACCAGCGTCTTGAGCATTTGCTGCTCGGTGGCCTCATCAGCTTCCTTCATGTTGTCGGCCTTGTACTTCATCATCGTGGCCTTGATCGCGCGAACTGTGCTCAGCCGAAGCTCCTGCTTCGCCTTCATCGCCTCGATCATGTCCTTCTGGATGCGTTCTGTCAATGTCATGCTGTTTGCTATTCTAGTGAATACACCTCCGGTTTACTTGCAATTTTCAACATGTACATCAAGAAACAACGCTTACTGACCCCGGGGCCGACTCCTCTCCTGCCGCAAGCGCTCCACGCGATGATGGGCTCCGACATGCACCATCGCACCGAAGACTTCCGCAAGGTCTACAAGTCGGTGCTCGCTGGCCTCAAAGAAACGATGCAGACCCAGAACGACGTGATCGTCCTGGTCGGGTCTGGCTCCGCTGCCATGGAAGCAGCCATTCAGAACTGCTTTTCTGCTGGAGAAGAGGTGCTCGTCTGCACCGCCGGCAAGTTTGGCGAACGCTGGACCGCCCTCACCAAAGCATTTGGCCTCAAGCCCACCGTCATAAAACAACCCTACGGCGGCGTCGTCACGCCCGCTCAAGTCGCGGAGGCTTTCGAAGCCAACCCCAACTTCCGCGCCGTCTTTATCCAGGCATCTGAAACCTCCACCGGTGCCGCTCATGACATCGAAGGCATCTCTAAAGTCATCCGGAACTACGACGCCCTCTTCGTCCTTGACGCTATCACCGGCCTTGGCACCATGCCCCTCAAGATCGACGAATGGGGCCTCGACATCGTCATCGGCGGCTCGCAAAAAGCCTTCATGATCCCTCCTGGCCTCGCTTTTCTTTCGATCAGCGACCGCGCCTGGAAGCGCATGGAAACCGCTACCATCCCTCGCTTCTACTTTGATCTCCGCCTCGAACGCAAGAACGCCGTTAACGGAGAAAGCGCCTGGACGCCCGCCGTCAGCCTTCTGCTTGCAATGGATGCCGCTCTCAAGTACATCCGCGATCTGGGCATGGACAACCTGATCAAGAACGCCCAGTTGCTGGCCCGCGCCACCCGCGCTGCCGCCACCGCCCTCGGCCTTGAACTTCTGTCCGGAAACAATCCCGGCGGCTCGGTCACCGCGATCTGCGCCCCGCCCGGCATGGATTCCGGCATCATCATCAAGGACTTCCGCAATCGCTTTGGCTCGATCGTCGCCAACGGCCAAGGCTCGATGAAAGGCCAAATCTTCCGCATTGCCCATCTCGGCTACTTCGACTTTGGCGACCTCTTCGCCATGGTTGCTGAGCTGGAAATCATCCTCGCCGCCAACGGCTATCCCGTTACATTCGGCAGCGGTGTCGCTGCTGTCCAAAACGTCTATGCCGAAGCCGCACTCACCAAAGAACTCGCCAAGGAACCAGTCGCCGTTTAACCTCGAATGAAGATTCTCGTAGCCGAACCCATTGCTCAAGCAGGCATCGATCTGCTCGTTGCCCAGCCTGGCTGGACCGTTATCCAAGCCGACCCCAAGACCTATCAGGAGCACCTCGCCGATTGCGACGCTCTGATCGTTCGCTCTGCCGTCAAGGTCAGCAAAGACCTCATCAAGAAGGCACCCAAGCTTCGGGTTGTTGGCCGCGCTGGCGTCGGCGTTGACAACGTAGACCTGCAGGCAGCTACCAACGCTGGCATCCTCGTTCTGAATACCCCCGGCGGCAATGCGATCTCCGTCGCTGAGCACACCGTCGGACTCATGCTTGCCATGGCCCGGTCCATCCCCAATGCCAGTGAATCCACCAAAGCCGGCAAATGGGAAAAGCGCAAGTTCATCGGCAACGAGCTGCGTGGCAAAACCCTCGGCGTCGCCGGGCTCGGCTCTATTGGTCGCGAGGTTGTCCTCCGCGCTCGCAACTTCGGCATGCGCATCATCGGCACAGACCCCTATGTGAGTTCGCAGCAGGCCGAAGACATCAACGTCACCCTTGTCGACCTTGACACTCTTTTTGCCCAGAGCGACTACATCACCCTGCACGTAGCTCTTACCCCTGAAACTAACAAGCTCATCAACAGCGAAACCATCTCCAAGATGAAGACCGGGGTCCGCCTGGTCAACTGCGCTCGAGGCGAACTGGTCGATATCGATGGCTTGCTCGCGGGCATGGTGAGTGGCAAAGTGGGTGGCGCGGCCCTCGACGTCTTCGACCCCGAACCTCTCCCCGCCGATCATCCGATCTTCAAGCAGCCCACTCTGATCGCCACGCCACACATTGGCGGGTCCACCGAAGAGGCGCAGGAAATCGTCGGAGTCCGGATCGCCGAGCAGGTGGCTGAGTACTTGAAGAACGGCGTCGCCATCAATGCCGTCAACATGCCAGCGCTCTCGCCCGAGCAGTACCGGGCCCTCGGACCCTATATCGCCCTTGCGGAACGTCTCGGCACCTTCGCATCCTTCATCAGCGACTCAAACCCGGTGACCGTAAAGTTCACTTACTCGGGCAAAGTCGCTGAGCTGAATACTACGCTCGTCCGCAATGCCGGCCTGAGTGGCCTGCTGGCCAGGTCTTTGGCCTACAAAGCCAACCTCATCAACGCGATGCAGATCGCTGCTGATCGCGGCTTGAACATCAGCGAGAATCACATCCTGCGCGCCAGCCACACCGACTCGATTCGCATCGAGATCGAGAATTCAGCGGGCGTCACCAGCCTCGAAGGCGCGGTGGTCCTCGGTCGCCCTCGCGTTCTGGCAATTGATGGCATCTATTGCGAAGCGCCCCTGGACGGCTTCCTGCTCTATCTGAAGAACCTGGATGTCCCCGGCGTGATTGGCTTCATCGGAACGGTGATGGGCAAGAACGGCATCAACATTGCCAACTTCTCTCTCGGTCGCGAAGAGAATCTGACTCTGGATTCAGGCCCCGCCAAGGCCACCGCCATCATTAGCTGTGACGCGGCAGTCCCCGAGCATGTCATTTCGCAATTGCTCGAAAACCCGAACATCCGTCTGGCACGCAACGTAGAGTTCTAAGCGATGCTATCCTAGGCAGGTGTAGGAACCCCGATTCGAAGGGGACAAAGAAGTAAAAAAGCCAGGGATAAACCCGAACGACGCGGCGAAGGGGCGAATTATAGTGCAACTCACTAGATCGCCCCTTCTCCCATTTAGGAGCCAACTTTTCCATGTCCAAGATGCTCGAAGAGATCCGCCAGCAGCCGGAGGCACTCGCCAAAACCCTGCAACAGGAATGGAAGGGAATTGAGAAACTCCGCCGCCAGTTTGAAAATTATCCGCCCCGCCTGATCGTTCTCGCGGCGCGTGGCACCTCGGATAACGCTGCGCAGTTTGGCCGCTATTTGCTGGAGATGCTTACCGGCATCCCAGTGTCTCTGGCCGCCCCCAGCATCCACACGCTGTACAACGTGCGGCTTGATTACGAAGATGCACTCGTGGTCGCGATCTCACAATCCGGGGAATCCACTGACACCAACCTGGTGCTGGAGCGGGCCAAGGAGTCTGGCGCATTCACAATCGGAGTTACGAACGAGGCCAATTCAACCCTCGCCAAGCTGGGACATGCAACCATCCTGGTTCGCGCTGGCAAAGAGAAATCCGTTGCCGCTACCAAGACCTACACCGGGCAGTTGATGGCGATGTATATGCTGGCCTGGGCCCTGGGCGCAAAGATCGACCGCAAGGACCTGGAACGCTTGCCTGCGCTGGCTGAGAAGGCGCTGAAACTGGAGCCCCAGGTTGCCGCCATGGCGGGCCGCTACCGCTTTATGCAGCACGCCGTCGTCGTCGGCCGCAGCCTCAGCTATGCCAACGCCTTCGAGTTTGCCTTGAAGCTGATGGAGACCTGCTACGTAATCGCTGAGCGGTTTTCCAGCGCTGATCTGCTTCACGGACCAATCGCGATGGTGGACCCGCACTTCCCCGCCTTTGTCTTTGCGCCCTCTGGCGCTACCTGGGAATCGATGTCGCAGCTCCTCACCCGAATTGATGCGACAACACACGAGACACTCTTGATTACCGACAAGAGCAATCGGGATGCCTATGATTCAAAGCGACGCGCATTCCGCATCCCGGTGGCGATTCCCGAATTGCTTGCTCCCATTCCCTACATCATTCCTGGACAGATGTTTGCGGCTTACCTGGCTGCTGAGAAGGGTCTTAACCCCGACCAACCACGATCGCTGTCAAAAGTGACGTTAACCCTCTGAGTAGGCGGCGGTGTATGCGGCGAACCCCTACCCATGAGATAACATTAGCGACCTGCCTTCCAAAAGTGTCTGGGCTGGCTTCTGGAGTGAATGGTGATGTGAATGCATTTCAACACGCAAGAAGAAAAATGATTTCACACATACAAACTTTCTTAATCTGATCGACATAATTTAACATTTCCATCCGCGCTAGGGCTAAATTGTCCTTGACAAAGCCCCCCCCCCTCAGCATACTCATACGAAAGGAGGCGTAATGAAAACTCTCATACGCTTGTCACTACTTTGTCTTCTTACCCTAGCCGCATGGAAGGTTACGGAGACGGAAGTCAATGCGATGTCAACACTAGGACACGGTGATTCGGATTTATTCGGATCATGTGTTGCCTCACGATGCGGCGTAAACTCTTCCTGTTTGTGCAGCGGGGGTTAAACCTGACGGCGGGGCGGCCAAGGCTGCCCCGCATTTTCGAAGCCACTCCATGGATGAAAAATGCGGGAGATACTGATGAGCCAGGCGAGTAAAATACTAAAAACCGTAACAGCATTGCTGTTCGCGATAAGCGCCATACTTGCAGCAGATCCAAAGTTCGTTGTCGCCTCAAGCGGATTGGAAATGAAGGTTGAGGGCATCGTCTTCTCAGCCGTCGACCGAATTAAGGGTGGATATGTCCTAGCAGTTTTAGATCTAGCTTCTGCAAAAAAAGAGCGTTCGCTCCAAGTTTTCGACGCTGGAGGCAAGCTAATTCGCAAGATCTTACCTGGCACATACGATGGTCCGCCGTTTTCAAATGTCTACAAATTGCGAACCGATCCGTCGACTGGTTTGATTTGGCTCGCAGATATGGGGCAGTCGAGGGTACTTATGTTTGACGAAGATGGGAATTTCAAGAGCTCATTCCTAATTCAACGACCGAGTCACGGTGTAGATGATGTAGCCTTCGGGCGGGATTCTAATACTGTTTACACTTCCGGATGCGTCACCAAAAGTGCTTATGCTAGCAGTGGCTGCGCTTCTCGCCTGCAGCAATATTCCCTTCCCATCAAATCTCCAAGCCGGACAATGTTTCCGAATTTCGAGGACCTAGACGCGCTGTTCCAACGCCACTACCAACTCTCGCTTTCCAGCATTGCCTTGAATTCGAACAACCAGATTGCTTTTGGCGACACGCCTGATCGCGCCGTGTCTGTTGTCGACTTGGGGACCGGCGCAGCTAAGCGCTTCAGCATAGCCGACAAAATACCGACAATACCCAATCTCGCTGAACTGCCCGGAGGGCCCTTCGAGTTCACAATGAATAATCCAACTTTAGGAGACATCGAAGTACAGTCAAAGTTTTTCATTGTCGGCCTACGCCAACTTAACGGCACAACACCAGCCTCAGGTATTTTCTCGTGGAACGCATCCGCCGTTAGGTGGCTTCAGCAGCCACCGGGATCTCTAGTTGGTCACAACAGACTCGGAAAACTACTCTACGCGAAAACTACGCGTAACGGTGTACAGATAGTTTCGGTGAGCATTTCAGAATAGAGCAGATTCCAAATGGGCATGGCGACTCAATTGCTTACGCGGTTCCGTGCGACATTCGACAGGCTCTTCATCTATGTCGTGTTCTTTCTATTGGCGTTCATCTCAGCAGTGGGGCTTTGGAATGGTCAGCGGTCTCACGGAGAAGATCTTGTCAGACAACCGCGCGCTAGAGCCGCGTTGATCGTCCCCTATCTTCGAAGTCTCTTCGACAATCCGGGAATGCAGCGAAGCAAGGAGAATTTGGCGAGTAGTGAAATTGCACTACTTTATGTGGTTGGGGCAACCGATTGCCGCGATATGACTGACCAAATAGAAGCTGCATACGACTTCGTGGTTCCTGGTACGATGCGGGGTCCCACGGTCACTGTTGTGGCGGTCGGCGTTCCCGAGAGTGAAAAGCCACAATTCCGGCTAAAGTTCTTACGACCGGTCCCGATCATATTTGAGGAGCCCTCTAGCCTTAAGAAAAAGCTCCAACTTTCGGCACGTCCCTCGCGGTTCGTCATAAATTTAAAACCCGAACTTCTGCTTGAAGAGGCTAGGCCAACCGGAACTGATGCGGACACTCGATTACTTATGGAGCGATTAGACTCATGGCTACGCGCGACTCGAGTTGTGAGTCCCGCCCCAGGGTCTTAGGCTGTGTTTACGCATGCGGGTCTTGCTGTTCAAGAGGCGAGATTGTCGATGCGCTCCTGGCGTTCGAATCGGGGCCTCATCTCGTCCATCGTTCTGACGGCGGCATTGCTTCAAGTGGTAGCGTTTTATCATCTCTGGTTGCGAGCGACGGTTGTCGCCCAGAGCACAAGCCTTCTCGGCGAGGGAACGTTATACGTAGCGCGGCTTCGCGGCCTTTCTGATCGACGCCCACGACCGCTCCCTCCGTTACCGCTTTCCGATCTTCACATGCTGCTTCCAAACGCTGCGGGTCTGGGACGATATGTCGACTCGGATCTGTTGCGCGGCGCCGGACAACTGGAAGGCACCGCATTCGTTGCGGACGCGGTCGTCGCCGATTCGAGCGTTTTTCGCATGTTGGGTTGCCGCGTCACGCAAGGACGCGTCTTCGATCTCAAAGACGATGAGCCCTCCGCGCCCACAGTTGTGTTGATTACGCGGAGGTTTTGGGAAAAATCCGTCAACGGCGGATCTGCAATTGGACGGATGCTCCGTTTCAATTCTCGCTCGTACCCCGTAGTCGGCGTGCTCGACCACCCTACCCTGCTTACGCCCCAAGCCGATCTTTACTTCAGTCACATCGACGATGCGTCAGCCCTATTAAATGATGGTGGGCGCGTAGGCGTACGCTTCAAACTTCTGGCGCTGTTGAATGCAAATACGAATCTTGACTATGCCAAATCGCGATTGATCGATTATTTTGCATCAATCTACCCTGCTGAATCCCGCTCGTCGACCGCCGAAATCGTATCCCTAGTAAAATTGGCGGACGAAGACCGTGAAGAACGGCTGCCGGGTGCCAAGTTGGCGACCGGCGCTATCGTCTTGACACTATGCGGTCTCTTGATCGCGCTCCAGCTAATCTACCTTGCGAGGACTCAAGCAGTCGCTCGCTTCAAAACGGCGCTCGGAAAGCCCGCGTGGCTAGGCATCTCGACATCCCTGATCGAAGCTGCAACGATTTCACTTTTGTGCATATTTGCTGTGTTCGCCGTGGGGGTAGTGGTCCACTCGATGTTTTCATGGCAAGGCGATATCTTTACAGTTTTTGGGGTCTCCCGGAAGGCGTTCCCATACACGCAACTACTCGAGTTGACGATTGCGGTCACGTTGGCCCTGGCTGTGCCGGCACCACTGTTCGAACAAATGCTACCCGACTACTGGATTCGCCGCTGTCAGGTGGCGGGCATCTACCTGATTGTTCTTTTGGCCTGTGGCGGAGCGGTGTTCGGATCGATTCTCGCCATCCAAATGCGTGAATTGGCGAACGCGCAATATGGACTTCCCAGGCCCGAAAGCTATATTCTCCAATTGCAGTTCAGCGGCGAAGACCTGCTGAGTGGCGGCAAGGTCGGTACGCGCATCAAAAAATTGCGAGATGCGCTGATGCATGAACCGAGCGTGAGCCAAGTCAGCTTAACGACGTTTTTACCATTTCTCGATCACTCGCTGAATGTCTATTTGGCGCCCGCCGGATCAAGGTTGAGCGCAACGTTGGATTCCGCTCGTCAGGTCGAGCTCGAGGAGGTTAGTCCATCGTTTTTCAAGGCGATGCGGATGCAAGCGATCGCAGGTAATCCGTTGGCTTTGGATCGGACGCAGGATGGGATCGTGTTGGACAGTTCGGCGCTGGGACTGGCCGGACTGACCCTTGATTCCGCTGTAGGAAGCCTTATCGAATTAAACTCCAAGTCTCTCCGGGTGGTGGCGGTGGTCCATCCGTTTGCGTACCACGGCTCGAACCGGCGAGTCATTCCAACCGTCTTTACGCAGTTTCGCGAGTTCGACACGGCATCGAAGTGGGTGAGCCTCGTCGTCGATCTGAAAGCGGAAGGGAACGATCCCAGAGAGTTAGTCGAGGCCGTAAAATCAGCAAGTGGCGGCGATAGCATCGTCCGGCTATTGAAGGGCCGGGATTTTCTCGCGCTATCGACAGTTCGTCAGAGAGCGGGGGCACAACTTAGTAGTATCGCCTCCATCGCTGGCTGTTTGATTGCTCTTGGCCTGATTTGGTCGGTGACAGCGCGGTCAATGGAGTTGCGTCGCCGCGATTTCGCGATCAGACGAGCGTTGGGAGCCACCGAACTGCATATCTTCATGCAGTTAGCTCGAGGTGTGCTTGTTGGAATTGGAGGAGCTGCGTTGATCGGCGTCTTCTGCGGTATTGCCGCTTCGGAGAATTTCTCCTCGCTGACCTATCTCGCAAAGCAGTCGTACGGAGCGGTTGCGGCCGGCGTTGTATTTTGCATAGTTGCGATGACTAGCTTCCTGCTACTGATCTTCGCATTCAGATCGGTTCGACAATCGCTGAACGAGGTCTTGAAGGAGGCGGATATGCCCACCGTTCTTAGGGGCCTGACGCGCCTCTAGGCTGACATACGACCGGACCAGCGCAGAAATCGCCACATGTCCGCCCGATGTAGCCAGAGGAAGGCCCAGAATTCGCGGAAGCCGATGTCGTCGGCGTGGACACCCCAATAGGTCTCCATCCGCCAACGTAGATAGGGACTGGCCCAGGGGCGCAGCCGGTAGCCTCGTGAAGACTTCCAAAGAAAACCGATCATTATTTCGGGTCGAGCAGGCTGTTCGGGCCTACCTTGGCTTCTGCCTTCGGCGCGCCGGCGTAATAGCCAGAACGGGTTCGCACCATCGGCTTGTTGGGGCCAGTTGCTGTCACGCGAATGGTCCGGAAAGTGCCGTCCAATTCCTGGACGGTCGGAGTATATCCGATGACGTACTGGTTGCGGATATCCTTGGCCACTTCTAGCGCCAGGGTGTCTACCTCTTCGAGCGTCTTCGGAAAGAAGCAAAGCCCGCCTGTGGCCTTTGTAATCATCTCCAGCGCCCGCTTGGCTCGCTTGGCCTCGCGCGGAATCTCTTCGCTCAGCAGCGCAATCGCGTATATTACTGCGTCGGAGGAATGGGCCTGCGCGATTACCTTTTCAAGTGTCGACTTGCTGGCGGTGTCCGCCCCATCGGTGATGAGCATTAGCACTTTCTTGTCCCGCTTGCCCTTGGCCTTCAAGTGATCGAGCGACATGCTGACTGCGTCGTACATCGCCGTCCCGCCACGGGCATCAATCCGCGTCAGGCCTTCTTCCATCTTCTTGATATCGCCGGTGAAATCTACGTCGAGGAAGGCATCGTCATTGAAGTTGACCACGAATACCTGATCCTGTTTGTTGGAAGCCTTTACCATCTGCATGGCCGCAACTTCAACCTTGTTGCGGCGCAAGCGCATGCTGCCGCTGTTATCGACGACGACGCCGAGTGAGACAGGAACGTCCTCACGACGGAAGATCTTCATCGGCTGCTCGACGTTGTTTTCAAAGACCTTGAATGCGGCTTTCTGCAGGTCGGTGACGATGTTGCCCTTGGAATCGACCACGGTCGCGTGCAACACCACCAAGCGGGTGTCGCTCTTGAAAATGGGGTCTTCCTGGGCCCACAGGCTGGAGGCCAACAGGGCAGCCGCCACGAAGATCAGGCGCTTATTGAACGGGTGCATAATATCCTTGTCTCCACGTCGGGCGGAGTTGCGGCAACCCTCTGGGCTGAACGAGTTTCACTTGGACGCGACGATACTTTCCGTCGCGGTCCTGATTTTTTGGAGAGTAGCCAATCAAATACTGATTGCGCAACTCGATACCGATCTTTGCCGCGACGTCCGGCAATTCATTGACGTTCTCGATCGAAAAATGTTTCCCGCCTGTTTGCTCTGCCAGGTCATTCAACAGGCCGGGCCCAGAGAGCTCTT
Source organism: Bryobacterales bacterium (assembly GCA_038206015.1). GTDB lineage: Bacteria > Acidobacteriota > Terriglobia > Bryobacterales > Bryobacteraceae > Bryobacter. Next base: position 86,600 of record JBBRBI010000006.1, on the reverse strand, counting down.
CCGCCGTGCGCCCGCGTCCGCCCATCGATTCATAGATGCCAATTGCGTAGATCTGGACGTCCGCCTCACGCACTAGGTTCTTGATCTCGCTCTCGGTGTAGCGGCTGGAATTGTCGCCACCGTCGGAGATCACCAACACGGCCTTGCGGGGGTTGACGGCCTTCTTCATTTGGTTCATCGCCAGATATATCCCGTCGAGCAATGCGGTGCGGCCCTTGGCCTGCGTGAAGGTGAGCCGGTTCTGGATCTCTTCGGTGCTGTGGGTGAACGGGACGACCAGTTCTGGCCGGTCGTTGAATTGCACCAGGAAGAACTCATCTTCCGAGTTAGCTGTCTTGAAGAACTGGGCAGCAGCCTGGCGGCTTTTCTGTAGCTTGGCGCCCATGCTGTTGCTGGTGTCAAAAACCAGGCCAACCGAGAGCGGCGCGTCCTCGCTGGCAAATTGCACGATCTTCTGTTCGACCTTTTCTTCAAATACTTTGAAGTGCTCGCGCTCGAGGCCAGTGACGAAACGATTCAAAGGGTCTGTCACCGAAACTGGGATCAGCACCAGATTTGTGTCAACGCGGATGTTTGCCGCTTTGCCGTTGTCGGCTTCATCGGATTTGAGCGGACGACCGTCGCGTGGGATGGTGTTGACGCGTGCCGGTGGCGGGATCTCCACCTTCTTTTCGGCAGGCGTTTTGGGCTTATCTGTGGGCTTATCTGTGGGCGTAGTTTGCGCGCTGGAGATGACCATCCCGAGTGCAACCGCCGATACGATTAAGGCGAAGTGCGCCACTTCTATTTTGATCCGCATATGTTGGACCCCGCCCAGTCTAAACAGGCCTCAGTGTAACATCGGGCCGATTCGCAACTATAATAGTGAGATTCAAGGCACCCAGCTTGCCTTTGTTGTCGTCTAATGAGACAGATCCAGGATGTACATGAGAAAAATTTCGTTGTTGGCGCTGGCAGCTATCGCTGTTTCGTCGCTGTTCGCTCAGGCACCTAAGGCCGGTAAAGTCGAGACTTTCCCGCTTGACCAGGTGAAGCGGGGGATGAAGGCGACGGCTTGGACTGTCTTTGAGGGCAATCAGGCCGAGCCGGTGGACATTGAGATTATCGGCTTGTGGAAAAACGCCTGGGGGCCGAAACAGGACATCATCCTCGCCAAAATGTTCGGCAAGGCGCTTCGGACTGGCGTTGCAGGTGGCATGTCCGGTTCCCCTGTCTACATTGATGGCAAGCTTGTCGGCGCCGTCAGCCTGCGCATCAGCGTGTTTTCGCCCGATGCGATCTGTGGCATTACGCCAATCGATTTGATGCTGGAAATTAACCAATTTGATTCTTCTAAACCAGTGGATGCCAAAACGCCCCAATCGGTTGCACGCTCTGCGGCCATTCGTGTGCCGGAGAACGTCCTGTCTGGCGCAATGATGCAGCCGATTGATACTCCACTAACCTTTTCAGGCTTTCACGAATCAGCACTGCGCTACTTTGGCCCGCAGATGGAGCAAATGGGACTTCGCCCAGTAATGGGTGGCGCAGCTGGCGCCAACTACGAAGTCAAACCCGCCAGGGATTGGCAGAGTTCGCTCGCGCCTGGGCAGCCGATCGTCGGAGTATTGGTATCGGGCGACATGAACGTGTCCGGTCTGGGCACGGTTACTTATAACGACGGCAAGAAAGTGCTGGGTTTCGGACACCCGTTCTTCAACATGGGCCCCATGGACATGCCGATGGCAAAGGGCGAGATACTTACGGTTCTGAGCTCGGCCTTTCAGCCCAACAAGGTGGGCAATGCAACCGAAATCGTCGGCGCTTTGCGACAGGACCGGCACTCCGGCATCCAAGGCCTGCTGGGGGAACAAGCAGAGACGATTCCGGTGACTCTGAAGGTGCGCAGCCTGGGGGCCAATGGTAAGCCGGAGTCGGTTAAAGACTTCCGCTTCAATGTTTTCGTAAACCAAAAGTGGACGCCGTTTTTGATGACGATGACCCTGTTCAATTCGATCTCGGGACTGAATGAGTTCTCGGATGAAACAACTTACCGCTTGAGTGGCAAAGTGGAACTGGACGGGCTGCCCGCGCTGAATCTCAGCAACATGGCTGCGATTAACGACAACCCGCTCCCGCCCGCTGTCGCGCTCGCCACCTGGTGGGGCGACAAGTTTGCCCGACTCTACGGCAACAATCTAATTGACCCAAAGTTGAAGGGCGTGGAGGCGACGGTAGACCTGATCCCCGAGCGCCGCATGGCGACGATCGAGAGCGCCTGGATGGAGAAGACTGACGTGGAGCCGGGCGAAGACGTCGCGGTAAAGGTCTTCCTGCAGCCCTATCGTGGCGGACGGATTGCCCGCGACGTAACCATTCGCATCCCCTCGAATCTGGCTCGCGGTGAGCACAAGCTGGTGTTGGTGGATGGGGACACGCTCAATCGCTACCCTCAATTTGCAGGTATGGCAAATCGCTTTCTGGAACTGCCGCAGGCCGTGAATATCATCAATCAGGAACGAACAAACAATCAGTTATTCCTGGTGATCACCAGCGCCAAGACAACGGTCTATGTCGATGACAAGAGCCTCACCAGCCTGCCTGGCTCAGTGATGAATGTCATGCAGACCGGGCGGCCAACGACCAAGCCGATGCTGCCGACGACCGAGTCTTACACGGAGGCGGCTGCCATCCCATTTGACTACGTCGTGGGTGGCCAGTATATGTTGCGCTTCAACGTCCGCTAGGACAGCGCAACTTCAAAAGGATTTTTTTCAAACATGCACAAGTCTGTTTTTGCCCTGATGGGGCTCGCACTGAGCGCCCTGGCTGCCGATACTCGCTACTGGTCTCAGGAGGCCCAAGCGGAATTTGAGAAGGGCAACCTCAAGAAGGTTGCGCTGCGATCAGACGGGCGACTGACGCTTTCTCCGGCAGTGAAAGAAATTGCCGACTTGTCCATCCCGTATCTTTGGAGCGCTGTGGTGGGAAGCAACGGCATCATCTACACGGCCGGGGGCCCGTCCGGAGACAAGAGCGCAATCTATGAAGTGACGCGCGCTGGACAATCGCGCAAGCTGGCTGAGATCACGGGCATGAATGTGTTTGCCCTGGCCATCGACAAGGGCGGCCGGCTATATGCCGCTAGCTCACCCGATGGCAAGGTCTATCGCGTGTCTGCCTCTGGTGCTGTCGATATGTTTTATGACCCCAAGGCCAAGTACATCTGGTCGATGGCCTTTGCGCCGAATGGCGACTTGCTGGTAGCCACCGGCGATCAGGGACAACTGCACCGCGTCACTCCGTCCGGCGCCGGACGGGTATGGATGAAGCTGGATGAGGATCACATCCGGTCGCTGGTGGTGGATTCCAAGGGCACCATCTATGTCGGAACCGAACCTGGCGGGTTGATCGTGAGGGCCGATGAGGCTGGCAATGGCTTCGTTGTCTTCCAATCCTCAAAGCGCGAAGTGACCAGCCTGGTGGCCGGCAAGGATGGGGCGCTCTATGCCGCCATTCTGGGACAGAAGACGACGGGGACGCAAGTCATGATTCCGATGATGCAGCCAAACGTGGCGGCCGCTCCGCAAGCGCCAGCTCAACAGGGCGCGCAGCAGCAGCGCGTCAATATTTCGGGTCCGATCGTGCCGACGGCTGTGCCGGGCGGCTCAGAACTGATTCGGATCGACGCTGATGGGTCTCCCGCGCGCGTCTGGTCCAACGCTAATGATCTGGTTTACTCGCTGGCTCTCGATGCCAACGACAAGCCCATCCTCGGCACAGGCAACAAGGGCAATCTCTATCGCGTCGACACGCCGTCGCAGTCCACGTTGTTGCGGAGTTTCTCCTCGACACAAGTGACGGCGATTTTGAAGGATGGCGCGCGCATGTTGGCTGTCACTGGCAACGTTGGCAAGGTATTTGAGATCGCAGACAGACTTGAGCCCGAAGGCAGCTTTGAGAGTGAAGTTTTCGATGGTGGCAACTTTGCGCAATGGGGACGCCTGCATGCCAAGGATGAGTCGAGTGGCGGCGCGATTCGCTATGAGACGCGCAGCGGCAATCTGGACCGCCCAACGCAGATGTGGAGCCCCTGGGTGGGCCTCAACGATGGACGGGTAGCGTCGCCCTCAGCGCGCTTCCTGCAATGGCGTGCAGTGCTTTCGGGTGGCCAGCAGGATGGCCCCGCGCTATCGCAAGTTGACATTGCTTATCTGCCAAAAAATGTGGCGCCGCGCGTCGATGTGGTCGAGGCGACGCCCGCAAATTATCGCTTCCCGGCTCCGGCCCCTGTGATCGTGCCGATGGCAACGGTCTTGAGCCTACCGGCTATTGGGAAGACTCAAGCCCCGGTTGCCCCGACCGTGAACGATGGATCGAATTCTCCAGCTCTGACCTATGCACGCGGCATGATTGGCGCACGTTGGATCGCAGTCGATGACAACAACGACACGCTTGAGTTCAGCATCTCGATCAAGGGCGAGTCCGAGCAAAGCTGGAAGCTCTTGAAAGACAAAGTGAGAGAGCGCTACTACAGCTTTGATGCGACTGCCTTTGGCGATGGCAAGTATCGCGTGCGGGTGTCGGCGACCGATGCAGTGTCAAATCCGCTGAACCAGTCGCTGAGCGCAACCGGCACCAGCGCCGCGTTCCTGATCGACAATACACCGCCCGTGATCAAGGAACTGGCGCTGACGCCAGCGGGCACTCAGGCGCAACTTCGCTTTCGCGCTACCGATGCGTTGACGGTGGTTCAGAAAGCGGAGATCTCGATCAATGGCGGGGCCTGGATGCCGATCAATTCCACTGTGCGGCTGAGCGATTCCAAGGACCTTGAGTTTGCCGTGTCTTTGGACCGTCCCGCGCCTGGCGAGATGACTGTCGCCGTCCGGGTGACCGACGAGTTCGACAATCAGAGCGTCGACAAGATCACGATCCGCTAACTAGGCCAGTTCCTGTTCAGCAGTGGCGATGTCGGCGGGGCGTCCGACGTCCAGCCAGGTGCCTTCGAGGGCAAAGAGGCGGAGCGTCTTGCCTGCTTCAAGCAGCTGTGTGATGGCGGTGGTGAGCTCGTATTCGCCACGATCACTGAGGGGTACGCGTGCCAGTTCCGCGAAGAGGCTGGGGGAAAAGACGTAAATACCCGCGCTGTTCCAATGTGTCGTGGAAGTGCCAATGGGCGGCTTCTCAATGATCCTCTCGACTCGGTTGTCGTCGTCAATGTAGATGGCTGCGCCCTGGTGGGGGTCTTCTACGTGGCGGGCGGCGAGAACGCCCTCGCTGCCCGGGAACATTTCGGCCATGCCGGTGTAGTGGGCCGGCTCGGCGAGGATGTCGCCAAAGGTCAGCAGGACGGCGTCGTCGCCAACCCAATCTTTGGCAAGCAGGGCGGCGTGAGCGGTGCCATCAATGCTTGTTTGTCGCAGGAAGCTGGTTGGCAGCGAGTGTGTGCTGGCGACGGCTTCGATCTGGTCGGCGAGGTAGCCGGTGATCAACAGCACCGACTCTATTCCAGCAGCGGCCATGCGGTCGAGGATGTGCAAAATCATGGGGCGGCCCTTAAGTGGGATGAGCGGCTTGGGCAATTCTCTGGTCAGTTCACCCATGCGCGAGCCGCGGCCTGCGGCCAGAATTACAGCTTTCTTCATTGGGCGCGGCGGTAATCGCTGAAGGTGCTCTGCTGGACCCGGGGGATACCTGCCGTGAACAGGACCTCCATACGCCGCATCCAATGCGGGGAATCGGGTTCATTCGTGTACTCGATCGTGAGCTTCATATCGCCATCTTCGCGCACATATTCGAGAATGGCGAAGGATGTTGGGTCATAAGTGAGGCGATAGCTGCGACCGGTGGTCCTGGGTGTGGCGATCAGTTGGTTGGGCGCGGCGAGGGTGAGGTTATGGGTCTTCTCCAGCGCTGCGAGGGGTTCGCCTGTTGGCTTGTCTTTGACTGCCTGCCGCAGAACCGAAGTGCGGAGCATATCGTCATCCACCAGGCGGCGCTCCTCCGAACTGAGTGGCTCTCCATTGCGGGAGATCAGCTTGCGATAGCGCACGCCTTCCAGCAGAATAACGTCGTAGATCTTTGTGCGGAGGCTCGCGTCCCGATTGCCGGCGTCCCAGTTCTCCTGTAGCTCGCGGCATTCGTACGGCAAGCGCACAGCATTTTGTTGCGCTTCGGCAGCGACGATTTTGTGGAGAAGAGAGACGGCCAGCAGAACTTCGATCATCTTGATCGAAGTATGACCCCTGCCTTTGCGCTGTGCCTTAGCTAGCGGAGCTATTCCGTTAGGAGTACTTCATGGTCCGTCCCGTATACTTGCGAGATGCGTTCTCGCCTTCGTTGGTGGGTATTGACCCTGCTATTTTTGGGCACAACCGTCAATTACCTGGATCGGATCATTCTCGGGATCCTGCTGCCTGAGATCCGAAAGGACTTCCCGCTCGATGACATTACCTATGGCCAGGTGAGCTCGGCTTTTCAGTTTGCCTACACCATCGGCTTCCTGATCGCTGGCAAGTTTATTGACAGAGTGGGTACGCGAGTTGGTTACTCTGTGGCTATCCTGTGGTGGAGTGTTGCGGCGGCCGTACATGCGTTTGTGGGAAGTGCCTTTAGCTTTGGCGCTTGCCGGGCACTGTTGGGGCTGGGCGAGGCAGGCAATTTCCCGGCGGCGATCAAGAGCGTGACGGAATGGTTTCCCAAGAAAGACAGAGCCTTTGCGACGGGCCTATTTAATTCAGGGACAACGATTGCCTCCGTGCTGGGGCCGGTGTTGTTTCTATACTTGACCGCTCAATATGGCTGGCGGGCCTGCTTTCTGTTGACCGGCGCAAGCGGGGTCGTTGTTCTGGTGCTGTGGCTGATGGTACGGCAGCAGCCCCCGCCGCAGGATGATCATGAGGTTGGCGTGGCTCCGTTGAGTTGGGCGCAGGTGGCCAGCTATCGGGAGACCTGGGGCTTCTCGCTTGCCAAGTTCTTCTCAGACCCGGTCTGGTGGTTCTACATGTTCTGGCTGCCGCCCTACTTCTATAACGTGCGGCACTTTGACATGAAGCAGGTGTCGTGGGCCTTTCCAGCCGTCTACTTGACGGCAGGGCTGGGCAGCATCGCAGGGGGCTGGCTATCGGGCTATTTCTTGCGCAAGGGCTGGCCTGTGGGCAAGGCGCGCAAGACGACGATGGGCATCTTTGCGGCATGTATGCCGATCTCGGCTACGGCCGTACTGTTTGAGAATCCGTACATCGCCATCGCACTGATCAGTCTGGCCACGGCGGCGCATCAGGGTTGGTCTGCCAATCTGTACACAACCGTGTCGGATGTATTCCCCAAGAGTGCTGTAGCCTCAGCTACGGGCATTGGTGCCAGCGTTGGTGGCTTGGGCGGTGTGATCTTCTCGACGCTATTGCCCGGCTACATCGTGACGTACTTTGGCTACGTACCGATGTTCTGCATGATGGGCGTTTTCCACATCATTGCGCTGATCTTCCTGCACCGCTTCATGGGCGAACTTAAGCCCATAGCTCCTTAACCGGGCCATAGAGATCGTCTCCAGAAAAGGGGACGTACTCAAAGCCGCGGTTGAAGGGATCGTCGTAACGAATGCTGGTGTAGTTGATGCCCAGGGCTGAGTAGATCGTGGCCTCGATGTCTTCGGGGCGGACGTCGCGCTGTCGGGACCAGCCGAAATCGGCGGTGAAGGAACCAGCGGCGTTGGTGCTGCCGATGGCGCGACCGCCTTTGATGCCGGCACCAGCCATAAAGCAGAACTGCTGGGTGTAGTGATCGCGACCCATGGCGGCGGAGAGCTGCCCGACGGTGCGGCCAAATTCACCCACCATTACGATGAGGGTGTCCTTGAGCTGGCCGTTCGCCTTGAGGTCGGCGATCAATTGGGAAACGGCCGAATCGAGCGAGCGGACACGAGCTGGCAGGACGGTGTCGGTGTAGATGTTCTGGTGGTCATCCCAACCGCCCGAACTGATCTGAATGAACCGGGTGCCGGCATTTGCCTTAAGAATTTTTGCCGCAGTGAGACAGGAATCACCAAGGGCTGAGTTGCCATAAGGCGCGCGTTCTGCCGTAGTGAATTGGAATGCTCCGTCGACGACAGGGTTGTATGTCATGCCCTTGGCGCTCTTGTAGAAAGCGTCCATGTCCTCCATGGGCTTGCCATAGGGACTATTGACGCGATTGGGGCCATCCAGCTGATTCATGAGGGCATATCGCTCGTCGAGGCGAGTCGAGCCGTCGGGATTGGTAGTGTTGGTGAGGCCCCTGGCAGTAGCGTTAAATTTCAGCGGTGCATAGGCAGAGGCGAGGTAGCCGCTACCCACAGCCTGGGTGCTATTGAGCGCGACGAAGCCAGGCAGCACGTCGGTGGAACGGCGCTCGGACTCTTTCTCGATTGCAACCATGGAACCGATGTTTGGTGCGATGTCGCCGAGCGCAGCAACGGGGTTGCGGCCGATCTGGGTCCACATCTGCGACAGGTTATGTACAAGGGCCCAGGCCCGCATGCTGCGGATCACGGCAAAGTCGCTGGTCATCGTCGAGAGCTTTGGCATGATACCGGTGGGTAGCAGCAGGCCACCAACGGTATCGGGCTTGAATATGGCAGCGGGTGTGACGCCGTTCACCATTTTGAGGTCGAATGTGTCGGTGTGACTAGGAGCGCCCGTCAGCAGGATGAAGATGCAGTTTTTGGCCTTGTTGAGCAAGGGGACATCTTGCTTGTCGATGCGAACGGCAGCCTTGGCTTGCTCTGCCAGGTAGGACATCGTCACTGCGCCGCCAGCGAACTTGAAGAAGTTGCGCCGAGTGGCGAAGGGCCGGTCGAAGAAGTTCTTATGGCGGTGCGGATACTGCTTGATGAACTGCAGGAATTTTTCGTTCGGTGTCATGATGTGCGCCCCTTAGTAGTTGTAGATGAAGTCGACTTTGTTGTAGAGAGTCCAGAGCAGGTTCTCTCCCTTTTGGATCCGCAGCGTGCCAGTGGTGCCTTTGAGGGTAGCCGAGGCAATGTCCATTTCCTGCTGATTTGGGTAGCGTGAGAGGACGTTCATGTAGAACTGGTTGACGAGTTGCCCGTCAGACACATTGATGTAGCGGTTAAGGATACTCTGTTGACCCCCAACATTGCTGGACCGGATCCGCGTAGTGACAAAGATGTCGTTCATCAGATTGAGGGCCTGGATCGCCGAGCCGTCACTCTTGCGATCATCGCTGAGCCTGTCGCCTCGGCCGAAGCTATTCAGAAAGGAAGCAACCAGATTATTGTCGGGCAAGGTGCCCGTTTCGGGCAGTTGCATCGCAAAGCGCACGGTACGGTTGGTGCGGTCCGTGTACATGGCCCCGCCGTATTCCGGCACGTTGTAGGTTGGCAGGATGTTGCTCGATATGGAGATCGCGTCGTGGATCTCTTCGGCCCAGAGCCGACGAACCAGGTGGCGAGCAAAGAGCGGCTCGTATGTGACATTCCATTCGCCAGCGTAACGTGAGCTCATCTGATAGGTGTCTGAGTTGAGGATGGTCCGCATCAACCACTTGAGGTCGTAGTTACTCTTGACGAAGCCGTCGGCCAGTGTGTTCAGCAACGCGGCGTTGGACGGCTGTAAGCCCCAACTGCCGGTGGGTGGATTGTCAGGGTCCAGGCGGGCCGGGTCGAACTGATCGAGCGGCTCAACCCAGCCCCGGCCCCTCAGTGCGCCCCACATGTATTTCACCGTGGCCCGTGAAAATTGGAAGTCACTCGTCATCGCCCGTGCAAAGGCTTCGCGATAGCTCTCGTTGGCCTTCGGTTTATCGCCGCCGAATATATACTTCGGCGGGACCGTCGTGCCCAGGCCGTCGGTGGGCTGGCGCGCCGGGCGATTGCCGGTGGTGGTGTTTAGCGGGTAATCGGCACGGACAACGTCCACCAAAGAGTAGTAGCGAAAATTTGGCAGATTAGCGCGATCCGGATAGGTGGCAACCATGTTGGTCTTCGCAAAATAAGCCGAGGTCGCCCAAGCGTCGCTGCGCTTGGCGTTCTTACCCCAAAGGCTCAGCGTGTCCAAGTGGCCGCGGCCGTTATGGCAGAGGATGCAATTCATGTGCGCCACGCCGAGGAAAGTGGCCGCCACGTCGGCGGTCTCCTGATCGTAATCGTCGTTTATCGGCCCGCCCTGGGTCTTGCTGCCCAGCAGGAAATTGACCTCGCCTTGCTCAAAGCTATTGGTCCCCTTGCTGGCAATCAACTCCGTGGCCATCTGCTTGTAGCTCTTGTTGGCCTGCATCGACGACTTGATCCAGGTATAGAAAGCGTTGCGGCCCTGATCCCCGCGCGCCAGCACATCCCCGTTGCGCGTGTTGCGAAACATGTCGCCGAAGTACATCGTCCACTTATCTACATACTCTGGGCTACTCAGCAGTTGCTCGATCAGCTCGGCGCGTTTGGTCGGACTGGGTGTGCCATTGAACTGGACGAGGCTTTCATAAGTGGGGATTCGGCCTGTAACGTCGAGAGTGACCCGGCGGAGGAATTCGAGGTCGGTGGTCTGCTCAGCTGGGGGAATGCCGCGCCTTTGTAACTCTGAGAGGATAGCGACATCAATGGGATTGTCGGAGGCTTGACCCTGCAACTGCTGGGTACGACTGCCGGATGGGACCAGATTTTGGATCTGACCTTCGGCAACGCCGGTAGACATGATTTGTTGCGTAATGCGGCTGCGCCAGTAGCGGTCCCGCAGCTCTTTGGATCGCTTCTCGGCACCCGCGCCGAAGAAGGCGCAATCGGTATGATTCTCGAGATCGACTGGATTTTGCTCTTGCGCGCCAGCAAATATTGCGCCAGCCAAAACGATGACGCCGAGACCGAATGCCGCCACTAAGATGTTCGTTTTCTTCATGTTGCTACCCCCGCTGCCTTCTTAACAGAGCCTTTACAGTGACTCTAACCCAGTCAGTTAAAGAAGTTGCTCTCTCTAAGGTCTTTTCGTCCGAGTGACAATAGATCTATAGTCTTCTTCCTAGATGCCCCCTTCCCTACGCGATTTTTTCCACCCCAAAGGCATCCTGTCGCAGGTACACCCCAACTTTGAATTTCGTGAGGGCCAATTGGAAATGGCCGAAGCTGTTTCGGAAGCATTGGAGGAACGGCGACACCTAGTTGTAGAAGCTGGCACTGGCACTGGCAAGACCATGGCCTACCTGATTCCGGCGATCCTGAGTAACAAGCGCATCGTTGTATCGACTGGCACAAAGAACCTCCAGGAGCAGCTCTACTTCAAAGATGTGCCGATGCTTGAAGCCTTAATTAAGCGGACGCTGAAGGTGACCTACATGAAGGGTCGGGCGAACTATCTTTGTCGCCAAAAGGTGAATGAGGCGGCGGGGTCAGAGGCGGCCTGGTTGGAGGGGATGCAGGAGGTGACCGACTTCCGCGTGATTCGCGATTGGATGCCCAACACTGAAATGGGCGACCGCAGTGAGCTACGCAACCTGCCAGAGCATTCCGGCGTCTGGAACAAGCTGGATGCGCGACGGGAGCGCTGCACTGGCCAGAAGTGCGCATATTTTGACAACTGCTTCATCACGGAGATGATGCGGCGGGCCAGCGATTCGGACATCATCATCGTCAATCACCATCTTTTTTTTGCCGACCTGGCTTTGAAGCAGGAAGAGCGCGGGGGCATCATCCCCAATTACGATGCCGTGATCTTTGATGAGGCCCATGAGATCGAGGATGTCGTAGGACAGTACTTTGGCATGACGGTGTCCAACCTGCAGATGCAGGACCTGACTCGCGACATTCTCGATCTATCGCGCCGCAAAGACTTTCACACTAACTCGCTGGAGGATCTGCTGCGCGGGGCAATTGCGGCGACAGAACGTTTCTTCCAACTGTTTGGCGAAGCAGAGGGGCGAAGTAGCTTTCGCGATCATGAGGCCTTCCTTGAGGCGCACGGTGAGCAGTACATGGGCGCGCTGATGGGCTTGGAAATGCTTTCGACGCAGTTGCAGTTGATTGAGGGCGGCGTCGACGAGGTGATTCCACTACATCGGCGGACGAAAACGATCGAAGAATCGCTGCGGTTTTTTATGGGCAAACCCGACCCGAAGTTTGTCCGCTGGACAGAGCGGCGTGGGCGCGGAGTGAACCTGCAGGCCACGCCGATCGATGTGGCGACGATCCTTGGGGCGAAGCTGTTTGAGGAAGTCTCGACGACGATTCTGACCTCGGCGACGCTCGCCGTATCGGGCGACTTTGAGTTTCTGAAGAAGCGTCTGGGGATGGAAAGCGCGCGGTCGCTGGTGGTAAGCAGTCCCTTTGATTTTCAGAAGCAGGCACTGTTGTACATCCCGCAACATATGCCAGACCCGCGCAGCCAGAGCTTTGCCGCCAGCGCGGCGCAGGAAATCGCGAAGATTCTGACGCTGAGCGAGGGCCGCGCGTTTTGCTTGTTTACCAGCTACAGCCAGATGCGCGCGGTGCACGATCGTGTGACCTTTGAGGTGCCCTATCCTTTGCTGCTGCAGGGGTCGAAACCGAGGAACGTGCTGCTGGAGGAGTTTCGTTCCACGCCGAACGCAGTGTTGTTTGCGACCAGCTCATTTTGGCAGGGTGTCGATGTGCAGGGAGACCAATTGTCCTGCGTGATAATCGACAAGCTGCCCTTTGCCGTGCCGACAGACCCTGTGGTGGAGGCGCGCTCCAATCAGATCAAGGAAGCGGGCGGAAAGCCCTTTTATGAGTATCAGATCCCGCAGGCGGCGATCGCGCTGAAGCAGGGATTTGGACGGCTGATCCGCGCCAAGAGCGATCGTGGGGTGTTGGTGCTGCTCGATACGCGCATCACGGCGCAGCGTTATGGGCAGATCTTCTTCGATTCGTTGCCCGATTATGGGTTCACGACCGATATTCTGGAAGTAGAGAGATTTTTCAAGTGTACGAAGTGATTGTAGAGCAGCCCTTTTCGGCTGCGCATTATCTAAAAGACTATCCGGGGAAGTGCGCCAATGTGCATGGGCACAACTATCGTGTGCAGATCACGATTGAGGGTGAGACGCTGGACTCGCTGGGCATGCTGGTGGAGTTTGAGGTCATCAAGAAGGCGCTGGCGCCATGGATCGACAAGTTCGACCACGGCTTCTTGAATGAAGTGCCGCCTTTTGACAAGCTGAATCCGACGGCAGAGAACCTGGCGAAGTTCTTCTACGACGAGACCGAAAAAGCATTAAGGCAGCCCGGAGAGGCTGCCTTAGCAAGAGTTTCGTATGTAAGGGTGTTTGAAACGGACAAATGTTCGGCGGGTTATCGACCGAAGTAGGCCGCGTTCTCTGCCGTGAAGCTATTCCACTTCTCTGGCAGATCATCGAGGGCGAAGATGGCCGAAACGGGGCAGACGGGGACGCAAGCGCCGCAGTCAATGCACTCTACAGGATCGATGTAGAGCATCCTTTCGCCTTCAAACTTCTCGGAGTCTTTTTTCGGATGGATGCAGTCCACCGGGCAGGCGTCTACACAAGCTGAATCTTTGGTCCCAATGCAGGGCTCTGCAATCACGTATGCCATTACTAACTTAGATTAGCATGGGCAGGGCTAGAGCCATTTTTTGAGAAAAGGCCATACAATATTGCCCCGGAACTCATGGCCGCCCTGGAATTCTTCGAACGCAAAGTGTTGGGCGGCTCCAGCCTTCTCGTAAAAGCTCTGCGTGCGCTTTGCGGCGAGGCGCGCCTGCTCGATGGGTGAGGACTTGTCATCGACGCCGGTTTGAATCTGCAAGGGCCGAGGCGCAACCAGACCGGCAACATCGGCGGGGGCGAGGTCTAGCAAGCGGCCTTCGATTCTGGAATCGAGAATCGGTTCTTCATTGCGCACACTGCAGGAAGCGACGACGACTTTGATGCGCGGCTCTAGCGCCGCCGTATACAGCGAGTAGTAGCCACCGTAAGACAGGCCGATCATCGCCACTCGCTTGGCGTCAATCTCGGGACGCTTGAGCAACTCATCAAGGGCAAGTGAGATCTTGTAGACTTCGACGGCGGCCAGGCTGGTGCCCGCGTCGCGGAACTTGGCGTCGAGAGCCTTGCGGACGTCAGCGGGGATTGCCGTGCCGTTATCGCGATCGCGAAACGGATGCATGACCGTGTGTGGGGCATAGACGATGTAGCCTTGCTCGACAGCGCCGCGCACCTGATCGTGGTAGTTGCTGGCACCGTTGTAGGTGGCCATCTCGGGCGTGCCGCCGCCGCCATGTTGCGAGATCACCAGCGGGGCACGCTTGGCGAGCGGCTTCTTGGGGACGATGTAGAGGCCGTAGGCTTCGAGCCCTTCGGCTACCGTCAAATACGTTCGGTAATAGGTTGCGACGCTGTCTTCGCCAGACTTCTCAAGCCGCAGGCCCCCCTGGGTCTTCATCATCGGTGGGGGGTAGCCCATGCGCTGTTTGAGCAGGCGGCGCTGTGCCTCCGGGTCTGCCTTGGCGCGATCAGAGAAGGCATCCAGTTGGTGCCAAAGCTTCTCGCGAATGGGCTGGGTGAGCTTGGGATCTTCCTCGTAGAGTTGTTGCGAAAACAGGAGCATCAGCAGGACACGCGATACGATCATGATGACTACTGTATATGAGCGAATCTCCCTTGGTTGTGAGCTTTGACGCGGGCACTACGTCCGTCAAGACGCTTGTGTTTGATGCGCAGGCGCGGCCTGTGATTACGACGGCCTCGATTGGCTATGAATTGCATACGACTTCCGATGGCGGCGTGGAGATTCAGGCGGGCGATTTGTTTGCCGCCGCGCTCCAAAGCCTTGATCAGGCACATCAGGCGCTGTCGCAATTGGCGCGCAAGCCGAGTGCTGTGGCGATGTGTACTTTCTGGCATTCGTTTCTTGGTCTCGATGCAGCGGGCCAGCCCGCAACCCCGATCCTGCATCTGCTCGACACGCGCAGCCAGCCGAACGCGGAACAGTTAAAACACGACCTGGATGAGAAGGCGTTTCATCTGCGGGTGGGGACTGTGTTTCACCCTAGCTATTGGCCGGCGAAGATGCTGTGGCTGCGAGAGCAGCGGGCCGAATTGTTTGCGGCTTCCGCCGATTGGATGAGCTTTGGCGAATACCTGTTTGCCGAGTTTTTTGGTCATACGCACGCATCGAGTTCGATGCTCTCGGCGACGGGTCTGTGGAACTCGAACTCACAGAGTTATGATGCCGAACTGCTTGCCTATTTGCACTTGCGGCCGGAACAACTTGCGGACCTGTCGCGATTGGATCAGCCGGCCACCGGGTTGAAGGCCGAGTATGCGGCGCGCTGGCCATTGTTTGCATCGATACCCTGGTTTCCGGCGATTGGTGACGGGGCGGCGAACAACATCGGCTGCGGCTGTGACATGCCGAACGAGTTTGCGCTGATGGTGGGCACGACGGGGGCGATGCGGGCTGTATTTGAAAAGCCGCAAGTCGAGATCCCGGAAGGCCTGTGGTGCTATCGTCTGGACCCCAAGCGCTTTGTCCTGGGTGGTGCTCTGTCGAATGGCGGCAAAGTGTTTGAGTGGGTGATGGAACGCTTCCAGATGCCCGTGGATTGGGAACAGCAGCTTGCCCGGGCGGTGCCGGGGGCACACGGGCTGACGGTGCTGCCGCTATTTGCCGGAGAGCGCAGTACCAAGTGGCGGGCCGATGCGCGCGGGGCAATTACCGGGCTCAACCTGAATACGACGCCGGTCGAGATTCTCGCCGCGTCGCTTGAATCTGTCGCGCTGCGCTTCCGCCTGCTGTACGAGATCCTGGCCGAGCGGCTGGGCGAGCCAGAGCGCGTGATCGCGACAGGCGAAGCCTTGCGCAAATCCACCGTATGGACGCAGATGATGGCCGACGCTTTAGGGCGGCCGGTGGTGGCCAGCCTGGAGAAAGAAACGTCGGCGAGGGGTGCGGCGATGTTGGTGTTGGAACGGATTGGCGCGGTGAAGCATTTGAGCGAGATTCCGTCTGCCACCGGAGAGACCTACTTGCCGCGGCCAGAGTACGCCGAGGCCTATGCCCGGCTGCTGGCGCAGCAAAAGAAACTCTACGGTCAGCTGTTTGAGGGAAAATAGAAAGCTATGTCCTCCGCTCTTAGCCCAGACCTTCTGGAACGCGCCTCAAAAATCGAATTGTTGTTGATGGATGTCGATGGCGTTCTTACCGATGGCAGGCTCTACAACATCCCTTTCCCTGACGGCACAATCCTCGAGACTAAGGGCTTCGACTCGCAAGACGGCATCGCGCTGCAATGGATCAATCGTTATGGCATCGCCTCTGGCGTCATTAGCGGACGCATCTCCCCAGCCACAACTGAGCGTGCCCGTCAGGCCAGGATGAAGTACGTCTATCAGGGCCATACCGAGAAGATTCCGATTCTCGACGAGATTCTGGCCGATGCCAAAGTGGATCCCTCAAAAGTGGCCTACATTGGGGATGACTTCACCGATGTGGTCATCTTTCGCCGCGTGGGGCTGAGTTTTGCTACTGCCAATGCCCGTGACGAAGTGAAGGGCTGTGCGCAGTACACGACCAAGGCCAAGGGCGGCGACGGTGCGGTTCGCGAAGTCTGCGAGACTCTGCTGAAGGCTCGCGGTGTCTGGACCGAGATTCTCAAAAAATACGAAATCGAGGTATAGCCGCCCATGTCTGAAACCAAGTTTTCTTTGTTGGTGCGGGTTGAGCCGAAGCCTGGGGTCTTGCACCAGCTCACCGGTGTCATCGCCGCCC
Organism: Bryobacterales bacterium; assembly: GCA_038206015.1. Classification (GTDB taxonomy): domain Bacteria; phylum Acidobacteriota; class Terriglobia; order Bryobacterales; family Bryobacteraceae; genus Bryobacter. The sequence goes on along the minus strand of JBBRBI010000006.1, from coordinate 69,889 downwards.
ATGAAGGCAACATCCTGTCGGTCGCGATCCTCGGAAGCCGCGCCGACAATGAGGAACGAACCTTCTTTGAGATCGATCTGCCGCACGCCGACGGCGACCGCCTGCTCGCCGATCTTGCAGCGCTGCCGGTGGTGCGCGGCGTTGAGCAAGTGCGCAGTATGGATGAGATCTACGGCAAGCGCATCATCATCATGGGCGGTGGGGCGCAGGTGGCGCAGGTGGCGATTGGTGCCATCTCTGAGGCCGACCGGCATAATCTTCGTGGCGAGCACATCTCGGTGGATACGATCCCGCTGGTTGGCGAGCAGCAGCTTGCCGATGCCGTTCGGGCCGTGGCCAGGCTACCTCGGGCCAAGGCGCTGGTGCTGGCAGGGTCCTTGATGGGTGGCGAAATTGAAATTGCGGTGCGCGAAGTTCGCGCGCAGGGCTTGTTGGTCGTCAGTCTGAATATGGCGGGCAGCGTGCCGGATGCGGCAGATCTGGTGGTTTCCGATCCCGTACAAGCCGGCGTAATGACTGTGATGGCTGTTGCCGATACTGCCAAATTCAACATCGCCAGACTGAAGCAACGGGTGTTTTAGGCCGATACTCCGATTTGAGCAAGATTGCACACGCCTATTCGATTTTAGAGATTCGCCCCATGTGCACCGTGGAGGAGGCCAGGGAGGCGTATCTCGATCTGGTGAAGATCTGGCATCCGGATCGGCATCAAAACGAGCCCGAAAGGCTACGGCGGAAGGCGGAAGACAAGCTCAAGGAGATTGTCGATGCCTATGAGACCGTGAGCAAGGGCGGGGAGTTTGCCGAGGAAGTCGCGCTGATCGCGATGGATTTTGGCGAGTTCTGGGGCTACATCGACGAAAAGGGCAAGACGACGATTCACCCGGAATTTGTCCAGGCCCGGGCATTTGTGCGGGGATTGGCGGCGGTGCAGTTCAATGACAAGTGGGGCTACATCGACAAGCAGGGGGATTGGCGAGTGAATCCGCTTTATGAGGATTGCGCCGACTACTCTGAAGGGCTAGCCGCTGTCCGCTGGTATGGTCGTTGGGGCTATATCGACTCTCAGGGAGCCTTTGCGATCCCGCCGCGCTATCAGGAGGCGCGGAACTTTGACGACGGTTGGGCGGAAGTGAAATTGGGCGCGCGTTGGGGAAAGGTGAACCGGGCAGGGGAACTGTACTTTGACCCGACCGGAAGTGGCCGCCACATTGCGGACGCCAACACGTCATGAACCGAGCTTTAGTCAGCTACTGAACGTTGCTGCTTTTCTGGGTACGGAACTCGTATTGCTGAATCTCGAGGGCGGCACAACCGTCTGCTGCGCGTACGACGCGACCACGGGCCACCAACTTCAAAGGAGTCGTGTTGTTGAGCTGGGCGGGCCAGCTGATGGCAACTTCGATACGTTTGCCAGGGACTAGGAGGTGTTCTGCCGTAAACAGAACGCCGGAACTGCTCATGTTGATCGTCTTGCCAGAGCCTGCCTCTTCGTTGCTGCGTTTGGACAGCACCTTGTAGCGGACATCGCGCTCGATTGGGAAGCGATCCGAGCCGCGCCGATCACTGGAATCCTTGACGCTACGGGTATTGTTTTGCATGCCTAACATTGATTTTTTTCCTGACACGCTTAGAATGCGTCATAGACGTTGGGATAACCATAAGAAACTTGGCCTAATTCTACTGAGTACAAAGGTACTAGCGGGATCAGGCAAGTCCCATCTTTCCAGCCGATTGCCGATTGTTTTACACTGCTAGCTAATGTCATTCTTTCAGATTCCACTGCGCTGCGCATTTGCCACTGCCTTGCTGGTTGCTCCGATGATGCTCCAGGCCGAGAAGAAGGCCATCGTGCCGAAAGGGACCAACCCTGCGGGACCGTACTCCCCCGGGATCATCTCCGGTGGCACGATGTACGTCGCCGGGCAGATTGGGCGAGACTCCACCGGAGGCACCCCTGACATTTTCGAAGATGAAGTAAAGGCTTGTATCGGCGCCATTGAAAAAATCCTGAAGGAAGCTGGGCTGAGTCTGTCCGACGCCTTGGCCGTCCAGGTCTACCTGACCGACATGGATCTCTTTGACCGTATGAACAAGATCTATATGACGATGTTTCCGGAACCTCGCCCCGCCCGAACGACCGTCGGTGTTTCCCGTCTGGTTGGGAAGGCGCGGATCGAAATTACGGTGACGGCGGACGCCACTAAAGCTAAGAAGTAGCTTCGCGTTTCTTCTTCCAGTCCTCAAGGCGCTCACGGATCTTGGCTTCCATGCCCCGATTTGTGGGCTGGTAGAACACAGTTCCTTCGAGACCAGGAGGCAGGCATTTCATGCCGACGACGGCATCCGCGCTCTGATGGGCATGCTGGTAGCCGCTGCCATATCCAAGGTCTTTCATCAGCCGTGTTGGCGCGTTGCGGAGTTGCAGCGGGACGGGCTCTGCCAGGCGCTCACGGGCGGCGGTCTGAGCGGCTTTAAGGGCTTGGTAGGCTGCATCGCTTTTGGGTGCGATGGCTAGATAGATCGCGATTTGTGCCAAGGCCTGGTCGCCCTCCGGCTCGCCCAGAAAATGAACGGTTTGCTGGCAGGCGATGGCTTGTTCGACGGCGCGCGGGTCTGCCAGGCCAATGTCTTCGATGGCCATCCGCACCAGACGGCGGGCAAGATACATTCGATTTTCGCCAGCTTCCATCATGCGGGCCAGCCAGTAGAGCGCGGCGTCGGGGTCGCTCGAGCGAACGCTTTTGTGTAAGGCGCTGACCAGGTTGTAATGCTCCTCGCCCGACTTGTCGTAGAGCAGCATCCGGCGCTCCAGCACGCCCTCAAGACTTTCGCGTGTGACATGGCCATTGATCGCGACCGAGGCGGCCAGCTCCACCAGATTGAGCGCGTTCCTGGCGTCGCCGTTGACAAATTGGGCGATCATTTCGATAACTTCCGGCGCGGCTTCCACTTGCATCGCTGCCAGCCCGCGGCCGACTAGCTCAGCGAGTTCTTCCACCTCAAGACCGCGCAGCGTAAAGACCTTGGTGCGGCTGAGTAGCGCGCCGTTGACTTCGAAGCTGGGGTTCTCTGTAGTGGCCCCGATAAGTACGATATCGCCGCGTTCGACATAAGGCAAAAAGGCGTCCTGCTGCGCCTTATTGAAGCGATGGATTTCGTCGACAAAAACGACGGTGCGGCGGCCGTAGCGCAGATTCTTCTCAGCCTCTGCCATGACGGTCTTAATCTCTTTGATGCCGCTCAGGACGGCGCTGAAAGGGATGAAGTCTGCCTTGGACGCTTTGGCCAGCAGGCGGGCGATGGTTGTCTTGCCCACGCCGGGCGGACCCCACAGGATCATGCTCTTGAGGCGGTCGTGGTCCACCATCGTCCGGATAGGGCGGCCCAGGCCCAGCAGGTGGGTTTGTCCGACAACGTCCTCAAGCCGCTCTGGACGCAGTCGCTCCGCCAGGGGGCGGGCGGCGTGGCCCAGGTCCTGTGCGGCTTGCTCGTCGTCGAAGAGACTACTCATCGCTTTAGACCCCGCGCTGGCGTGAGACCTCATAGAGCAGGACGGCGGCCGCGACGCCGGCGTTGAGGCTTTCAACACCCTGCGTCGGGATACGCACGGCTTTGGCCATCTTGCGCAACGGCGCGCTGACGCCGTGGCCCTCGCTGCCCACGATGATGGCGCAGGGGCCGCGCCAGTCGACTGTATGAGCTGGGGCGGCGGCATCGCCAGCGGAAGCGAACGCGGGCGCCTTAATGTCCTCTGGCGTGCCACGGAGTGTGGGCAGTCGGAAGAGGCTGCCGGCAGAGGCGCGCACAACCTTGGGGTTGGCCAGATCGACTGTGCCTTTCAGGGCGAGGACGCCCGTCGCCCCAAAGGCCTCAGCCGCACGAAGCATCGTGCCGGCGTTGCCAGGGTCCTGTACGCCATCGAGAACCAGAACCAGGGCGTGGGGCCCCCAGACGGTTTCGGGGTCCCAGGTGGGGAGTCGTACCAGCGAAAGAATGCCTTGCGGCGCCTCGGTGCCAGCGATCTCCTGGAAGAGCCAGTCGGGAACTTCAACAAGACGCTTGGCGACTTTGCTGGCCTTTGATATCGCTGAGGCGGTAGCGATGATGATTTCAACTTCGGCGGATCGGCCAGCTTCCTCAAGCAGGTGGAAGCCTTCCGCCAGTACCAGGCCATCCTCGGTGTGCGAGCCCCGCGCGAGGGCCTTTCTGACGCTCTTGACAAGCGAGTTCTGTAAGCTATTGATTTGCTCTATGTGTGCGGCGGCCATCCCTCCAGTAGACTAAATTCGAGTCCGGTGAAGAAACTTCTTAGTATCGCTGCCCTGGCAATCTTTCTACTTTGGGTCTATCAGGTGGTTGGCCTGACGCTCGCTATACGTGATCAGGCCCAAAAGGAAGAAGCACGTCCGTCGGACATGATTGTCGTTTTGGGTGCCGCTGAATACAACGGCAAGCCGTCGCCGGTGTTTCGCAGTCGTCTTGACCACGCCTACGACCTCTATCGGAGTAAGATGGCTCCGCGCATCTTGACGACGGGCGGGTCCGGTGGTGAGCGAGTTCATACAGAGGCTGAGGTGGGGCGCCAATATCTGGCAAACCGGGGCATTCCGGTAGAGCACATTTACGTGGAGATTGAGGGGGCGACGACGGCTCAATCGACGGCGGCTAGTGCAGAGATCCTCAAACGGATGGGGTTGAACACCTGCATCCTTGTCAGCGATGGCTATCACCTGTTTCGTGCCAAGAAGATGATGGAGTCTTACGGGCTGGACTGTGTCGGGTCGCCTCGGCAATCCAAGGATGTTGGGTACCTGCAAACGGGTTGGTTGTACGTGAGGCAGGCCGTGGGCTACTCGTTGTTCGACCTCGGCCTGCGGATCTAGTTGTTGAGAGAGGTAATTGGGCTCTTGGCTTCGGGTGACAGCAGTGTATTCTTGACGGCGCCCGTTTTCATGTGTTCGCCAAATTTCTCCTGAAAGCCCGGGACGGCTTCCTCGAGAAAATTGATCACTTTGCCGGAAGCCATACCGACCAGGGCACCCTTGATGTGATCCCAGGTCTCACCCATCTCGTTACCCAAGCCGCCCAATGCAGGCCTTTCGCCATTGCGGTCGTTTCGGGAGTGGGATCGCGAGGAACCCCCTCCTACGATCGACGCCAGCATAATGCCGCCGCCAAAGGCCAGTCCAAGCATAACCATGGGGTTACTCTCGAAATGCGTACGCCAGTCCGTGAGGGATTTCGCTTTTGTCTCGAGTTCGCTCAGGTTCTGCCCGAGGCTCTCCCTCTGAGCGGCGATCTCGCGCTCTATTTGATTTGTTCTTTCGCCCATTTCATGTTGTCCTTAAGTGTTTCTATAGTCTTATCGGGAACGGGGTTGATGCTATTCAACGTTGCAATCCCCCCAGAGATCAGCACCGTGGCGAAGAAGCCCAACACGGCGGCAACGATCAGTGCCGCAACCCAGGCTGGTACCACAGTAGTCAGTGCATAAATGATGCACAGCAAGAGAAGGCCAAACGCATAAAGCCCACAAACCGCCCCGATGGCGATTGACTTGGCGGACGTCCCGGCCTTCCCAATTTCTTCATACACCTCTGCCTTCGCCAGGCGAACTTCCGAGCGAACGATTTGCTCGATGTTGCCGACGATGTTCTGAAACACAGAGGCTATTGAGCCGCCCTGCTCTACTGGCATACGGCTCCTTTAGTCGTTACCGCGGAACGCGCGGCCAGCAAGGAAGCCAACTGCCGCAACTGCGAGCAGGGACTGCCCAGGATGCGATTTGACGAACTGCTCGACATCGGCCATCATCTGCTTGCTGTCATGGCCACGGACGTAGGTAGCGGTGGCGTCGAGCTTCTCGGCGGTTCCGTGAGCCAGGTTCGCCACAGCTTCGCCGCCGGGCAGATCCTTGGCATGTTCATGAATTGCCGACGCCGCGCTCGCAAGCGAACTGGCTGCAGAATCCCGCTTGCCGTCAAACGCCTCGGTGGCCGACTGCGCCAGATTCTTGGCTTTGTCGGCGATGCCATCCTTGGCTTCTTCCATTGTGTTCTTCAGGTTGCCCGTGTATCCAGGCGCACCGATGGTGTGTGTATTCTCTGTCATTTGAAACTCCTCGATCAATTTTGATTCCCCTCGGCCCACTAATATAGTTCGAGAGGGAACACCCACTTTTAGGTGTCGCTATCTGGTAGATCGACTGGACGATGTTGTGTTTCTGAAGAAGAACGATATGCTCTTGAGTAGCATGACTGTTCACACTTGGAACCAGATTCCGCTTGAAGAAGTAACTCCGTTCTTTTATCGCCGCGTGGTGCACACGGCGGGCATGACAATCGCCGTGTTGAGCTTGAAAAAGGGTGGCAAGGTGGCCCTGCATCAACACGTCAATGAGCAGGTTTCGATGGTGGAGTCGGGGCGTATCGCGTTCTTTTTTGGTGACCGTAGAATTGAGTTGGGCCCTGGGGAGTCGCTGGAGATTCCGCCGAATGTGCCGCACTCGGCTGAGGTGCTGGAAGACTGTGAAGTGACCGATCTGTTTACGCCGCGCCGGGAAGACTGGTTGAGCGGCAACGATAGTTATCTGCGGAAGTAACGGGCCCTGGCCATCAGTTGATCGGCAGGACGATGACGCACACGGGAGCGCCGACTGAGATTGTCTGGCCCGTCGGCGTCAATCGACCAGTGCCACCGTCGCGTTTGAATACGACGACTGAGTTCGAGTCCTGATTGGCGGCAATCAAGTAGTGACCACTCGCATCGATCTTGAAACCGCGTGGCGTTTTCCCCTGCGTCAGAACTCGCTCCACCGTCGTCAAGGTACCCCTCTCTGCATCAATCGCATAGACCGTGATGCTATCGTGACCGCGGTTGGAGGCGTAGAGGAACTTGCCATCAGCGTCGATATCGATCTCGGCAGAATTGTTGACGCCCTTGAAGTCCTCCGGCAGGTTGGCAACCGTCTGCAGGCTTGTCAACGCCCCCTTTTCGCGGTCATAGGAGAAGACAGTTACAGAGGACTTCATCTCGTTCACGCTGTAAGAGAAAGACTGCTTCGGGTGGAAGGCGAAATGGCGGGGGCCAGAACCCTCCGGCACCGTCGCAAAGGGTGGATCGTGGGCCGTCAAAGATGCCGGCTCCGGGTCCAGGCGATAGGCGACGATCTTGTCGACACCAAGGTCAGGAACAAAGACAAAGCGATTGTCCGGCGAAAGCGTCACGCCGTGGGCATGGGGGCCGCGCTGTCGCTTGCTATCGGGCCCAGACCCACTGTGTTGTATGTTCGCCGCAACTTCGCTCAGCCGTCCATCCGCGCCGACACGGAACGTCACAACGCTGCCATTGCCGTAGTTATCCAGCACGAGACTCTTGCCAGTGCGATCCACCACCAGATGACACCCCGACGAGCCCTTGGTTGCGACCGTATTGAGTAGCGTGAGCATGCCCGTTTTCGCATCGATCGCAAAAGCCGTCACGGTCGAGTTCTTGGCCTCGGTCACAGCATAAAGATACTTGCGATTGGGATGGATGGTCAGGAAGGATGGGCTTGTAAGCTCCCCGGCCAGGAAGGGTGCATCCAGCTTGCCAGATGAGTCGTCTAACTTGGCGGCATAAATGCCCTTACTCTGTGGGCCGGTGTAAGTGCCAAAGTAAACCCATGCCTGTTTGGCGCTAGCTGCTGGCAGCATTCCCAGCAGCACGCTGAGAGCAATCGAATGAATGACTAGTTTATGCACTTAGGCCGCCTCTTTCCACTTATAGACTGCGATCGAATTCCGCCAGAAAAACTTTTCGGTGTCCGCTGGCCCTCTGCTGGACACATAGTCCAGCGCGATCTTGTGAACCACCGGATAGGGTGCCGTCATGTCGCTGGCGGGCCAGTTACTCGCGTAAACGACTCTGTCGGCTCCAAAAATATCCCACAACTGATCGAGCCCCGGTTTGTAGTCACTGGCGTTCGTAGAGACGCGATTGTCAATCCGACGCACTATGCCGGAAACTTTGACAAAGACCCGGCTACGCGCAGCGCACGCTTCCAGACCCTTGACAAAATTCAGCCGGGCCGCCGCATCCCTTGGGCTATCAAGTGGCAGATGCCCGATGATGATCCGTAGATCCGGCAGTTTTGCCGCAAGCTCTGCTACGGGCTGGAAGGGCGGCTCATTCACCAGGATGTCCAGGTGGAGGTCCAGGTCGGACAGAAGTTTCAGGTCGGCCATCATTGCTGGCTGGGAAAGAACGCTTGAGACCAGGCCGCCGCCAATGCGCATCCCTCGGAATAGAGGATGCTTGCTGAAGCGCTTGAGCGCTGAGGAAAAATCCGGATGCCCTGGCTGGATGTGGCCTACCACCGCGCGGATCAGCGGACTCTTGTCCGCGACGTTGAGCAGCCAGAGATTGTCTTCAAGCCAGGGGCTGGCCTCAATGGCAATCACGCCGTCGACTTTGTAAGGAGCGATTGCGGCGAGATAGCGGTCCGGGTAAGTCGGCAGATACAGATTTGGGGTGTTCGTGCTCGGCCAGGGGACGCCCTGGGGGCGCGTTGGGTCGTAGAAATGGACTGCGGCGTCAATCACCTTTGTCGGGGCGTTGTTCGCCGCCAGCAGCGACAAACTTGAGGCAGCCAGGCCCGTTTCGAGTAGCGCTCTACGGTTCATGATTCGGAGTCACGCCGACTGGCGCATGATCCAGCGGATAGCGTTCTGCTGGAGCTTGATGTACTCCGGATTCCACAAGTCGCTGAGCATGTGTCCCACGGACATGTAGCATACGCGGCCCTTGCCGTAATCGTAAGACCAGCCTCCGGGTGCCGTTGCCCCATACTTTCCGTACGTGAGGCCATCTTCGTTTACAGTCTGGAGGAAAAGGAACTTGGGGTCCTTGTCGTAATCCATATAGTGCTGTTCGTCGGTAACAATGAAATCTTTGACGCCCTTTGTGATGGGGTGATTGGGGTTAGTCACCTTCACCTTGAAGGTGCGGATCGGGGGATGTCCGGTGTAGGACCCGCCCAATACATTACGAAAGTCGGGGTTAGTCAGGCCGACATGGGTTGTATTGTGCAGAAACAACGCCGCACCTCCAGCCTCCACAAACTGACGAACGGCCTTGCCCTGCTCGGGCTTCATCCAATATTGCGATTGGGCCTTGACCTGCGGCGTGGGCGGATCAAAGACCAGCTTGGGTCGTCCCGTTGCCACCCAGGCCGCGTTGGTGCTCTCGTCACCGCCGTAGCCATTGGGCCAGATCATGCCGTCGCGCAACACGATGAGGACCTTGTAGCCGTCCAGCGTGTCCGCGTTCAGCAGAGAGGTCTCATCGGTGAAATCGATCGAGACATCCATCTCTTTCGCGATGGTTCGCGTCAGGCCAATCCGGATGTAATCGGAGTTGTGGTAGCGATCGCCAATCAGCGCGAAAGCGGTGGCCTTCTTGGCACCCATTGCTGGTAGCGGCGCAAGAGCCGCCGCAGCCAATGCGGCCAGGGTCGAACGTCGGCTTGTCTTTTCTGAATTGCTCATGATGCTCCTCAATTTGCCGGGCGACGAGCGACCGGTACCTCTACGTTGTCGATACGGCGGTTGTTGTCGCGGGAAACGCCCACGATCAGAAATTCCAATGGCTTAGCGCCGGTATTCTCAAACGAATGGGCATCGTTGAGCTGAATGGGGATCGCATCGCCAGCATGGATGGCGCTGCTTTCATTGGCCACGGTCGCAGTGCCGTCGCCGTTCATCACATAGTAAAACTCGGCCACTTCGCGATGAAGGTGAGGCGCGGTGGCACTACCCGGCTGAAGTACCAGGTGATCCACATACGACCAAGCACTCCGGAAGACAGAAGGCTCCAGCACGCGCCGATATTGCGCCGTACCCTTGGCGGAACCTGTTCCACTGAGCGGGCGAAGCAACGCAGGATCGAGGCGCATACTCATAAAAACCGGAATCGGATCGATCGCCGCACCCACACGCGAGTCACCGAGATCGAAGGCATCGTAGGTGCCTTTCAAGGCCGAAATATTGATGTTCATCCATTGCACTGGCTTGTCTGTATGGTTGTAGATCGCATGGGAGTGACCCATGCGGCAGGGAGCGCCAGCGGGCCCCTTCAACACGGAAGTTCGCCCGTCGATGGTGAACTGCGCTTCGCCGTCGAAAATGATGAACATCTCCTCGGTCTGATTGTGGAAGTGGGCACCGATCCCGCTCTTTGGCTGAATCACGCCTCGGTGCAGGAAAAAGAGATTGGTGTCCAGGCTGTGCGCGTCCAGCAACGCCATGTAATCCAGTTGGCCCGCTCCACCGTGGACCGATTTTGCGACCTTGAATTTCGACGGATCGGTATGCACGATCCGCTGCGCAAGCGGCTCAATTGCCACCAACGGGAGAACCAGCAACGCAGCCACGAACAGTATCTTCATTTGGTGCGCTCTCTAGATCGAGTCGAACAACAGGACGTTGTAGTTCTTGGTCAGCAGGGTGTTCTCGATCGTCGGCCAGACTTTCTGATGGACGTCGGTTGCGACCCACTTCTGCCGCAGCTCTTCGCTCTGAAAGGTCAGTTCAAAACGGTAATTTATTCCGGCTGGCGCCTTGCCCATCACGGCCGAACGCAGCTTGAGAAGCTTCACATCGATGTAGCCGGGTTGCTTGGAGGCAGCCGGGCGAAAGATGGTCTCGAAATTTTTCAGCATCTCTTTTTCTCGTGCTGGATCGACGCTCAGGTCTACGTGCAATTGAATTGGATTTGGTGCACCTGCGGCCTGCAGTGCGACTGATGCCGTGGTCGCTGCCAGAATTGTCTTTAAGTAGTTTCTACGTTCCATGTTGAGTCCTTAAGTTAGTAAACAGCCTTCTTGCCGGTCGCCGCCAGCTTGATCCGGTACAGCCCCGTGCGAGAGGTCATGTAGAGACTTTTCCCATCGTCTCCCCAACCGCAGTTGGCAGGGGTCTCAGGCGGCTTGATTGTGCCGAGGTGCTTGCCGGCCGGTGAAAATATCCATACACCGCCTGGGCCCGTTGCGTAGACGTTGCCCTGGCTATCCACTTTCATGCCGTCCGGCAGGCCGTCTGCCTTCTCTGCTGTCACGTCGGCAAAGACCTTACCGTTGATGGCCGTCCCGCCAGGGCCAACATCGTAGCGCATCCAGAGCTTCTTCTTTTCGTCTGAGTTCGCAACGTAGAGCATCTTTTCGTCAGGGGACAACGCGATGCCATTGGGCCGAGTCATGTCTTTGATGAGTAACTGAAGCTTGCCATTAGCCAGCCGATATACGCCGTTAAATTTCAATTCCTTACTAGGGTCTTCGTCGCCCTTGGGCAAGCCATAGGGTGGGTCGGTGAAGTAGAGCGACCCATCAGAGTGGAAGACCATGTCGTTGGGGCTGTTCAATTTCTTGCCCTCGAACTTGTCGACGAGCGTCGATACTTTCAAATCAGCGTCGAGCCGTGCGATGCGACGGTTGCCGTGCTGGGCCACCAATACGGCACCGTCCTTATCGGCCACCAGGCCATTCGGGCCGTTATAGCCGTCTGCGGGCAAGCTCTTACCGTCATAGCCTCCGGGCCGCAAGATGTCGGATATCTTGCCGTCCGGAGTCCATTGGCGTACGACGTTGCCGACGACATCACTAAACCAGAGCGCATTAGACGGACGCCATAGCGGTCCTTCGATAAACGCAAAGCCGCCAGCGAGTTTCTCAATCTGAGCGTCTTTGGGAACCAACGCCTCCAGCGCCGGATCCAGTCTTTCAATGCTTCCGATCATGGCGGGTTTCTCCGTGGGTGCCGGGGGTGTCGGCGCGGGCGCGTTGGAACAGGAGGCCGTCAGAAACGCGGCTGTCAGTAACAAGAATTTCGTCATATCAACTCCAAACCGATTGCTGCCTCAGCATGTCGACAGTCGGGCCGTTGCTATTCTATTGGCCCGCCGGGAAATTAGCCTCAGCGTCGCTAATCCTATCATCGGGAAATGAGGTGTCAATCGAAAAATGAGAGATTCGCAATATTTGTTGAATCGGTTCACCCGTGGGGACTCAACGCGGCCTGCCTAGATGCAGCAGCACAGCTTAAGCTTCGTCCTCAGCGCCTTTGATCTTGCGACCAGTGATCTGTTCGAGGCTCTTCGGCGCGGTCCGTGGATAAGGAATGCCCTGGTATTTTGCGATCGAATCGCGGTAGCTCATGAGCGGACCTGGGTAGCCGATCAATTGCCAGCCAATCATGCCCTTGTTTCCGCCGTGCAAGGGGTCGCAGAAGGTCCCTTCCAGCGTATGTGTCCGGAGCAATTCAAAGAAACCGGTTGTCTCGATGCTCTGTAGTTTTTCATCCTGTTCGGGTGGAGAGAGCAGGTCGAAATCAACGCCCAGCAGGGCGATTCCCTCGCGATAGATATCGCGAGGTGACTCTTTTGACTGGTTGCCATGTTCCGGCACGCTCGTGATCCACGGGCCTTTTGTATAGCGATACTTATCGCGACCATAGGGGCCGGCCAGTTGACGATCGATGTATATGACTGCGCCTGCTTCCCGCGCCCCAGGGCCCGTATCGTCCGACGGCAGGATTCGTGCGGTCGCAGCTTCCACTGCCCTTGCCTCTGCGGCGGTGAAGAAGCGCAGCGGCACCTTGGCATCGCCCTGTGCGTTGAGGCGGATCGGCTCTTTGGCCAGTGTGTAGACAAGGACACCGCCGAGCGTTCTGGCGGGGATGACAAGCATTTCACGACGCTTCATACAAGTGCCCCCGGTTGCTTCAAATAGCGACTGACAAGAGCGTCCGCAGCCCGAAGCGTTGTCGCCAGGACGGTCATTGTCGGGTTGGTCGCTCCGGCCTGGGGAAACGCGGAAGCACCAACCACAAAGAGGTTGGAAAGTTGCCAATGCTGAAGGTAAGTATTGACTACGCTGTCTGCCGGGTTGTCGCCCATGATGGCTCCTCCATGCAGATGCGTGGTTGCGTAGGAGGCGGTTTGATAGCGCCCTGCGGCCCGGCCAAAGCTGCGCCCCGGAACTGCGCCTCTGCCCCCTCCCGCAACGAATCTCGCGCCCGCCACCCGCGCCATCTCTTCGCCAAGGCGACGGGAAACTTTCTGCGCGAAGGCGCGCGTTTTTTGCTCGTGCTCGGTCCAGTCCACTGTAGTGCGCAGCAGCGGATCGCCCCACTTATCGGTCCAGGTGGTGTCGAGGTCGAAGAAATTGTGGTTGTAAGCCAGGTGCTCTGCCGAGAAGCCCGGTGCGCCGCCAATGTGGTCGTGATAGCGCAGCGCGGTCTCTTTCCATTCCGAGCCCCAGTTCCGCTTCACCGTGCCAGCGGGCACACTACCAAAGCCGCCGATGACTCGACCGCCGCCACCACCGCCTCCTCCGGTAAAGGTGCCCCCGCGCAGGATGCCAGCCTCGGGGTCGAGGTTATTAAACCCATCGAAATCGGACAGGTAGGTCGCCTGGCCGCCTGCTGCCATGAACGAGTTCAGCGGCTCTTTGTAAATGATCTGCCCGCCGCCACCGCCAGACATCTGATGGGAGAAATTCTTCCCCAGCGTGCCTTCTTTGGTTTGAGAATCATAGGCGCTGCCAATTTTAGACAGTAGAAGTAACTTGATGTTGCCGGGAGTGAAAGACGCGCTGATCACCACCGAGGCGGGCTGCATCACTTCCTGTCCCTTTTCGTCCATGTAAGTTACGCCCTGCGCGCGGCCATCTTTGTGAATGATGCGCCGGACCCAGCAGTGATTGCGGAGCGTAAAGTGCTTCGACTTTCGAATGACCGGAAGCAGGAGATTAGTCGGCTGGGCTTTAGCAGAAATCATACAGCCATAGAGGCCGCAATATCCGCAGTAAGCGCAGCCGGGGCGAGACACACCATCGGGATTCGTATAAGTCTGGGCAAGGGTGGCGGCGGGTGCCGTGTAGGGGTGATAGCCGAGTGCAATTGCGGCCTTCTCCATCACGCTCATCGTGAAGGTGGACAGGTGCGGGCCAACTGGGTATTCCTTGGATCGGGGGCCTTCAAAGACATTGCCACCTGCGATCTTCCTTCCCGCGATGTTGCCCGCCTTGCCACTGATGCCGAGAAGCTCTTCGGCCTTGGTGTACCAGGGCTCAATCTCAGTCCACGAGAAGGGCCAGTCCTGTATCGACAGATTCTCAGGAATCTGTTTTGTGCTGAAGCGCTGTTTCACCTCACTGGCAAGCCGGAAAGTGTCCTCTGGATAGCGATTGGCAAAGCCGCCCCAGTGCTCGCCGCTGCCGCCCGTTCCGTCGCCTGGGCGGATATGGCCCCAAACGCGAGAGGGGGCGGACTGATCGCGCACCGTCCAGCGATGCGTCATGGTTTCTTCGGCGACGTTCTGCATCATGCGCAACCGGATGGAGTAGTCGACTTCATCCATGTTGGCTGCATAGTCCGATGTCTTGCGTGCCTGCCCGCGCTCAAGCACTACAACCTCCAGGCTGGTGCGCAGGCTCAGCTCTCTCGCCATGGTGAGGCCAGTCCAACCGCCTCCGATGATCACAACATCAACAGCTTTCAACGTTTGCACTTAAGACTCCGCTACAAAGCTATCACCGAGCCGTCATCATGAGAAAACTCGTGCCAGCGGTGTGGTGCGCTGGAGTGGATGACCCTTGAAGGCGTCCTCTGCATAGGTCGGAGCCGAGGTCGGGCTTGGTGCAATTCCTCTGGCACGAGGTGGTGGGAGTGGCCCAAGCAAATAACTGAAGGAACGGTTACACTAACCTCACCGCCATCGTGACACCCAATCGCCAGCTGCAACTCGAGCAGTTGTACAACGCCGCTCGTGCGCAGGGGCCAGGTGCCCTCCTCTCGGCATCCGCCGATCTGCGCAAAGAGGTGGAGGCGCTCTTGGCGCAAGACCTGACGCTCGCCGATTCTGTCGACGGTGCAACCGGCAAGCCGCTATCCGTCGTACCTGGCGCTCAACTGGGCCCCTACCTCATCGGCACCCTGCTGGGCCGCGGCGGCATGGGCCAAGTCTTCCGCGCCACAGACACGCGGCTCAATCGCAAGGTGGCCGTCAAGACATCGCTCACGCCCTTTGACCCGCGCTTCCAACGCGAAGCCCGCGCCATCGCCACACTCAACCATCCAAACGTCTGCACGCTGTACGACGTTGGTCCCAACTTTCTGGTGATGGAATTGTGCGAAGGCGAATCCTTGGACGCGCGCATCCGGCGCGGCAAAGTCCCGTTGGATGAGACGCTTCGCATTGGCGCACAAATCGCCTTCGCTTTGGCCGCCGCCCACGCCAAGGGCATCGTTCATCGCGATCTGAAACCGGCCAACGTCATCCTCACCAAGCTCGGAGTCAAGGTGCTCGATTTCGGGCTCGCCAAAACCGAGGACGATCCCACGCTCACGCAAAGTAACGCCGTCGTCGGAACTCCCGCCTACATGGCCCCCGAGCAGCGCAGCGGCTCGGCCACAGACCCGCGCACCGACATCTACGCGCTCGGCTTGGTCTTGCATGAGATGGCCTCAGGTGTGCGCCTGCGCCCCGACGAAAAATCTAAAGTCGAAGAGCCCGCTCAACTGGCACACGCGATCTCTCTCTGCCTGTCGCTCGACCCCGACAGCCGCTGGCAATCGGCCGCATACTTGCGCAGCGTCTTGGAATACACGGCGGCGGCGCGCCCTGCTGCAGCGGCGATGGCGGGCAAGTCCCGCTCATGGTGGATGGCGTTGGCGGCGGCTCTAGCGGCGGTCGCCGTCACATCGGCCTTCTGGCTCATGCGCGGCCCGTCGGAGACTTCGCCCAACCCGGTGGACGCCGCTCAGTTCACCCGCGTCACCGATTTCGAAGGATCGGAAACCGACGCCTCGATTTCCCGCGACGGTCGCTACATCGCATTCCGTTCCGACCGCGACGGCCCCGTCGACTCATGGATCACGCAAGTGGGCACGGGGCGATTTCTGAACCTTACGCATGGCACGCAGAACCAGGCGTTCGTACGCAACCTCGGCTTCACGCCCGACGGCTCCGAGCTGTGGCTCGCTGGCGTCATCGGTGGCACCCGTTTGCGCCTGATGCCAATCTCCGGCGGCGTTGCCCGATCCATCCTCACAGACCACGCAATGAACCTCGCCTGGTCGCCAGATGCCACCCGCATCGTGACGCAATCCTACGACGCTGGCGACCCCCTCGTCGCCTCAGACCCCACGGGCGCCAACGCCAAGCAGATCCTGATCGAGACCCCTGGACGGCACTGCCACTTCCCCGTCTGGTCCACGGACGGGCGATGGATCTACTTCGTCCGCGGCGTCTGGGACGCCCGTCAGATGGACGTTTGGCGGATGCGTCCAGACGGCAAAGATCCCCAACAAGTCACCCATATCAATACCGACATCAAGTATCTGGCTCCGCTGGACGCCCACACCATCCTGTTCACTGCGCCGGCCGAAGACGGGTCTGGCCCATGGCTGTGGTCTCTCGACCCGGAGCGCAAGCAGGTCCGCCGCGTAAGCTTGGGATTAGAGCGCTACACATCGATTGATTCGAGCGCCGACGGACAGCGCCTGGTCGCCAGCGTCTCCAACCCCACCGCCAACCTATGGACGATTCCGATCACTCCCGGCGTGGCGACGCAGTCCGACGTCAAGCCGCTTCGCCTGCCCACGGTCCGCGCCTTCGGGCCGCGCTACGGCGGCGGGGCGCTCTTCTATTTGTCCTCGCGCAGCGGTGGCGACGGTGTATGGAAGTTTCAACAAGGCGAGTCCACCGAGGTCTGGCGCGGCGTTGACGGCCCTTTGCTGGAACCCCCGGCCGTGTCCGCCGACGGTCGGCGCATCGCAATCATCCTGCGCAAACAGGGCAAGCGTCTGCTCACCGCAATCTCTACAGACGGTGGCGATCTCAGGACGTTGAATGAGTCCTTTGACGCCTCGAGCTCCGCCGCGTGGTCGCCCGACGGTAAGTGGATCGCCGTGGCTGGCGACGATGGAAGCGGCCTCGGCCTGTTCAAGATTCCCTCGGTTGGAGGTAAGCCTCTGCTGCTGGCCAAGGGGCCAATGGCCAGCCCGCTGTGGTCTCCCGATGGATCCTTGATTGTCTACACGGGACCGCTCATTGGCGGTACCGGCCCGATGTTGATGGTGCGGCCGGACGGCACCGCCGTGGCTGCGCCAGCGCTGCAAGTGCGCGTCGGTGGAGAACGTTATCGCTTCATTCCAGGCACGGCGAAGCTGGTTTACATGATCGGAGGGCAAACCGACAAGCCAACCTTCTGGCTGCTCGACATCCCCACGAAAAAGACGCGCAAGTTGGCCGACCTCGATCTTGCCGCCACGCGCACCTTCGACATAACGCCGGACGGGAAGCAGATTGTTTTCGACAGCCTGCGCGAAAACTCCGACGTTGTCCTCATCAACCGCGCCGCCGCCAAACGCTAAACGGCATTTGCTATTCTCGTCGAATGACTACGACCGAAGTCGCCGTTCAGCTCTTGGCCCTGTGCCGCGAAGGTAAACATATCGAGGCCGTGGACACTCTATACGCCGACGATGTTGTCAGCGTCGAACCCGAGGATCTTGGCCCTCTGGCGCGGGAACTTCACGGTAAAGAAGCCGTGATGAGCAAAAACGTCTGGTGGTACGGCGTCAACGAGGTGCATAGCTTCACAGCGGCCGGGCCCTACGTCAATCGGGGCAGCTTCGCGTTGCAACTCACTTTTGACTTCACCAATAAAGAGTCCGGCACACGCATGCTGTTCAACGAAGTCGCGCTCTTTACCGTCGTGGACGGCAAAATCACGCGTGAAGAATACTTCTACGCCGTCGCGTAGCCGCCTACTTTTTCAGCTTCTTGTAAACCGCCTTCAGCGACGACGCGTTGTTAGACTTATCCGACCCAATCTTGTGGCGCGTCAAATCCGTCTGGGCGATTTCGACTTCCCCTTTGCCCGCCGCGATCCCGCGCCGCACGGTGTCGATCATGTCCGCCAGGTAGGCGTGTTGCGCGCGCAAGTCGGCCACGCCGCCCAATGTCCCATGCCCCACAACGACGATCGACGGTGCCAGTGCCGCCATCCGGTCCAGCGCGCGCAGCCAGTTGTCGTGATCGGCGTCCGCGTCGGCCGCGTTGTTGCCCGTACCCCAATTCACGCACAGGTCGCCGGTAAACAGGATCTTCTCCTTGGGCAGCCAGGCCACCGCGTCGCCCTTGCTGTGTCCAGGCCCCATCAACAAAAGTTCGACGCGATGCTCGCCATCGTCGAACGCCATCGAGTTGCCAAACGAGATCGTCGGATGCGCCAGCTTGTAGGGCTTCAGGCTGTAGTCCCCTGTTGCCGTGTTGCGATCCCATCCGGCCTGCCCCTTGGTCTTTGATTCCATCGCGCAATCCGACGAACAAACGATCTGCGCGCCCTCGTCGGTGAAGATGTTGCCGCCGTAGGCGTGGTCGCCGTGATAGTGCGTGTTGAAGACAAATCGGATCGGCTTGTTCGACGTCTTGCGGATCTCGGGGAGAATCTCTTTGGCCCCCCAGGGGAAGTTGGCGTCCACCACCAGCACGTAGTCTTTGAAAATCACCCAGCCAGCGTTGGCGGGCTGATTGCGCGCGCCGTCGCCCAGACGCACCCACACGCCCGGTGCCACTTCCTTCACCGCGCTCGATTGGGTCTGGGCAAACAGCGCAAGCAGCCCCGCGAAGAGCCCGGCCAGCAACAGTCGTTTCACGTTTTGATTCATAGTCGGCAACTTACCTCGAAACGTCGATTCTATCGCGTATGCATCTGAGCGAATCCGATGCCGGAAAATGAATTTCGATACCGCCAAGGGAGGGTAATGGATCTCGTACCAAAGAGGAAAACGGCCATCGCTCGATTTGACCAGTATGCATGAACAATGCATACTGGTGCATATGAGAACGACGTTGATCATTGACCCGAACTTGATCGAGCGCGCCCGCGAACTGACAGGGATCCAGGAAAAGACAGCCCTGGTCCGCGAAGGTTTGACTGCGCTCATAGCTCGGGAATGCGCCCGCCGACTGGCGGCCCTTGGCGGCACGGAGCCTCAACTGCGTCCCATTCCACGGCGGCGCTCCGCCTGATGCTGCTGGCCGATACCTCTGTCTGGATCGAACACCTCCGCCGCGGGCACGCGGATCTGGTCTTACATCTGGAAGCGGGGAACGTGCTTATGCATCCGTTCATTGCGGGCGAATTGGCGTGCAGCACGCTGAAGAATAGGACGGCGATCCTGGCGGGCTTTCAGGCCCTTCCAAAGGCGACCGAGGCAAGCAACGCAGAAGTGTCTTCGTTTCTAGAGGAGCGAAAGCTCTGGGGGCTTGGGCTGGGCTGGGTGGATTTACACCTTCTCGTGTCTGCCCGGCTGACGGGTTGCCGTTTGGTTACGCTCGACAAACGGTTGGCACAGGCCGCCACCGATCTTGACTTGGCCTAAGACTCACCAGGCTGCCACCGACCCGTCGTCATGGAAAACCCGCGCCATCGGCTTCGTGCCTTGGAATGGATAGCGCTTGAAGGCATCCTCGCTCAGGTCGAAACCGAGGCCGGGTTTGGTGGGCAACGGGAACTTGCCGTTGCCCATCCGCATGGCTGGAAAACCGAGCCATTCTTCCCACATCTTTTCCTTGGGGCTGGCCACCACACCCGAGCAGATTTCCTGAACCAGGAAGTTGGGCATCGACGCATCCACGTGCAGCGTGGCGAGGCCGCCGATCGGCCCTTCGCAGGCATGGGGTGCCAGCTTGACCCCGCTGGGTTCGGCCAGTGCAGCCACCTTCCAAAGTGCCGTGATGCCGCCGACGTGATTGATGTCGGTCTGCAGAATATCGACAATGCCTTGCTCTACCAGCTCGCGGCAGGAGTAGGCGGCAATCAGCCGCTCGCCTGTGGCGATGGGCGTCGTGCAACGCTCTGCGATTTTTCTCATCGCGGCAATATTTTCAGGCGGGCAGGGTTCTTCGATGAACAGCAGCTTTAGCCCTTCTACCTCTTTGCAGAGAATCGAAGCGACGGCGGGCGAAGTCTTGGCGTGGAAATCGATGCCGATGTCGATCTCTGGTCCCAGCTCATTGCGCATCTTCTCCAGATGCTGAACCGCCTGCTTGATCTTGGCGTGTGTCTCGATCCACTCAAAGTAGCCAGGTATGCCGCCCTTGACGCAGGTGACGCCCAGTTCCTTGGCCTTGGCGCGGATCTCGGGCAGCGGCATCGCGCCGAGATGGTAATAGCCGCGGACGCCCGCTGGATCAAAAGGTCCGCCGAGCATCTGATAGACGGGCAGGCCGAGGAGTTTGCCTCGGATATCCCAGAGCGCTTGGTCGATACCCGAGATCGCAGAGCCCATTACTGGCCCGGCGCGATAGAAACTATGCACATACATCGACTGCCATTGATGTTCAACCAGCATCGGATCAGCGCCGATGAGAAATTCCTTGAAGTCTCCCACACAGGCGATAACGGCGTTGGCCTTACCTTCGAGCGTGGCTTCACCCCAACCGACGACACCATCGTTTGTCTCGATCTTGACGAAAACGTAAGGGCGGTCGGAATTGTTCTCCCATGTGACGCCAAATGTCTTGATGTTCGTGATGCGAGTCTTGGAGCCCACAGCGCGGAGCGCCTCTGCGCCTTGCGGCGATTGGGAGGCTTGAGCGGCAGCGGCAAGGCCGAGGCCACCGAGAAAAGTACGACGCTGAACGCTCATGCTGCCTCCTTGTAGCGGGTGAGCGCCGCTTCATTGATCGTGATGCCCAGGCCGGGAGTGGTGGGCAATTGGACATAGCCATTATCGAGAGGCGGTGGTCCGCTGGCATAGTCTGTGTTGAGCGTCGTCGGCAACTGCTGGATAAAGAAATTGGGCAGAGATGCCGCTAACTGGATGGCGGCGGCGCTGGCGATGGGGCCGCCATCGTTGAAGGGGGCGACGGCTGCGTAATAGGTTTCAGCGAGCGCAGCCAGACGACGGATCTGGGTGATCCCGTGCTTGCGAATATCGAGGCGAAGAATGTCGATGGATTGTTCGCGGAACAGGTCCTGCACTTGAGAGGGCTGGACGATATTGCGACCGAAGCCGAGTGGCGTTACGTTTTCGCGGGCGATCTTGCGAACGGCGGCCAGATTAGTGAGCGCGCAGGGCTCGTCGAACCAGAGGACGTGGAATTTCTCAACTGCAGCGGCAAGCGAGGAGGCAGTGGCGGGAGGAAGAGTGCCATGGGCGTCGAGGACAAAATCCACCTTCTCGCCCAAACTCTTGCGGAGACCCTCAAGGTAGGCGACGACTTTGCTCACGTAGTCGTGGCGCGGCGTTGTGGGCGTGAGATCCGGAAGAGAGACCATAAGTGCGCGGTGGCCAGCTTTGACCTGGGCTGTGCCGTCGCCGACCAGAGCTGTCATCACTCGAATTTTGGCTCGTGTCGCACCACCGAGAATCTGGTAGACGGGAACGCCGGTTTTCTTGCCGAGTAGATCCAGAAGCGCCATGTTGAGGGCGGCTTGGGCGGCGGGCGCGGCAGCCAATTCTGTGCGGAGGACCTCAAAGCTTGAGACCTCGCGCCCTCGCGCTTTGGCAAGCAGGAGAGCACGGTCTGCAGGAGGAATTATGGAGGTCTCACCATAGCCTGTGAGCCGCTCGTCAGTCTCGACGCGGAGGACGGTTGAGCCGCCAGCGCGGAAGGTTTGCAGGGCAGTGATCTTCATTGAGGCCCTTATCGTATCAGGTGAGGCTCAGACATCGGCCACTACCCCCGCTCGTCGCAAAAGCAGCCTAGGCGTCGGGGATCGTGAACTTGTCTGCCGTGTCCGCGACCCACTGTCGCAGCCTCTCAGTCAGCTTCACCCGCTCCGCACGATAGCGATTGTTCAGCGCCAGGTTCACTTGCTCATGCGGATCCTCATTCAGATTAAACATCAGCCAGGGAGCGCCCTCGAAGGCCACATACTTCCAGCCATCCTTGGTCACGACCCCACGATAGGGCCGGTTGATGCTATGCGGATGTCCCGTCGGTACCACCAACTGCAAGTAAGCCGAATCAGGTTCCGGGCCTGCCGCCGTCTTCGCCAAACGATGATGCGAAAGGTCCGCGCCTTCCATCCAGATTGGCTTCTTGATGCCGCATAAGCCAAGCGTAGTTGGCGCGATATCAACGTGGTTCAACACCGCAGGCAAGGTACCAACCTTGCGGCCCTGATAGCGAGGAATCTCGCCGCTGATGATAAAAGGAATCCGCACAGACTCTTCAAACGGATTCGTCTTGCGGTACATGCCCTGCGATCCGTGCATGTCGCCATGATCGCTGAAGAAGACAATGTGCGTGTTGTGAGTCAGCCCTGCTGCCTCGAGTGCCGCGCGGATGCGGCCAATGTTGTGGTCCCAATTCTCAATCATTGCGTAATAGCCAGCGATCTCGCGGCGCGCCGTATCCTGAATTTGTTTCAAGGCGGGAACGTTGGGACGCATCTCGATCTTCGCCGGGTTGTAGCGCGCCATGTACTCTGGCGGCGCAATATACGGATCATGCGGCGGCTGCACCGACAAGGCCGCGAAGAAGGGCTTGCCCGCTGCCTTCTTCTGTTCCTCACCGCGCTCCTTGATGTATTTGATGAGCAGGTTCGACAACTCATCGGTCTCGTAGCCAGGCAGGCGATAGTGAAAAGCGTCCTTCCCTTCGCCGCCGTGAACCCATGAATCATATTGGCTGTTGTTGTTGTCGTATCCGGCCCAGGTCTCGAACCCGCCGCGCATCTTTGGATCGGTAATGTGGAATGCAGAACGGCCATTTGCTTCATGCCAACCCGATACATGCCACTTGCCGAAATAGGCCGTGCGATAGCCCGCGTCATTGAACACATGTGCGACGGTCTTCTGGCCCTCTGGCATCGGATACTCATGCCCAGGGACGCACTTGTGCGGATATCGTCCGGTGAGAAGCGAACCCCGGAACGGCGAGCAAAGCGGATAGCCAGCGATAGCGTTGGAAAACATCACGCCATCGACAGCCAGGTTGTCGATGTTCGGGGTCCGCGCATTGGGGTCCCCCATGCAGGAAAGGGCCTGGGCGCGATGCTGGTCGCCGAAGACCCAGATGACATTGGGCTTCGACGATGGCTGTGCTGCGGGCGGCGTCTGGAGTTGCTGTGCGGAAGCCACCGAGGCGGCCGCCACGGCGGTGGTGTTTAGGAATGTGCGTCGTTTCATTAGTAGAGCAATTTCAGTCCAAATTGAATGATGCGGGGCTGGTTGAGCTGGTTCGTCACAAAGCCGAACAGGGGATTGCCGAAGGTCTGGTTCGGAGGTGCAAACCGTGCGGTGTTCGTCAGGTTGAAGAACTCCGACCGGATTTGCAATCGCAGCCGTTCGTGGATCTGGATGTTCTTGCCAATGGTTAAGTCGAGGTTGCGCGCGCGGTCGCCGCGCGTGCCGCCGAAGGTGCGCGGCGAATTGCCGTATGCGTAGGTGGCGGGAGTGGAGAAGACGCTGGCGTTGAGCCATTGATCGGGATTGCGGGTGCCAACTGCGGGCTGCACGCCATTCCAATTCGGACGCTGGCCGCCCCCCTGCGAGAAGGTATTATTCACAGCCGAGCCCACGCCCAGCGGACCACCGCTTAGCAGTGACACGATCCCGCCCACCTGCCATCCGCCGAAGATACGCTTGAGCCAGGCGTTGGATGAGTTATTAAATCCAGGAAGATCATAGACGGCATTGAAGACCACGCGATGTGTCTGGTCTGAAGTCGAGACCCCCCATTCGCTGCGCAAGTTGTTCCAGTTCTGGAAGCCCGCGCCGCCGAGGGCCTCGCCGCCGAATGGTCCGATGCCGTAGTCAAGCAGCTTCGAGTAGGTCCAGGCACCCATGATGGTCAGACCCCTGGTGTAACGTTTCTGGGCCTTCATCTGCAGGGCGTGATACTTCGAGTTTGCCCACGGATTGTTGACCGAAGTGATGCCGTCGAACTGCTGAAAGGGCCTCAGCAACTGGGCTCGAGTCACGGTGCGCTGTGCGAGGATGCCCGACGCAACCTGTCCAAAGAACGGATTCGCCACCTGCGTGCGCAGGGCGTCGCCGAGGGCGAGTGCGGAGTCAGGCAGAGTGTTCAACTGGCGATCCTGCTGAAAGCCAATGCCCCGGTTTCCCGCGTAACCGACGTCAAGCAGAATGCCGCCCGGCAGTTCGCGTTGAATGTCGAAGTTCCACTGGGCTGAATACGGAACATAATTGCCGCGATCGGTGGCGTTAATCGCCTGGCCGATCAGCGTGCCCGCGCCAAGCGAGGATCCGGTGGTGGGCACCAGCCCTTCCGGATAGGGATTGCTCAAATAGCGAAAGGGCGTCACTCCATCAAGACTGGTCACCATCGTGCTGGTCGCCGCGAAGCCCGAGACTCCGAAGCTGTTGCCCGCGCCTCCGACGCCAAGCATCGTGCCGTAGAACAGGCCCATGCCCCCGCGGATGACGGTCTTGTTGGCAGCCTGCCACGCGAAGCCAAGGCGCGGCGAGATGTTGTTCTTGTCCGGATTCGTCTGGTAGCGGCTCTGGCCGCCAACGCCGACAAACGACAATGCGCCTTTGAGTCCGGGAACGTCTTTCACAGTCGGCGCGAGCTTCGCGTCGAAGTTGGTGAACTGATTAAAGCGGTCTGTACGGGGAGCCTCGTAGTCGTAGCGCAAGCCCATGTTCACGGTCAGCTTCGGAGTGACCTTCCAGTCCGCTTGTACGAAGCCCGCGTAGTAAAGAGTCTGCATGGCGAGCGCCGGGGCAGGTGTGACCGTGCCCGATGCCGGCGTCCCCAACAGGAACGACGCGAGCGCGACGCCCGCCGTGGCCGAGCTCGCCGCCGGGTTCGGCCCCTGCGTAAACGCGGGCGAAAAGCCAAAGGTCGTTGACGAGTCGGGCGTCTGTTGGGCATTAAAGCGGATGATGCGCATCTCGGCGCCAGCCTTGATCGTGAACTTCGATAGCGTCTTGGTAACGGATCCTTGAAACGCATAGGTATCCATGCCGAACGAAATGAGGTCCGCGCCGCCGAGGATCGCCCCGTTGCCGACGTTGCCAATCGACGAGGCGGTGGAAAGTCCGGTGATTGTGATCACCGGGAACGAGGCCACGGGCAGAGCGCGCACCAGCGACGCCGGTAGACCGAGCGTCGTGGGATCGAAGCCGAAGCTATAGGGGCGCCGGAAGTTGGACAGGCGCGACCACGATCCACGCAGCGTTCCGACGGCGCTGGGCGAGAGCACATGCGTGTCCTCAATCACCATGTTGCGGCGCGTGAAGGTCTGCGCGCCGAAAGTCGGTGAGGCGATATTATCCGCGCCGTATGTGGCTGATCGCAGCCAGGGCGTGTCGTCGTAAGAATAACGTCCGAAGAGGCGGTTCCTGTCGTTGAAGTTGTGGTCGAAGCGCGCAGACCACGTATTCTTGTCGATGCGATTTGAATCGGTGCGGACGAAATTGTTGACGCCGCTGGCGTTTGGCGCGGGTAAGAATTTCGCCATGTTTCGCGATACCGGATCGAAGCGGGCGGCAGGAACCAGATTTCCGGCAAAAGGCGTGCGCGTGAAGCCACCTGCCCCGTTTGAGGCAGTAGACGCCGGATCGAAGACCGTAATGAGCTGTCCTGAGGCCGTGCGCGCGTTGGAAAAGTCGCCCGTGAGCTGCTCGGGGCGCGGCACGCTGGCAGTCCAGGTCATGCCTTGCGTAAAGCGCACGATTTCCGTCGCCAGAAAGAAGAAAGTCTTATTCTTCACGATGGGCCCCCCGATGACGCCGCCAAACTGGTTGAAGCGGAACGGGGCCTTCGATCGTCCCGCGCGATTGGCGAAGAAGTCGTTGGCGTTCAGCGAATTATTTCGCAGAAACTCATATGCGGAAAAGGTCAGGCGGTTGGCGCCAGACTTTGTGACGACGTTGAATACGCCACCCGCTGAACGGCCGTATTCGGCGCTGAAGGTGTTGGTTTCGACCTTGAATTCCTGAACCGAATCAACGTTCTGAAAGATGACCGGCTGGTTCTGCGCCGCAGCCGTGTTGGGCGCGCCGTCGAGCAGAAACTCATTCTGCCCAGCGCGGGATCCGTTAATCGACGCCGAAACCGTTGAGATCTGATCCACTGGGAGGTCGTTCATGCCGACGGAGGTCCGCACGCCGGGCACCAGTGCCGCGAGTGCGTAAGCGTTGCGTCCGAGCAGCGGCAGCTCGGTGACCTGCCGTCCGCCGATGACTTGGCCGAGCGAGGAGGTTTCACTGTCGAGCAGCAGGGCTTGGGCGCTGACCTCAACACTGTCGGAAACCGCACCGATCTGCATCGTGTAATCGAGGCGGGCGGTCTGGCCGACATCCAACTTGATGCCGGATTGCTTCACGGTCTTGAAGCCGCTCTTTTCCACCTGCAGGCGATACTCGCCTGGCGGCAGCGCCGGGATAAGGAAGTAGCCGTCGGCGTTGGTGGTGCTCTTGAAAGCGGTGCTGGTTCCAGCGTTGGTGAGCGTGAGGTTGGCTGCCGGGACTGTGGCACCAGCGGGATCTGTGAGGCGACCCGTGAGCGAGGCTGTTTGTGCGGACAGGCTTGTTGCGAGGAGCAGAAATATTATGTTGCGAGACATAGCTGTAGATCGAGCTTATCTCTTCTCCGGAGCGAAACGAGGTTACAAATGCGCTAAGCCAGCTTGATGATTTTGTGCTCGATCTTTTTTCGGTTAGCGACGCCCAGTCCCAATGCGCCCGAGATATCTACGTGCTCCGGTTGCATTCGAACAAAGTTGGAGTCGGCGTCGCGGCGGGCGATGGCTAGGGGGTCCATACCCATGGCTGCCCGTTTGGCGTCGATCTGGTCCCATCCGATGCGGTCCATTGCGACTGGGTCTGTTGAGAAGAGCATCCGCTTGTGCTCCCAGACGTACTTGACTTTCTTCGCGTTAAGACCGGGGCCGCCGTGATAGAGAGCCTTGACTGCATCGCATATATTCAGCACGGTCTTGTTGCGGATCACCGGGATCGAAACTGACGTGGGGATGAACTGGCCGCAGGAATTGAGTTCGGGCGAAGAGTGGCTGCGGTTGACGTTGTTGACGAGCCCGTGCGAGAGATTCTTGAGCGCAATGGTGAGGCCAGCTGACTGATGGTGCTTCATCAAGGGCAGGTTGATCAGCTTGTCGATCTGCGTCGTAATGAACGTCGAAGCGTAGCTGCGGCGGGCGGTGTCGTTGTTGAAATCATAGCCGGGAAGCGTGAGTTGCATGTCCATGTAATGGTTGAGGTCGTAGCCGGCGATCTTCTGCTGAGTGTCGTCGTAATAGTCGGCAGCCCAGGAAACGCGAACTCCTTCGGGCAGCCACTTATCGAAGCCAGCCTGGTAGAACTCCATCTTGTAACGGTCATAGACAACGATGTCTTTGGGCTTGACGCCGACTGCCGTCAGGCAGGCGATGATCTCTTGTACTGTCTCGGGCGAGGACATGACGTAAGGGCGCGAGACGGGATTGAGTTTGAGGCCAATGACCTCGCCGGGTTGCACAAACATGCGCCATGCGGACATCCAGTCCGGTGCACCGGTGAGTTCCATCATGCCGCGCCGCAACATGTCGCGGACGGGCTCTCGCTGGAAGGCTCCGCTGATGATCGACCCCGAGTGTTCGACTTCCACGACGCGGCCAGGGAAGAGCCCTGGGATGGACCATTTGGTACGCGCTGTTGCGCTGGATGTGGAGGAAGCGAGCGCGGCCTGATACGGGAAAACGGGTGCAATCGCGCCCAGAGCGAGCATGCGCTCCATCCAATCTCGGCGGGTCTCACGGCGTACGGGTATCATATGCAAAGTATAAGATGATCGATCTGAAGGCCGAGCTCCGGCGTTATTGGGGCCATAGTGAGTTTCGGCCCAAGCAGCAGGAAATTGTGGAATACCTGTTGGCCGGCCGTGATGTTGCAGTGATTATGCCCACAGGCGGGGGCAAGAGCCTCTGCTACCAATTGCCAGCGGTTGTGTCTGGCAAGACCTGTGTCGTGATTTCGCCGCTGATCTCGCTGATGGACGATCAGGCGGCGCAGTTGGAGGCGCGCGGGATTCCGGCGGCGTGCATGCACAGCGGCATTGACTGGGAATCGCAGAAAGAGATCTGGCGCAAGCTGCTGCGCGGGGAGTTGCGGCTGCTGTATCTTTCGCCGGAGCGCATGGCCAAGGATGATACCGTCAACATGTTGCAACGGGCGTCGGTGCATGCGTTTGCGATCGATGAGGCGCACTGCATCAGCGAGTGGGGCCACGAGTTTCGGCCAGACTATCGACTTCTGGGACAGATTCGCGACAAGTTCCCAGAAGCGACCATTGCGGCGTTTACGGCAAGTGCCACGCCGAGGGTCCGTCAGGATATCCTGACGCAACTGAAGCTGCGCGACCCCGGAAAGTTCATCGTCAGCTTTCACCGCTCGAATCTGCGGTACGTTGCTCTCGATGCCAGTCGTCGCGATCAGTTCCAGCTCTTGTTGGCGGTGCTGCGCCACCATGAGGGCGAGAGCGTGATCGTCTACGACGGCACCACCAAAGGGGTGGACGCGACAACGACAAGCCTGAAAGCGCATGGCATTCGAGCCGTCAGTTATCACGGCAAACTTACGCCCGAGAAGCGGCAAAAGCATCAGGAACAGTGGATGAGCAATGAGGCACCGGTAATGGTTGGGACGCTGGCTTTTGGCCTGGGGATCAACAAGCCGGCGACAAGGGCGGTGGTGCATCTGGCCCTGCCGAAGAGCGTCGAGCAGTATTACCAGGAGGCAGGCCGCGCAGGGCGCGATGGCGAGGAGGCGGACTGCATTTTGCTATGGCGCAAGCGCGACCTAGCCCTGATTGCTCACTTTATAGGTGAAGTGACGGACGCGCAAGAGCAGCGGCGCTCCTGGCAGCGCTATCGCGAGATCAAGGCCTTTGCCAGTGGCGAGGAGTGCCGGGCACGGGTCTTGTGCGAGCACTTCGGCGAGAAGCCGAAGTGGACGGATTGCGGCAAGTGCGACGTGTGCGCGGGGCCGCTGCCGTGGTTGACCGATAAGGGGCCGCAGGCGAAGAAGGCCGTAACTCTGAAAGCAAAACCGGGTGCGGATTCAGAGATCCACACTGCGCTGCGGGTTTGGCGCAAGCAGCAGGCAGCAGCCAATGCAGTACCGCCGTATCAGGTATTCACCGATGCGACGCTGGCGGAACTGGCAGAGAGAATGCCGCGTGAGCTCGACCAACTGGCGAAGATCCGAGGCATCGGGCCCAAGACGCTCGATGCCTACGGGATGGGGATTCTCGAAGTACTGGAAGAGTTCTAGACCATCGCGCACGGATTGGACAGCGTGCCGATTTGCGGGATCGTGATTGAGACGATGTCGCCGGGTTCAAGCGCACTTTCCTGGGTCACGATGATGCCGGTGCCGGTCTGCAGGACGGTGCCGCAGGGGACTTGGTTAGAACGCATCAGGTAGCCAATGATGTCCTCGATCTTGCGGCCCAGCTTGGAGGTGTTGGTGCTGCCTTCAAAGGTCGTCTTGTTGCCACGAGTGATTCGGCAGGACATCTCCAGCTTGTAGACGTCGCCGATCTCGTCAGGGGTGACAAAGACAGGGCCGAGGGCCGCGCAACCGGTGAAGGTCTTCGACTGGGGCAAGTAAAGCGGGTTCTCTTTCTCGATGTCCCATGCTGAGACGTCGTTGGACACTGTGTAGCCGAAGATCTGACCCTTGGATCCGATGAGCACAGCAAGCTCTGGCTCGGGCGCCGTGAACTTTGAATCTTCACGGATGCCAATCGCCTGGCCGGGGCCGACGGCGATGCGCGAGGTGCCCTTGAGGAAGAGCTCAGGGCGGCCGCCTTCAAAGACTGCGCGGTAGAAGCCTTCGCGGGTGCCGTGCTCGGCATCGCGAAAGCTGGAGCTGATCTCGTAGGTGCAGCCTGCGCCCCAAACCTCACGCGGGGCGATGGGAATCAGCGGTGTGACTTCTTCGATATGGGCGCTGGCAAGACGGCTGGCGAGGGTCTTCAAGTCTCCGCCTTCCTTGTCGGCGCGAATCACCAGATCGTACATCGAATAATCGGGAATCGGCCGGGCGTGGGTCGTATCTTCAAAAATCGCAGCGACAACGGAGCCGTTGCTTTTGATCTGTCCTAGTTTCATCGGGTGCTTTCGGTCTGGCTTTCTAGTACTTGAGGTAAATCGTCTTGTAATCGCTGTAGAAGTCGAAGGCTGCTGGGCCTTGTTCTTTGGAGCCGAAGGAAGAATCCTTGGTGCCGCCAAAGGGTAGCTGATATTCGACGCCGGCCGATGGCAGATTGACCGTCAACAGACCGGCTTCCATGCCGTAAACGAAATCGAAGACACGTGAAACGTTGGAGGTCTGCACGCTTGCCGACAGGCCGTAGGGGCTGCCGTTGGCAATCCGCATGGCGTCCTCGAAGCTGCTGGCCCGCATAATGACCAGTACCGGTCCGAAGATCTCTTCCTTAGCAATACGCATATCTTCGGTCACATTGGCGAAAATCGTAGGTTCTACGAAATAACCTTTGTCGTAAGCTCCGCCGGTGAGGCGATTGCCACCGATGAGTGGCTCGCCCGCTTCCTTCCTGCCGATCTCGATGTAGTTGAGAATCGACTTCAGAGCAGCTTCGTCCACTGCGGGGCCGATGTCGATGCCTGCTTCCATGCCGTTGCCGACCTTGAGCTTTTTGGTGCGCTCGACCAGCGCGGCGACGAACTTGTCGTAGATCTCGTCTTCGACAATGGCGCGGGAGGTGGCGGTGCACTTCTGACCGGTTGAGAAGAAGGCTGCGTTGCAGACGTTTTCGACGGCGGCGTTGAAGTCGCAATCCTTGAGGACGATGGTGGGGTTCTTGCCACCCATCTCCAGTTGGATGCGGAGCATGCGCTTGGAGGCTTCGGCATGAATCCATTTGCCAATCGTGTCCGAACCCGTGAACGAGATGGCCTTGACGGGCTTGGCGTTGATGAGGGCCGCGCCGAGGGTGCCGCCAGAGCCAACGACGAAATTGATGACGCCCTTGGGGATGCCGGCATCGTGGAGAGCTTCCACCAGGCGCCAGGCGGACAGCGGGGAAGCGCTGGCGGGCTTGAGAACGACGGTGTTGCCGCAGATCAGGGCGGGGGCCAGCTTCCAGCAGGGGATGGCGATGGGGAAGTTCCAGGGGGTCACCAGACCGACGACGCCGATGGGCTTGCGGATGGCGAACATATGAACGCGCTCGCGCTCGCTGGGCACCAGGTGGCCGCCCATACGTGCGCCTTCGCCAGCGAAGTACTTGAGGATATTGATGGCGCGGCGGGTTTCGCCTTTTGCTTCGGGTAGCGTCTTGCCTTCTTCGCGGGTCATCTCGGCCGCGATGGCATCGAATCGGCTGTCGAGAATCTCAGCTGCCTTGAAAAGGATATTGGCGCGATTGGGGGCGGGCATGGCGGCCCACTTGGGGAAGGCCTCTGCTGCTGCCTCTGCGGCGCGGTCCATATCTGCTGCGGTGCCCTTGACGAAGAGGCCTACGACTTCGTCTGTATTTGCGGGATTGCGATCCTCAAAGGTATCGCCAGTGGTGATCCACTCGCCGTTGATGTAATTGCCAAATGTCTGCATGATTGCCAGGTCCTCGATGATTATTTAGAAAAGTCGACTTTGGGCGCGGTGCGGGCGCCGGGGTCTGTTTTGAAGTATGCGTCGTTGCGCGGGAAGTTAAAGATGGAAGCCGCGATGTTGGTGGGGAAGAGCTCGCGAGTCGTGTTGTAATCCTTGACGATTTCGTTGTACTTGCGGCGCTCCACTGCGATGCGGTTCTCGGTGCCGGCGAGTTCGTCCTGCAGGCGCATGAAGTTCTCGTTCGACTTGAGATTCGGATAGTTCTCGACCACGACCAGGAGGCGGGCCAGGGCGGAATCGAGCTGTCCGTTGGCAGCGATCTTGTCGGCTGGGGTGCGTGCTCCGCCCATGGCGGCGCGGGCGTTGGCGATGTTGGTGAAGATTTCCTTCTCTTGCGTCGCGTAACCCTTTACGGTTGAGACGAGGTTGGGGATGAGGTCGGCGCGGCGTTGGAGCGCGACGTCCACCTGGGCCCAGGAGCCCTCGATTGCCTCGCGTTTGACGACGAGATCATTACGGCTGCCGATGAGCTTGCCGCCGAGCAGCAGGCCTCCGAGCAATAAAGCACCAATCACGATTAAAGCTATGCGCATAAGGGTTTCCTTTACAGGGCGTCTACTGACGCAACCAGGGTTTGGATCTGTTTCAAGTAATCTTCAAACAATTGTACTGAGTCGACAGCCTTCGGGCTGAGTTTGCCTTCGCGCAGATCGATCAATTGCGCAAAGCAGACGGGTTGGATGACGTTGGCGTTATGAGCCGCTGCCAAAAGTTCGCGCCTTGACGCTGGTGGCGTCAGGCCTTTCACTAGCATGACATGCCGGATCATGATCAGAAAGGTGCTGACCGAATCTTCCATCAGCCGCAGGAGCGCCTTGGGAGTTTTCAGGACGGGGATGGCTTTCTGACGCAGGCGGAGCAGCTTTGAGCGCAACTCGTGTTCGAGCTGCGCTCGATGGTAGTGGTTATCGATGACAAGCTCAGGCAGCGGGTCGTTGCCATATAGGATCCGGTGGCAATCGCGAATGTCGTAGATTTCGATCGGAAAGGCGTCCGTGGCGCAGCGCAGCTCGTCGAGGGTAAAGAGGAGCGGCTGGGGGTTGCCCTGGGCGCGCCACCATTCCAGAAGCGATGCTGAGCGGTTGAGGACGTCGACGTCGAGCTTGGCGGCGAGCAAAAGGATGTTGAGATCCGAGTGGCCGCTGTCGAACTCGTTGCGCGCGGCTGAGCCGTAGAGGACCAGCGACACAAGCTGGTCGCCCAAGGCCGTTGTCGCCCGCGTCACGAGTTCTTGAAGTTGCTTATCCATCTGCATGTTTGCTCCTACCAATCACTAGAGGCACCGCCGCCGCCTGAGCTTCCGCCGCCGAAGCCGCCCCAGCTTGAGCCACCCGAGCTGTAGCCGCCAAAACCACCGCCGCCTCGCGCGGAGCCACCCACGCCACTACCCAGCAGCATCCAGGCGAGCCCGCCTAAGCCGCCACCGCCGCCACGGCTCATCAGGAACAACAGCAGCGCGCCGATGCCGACCATGATGAGGATCTTCCGGGTATCGGTAGGGTTCAACTGACGACCGCGCGATGGGGAGTCCTCGAAGATCGGTCGGGGCAGGCTATCCGGGACCTCGATGTTCTTGCCCTTAGCAATTTTGGCACCCAGGAGGCGGGCCGCCTCAATCATTGCCGGGCCATATTGGCCAGCCCGCAAGGCGGGACGCATGGCCCGCAGGACATCGCCAGCGGAGCCATCGGGGACATATGGTTCGAGACCATAGCCGACTTCGAGGCGCGACTTGCGATCGCGAATGGCGAAGAGGAAGAGGGCGCCTTCGTTGGTTGTCTTCTTGCCCACGCCCCACTGGATGTAGAGCTTGTTGGCGACATCGTCGATCATCTCGCCGTCGAGGGTATCGATGGTTACCAGGGCGACCTGGGCGCCCGTGGCGCGCTCCAGCTCGGCGAGATAGGCGTCGATACTGGCCTTGGAGGAGGGGTCAATGACGTGCGCGAAGTCTGAGACCGGGCCCTCCGGTTTGAGCTTCGACAAGTCCAGCGCGAAGCTGGAGGCGGCGAGCACGAAGCTGAGGAATAGATGGCGCACGGGCTTGGGACTAAGTTAGCAATTCAGGAGCGATCGGTCGAGGGCGAGGCCATCGACCTTGCCGAGAACGGTGAGCGAAAGCTGGGCCGGGTCGAAGGCCTCATTGGCGAGCTTCTGCACCAGTTCTGCGCTGACGGCTTCGATGCTGGCGATCATTTCATCCATCGAGAAGAAGCGACCGAAGAAGATCTGCTGGCGGGCCAGGTTGGTCATGCGCGAGTTGGTGGATTCGAGGGAGAGCATGAGCGAACCCTTGAGGTGCTCCTTGGCGCGGCGTAGCTCTTCTGGCGGCACGGGATTGGCCTTGAGATCGCGGAACTCGTCCATGACGGAGGAGATGACCTTGGGGAGCGTTTCTGCGGAGCAGCCGGCGTAGATGGCGATGGCACCGGTGTCGCGGTAGAGCATGAGGTCGGACATGACGGCGTAGACGAGGCCCTGGCGCTCGCGGATGTTCTGGAAGAGGCGCGAGGACATGCCGCCACCGAGGATCGTGTTGAGGACGTAGGAGCCGAAGCGGGTCTCGTGGCCGATGGGGTGGGAGGGCGCGCCGATGTAGAGGTGTGCCTGCTGGATGCGCTTTTGTTTGAGGATGAAGGGTGCGTGCTGTTTGGGCTTGACGAGCTTGGGCAGTTTGGCTCCAGCGCTGCGGCCGGCGAAGGAGTTGTCGGCAAGTTGGACGATCGCATCGTGATGGAGATTGCCAGCGGCGGTAACGACGACATTGGCGGGATGGTAGGTGCGGCGATGGTAATCGACCAGATTTTCGCGATTGAAATCGGCGATGGTCTGCTTGGTTCCAATGATGGGCTGGGCGAGGCCGTTGCCCTTCCAGAGGTGCTTGCAAAAGAGCTCGTGGACCAGATATTCGGGGTTGTCTAGCTCCATTTTGAGCTCTTCGAGGATGACGCTTTTCTCTTTTTCCAGCTCGACGGGGTCAAAGGTGGGGTTGAGAATCAGGTCGGCGAGGATGTCCCAGGCGATGGGGAGATGTTCGTCCAGGACCTTGGTGTTGTAGGAAACGAGCTCTTTGCTGGTGAAGGCGTCGAGGTGTCCGCCGAGGGAATCGACGGCGCGGGCGATGTCCTCAGCCGAGCGGCTGGTCGTGCCTTTGAAGAGCATATGCTCAAGAAAATGGGCGATTCCGCGTTCGGCACCGCGCTCGACTCGTGAGCCGCTGGGGATCCAGGTGCCGATAGATACGCTGCGGACATGGGGCATGCGTTCAGTCACGACGATGAGGCCGTTGGGCAGGGTGGTGCTTTGGATTTCGCGGGGTGGGTTGGAATTCATTGGTGGAAAGGGCGCAGAAGGCGGATAATCTTATTGTGACAGAGCAACAGACGCCACAGAACGGTCCGATCAAGCAGGCGCTGCTGGGTATGGATTTGCATGATATTGAGGTCGCCCTTGGCGATCGGCATCCCCGGTTTCGAGCCAGACAGCTATTTGAAGCCGTTTATGCGAAGCGACATTCGAATTTGGACGCGGCGTCGACGCTATCGCAGGCGTTGCGCGACGAGTTCATGACGGGAGCGCTGACTGAGGATTCGCGCTATGAGAGCACCGATGGCACGGTGCGGTATTTGCTGGGGATGCAGGATGGCAAGACCGTCGAGACGGTTTTTATGCCCGAGCGCGGGCGCGATACGCTTTGCATTTCGTCGCAAGTGGGTTGCCCGATCGACTGCAAGTTTTGCCTGACGGCGTTGATGGGGCTGGACCGGAATTTGACGGCCGGCGAGATTGTCGGGCAGGTGCTGCACATTGCCGCCAAGCATAAGCTGGACCCGCATGATCGTCAAATGAACATCGTGATGATGGGCCAGGGCGAGCCGCTGATGAATCTGGACGCGGTGTTGAAGGCGACGAGGATTCTTTGCGATCCGCATGGCGTGGGCATGAGCGAGAGAAGGATTACGGTATCGACGTCGGGGCTGGTGCAGAAGATCTGGGAGCTGGGGCAGGCACCGATGCGGCCGAAGCTGGCGATCAGTTTGAATGCTTCGACCGAGGAGCAGCGCATTGAGCTGATGCCGATCACGAAGAAGTGGCACTTGAAGGACTTGATGGAGGTTTGCGCGAAGTATCCGCTTCGGCCGTGGGAGATGCTGACCTTTGAGTATGTGCTGCTGCGCGGGGTGAATGACAGCGATGCGGACGCGAAGAGGGTGCGGAAGTTGATTGCGAATATTAAGTGCAAGATGAATCTGATCGCGTTTAATCCGGGGCCGGGGCTGCCGTTTGAGGCGCCTGAGCCTGAGAGGGTGTTGAGTTTTCAGACGCTGGTTCGCGCTAGTGTGCCTTGCTTTATCCGGAAACCGAGGGGGCTGGATATTTATGCCGCGTGCGGGCAGTTGAAGCATATGACGGAGAATTCGGGGCTGGTGGCGATTGATACCGCCTAGGGGTCGATGTAACTGATTGATTTGGTTGGGGTTAGGGAGCTTAGCTTCGTTTCGTAATTTTGCTTGCGTGGGGCGAGACGGGCGCTTGTTGATCGGATGGGTGGCTGGGGAGCTAATGACGGAGCATTCAGGCGCCGTTTCGGCGACCAGCCCGGCCTAGCAGCAACCCATCCAATTGATTCGATTAGGGTTAAGTAGCTTAGCTTCGTTTCGTAATTTCGCTTGCGTGCGTCGAAAAGTAAGCTTGTCGATCAGATGGGTTGCCGGCTGACACGTGTGGCGTCAGCACTCCAAGGGGATATTCAGTTGTCGATGAACCTGGGCTGGAGATGAAGCTTCCACCCGGAGACAAGTATGCATGGGGCGCGGGAGCGGTTTGGGCGGGGCGGCGCTAAGTCCTGTGGAATCAGCGTAAATTAGTTGAAAATTGTTGTGGATGGCTGGAGGGGGGTATGGCATTTCCACCCCCAAAATTCCCTGTACAGTCTGAGGCGAAAGGTCGTGTTGGTTCCGACCGAAGTGGACAGAGGACAGTCTGCGCTCGCGAGTGTTCCGCCCTTAGGGGCGACCGATCCAATGTGGTTTCTCAAGAGCGCAAAAGTGAGGCCTCCGCGCGCCGATGATCGTCTCGATTGATCGTAGCCATGAGCCCAAAGGAATATATCCTCGGAATTGTTGCCCAGATGTCTTTCAAGTTTCCGTTTTGCCCAGCAAAAGCAACGCAACCCCCGCCGTGATCGCTGGTTTTCTGAACTTAGAGTGGCCCGTGATTCAGGAGTAATGGCCGCGCACACGGAAGCAAGGTACTTCTCCGGGCTGCCGACTATGCGTCGAACGGAGGCAACTTCCCAGAACGGCACTTGGGGATAACTGACTTCCGGAGATTCTACACGGCAGCGCCGAATGGTATTTGGAGACATTTCGTTGACGAACCAAGCGAGCAAAGTATAATACTTGCAGTGATCGACAACACTTATGGCATTCGAGAGGCATGATACAAGCCTTTGAGGGGCCGCACAAGTGAGAATCAAATTTGTCGAAGTGTCGAATTTCCGAAAGCTCAAGTCGACACGCATCGACTTCGATGAGAAGACGACAATCTTTGTTGGGGCGAATAACAGCGGGAAGACTTCGGCAATGGTCGCCCTTAGATATTTCCTTTTATCGCCTGGCCGTCTCGCGCTCCGCGACATCACAATCGCAAACTGGACCAAAATCGACTTGCTCGGTGACGCATGGGAAGGCGTAACCGAAACGGATATCCAGCTAGACGCGCTTCTGCCAGCCCTCGACGTTTGGCTCGACGTGCCTATAACTGAGATCCAGCATGTCGTTCACCTCCTGCCGACCCTCGATTGGAACGGGGGTCTACTTGGGGTCCGGCTGCAATATCGAGTAGGAGATATTGAAAAACTTAAGGAAGAGTATCTCCTGCTGCGTAACGCAGCACGGGATGCCGCGGTCAAGGGCCCCGATGGAGAGATCGTCAAGATCTACGTTTGGCCGAAGTGCCTAACGGATTTTCTCGAGCAACGATTCCATAGGTATGTTGACGTCCAGGCATTTGTTCTCGATCCATTAGCAGTCATTGAGCCGAATAAGGGCTACGCTTGCCCCCAAGCTCTTTCCGAGACGGCCCTTCCGCTCGACAAGGCACCATTTAAGAAGCTCATTAAAATCGATGGGATAGCCGCACAGCGCGACTTTGCTGACGCATCCGAGCGGAATTTCAATTCGGAAGCAGGGCCAGAGCCGGCCACAAGCCGGTTCAAACGCCGTCTCTCGGACCAGCTACGATCCTATTACGATCTCCACCTAGATCCGGCCAAGACACCTTCCGGAGAAGATTTCGAGGCATTAGGGGCGATCCAGTCGGCTGAAAAGAGCTTCGACAAACGCCTTCAGGTAGGATTTGCAGCGGCATTCGCAGAACTCGAGGATCTGGGCTATCCGGGTATCACCAATCCGAAACTTAAGATCTCAACACTTCTTCGTGCAACTGACGGGCTCAAGCACGGCTCGGCGCTGCAATATCAAATCGCCGACCCCACCGGCGACGGCTCAAAACTCCTGAAACTCCCAGAAGACTACTCCGGCCTCGGATATCAAAACCTCATCGCCATGGTCTTCATGCTCATGGGATACCGAGACGAGTGGATGCGGGTCGGCAAAGCGTCAGGGGAAGCAGATGAAATGCTGCAAGATCAAATTCTGCCGCTCCACCTCGTTCTTGTCGAAGAGCCTGAAGCTCATCTTCACGCGCAAGTGCAGCAGGTCTTTCTTAACAAAGCCTATAAACTTCTTCGAAAGCACGTTGATCTTGGCGAGAAAACCACTTATTGCACTCAGCTCGTCGTAAGCACCCATTCCAGCCATGTTGCGCATGAAGCGGATTTCGCGAACCTGCGATATTTCCGGAGACGATCGGCCACGTCGAAGGAGAATATTCCGACTACTACTGTCGCTAACTTGTCTCATATATTTGGTCAAGGCGACAAGACCAAGCGGTTTGTGAGTCGGTATCTGAAGGCGACTCACTGCGACCTGTTTTTCGCAGATGGAATCATCTTCGTGGAGGGCCAGGCCGAACGAATCCTCGTACCGCATTTCATTCGACAACACTTCCCTGCGCTCTCCCGATGCTACACAACACTCCTTGATCTTGGCGGCAGTCATGCTCACAGTTTTAGAGAACTTGTCGATGAATTGGGCTTGGTAACACTCATCATTAGCGACCTCGACGCAACCGTAGCTACCAAGGTCCTTTTAAAGGCCGGCGGAGAGACAACACGTTGGAAGGCCGTAAAAGCAAAGGTTGGAGCGAACCAGAAGTCTGCCAACCAGGTGCTGAAAGTATGGCACCCAGCCAAGGAGAACATCGACGATCTCATTGCGCTAACGCCTGAGCAGCATGCCTCGACCACGACTGACGACTATGCATTGTATGTTGCCTATCAGAAATCGGTTTCGGTTCCTGGGACAGACGGTGAGCCTCAAATCGTCATCCCGCGGACCTTTGAAGATGCGCTTATATTCGAGAACTTCGACGTAATCTCCTCCGTCGAAGGTTCGCGTACTACAGACAACATTAAGGAAATTGTCGGAAGTGGCGTGACTGGAGAAGACTTAGAAGACCAACTTTTCGAACTCCTCAAGAAGACGGAGAAGGCTGCATTCGCGCTCGACTGCTTGATGCACATTGACCCAGCCGCCCTCAGGCCACCAGAATATATCCGTGCCGGCCTCGATTGGTTTCAGAATGCGGTAACTAGCGAAATTAGCGACAGCGAATCCAAGGGAGCGGGCGCATGAGCTTGGGGCCAGTCGATGTCGGCCCAGCAGACACAGACGATGGCGTCGACCGCGAGATTAAGGACTGCCTTCAACCGCACTCGCCAAAATGCTTTTTTCTTTACGCTGGCGCCGGATCGGGAAAGACCCGTTCTCTGAAGGAGGCTCTAGATTATTTCCGGAGCAGTTTTGGCGATGCGTTCCGACGCTCGGGCAAGAAGGTGGCTGTAATTACATATACGAATGCGGCGTCCGACAACATTGCCGCCCGCATTGGTCAGGACACTCTGTTTCCGATTTCTACGATACACAGCTTCTGCTGGAACCAGATCTCTACTCACCATGCAGACATCCAAGCCTGGCTGCTGAAAACGTTGCCCCAGGATCTGAAGGACCTTTGGGAGAAGCAAGGCAAGGGCCGTGTCGGCTCGAAAGCAGCTCAAGACCGTGAGCGGGCGATTGCTTCGATCACAAAAAAACTGGAATGGCTCGCGACGCCCAGGCGGTTCACTTACAACCCAAACGGCGACAATTTCGGCGCAGCTTCACTTTCGCATTCTGATGTTCTGAAGATCACTTCTGCCTTCATCGTGTCGAAGCCTTCGATGCAAGCTATTCTTATCAACAAATATCCGTTTCTGCTGATCGACGAGAGTCAGGACACGAATAAATTGCTGGTGGAAGCTTTCTTTTCTCTCGCGGCCATTCACAAAGGTAAGTTTGCTCTCGGGTTGTTCGGCGACACGATGCAGCGCATTTACAACGATGGGCACTCTGAACTTGGACAAAATATTCCTGCCGATTGGGCTCGCCCCGTCAAACGAATGAACCACCGCTCGACGCGCCGAATCGTCCAACTTGGCAACGCTATACGAGCGGCCGTCGATGACCAGAGACAGATGGCCCGAGAAGATCGTGAAGTTGGCGTGGCCAGGCTTTTCATCGCCCCCGCCGACACCACGGACAAGCCAGCAGCGGAGCGCCGCGTGCGCGACCGCATGGCGGCAATATGCCGGGACGAGGCATGGAACGAAGACAATCATGTGAAAACGCTTACACTCGAACACCACATGGCGGCGTCGCGTCGCGGCTTTCTTCCAATGTTCCAGGCTCTCGACGGTGATTCCAGGCTCAAGACCGGCCTCAGAAAGGGTGAACTGGCGGGTCTCCGATTGTTCACGGAGCGGGTGGAACCGTTGCTGGTAGCCGTCCAGGCTGGCGACAGTTTTGCCGTGATGGCACACTTGAGGAAAACCTCCGTGCTCCTGAAGCGAGGCGCTCAAGCGCTGAGCACCGCGCCAGATGATCCCTTGGCGCCAATTCGCGCCGCAGTCGATGAACTGGCCGCGATCGTCTCGTCCAATCCGGACGCCCGGTTTGCAGACATTCTCGAATGTACTGCAAGGCATGGGCTATTCGAGATTCCGGTCGCCCTGAGACCATTTGTAGACCTTGAGAATTCTCCAATCGCCCCGACCACTCTAGAGGAAACAGCGGCGGTGGAACCAGAAGAGGACGCAGAGGCGTCGCCATCGAGCCTCCAGGCCTGGCGTGCATTTTTGGAAACCGCTTACAGCCAAGTGAAACCGTTTGCCGAATACGTTAGTGATAAGGGCCCCTATGGTACACATCAGGGGGTTAAGGGCCTCGAGTTCGACCGTGTATTGGTTGTGCTTGATGATGGCGAAGCCAAAGGCTTCCTTTTTTCTTACGAGAAGCTTCTGGGCGTCAAGTCCGCGACCGGCAGAGCTGACGGCGGTGAAACCAGCGTCGATAACACCCGACGCCTCCTCTACGTGACTTGTACGCGAGCTCAAAGGAGCCTCGCGTTAGTGGCCTATACCGACAGGCCGGACGCGCTTGAATTGGCGGTCCAGAAGCACGGGTGGTTCGCAGCGGAGGAGATCGAACGGCTGTAAAAAGCAGCGAACATCCGCTCACCGAAATTCTATTCATTACTGTCACGACTCGGATTGGGAGTGGTTGGTTTGTTCTCTGGAAATTCAGCTGTGTTGGCCCAGCTGAAATGGGGGAAGCAAGTCACTTCTTCGGATTGCCGACTAAACGGTCCAGGGTTACGGGTCTATCAGCGATCAAAGCCTCAGTACCACTGAACCCATGGGGACAACGATCCTTTGCTTACGCGAATAGCAATCGGCCTTTTGGTTCAGGAATGGGCCGATTGAGTTCCTGCGCGGTTTCTAACCACTCAGTGATGACAGTCTCGACGTTGGAAAGTGCTTCTTGGCGCGTATCGCCATCGGCGGCGCAGCCAGCCAATTCCGGCACTTCGGCAATAAACGCGTTGTCCTCTGCGCTCCAATAGAGAATTACTTCGTACTTAGTCATTCGACTCCTTCCGCCAGTTTATACTCAACGAGAATGCGGCGCACCTGCTTTACCTGGTAAGGCTTAGCCATCGAATTCCGTGGTTGTAGGTTAAGAATCTCGGCAATTCGTGGGTGAGTGAAAATGTGGTGACTGCCCTTGATGCGCTCGGCGAAACCTAGTCGCAGAAGAAAACTGCGAAGGTCCGCGAAACGAATATTTCCGTCCGATGTGCAACGACGTATTCGTAGTAAAACCGATTCCGCCACATTGCGGTATGAACACCGATCGGCGCCGTGCGGAGTGGAGCCGGGCTAACTTTCAGGTCCTAGCACAGCCAATTACCACGGTGCTCCCCAAGGACTCTTCAGCTAGCTGGCGGTTTGCGTCGAGGACAAGCGAGACCGCTTCGACGAGGTTGGATCTGGCCTCCTCGATAGTCGCGCCCTGCGTATTCGCGCCTGGCAGTTCCTCGACGAAAGCTATGTAGCCTTCCGGCACCTCTTGAAATACGGCGGTTAGCGTCATCTGCTTCAATCCTATCAGGGCGGCGGCGTGGCCGGTGGCTTGCTTCGCGACGCAGTGATCAAACGGCATGCTCGACCGGAGACTGGCGCGCTGGTACGCAAAGTGGCTCTGTCCTGGTTGAAGTGTCCCTTCGCGACTTCCCGCGAGTTATCCCGCATAGAGGGCTATTTAGGCGTTCGGGCGATTCATCGACGTTTCGCCAAATCATGGAGCGTTCTAGCCGGAACACCGGTTCCTTGCGTCAGTCATGCGTGTATACAATACTGTGATACAGAAATGAGATTCACATGGGGTCTGGCCAAGGCCAGGAAGAACCAAAAGCTCCATGGGGTCTCGTTCGCAACATGGAAGACACAGGCGAGCAGCGATTCCAGGTTATTGGCATGGCCCGGAATCTAGTGCTGCTGCTGGTTGTGTTTGTTGAGCCCGGCGCGGACGTGATCCGCTTTATTTCGGCGCGAAAGGCAATTGACTATGAAGAGAGCATCTACAGCGACCAGTTCCGTTAAGCAACTCAAGATTAGCGAAGCGACAAAGCGTGCTTACCGCGACCGCGACCGCGCGCTGGACAAAGACACCGAAGCTCCGCAGTTGCCCCCAAGCTACTGGGCGGGCGCGTCGATTGGAAAGTACTACCGGCCCATAAAGACTCAGATCTCGCTTCGTATTGATAACGAAGTGCTGGCTTGGCTGAAGTCGAAAGGCGACGGACATTTAAGCCGGATCAACGAGATCCTGCGCCAGCGGATGGAAACTGAGCGCTGAAGGTAAACCAGGGCGGCAGCCGCCCCATACCGCCGCCAGGACGACGGCCTTCGCCGTACGAACTCGCGGTTCCCTGCGCGACGAGGCTGGATCCCGGAGATGTTCGAGGTTAGGGCCGGCGACAACAGCCGGAGCGCGAAAGCGGACAAGGCTATCCGTTCGGTGAGCCCCAGAAGCACAGGAGCCTTGTGCCGGAATGCGGGTGAGAGGCTAACACAACAATCGACGCGATGACTGCCCACGTTATCAGTCGCCTTGCCAACAATCTCAGGGCAGCGACCGGAAGTGCTCCTTCGTTAATAGGAGTAGATCCAGGTGCACTTTGCCTATGCAAAAAGCAATCGCAGGGTCAGCACTACTCAAATGGAATGTTCACTTCGGCGTAACTTCCAGGCGTGGCGCGCTCGATGCCAGCCGCTATGCGATCAAGGTGGAGTTTAACTCGTGCCCACTTGGTTGTGCCAGTCAAAACAACGAGGGCAATCCGCCGCTCCTTCAAGTTTTGCTGGTAGCGGATTCTGTTGTCCGTTGTGAATAAGAGATCAAAGCCCGCATCCTCAGCTGCCTTCAACAATTCGCCATTGTTTAACTGGTCCCAACCTCGGGACAACGCCGTGAAGACTGTATGCGAGCGAAGGGCACGGGCGACACCGCGCGGCGCTCCGTGGTCAAAAAGAATGAGCATCTACTGGGATTTTAGCGGGCGATGAATCCCGAAGGCTCTGAGCCACAAATTCGAGAACCGCAGCGATCTGTTCGCGCGTTACGTCGAATTGTTCCATCACTTCCTCGATGCTCAGATCTTCAAGATTCTCGATAACGGTGGCGACCGGAAGGCGCGTGTCGCGGAAGACCCACGCACCGCTCACCTTGCCCGGAATGCTCTCTACCGCGGGACATTGCGTCCAATCTAGGCTTGCCATTAGATAGGTACCTTTCTCATGGTACACGGATAATTCCCAACTGCGTGTGTGCAGTAGGCCTCGAAGCATGAGACAGGATTAACGGGGGACAGAGCAACTGGGGAGAGCTCCTTCGTTAAGGAGTGGCTCCAAGTGAACTGTCCCCATGCTCCACGAACCTATCGCCCCTTCATCAGCGCGCCGGAGTCTGACCGCGTACCGAAGGGACACCGCGTGCCGAGCGCCATCGAGCTGGTATGCCAATCGCGCCACATCGGCGAGTTGCGGCATCGTGACGCGAGGCGTCCTGAGGCCGTACCGAGGTCGAGATCCACCACGAGTAGGCCAGCTCCCGGCGCGTTGGTGTAGGATGGCATCAGATCTTCCAACTGGAGCAATCGCATGAATGTCCGCCACCTCCTGCCGTCCGTGAGCCGTCGACTCCTGTCCATGGGCTCCCTCATTTTGGCGGCCAGCCTGCTGCAGTCGGTTCTCGCGTCAGGCGCAGACCTCTCCGCGTTCAGGCGCATCGAGCCGCAGTACATCGCGGCGCTGGGAGACCCTGGAGCCACCTCGGGCAACGGCGCGCAATCGTGGGGCATCTGGAGCCAGGACCCGGGCCCGCGCGGTTGCAAGCTGGACCGCTACCCTCAATTGAAGGCGGCCGGCGGCGTGGCGCCGGCAAAGTGGAAATTCGACGCTGCGGACTGGTGGCTGGAGGAACATGGCTTGATCATGGAGAAGCCAAGCTTTCCGCTGCCGCCTGGGAAATACCTTGTCACGGGCGACCGCACGGTGACGGCCGTGCTGACAATTCAGCCCAAGGACAAGAATGGCAATCAGCGGTGGGAACTCGCCGACGGCGCGACCCTCTACGATGTCACCCATCTCGGATGCCGCTCCGCACGGTACACGCCGGCGACAACTAAAAACACGTGCTCGCCCGCGAATGTTCGGACTACGGGTTATCCGGTG
This sequence comes from Bryobacterales bacterium, assembly GCA_038206015.1. Lineage (GTDB taxonomy): Bacteria > Acidobacteriota > Terriglobia > Bryobacterales > Bryobacteraceae > Bryobacter. The sequence continues at coordinate 24,985 of JBBRBI010000006.1, read as the reverse complement.
ACTCCAGGGGTGGCCATGCCCGTCGTGAACGGCTGCCGCTCGCAGGACTATACGGTTCTCATCGTCGTTGGGCTGCCTGCCACTCACTGAGTGGCTGCACGCAGGGCGCGACTGCTCGCCGCGTGACCTCGCTGGCCACGCTGACACCCGAACTCACTTCCTTGCTGAGTGGCGGGAGCGCCTCTAGAACAGATTCCTAGCGGAAGGAGCCTCGATACCACTGGACCACTGAGGACAACGATCCTTTTGCTTACGCGAAAATCAGACGGCCCTTTGGTTCAGGAATGGGCCGATTGAGTTCCTGCGCGGTTTCCAGCCACTCGGTGATGACAGTCTCGACGTTGGAAAGTGCTTCCTGGCGCGTATCGCCATCGGCAGCACAGCCAGCCAATTCCGGGACTTCGGCAATGAACACATTGTCCTCGGCGCTCCAATAAAGAATTACTTTGTACTTCGTCATTCCACTCCTTCCGTTGGTTTAGATTGAACGAGAACGCGGCGCAGCTGCTTTACCTGGTAAGGTTTGGCCGTCGATTTCTGCGCCTGCAGGTTAAGAAATCGCGGCAATTTCGACGGTACCAGCCCAACTTGCAGGTGCTGGCACAGCCAAACCCTCTGCGTTCAATCCTTCAATATGAAACTCGATTGCCTCGCGGATCAGCGATTCCACTTCCTCCCGCGAATCCCCTGCCGCGACAACTCCCGGCAGGTCAGGGACGTAGGCCCCCCAGGTTGACTCGCCCTTTTCGTAGATCACGGTGTACTTCATGGATTCCGTCGTCAAAAAGAATGAGCATCTACGGGGATTTTAGCGGGCGCTGAAACCCGAAGGCTCTGAGCCACAAATTCGAGAACAACAGCGATTTGCTCGCGCGTTACGTCGAATTGTTCCATCACTTCCTCGATGCTCAGATCTTCAAGATTCTCGATAACGGTGGCGACCGGAAGGCGCGTGTCGCGGAAGACCCACGCACCACTCACCTTGCCCGGAATGCACTCAACCGCAGGACATTGCGTCCAATCTAGGCTTGCCATCAGATAGGTACCATCCTCATCGTACACGGGTAATTCCCAACTGGTTGCGTGCGGTCGTGCAGTAGGCCTCGAAGCATGAGACAGGGCGGCGCAGCACGCATCAGCGAACTGGCCACCGGTGGGAGGAGATTGTGCGATGAATTTCGCTCTTTTGGATTAGCCTAGAGCGCACTACTACAGCGGCGATGCGGCGAGGGTTTTGAATGTCGGTGAGCGGGGAAGGAGCACTTGGGGGTAGCTCCTTCGTTAACCGGGGTAGCTCCAAGTGCTCCTTCCCCAGGCGAACCGGCGTGGCGCGCTCAATTTCAGCCGGGTGAGCGAAAAACAGGCAAAGATGCACCCCCATACTGAAGGCGTATGAACTTTTCTCTCATCGGAGCGACCGGGCGGTTGCGGTGACGAAGCGTAATCGCAGGCTTGTGACCACCGTCTTAGGAAGTGTGGCGGCGATTTCCATCGCAATCGGAATTTCTGCTGCTTACACGCAGGATATGCGGATCATTCGCGAACGTGTCTTGAGGGGCAGTCAAGTGATCGCGACGCGCCATGGGCTGGTCGAGTTCACCACTTGGGGCAGCGGGCCTGCGGTGCTGGTTGCTCACGGAGCCGGGGGAGGCTACGATCAAGGAAGTCTGATTGCGAAGGCCTTTGGGGGCAATGGCTTTCGTTGGATCGTTCCATCACGATTTGGGTACTTGCGCTCGACTCTTCCCACCGATGCTTCTACTGCCGCGCAGGCGGATGCATTTGCCGACCTATTGGACGCCTTGAGTATCCAGCGCGTAGCGATTCTCGCAATGAGCGGCGGCGTGCCCCCTTCGATGCAATTTGCTCAGCGCTATCCGGCGCGGACTTCTGCACTCGTCCTCCTATCCTCGGCACCCTATACGCCGCTCAAGGCGGAGACCCAGAAGCTTCCTGTTCCGGCTTGGGTATACGCGGCGCTCTTTCGCTCGGATTTTCCTTACTGGGTGCTGCAGAAAGTGGGTCGCGAAAGGTTGGAAGGCATTTTCGATGTGACACCCAAGGCGCGAGCCGCGATGACGCCGGAGGAGAAAATTTTTGTTGCCAAATAGTGGATGTGTTTCAACCTGTGAGTCAGCGTGTCGATGGTGTCCGCAACGAAGGGGCGGCCATTGACTCGAAGGCGCACGACACGACCGAGGAGATTACCGTGCCGACCCTGGTGATTCATGCAAGAGACGACGGCATAAATCCTTTTCTGTTTGGGGAATACACAGCACAGCACATTCGAGGCGCAGAGTTCATGCCGTTACCCTCGGGAGGACATTTGCTTGTAGGCCATCAGGCAAAGGTACGGGCGAGGGTGAACCCGTTTCTGCGACATTAGAGGTGGCTCAGACTTCCCATGACTATTTTCAAAGCTGCGTCGCTTTACTTCCTTATCGTATTCGGTGCCGGTTTCCTTCTGGGGGCTATCCGTGTGGTCCTGATTGTTCCGCGATTGGGCACTCGCTGGGCTGAGCTTTTAGAGATGCCTGTCATGCTGACGGTCATCTATTTCGCCTCGGGCAACATAAACAAACGCTTTCCCCTGCGCTCTGCCGACCGGCTCAGCTATGGCCTCCTCGCCCTGGCGTTTGCAGTGGCAGCAGAACTGGCCGTTGTCTTCTTCGTTCAAGGCCGCTCGATTCGGGATGCGTTCCTCGAGGGTGACCCGGTTTCCGGACCGGCGTTTTTAGGGGCGCTGATCGTTTTTGCCATCATGCCCCGGCTCCGCAGGGCCTCGTGATGCGACATAGTTACTTGATTTGGATCGAGAGTAGTCGCGGTTGCGACCGCAAAGCAGCACGGGCTCTGCCTTGGTGTGGGTCTTCAGGACGCGGGGGCGATGATTACGATCTGGGGACTTACCGTCTTGCCAGCGGCGGGCCCGGCTTATTTGGCGAGACACGGCAAGATGGTTCAGTTGCACAGGGTCCGTCGTACGACCGGTTTCTTTCACCGTGATGTTGACAGCAGCGCTCAGTCGACCGACGTGTAAGCGGACGGCCTCCGAAGGCGCTAGATGAACTGGGGACGTGCGAACAGCTCGGCAGATGACCGCAATCATCGAACGCGAAGAAGATAGCTTCGTCGCGCTGTGCCCGGAACTGGACATTGCCAGCCAAGGCGAGTTGATCGAAGAGGCAAGGGCGAACCTGGTCGAGGCACTCAAGCTGTTCTTCGAGGCGGCATCCCCTTCTGAAGTGTACAGGCGGTTCCATAGTGAAGTATTCGTGACCCAGGTCGAGGTCCCGGTTGGGTAGGCTGCGAGTCCTCTCAGGCTCGGGGAATTGTCAGATTCCTGAACTTTACGGATTCGTCGCGAAGAGACACGCTACTCAGCATTATTCGCCAATCGGAACTGGGCAAGGCTCTGTTCGAGACCCCCTAACTTGGAATCGCTGCTGGTGGCGCAGCCTTGAGGGTGCACTTTTCTGGCGATGCAAAACAAAAGAGCGGCCGCAAGGGCCGCTCTTTTGTCTTCGATGATGGGAGGAAGTCTGGACTAGGGCTTCTTCTTCTGATTGGTGGCTGGAGGGGCACCCTTCTTGGGGGCGGCCGGGTTCACATACTTGGTTTCGACGGTGCCGCCCATTGCTTCAATCATGCCCTTTGCGCTCTCGGCGAATTGGCCACCTGGCTTGAGAGCCATGTACTTTTCAAAAGATTCACGGGTGCCGTCGGGGAAGGTCATCTTGCCGGTCTTGGCGTCCACAACCGCCTTACCGGTAAGAAAGATTCCGTACTGATAGTGAGCTTCGGCGTAATTGGGGTCTGCGGCGATTGCCTTTTGGAAGACTTGACCGGCGACTTCGTTTTGCCCGGCATTTACCAGGAGGGCACCGAGGTTGTAGTAGTATTTGCCAGCTCCAGGGGGATCGAGAGCGGCGGCTTTGTTAAGAGCTTCCTGGGCTTCGGGGAATTTACCGGCGCGGGCCAGGGCCAAGCCATAGTTGTTGGTGTAGGAAGCGTCGTCGGGCTTGAGTTCGATTGCCTTCTGGAAGTTCTCAATCGACTTGGCATTCGCCTTATCCTTCTCGGCACCCGTTGCGGTCTTGGTGAGGTTGCCGTAGGCTTCTGCAAGCTGGCCATAGATCACGTGCTGCTTGGTGTCCATGGTGAGGGCCTTTTCAAAGGCCTCCACTGCGCCTGCTGAATTGTTGACCTTCATGGCTTCCATGCCGGCGTTGAAGGCGTCGTTGAGTTCCTTGTTCTTCTTCATGACCTCTGACTGAGCTTTGGCCTGCTTTTCGAGCGCGGCTTTTTGCTCTGGGGTCATGTCGCGGGCCATCTCGGTCGTTACCTTGCCAGTCTCCATCGCCTTCTGCATATCGGCCTGTTTCTTGGCATTGATAGAGAGGTCGAAGTTGACCGGAACCGGCTCGCCGAGGCGCATGCGAACACCTTTCATGGTGTCGACAACTTTGCCGTCAATTTCGACGGAAACTTCGTAGGTGCCTAAGGGCAGGCCGGCGTGAAAGTATTCACCCTTCTTATTGGTCTTGACCTGATAGTTCCCTTTGATATCGGTACGCAGGATCTTGATCAAGGCTACATCTTTGCCGACAAGCTTGCCGTCTATGCCTATCACTTTGCCTTCCAGCGATCCGGTCTGTGAGAAGGCGGACGAGGCGGCGAGGCCGAGGAACAGGGCGAGCGTTGCGCTCAAGCCAACAAGGTTCCGAAGAAGTTTATTCATCGAGGTGCTCCGAATCATGGTTTCACAATGAGAATACTACAAGGGGATGTTGCCGTGCTTTTTGCGCGGCGACAGATCCACCTTGTTTTCGAGCATCCGCAAGGCGCGGATTACCCTTGGACGCGTTTCTCTGGGTAAGATTACATCGTCGATGTAGCCGCGTTCTGCGGCCACGAAGGGGTTGGCGAATTTTTGTTTGAAGTCCTGGATTTTCTGATTGCGCAGCTCCTGTGGGTTGGATGCATTGGCGATTTCATTTCGGTACACGATATTCACGGCACCCTCTGCGCCCATCACTGCGATCTCCGCCGTTGGGTATGCCAGATTGATGTCGGTGCGCAGATGCTTTGAGCCCATGACGCAGTAAGCGCCGCCGTAGGCCTTGCGCGTGATGATGGTGATCTTGGGAACGGTTGCTTCCGCGTAGGCGTAAAGCAGTTTGGCCCCGTGGCGGATGATGCCGCCAAACTCCTGCTCCGTGCCAGGGAGGAAGCCGGGTACGTCCTCGAGAGTGAGGATGGGGATTCCGAAGGCATCGCAGAAGCGGACAAAGCGGGCGGCCTTGACGCTGGAGTTGATATCGAGACAACCGGCGAGGACAGCAGGCTGGTTGGCCACGATGCCGATGGACTGCCCGGCCATACGGGCGAAGCCGATGACGATGTTGCGGGCATAGTGCTCATGCACTTCAAAGAAGTCTGCGTCGTCGACGATGCGCGTGATGATCTCTTTGACATCGTAGGGCTGGTTGGATTCGACAGGCACGACGGAGTCAAGGCTGGCGTCCATGCGGTCGATTGGGTCGTCGCACGCTTTGCGGGGTGTCTCATCGCGATTGTTCTGCGGCAGGAAGGTGAGGAGGCGGCGGATCTGGCGCAGGCAGTCCTGATCGCTGGCTGCGAGGAAGTGGGCGACGCCGGAGGTGGCGTTGTGAGTGTGGCCGCCGCCGAGTTCTTCCTTGGTGACCTCTTCGTGGGTGACAGTGCGGATGACATCGGGGCCGGTGACGAACATGTGCGAGGTGCCGTCGACCATGAAGATGAAGTCTGTGAGCGCGGGGGAATAGACGGCCCCGCCAGCGCAGGGACCGAGAATGGCGGAGATCTGCGGGACGACGCCCGAGGCGAGGGTATTGCGCAGAAAGATGTCTGCGTAACCGGCGAGGGACACGACGCCCTCCTGGATGCGCGCGCCGCCGGAATCATTGAGGCCAATGAGCGGTGCGCCGTTCTTCATCGCCATGTCCATCACTTTGCAAATCTTGAGGGCATTGGATTCTGACAGCGAGCCGCCGAGGACGGTGAAGTCCTGGCCGAAGACATAAATCAGACGACCGTGAACATAGCCGTAGCCGGTAACGAAGCCATCCCCATCGTAGACTTGCTCGTCCATGCCGAAATCGTTGCAGCGATGGCGGACGAAGGGATCGAGTTCTTCAAAGGTGCCTTCGTCGAGGAGGAATTCGACGCGTTCGCGCGCGGTGAGCTTACCGTCACGATGTTGGCGATCGACGCGATCGGCACCGCCACCGAGCCGGGCATTGGCGCGACGTCGTTCGAGCTCCGCTGCAGGATTGAAATCAGACATTACGCACCAGTGTAGTAGCCGGAGCGGGCGCGGATGACGACCTTGCCGAATCGCTTCTGCGCTTCTTTGCTGAGCGAGACGCGGATCTGGTGGTATTGGCGGGGGGCGGCGCTGGGTGCGTTGTAGGTGAGGAGGTAGCGTTCGCGGAGATTTGAGAGCAGCTTCAGGAAGGCTTCGTCGGCGCGGTCGGTGCGCAGAACCTCTCCGCCGCTTTCTTTTGAAAGCTTGAAAACATCTGCCCAACTAAAGTCGGGGTTTTGTTGTTGGTTCGTCTTGAGAGGCTTGGGTGGCTCAGCGTTTCTGGTGACGATGGCGTTGAGTAAAGTTTCTGCGGCGAAGAGTTTGCGCAAGACCGCTTCGTCGGCAACACGATAATTGAGGGCCTTGTTGTCGGTGAGGATGAAGATGGCGCGGTGACCAATTTGATCCGGGCTATCGATGAAGGCCTGTGCGGCGTCCACGAGCGCGGCGTTGATGGAGGTGCCTGCGGGGAAGAGGCCGGGGCGAAGGGCTTGATCGATGGCGTTGGCGGCGCGATCGATGTTGGAGGTGAAGGGCATCAGGTAATCGGATTCCTTGGAGAAGCCCATGATGGCGACTTTGTCGGCGGGACGGAGTTGTCCGAGGAGGCTGAGTGCGCGGCGCCCGATTTGGGCGATGAAGTCTTTCATGCTGCCGGAGACATCGAGAAGCAGGAGAATGCTGAGGGACTCGGCGTCGCGGCCAAAGGAGTTGATACTCACGGGTTGGCCGTCTTCTTCGATTACGAAGTCTTCGCGCTTGAGATTGGGAATCGAACCTTTCTCATTTGTGACCAGGATGTCAACGCGCACCTGGGTGACGCCGGTTTTGAAGGTGGTGGCGGGGTCCTGAGGAGTTTCTTTGCCAGCACCGCAGGCGATCAGACAAAATAGAATAGCCACAAGCCGCATGAAGAACATTATCGTCGGGACGGCGGGACATATCGATCATGGCAAGACAACGCTGGTGAAGGCGTTGACGGGAATCGATACGGATCGGTTGAAAGAAGAGAAAGAACGCGGGATCTCCATCGACCTGGGATTTGCGAATTTGAAGTTAGCGGGCGGGGTGCAAATCGCGTTTGTTGACGTACCCGGCCATGAGCGTTTTGTGCGCAACATGATGGCCGGTGCGAGTGGAATTGATCTGGTGCTGCTGGTGGTGGCGGCAGATGAGGCGATCAAGCCGCAGACTCGGGAGCACTTTGAGATTTGTCGCTTGCTGGGTGTTCGCGACGGGATCGTTGTATTGACCAAAGCTGATCTGGTGGAGGAAGATTGGCTGGCACTGGTGCGCATGGAGGTGGAGGACCTGGTGGCGGGGAGTTTTCTGGAGAAGGTGCCGATCCTGCCAGTGAGCGCGATCAGTGGCGCGGGGTTGCCGGAGTTGATCGCAGCAATCTTGAGCTGCGCGCAGGTGGTGAAGGGGCGCGAGGCGGGACGGATGGCGCGCTTGCCGATTGATCGCGCATTTGTGATGAAGGGGCACGGTACGGTGGTGACGGGAACGCTTCGGGACGGGAAGCTGGCGGTTGAGGATGAGGTGCAGCTTTATCCAAGCCAATTGGTGGCTCGCGTGCGAGGGATTCAAGTGCACGGCGAGAAGGTGAAGGAGGCGGTGGCGGGGCAGAGGACCGCAGTGAATCTGGCAGGGGTTGAGGTGGGCGACGTGGAGCGTGGCTTTGTCGCCGCAGCGCCGACTATGCTTGTGCCATCGCGGATATTTGACGCAAAGATCGAAACGCTGGCCGGGACGAGGGCGATTCGGGATCGGGCGCGGGTACAGTTGCACAGTGGAACGGCGGAGGTGCCCGCGGAGTTGCGGATACTCTCGAACCCGCGACAGATAGCGGCTGGGGCGAGCGGCTGGGTTCGGGTGGTGTTGCAGCGGGAGACGCTGGTGCTGCCTGGGGATCGATTCATATTGCGGAGCCTGTCGCCAGCGGGAACGCTGGGAGGCGGGACGGTGATGGAACTGCACCCGGAGGGGCGACGGCTGAAAAGGCTCAGACGCACGGGGGCGGTGGAGCGGCTGGAACTGTGGGCGGGGCTGGATCTGCAGGGACGAATTCTGAAACTGACCGAAGAGTCGCGGGTGGGGCTGGAAATTGGCGAGCTACGACGGGCGCTCGGATGCGTTGAGGCAGATTTGCCGAAGGAGCTGATTCGATTGGGCGGGTGGGTGGTATCAGCACTGAGCCTGAAGGCAGTGGCGGGGGAGATCGTGAGTCGATTGCGGGAGCATCATAAGGCGATGCCGCTGGAGGCTGGCATGTCGCGTGAAGCGTTGCGAGGTGCCGTTCTGGCAGCTGCGCCGCCGGCGATGATGGAGGCGGCATTGCGCTATGCGCCGAGTGTGAAGGTGCGCGGCGACCTAGTGCATTTGGAGAGCCACAAGGTGAAGTTGGCGGCGTCTGAGGACAAGGCGATGCTAGTGATGGAGGAGGCGTTTCGCTCGGCGGGGCTGGCGGTGCCTGGGGTGGATGAGGTGCTTCGGGCGAGCGGACTGGACGCGGCGACGGCCAAGGCGATGCTGGCCATGCTGTTGCGATCTGGCGCATTGGTGCGCGTGGGGCAGGAGATGGTGTTTCATTCGGCGGCGATTGATGATTTGAAGCAGATCATGGTGGGGCGCAAAGGACAGCGCTTTGGCGTGGCTGACTTCAAGGATTGGACTGGGGTGTCGCGCAAGTATGCGATTCCATTGCTGGAGTATTTGGATTGTGAGAAGGTGACGCGGCGGGACGGGGAGCAGCGACAGATTCTCTAAAGATTCCCTGAAAGATTCACTCACAAAAGCGATACTGAGGCCGATAAGGGAGTCGAGGGAAGAGGTATGCACGTTGACCCTAACCTAAATGATCTCTGTGAGTCTCTGGATGGCGCTATCGGAGCACCGATTTTGCTGCTGGCGTTGGGTGTCGGGCAATGCGAGCAAGGCTTGGAGTGGAAGCAGAAGCTGACATCGACGCATCGCCCGATTTACTGCGTCTGGAGTGTTGCTGAGGCGGCAGTTTTACTCACAGAATCCGAGAAGGCGGGCGCGCCGATTTGCTTAGTCATCTTGGTGGCGGAGGGTTGGGATGCGGCATTGCAGGGAGCAGTGCAGAGCTTTCGCCCGTGGGGCAACACCAGCGAGTTGGCGATATTCGCAGCCTGTCACGAATGGGATCGGGCGGGGGTGATGGAAGCGTTGGAAGCTGGCGCGAATGTGACGTTTACGGCGCCTTGGGATTTTGAGCTGATCCGCGCGCAGGCCAGACGGAGTTTACTGGCTTCGTTGCAGGCCCGTCGGTTGAGATCGGAAAAGAATCAGGCCGTCGAAATGCTTGCGCAGCATCGGCAAAGCTCTGTGAGTCAGGATCTTTGGCGGCTGGATCTAGAAACTCGCACGCTGGAGTTTAGCGAGGTCAGTGACGAGCTAAGCGGATTTGCCCCGCGCGGAACCGGAACCAGCCTAGACGAATGGTTGAATCTGATTCATCCAAGCGACTTGGTGCGGCTGAGTGAGTCGCTGAGTCGAACGGACTGGGATGCGGCGCCTGAGGAACTGACTTTTGAATTTCGGTTGCGCCATCGCACCTGGGGTTGGCGCTGGTTGTTGATGAGAGGCAGGCTAGAGCGGGGCGAGGGCGGGAAGCCGATGAGTCTGATTGGCTCGCATACAGACATCACTCTGGCCAAGACTACCGACTCGATTACAGGCTTGGCGAACCGATTTCATTTTGAGGACTGGTTGCAGGCGAGCTGCGAGGCCGACCCAGCATCGCTGGTGGAATCACAGTCGGCTGTGTTTCTAGTGGGAATTGATGGCTACGCGCTCATACGGGACTCCCTGGGACAGGTGTTGGGTGATCAGCTTTTGCGCCTGATGGGAGAGCGATTGGTGTCGATTCAGGATCAGAATGGAGACGGCACCGTAGCGCGGTTGCATGGGGACGAATTCGGACTTGCACTGTTGGGAGTGGTCAATCATGAGACAGCGAGGGCGAGGGCGGAAGAAATTGCGCAAAGCCTGTCCAAGGTAATTTGGCTTGACGGCAAGCAAATCTTTCTGACTACGAGCATCGGCTATGTGCTGAGTGAAGACCGGGTGAGCGGCTCTGAGCTTTGGCAGGATGCAGAGATTGCGATGCACTCAGCGAAGGCGGCAGGCGGCAAGCGTGTGGTGTCATTCGACCGATCCATGCGCGCCAAACTAATCGAACGGATGGAGCTGGAAAATGACCTGAAGCGGGCTAGCGAGGAGTGGGAATTTGAAGTCTTTTACCAACCGAAGGTTACCTTGGGTGGCGAGCGGATCATTGGCTTTGAGGCACTTCTGCGCTGGCGGCATCCGACAAAAGGGATTATCGCTCCGTCTCACTTTATTCCGCTGGCGGAGGCCAATGGCCTGATCATCCCGATTGGGATTGAGACGGTGCGTGAAGCTTGCAGGACGATTCGGAAATGGCAACTGGAGTTTCCGATGGATCCAGAGCTTGAGGTAAGCGTTAACCTAAGCGTGCGCCAATTCCAGGATCGGCATCTGATCGAGGAGATTCGGGCGATATTAGACGAGACGGAGATTCCGCCGTCAACATTGCAGTTTGAAGTCACCGAAAGTGTACTCGTAGACGACCCTGAGCAGGCGCTGGTGCTTGTGGAAGAATTGAGACGGATGGGAATTGGTTTGAAGATCGACGACTTTGGCACGGGCTATTCCTCGCTGAGCTATTTGCATCGCCTTCCATTTGACACGCTGAAGATCGACCGTTCCTTTATCAGTACGATGAGCCAGGACCATACCGCCTATGAAATTGTGAGGGCGATTATTTCGTTGGCGCAGAGTCTTGGATTGCAGGTGGTGGCTGAAGGGATTGAAACTCGAATGCAGGCTGAGGAGTTGAGAGGATTGGGGTGCAGATTTGGCCAAGGCTATCTTTTTGCTCCCCCGCTGACTAGCGAGGCGGCCCACCGGATGCTGGTGAATCAGGCTACCCTAACTGCGAAGCTGGCGGGTGGAGAACACGAAGCGACACCCGCTCTTGAGCATTGTGCGTAAATCCCTAAGTCGGTTATAAGCGTAAGGATATCGTTCGGCTGAAAAGAAAAGATCCCATGAGACACTTAGGCTTTAGTTGTATGCATGATTATCAATTTTTGGAGCCTAGGCTCGCCTGTCTGTGTCAGGTCGCGTGGTGAGTTTGGCTTCTCAGCCTATTTCAATTGTCATCCCCGCTTACAACGCGGCGGACACTTTGCCACAGTGTCTGGACGCTATCGCTAACTCTGGTCTTCGTCCCGCTGAAGTGATTGTAGTCAATGATGGGTCGACGGACGAGACGGCCAGGATCGCGGAGCGCTTTGGAGCGATTGTGGTGAGCACCGATAAGAGGAGTGGGCCGGCGGCGGCCAGGAATCTTGGGGCAGAAGCCGCCCGCTATGACTTATTACTGTTCATCGACGCTGACGTGACGGTGAGTGTCGATGCGATCGGAAAAATTGAAGCGGCATTTATTGGCGACCCGGAGCTTAGCGGGTTGATTGGGTCCTACGATTTCGCGCCTTCCGGGCATGGGTTCGTCTCGCACTATCGAAACCTGTTGCATAGCTTCGTTCATCAACATGGAAGGCGCCGGACGATTGCATTTTGGGGGGCCTGTGGGGCCGTCCGGAAACGGATGTTTTTCGAGGTTGGGGGCTTCGACGTCGCGTACACACGTCCATCGATTGAAGACATCGAACTGGGCTACCGACTGCGAAACCGGGGTCTGCGTGTCGAACTGGATCCGGCGGTGCAGGTGAAGCACTTGAAGCACTGGACACTGATCGGGATGATCCGAACGGATATTTTTGATCGGGCGATTCCCTGGACGCGGCTCATGCTGCGCGAGGGTGATATGCCGAACGACCTGAACCTAAGGTGGGGGCAGCGCCTGTGTGTCGCCTTAGTTATGGCAGCGCCGGTGGTGGCCCCGCTGGATTGGGGTCTGGCTAGCTTGTTTGTGTTGGCCGTGATCGTCATGAACTGGCGCTTCTACGCGTTTCTAGGCGAGAAGTGGGGCTGGGCGAACGCGCTCCTGGCAATTCCATTGCATTTGACCTATTTTTTTTATAGTGGCGTGGGGCTGGGTCTCGGAATCTTAGCGCACGTCCTCGGTAGATGCGAAGTTGCGTATGCACCGGAACAAGAACTGAAGTGATATGCTGCTGGGCATGTTCCGAAGACTGCTCTCTATCGCATTTGCCCTAACAAGTACAGGCGTATTTGCACAAACGCCCGCCCCGTTTCAAGCCCCGTCCGGGGTTGTTCATCTGGCGAATATTGAGTACTCCAATGTTGGGGGCAGGATGGAAATGGACATTCTGCGCCCACAAAATCAGACAGCAGCTTCACCAGCGGTGCTTTTTATCCACGGAGGCGGGTTTCGTGCGGGCAACCGGCAGAGCTATCTGGCGCTAGCCGCAAAGCTGGCGCAACGGGGTTACGTCACCGCCACTGCCAGCTATCGCCTCGCACCCAGGAACCAGTTCCCTTCCGGGCTAGAGGATGCGAAAGCGGCCGTGCGGTTTCTGCGTGCCAACGCTGCGAAGTATGGAATTGACCCGGATAAGATTGGGGCGTGGGGCGGGAGCGCCGGAGGGCATCTGGTGCTGATGCTGGGGTTGACAGGCGATGTTGCGGAGTTTGAGGGCACGGGGCCCAATCGCGAATTCTCAAGCCGGGTTCAGTGCGTGATCAATTATTACGGCCCGACCGACTTCACGCAGAGTTATCAGAAGAGCGTCGATGCGGCTCAGGTTTTGCCGCTGTGGCTGGGAGGGCATCTCGACCAGAATCGAAAGATTCATCAGAAAGCCAGCCCGATTAACTGGGTGACCCCGAGTGCAGCGCCAACGATTTCCATCCACGGCACCAAAGACGCCTATGTTGGTTACGAACACAGCATCGCAATCACGGAACGGTTGTTGAATGCAGGAGTCGATGCTGAGATGGAGACGATCTCTGGAGCCGGCCACGGGTTTCGCGGTGCGGATGCCGATAAGGCGGAACTGGTGGCAGTTGCGTTTCTGGATAAGCAGTTAAAGGGTAGCGTGCCGCAGACCCGGATTTTGTTGTCTGACCACGGGGGCAAGGGTGAAATTTTGTCGATGGATTGGCCGTCGGGAAAGATCCAGTGGACGCGCAAGAACGGGCGAGGGCACGATGTGCAGAGCCTGCCGGGCGGACATGTCCTTTACACGAATGCACCAGAGAAGCGAGTTGTCGAGCTGGATGAAAAGCAGCAGGAAGTTTGGAGCTATGGCGAGGGTCTGGAGCATCCGCTGAGCGCACAGCGCCTGGCGAATGGGAACACGCTGATCGGGGACGCCAAGCTCGGCAAGGTGATCGAAGTGACTCCGGACAAGAAGGTGATCTGGAAGTATGAAGCTGCGAATCTGGCGAACATGCGGATGCGCAACAGCCGCCGAACCGACAAAGGCACGACTCTTATTGCCGAGGAAGCCATCGCGAAGATCTGGGAGGTGGACGCAACCGGCAAGGTGGTGTGGCAATGGCAGGCACCGGACGGAGAAAAGCGCCGCGCATACCAAGCCATTCGGATGGCAAACGGAAACACGCTGATCAGCATCAGTGATCCGGGTGAGGTGGTGGAAGTCGCGCCGGACGGTCGGGTTGTTCGATCCATTGCGGGCCTGAAAATGGATGTGCAATTTGGCTGGGCCAGTGGAATGGCGCTGCTGCCCAATGGAAATCTCTTAATCGTCGACTATACGGGCCGCCGGGTTGTCGAGGTCGATGCCAAAGGCAGGGTTGTTAACGAGATGCGGAGTGGCGAGCGGACCTTTGCCAGCGTAGACGCAGTGAAATAGAGGTCCCCAAACCTGTATTTTCATAAAGCTAACCTTTCCTTATGATTAAGCGTCTTGCATAATTGGAAGGAATCCCATGCAGCCCCATGCCCAGCCAGGTGCCGGTTCGCCCGCACTACCTGCACTCGCCCCCCCGAGTGGACCGAAAATCGTCCCCCAAGTAGATGAGCACGAGCGAAAACCCACGTCTAAGTGGTTGATTCTGCTTGGATTTATCGCTGCAGGAGCTGGGGCCTACTGGCTGTGGCAAAAGCAAGAAGTGATCGACCGCCAGGCGGCTCAATCGCGGGCGGGGATTCGGACGGCAACGATTCAGACGGGTCGGATTGAGCGGGAACTTCGGCTGTCTGGGGTGACTGCGGCTGAAAAGTTTGTTTCGTTGATCGCTCCGCAGATTCGGGGCAGCCGCGGAGGGCGCGGCAGAAACGGCTTCAATCTGGCTGGAATGGACCAGGCTTCGGTGGCAAGTTTACCGGCTTTGGGGGGAGGATCGCGTAGTAGTTCCAGTTCTTCAGGTTCGGCATCTGCGGCTGGGGCAGCCGGGACGCTGGAATCAAGCGGCGGTGGTGCGGCTAGATCCTTTGGCGGATCGGGCGCTACCAAGGCCGCGTCGAGTCGAGTGAGTTCGGCTGGTGCTACGGCCGCCCGCGGAAGAAGCTCAGCTTCGGGTGGCAGCAGTGCATCTCTGGGAAGTGATGGCCTGGGCTCCACGTCCAAGGAACTGGGTAGCGGGCTGGGCTCGCCAGGTGGCGGCGGTGGTGGTGGCGATTTCAATCTGGTTTTGCAGCAACTGGTCAAGCCTGGCTCCCTGGTGAAAAAGGGACAGGTAATTGCAGAGTTTGATCGGCAGTACATGTTGACGCGCCTCGATGACTATAAATCGACAATGGTGATGGCCAAGGCGCAGTTGGCCCAACAGAAAGCGAACCTGGAACTGGCGCGCTTCACTCAGCTACAGAATGTTGAAAAGGCGAAGGGTGCCCTGGACAAGGCAAAGCTCGACATGCGGACAATTCCGGTGCTGAGCGAGATTGATGCGGAGCGCGCGAAGCTTTCGCTTGAAGAAGCCGATGCTCAGTACAAGCAGCAGTTGGCAGCAGGGAAGTTTATCGACCAGCAGGAAAAGGCGCAGCTAAAATACGCCGAACTGGAATTCAGGTCGCTGGAGATTGAGCATCAGCGGGCCGAGCAGAACGCCGACAGGATGATCTCAAAGGCGAACATCGACGGGATGACTGTGATGCAGAACACCTTTCGGGGCAGCGAGTTTGCACAGATTCAGGAAGGCGATCAGATCTACCCTGGTCAATTTTTCATGCAGGTCGTTGACCCGCGATCGATGGTCATCAACGCGACGGTAAACCAGGTAGACGGCGAGCGACTGCGAATTGGACTCAAGGCCCGCATCCACTTTGATGCCTACCCTGGACTGGAAGTGCCGGCGCACATCATCAACATTGCAGCTGTCCCCAAATCTGGCGGCATGCGCGCCACTTATGTGCGAGAGATTCCGATACTGCTGAAGATCGACAAGATGGATCCACGGATCATTCCCGACCTGAGCTGCAGTGTCGATGTCGTCATCGAAACAGAGGCTGAGGCCATGATCGTGCCTTTAGCGGGTGTGTTTGAAGACGAACAGACCGGCAAGAAGATCGTGTACGTCAAGCAGGGGGAAGCCTGGAATCGCCGCGAGATTGAGGTAGGGCTTGAGTCGTACCTGGTGGCCTCGGTCAAGGGATTGAAGAAGGGCGATGTGATCGCGCTGGATAAGCCAACGGCTGAGAACGGGATGGAGAGTAAAGGTTAGTTGTATGTCTGAGATCAAGCCGAAAATCAGGATTGGGATGACAGAGGGATCTGTCCGACGCAAGCGCATCATCATGGGATTGTTCCTGATTGCGTGCGCGGGCGGTGGATATGCAGCCTATGACCGCAACCAACAGACAAGCGTCGTGGAAGTGCCGGTGGCGAAGGTGCGCAAGGGCGAGTTCCGTATTGTTGTAAGCACTCGCGGAGAAATCCGCAGTGTCAATTCTACGACCATTATTGCGCCGCAAGTGCCTGACCCACGCATCGTAACCCTGGCTGAAAGTGGCAAGCCAATTCGCAAAGGGGATGTTGTTGTCGAATTCGACGCAGCCCAGCAGGAGCAGAGCCTGCTTGAGCGCAATACGAGCGTCCGCACAATTGACAGTCAAATGGTGCAGACCAAAGCCTCCCATCGCATCGTTACCGAGATGGACGGGATGAACAAGATGACGGCGGAGTATAACCTGGAGCGGTCCAAACTGGAGGCCAGCAAAGCCGAGGTCGTCAGTGAGATTGAGGGTGCCAAGAGCAGGATCGATGTCGGCATCTCTCAAGGCGAACTGGGGCAGGTTGGTCAGACGATCAACACGCATAAGGCCACGCAAAATGCTGACATTGAACGGATGGACCAGAACAAAGACAAGGCTGTGCGGGATGTTGCGCGGGCCAAAGGATATTTGTCGAACATGGTACTGCGCGCGCCGAGCGACGGAATCGTGAACCTGCTGCCCAACTTTCGAAGCCAGGGCAACTGGGGGTCGAGTCCACCGCCGTTCAAGGAAGGCGACCGAGCGTGGACCGGTGCGGCCATCGCCGAGATTCCCGACCTGACTCTGTTGCGCATCGATCTGAAACTGGAAGAGGTGGATCGAGGCAAGATGGAACTTGGACAGAAGGTAAAGGTTAGAATCGACGCGATTCCGGATCGCGAATTTGAAGCGACATTGGATTGGATCAGTCCGATTGCTTCGGTTCAGTGGCGCGGGGGCGGCATGACCGAGAAGACCTTCCCGGCCAGGGCGACGATTGTTGGAAATGACAAGCGCTTGCGCCCCGGTATGAGCGCCTCGGCTGAGATCCTGATTGAGAGCGAAGCGAACCAGCTGCTGATTCCGACTCGCGCCAGTTTTACTGTAGGGGGTAAGCCGAGTGTGTACGTCCAGAAGGGCCAGAGCTTTGTGGTGCGACAGATCCAGGTGGGCAAGCGCAACGACAGTGAAATCGTCATCGTTAAAGGCCTCAAAGAAGGCGAAGCGGTGACACTTGAGAACCCCGCAGATTCTGCCAGGAAGCAAAAGAAACTCTAGACCCGAAATGAAGAAACTGATTATTCGAAGTGTCATCCTCCTGGTGCTGGTGGGTGCAGGCTACGCTGCGTTCCGCGTATACCAACAACTGCCACAGAAGCAGGAGACGATCGCCACGGCCAAAGTGAAACAGGGCGACGTCGTGGTGCGAAGCTTTGCGCGCGGTGAATTGCGGGCAGTGCGCAGTGCGACATTGACAGCGCCAAATCTATTTGGCACGGTGCAGGTAACCAGGCTGGCGACGCTTGGGGCGCTAGCGCGTGAGAAGGACCTCGTCGTTGAATTTGACGATGCTGAAGTCCTCTCGCGTCTTGAGGAAAAGCAACTGGAACTGGATCAGATTGCCGAGCAAGTGAAGAAGGCACAGGCGGATCTATCGATTCGAGACAACCAGGATCAAGTGGAACTATTGCGTGCGCGCTATGCTGTGCGGCGGGCGGAACTGGAAGTAAAGCGCAATGAGTTGATCAGCGCGATTGACGCGAAGAAGAATCAGCTGACGCTGGAAGAGAGCAAGCGCCGTCTGGTGCAGCTTGAGAGTGACATCAAGAGCCGCCGTGAGCAGGCGCAGGCAGAAATGGCGGTGCTGGGTGAAAAGACGAATAAGGCAAGACTCGAACTGAACCGCGAAAAGCAGCGGCTGGCGCAGGTGAAGTTGATCGCGCCCATGAGCGGCCTGGTGGCGGTGAAGCAGAATCGCTCGACATCGATGATGTTTGGCATGGCGCTGCCGGATATTCGCGAAGGCGACCAGGTGCAACCTGGGATGCCGGTGGCGGACATCCTGGACCTATCCGAAATGGAGGTCGTTGCCAAGGTTGGTGAGATTGATCGGGCCAATCTCGTTGAGGGACAGGAAGTGTTGATGCGGCTTGATGCCCTTCCGGACAAGCAGTTTACGGGGAAGATCAAGTCGCTGAGCGGCACTGCGTCGGCGAACATGTTCAGCGCGGACCCAGCCAAGAAGTTCGATGTGCTGTTCTCGATCGACATGCACCAACTGCTGAAGGCATTGGGGGCGAACGAGGTTCAGGTCAGCCGCATCCTTGCGCAAGCGGAAGCCAATCGCAAGAAGCCGCCGATGCAGAGCGCCAGCAGCATGATGAATGCTCCGGGCCCTGGTGGCCCAGGTGGCCCAGGTGGGGACGCCAGCGCCGGCCCTCCCAAGCCAGACGCGGCAGCCGTCGAGTTGCAGAAGAAGCGACGCGAACTGATCGCGAAATTTGGCAATGGCAAGGTGATGGCCGAGATGACGCCTGAACAGCGTCAGGAAGTCAACGGCAAGGTAAACACAGAGTTGCAAAAGCTTGGTTTAGTTAAAGCTCCAGTACCCAATATGGGCGGCGGGCCCCGCACTCCGGGCATGCCGCAGATGTTCAATATTGGCGGGATGATGGTTTCGCAGAAAGATCTCGACTCAGCCAAGTTGCCGCCACCACCGGAGGCAGAAAATCAGCTCGACGTCTGGTTGCGGCCGGGCCTGCTGGCTGACGTTCAGATCATCGTCGAGAAGGTGCCCAATGCGATTAATGTTCCGATCCAGGCCGTGTTTGAAAAAGACGGAAAACAGATCGTGTACGTCAAGAATGGCAATCGATTTGAAGTACGCGAGATCAAGCCGATCAAGCGGAGCGAGAGCGTCATGATCATCTCCAGCGGGGTAAAGGCGGGCGACGTCATCGCGATGGCGAACCCGGACGCCAAGCATGGCGACAAGAAGAAAAAAGATGACGCCAAGGGTGGCGGCGCTGCGGCCTCATTGCCGGGCGGCAAGGGAGGCATGTAGCTGCAATGAAGGGTCTGTTTCAGGGAATATTGCCCGAACTTTACATGGGCTTGAGCAGCTTGCTCGTCCACAAATTGCGCAGCCTGCTGACGATGTTGGGCATGATCTTCGGCGTGGGCGCAGTGGTGGCGATGTTGTCCATCACCGCTGGCGCACAGAAGGAAATGATGAGTTACATCGACCTCCTGGGTGTCAACAACATCATAGTAGAAGCCAAAGAAGCGGTGGACCGGAACGAATTGCAGGCGCGGCGATTGGTGTCGCCAGGGCTGACCTTTCGTGACTATCGCGCGATCAAAGAGAACGTACAGGGGCTTGAGGCGTCTACTCCCCGCAAGCGGTTTAAGCCGTTGAAGGTTCTACCGAAGTCGGCGGGAGAAGTGCCCTTGCTGATTGGTGTTGAAGCCAGCTATCTGGTGATCAACAGTCTCAAAGTGACCGAAGGTCGCTTCTTTACTGACAAGGACAACGACACGTCGGCACCCGTTTGCGTATTGGGTGAAGGAGCGAAGGTCAATCTGCTTGGCTATGAACCGGCCGTGGGCAAGTTCATCAAAGTGAACGACACATGGCTGCAGGTGATCGGCGTGTTGTCGCAACAGGCGACTTCCGATTCCGATGGGGACGGCGCTGAGGTGTCCAATCGCAACAACCTCATCATCTCGCCACTGAACACTGTGATGCGTCGCTTTGAGGACAACAACAGCTACCTGAAGGACGAGATTGACGGCATCTATATGCGCGTGCAGCCCAATGCCGACTCAATTGAAATCTCAGGTATCGTGCGAGCCATTCTGGACTCAACCCACAAAGATGCCGGTGACTACAACACGATCGTGCCTGCGGGCCTGCTGGAGCAACGCCGCCGCACCTCGTTCATCTTCAGCATTGTCATGCTTTGCATCGCGGGTATCTCATTGCTGGTGGGCGGTATCGGCATCATGAATATCATGCTTGCCACGGTGCTGGAACGCACCAAAGAAATTGGCATTCGTCGCGCCATCGGGGCGCGGCAGGTAGACATTATCCGGCAGTTCCTAATGGAAGCACTACTGATCTCCACGCTGGGCGGCTTGATCGGCATCGCCTTTGGTTTTACGCTTTCCAAAGTGATCGCAACCGCCGCTGGCTGGTCCACTGTGGTCACCACGTCTTCCATCGTTGTCGCCTTTGGCGTGTCCGTTGGCATCGGACTTGTCTTCGGTATTTACCCTGCCATGCAGGCTGCCAAACTAGATCCCATTGAGGCGATTCGCTACGAATAATATGCTCCGTACAATTACTATTTCCCTATTGCTGAGGCTCTCGATGCTTGGTCAAGTCACTAACACCGTCACTGCTCCAAATGTCTTTAAGGATTCCGAGAACGCCACCTACCCGCAGTTCGGAACGAAGGCATATTTTAAGACGATCTTCCCGCACGAGACTACAAAGTTTGAGTTGCAAGGCCCGGTTCGCTTGCAGGAGTTTGTTCTGGGCACCAAGCTTGAGCTCTCCTTGAAGTCTTACCTCGAACTGGCCCTCAACAACAATACCGATATCCAACTGCAGCGCCTTGTGCTGGAAATCCCGAAGAATGCGATCACGCGATCGTTCGCGATATTCGATCCTAATTTTCTCGGTCGCTTCTCCGCCACCAGGACCAAGACGACGTCCACTGACGTACTCGCTGGTGCGTCGACGCTGTCGTCTCTGTCGCAACCCCTGACCTTGAATTGGACGCAATTGACTCCCTGGGGCACAACGTATGGGATCAACTACACGGCCACGAAGAATAGCTCGAACAGTACTTTTGCCAGTTACAATCCAGCCTACGGGTCAAACGTCAATCTGAGCTTTACGCAGCCACTGGTGCGGGGCCGCAGGCTGGATGTTCTGCGTGCACCGATTACGCTGGCCCGGTCGCGTCTGCGGGCAAATGAATTCGCGTTTCAAGATCAGCTGCAGCAGCTTCTGACGAACGCTGAAAACGCATACTGGGATGTGATCGGTGCTCGTGAAAACCTCAACGTTCAGGAACAGGCCCTTGCCCTGGCCGATACCAGCCTCAAGCGCGCTCAGCGAGAGCTTGAGCTTGGTGCATTGCCTGCGCTCGAGATCTATCAGCCGCAAGCTGTTTACGCGAGAGCTGAGATTCTAGTAACTCAGGCCCGCTATCGGCTTGCCCAGACCGAGGATGCACTGCGCCGACAGATGGGCATCGACCTTGACCCGGAATTGCGCAAACTGCAGATCGTGCTTACAGAATCTGTGCTGCCTCCTACCGACAAAAAACCCTTCGACAAGGAATCCATCATTGCCGACGCCGTGCGGCTTCGACCGGATGTATTGACTCAACGCCAGTTGCTGGATATCGATGACATCAATCTCAAAGTCACCTCAGACGGTTTGCGGCCGGACTTCTCATTGTTTGGGAATTATGCGACACAGGGCCGCGGCGGACCGCTGGTGCGGCGTCAGGCGATTACCAACCCCGACGGCACAATTACTACCGTCTCGACTGCGATCCCGGGCGGCTTTGGAAATGCGTTCGAGCAGATGGGTGGTTTTGGTTTTCCGATCACCGGCGGCGGCATTCAATTACGCCTGCCGATCAAGGATCGTAATGCTGCGGCTAACTATTCCGACGCCATCGTCAACAAGCGATTGGACCAGTTGCGCTTGCGAGCGGTGGAGCAGAATGTGCGCCTCGATGTCCTCACAGCCATCAATCAGGTTGAGAACAGCCGCGCCAGCGTGGACCTGGCCAAGATCGCTGCCGACCTTGCGCAGAAACGAGTGGATGCTGACCAGAAGCGGTATGAGCTGGGAGCAATCACGCTGTTCTTCCTGCTGGATTCACAGAATGCGCTCACGCAGGCTCAGAGCGACCTGGTTACGCAGAGCGTGCAATATCGCCGCAATCTCCTGAATCTTTATCGCCGTTCTGGCACTTTGCTGACGGAGCGTGGTATTAGTACGAACTAAGTGGGAAAGATCAGAGTACTCTCCGACGCTGTTGCCAACCAGATTGCGGCCGGGGAGGTTGTCGAGCGGCCGGCCAGCGTAGTCAAGGAATTGCTGGAGAATGCGCTCGACGCTGGTTCCACCGACATCCGCGTAGAAATTGAAGCGGGTGGCCGTCGTCTCATTCGTATTGTCGATAACGGCAGCGGCATGATGCGCGACGATGCGATGCTGGCTTTTGAGCGGCATGCGACATCCAAACTGAGTTCCGTTCACGACCTCGAACAGATTGGAACCCTTGGGTTTCGTGGTGAAGCGCTTCCTTCGATCGCCTCTGTTTCGCGCCTCACGCTTGAAACGCATTCTCGCGACGAAGCGAGTGGGACGCGTGTCGAGATCAATGGCGGCAAGATGATCAAGTGTGACGAGGCAGGCCTGGCGGCGGGCACGATCATCACGGTGCGCGATCTCTTCTACAACGTCCCGGCACGCAAGAAATTCCTACGCAGCGAGCAGACAGAGCTTGCTCACATTGCCTCGCTGGTTACGCACTACAGCCTGGCGCACCCGGAAAAGTCGTTCGAGCTATTGCACGGCACAAATGAACTTCTGCGCGTGACGCCTGTCGCCAGTGCGCTCGAACGTGTCTTCCAGGTCTTCGGCAATCGCATTCTGGATGACCTGGTGGAGTTTGGTCCTGAGTCGAAATCGCTGGCAACGGCAGAGGATGGGCACAAGCACTTTGCGCTGTCGGGCTTTGTATCCAAGCCTCATGTGCAGAAGCTGAATCGCAACTCGATCTACCTGTTTGTGAATGGCAGACTGATCCGCGACAAACTGTTGCAGCATGCGCTGGGTAGCGCCTATCACAACCTGATTCCGCCTGCGTGTTATCCATTTGCGCTTCTATTTCTGGATTGCGATTTTGGCGAAGTTGATGTCAACGTGCACCCCTCGAAGACTGAGGTGCGCTTTCGACATAGTTCGTTTGTGCATGACTTTGTGCGCGATGCGGTGCGCGGCAAGCTGATGGAGTCCAAGCCCGTGTCGAGCTTGCCGCTGCCGCCAACCGCTTCGCAACCCGGTGCGACGCTGCCCTTTAGCGAGTTCACGCAACGTATCGAAAACGCAGCGCCGGATCTCTATGACGCGGTTGTGCCGTTTGGCGGCGCCAATCCCGTGGCACCCAATATTGTCCCCGAATTGCGGTTGGAGATGCCGCGCGGCCCTGAGCGCCGCTTTGATTTCAATGACACGCCGACTCATCCGCCGACGCGAATGCGCATGCCGGACACCCACGGCCCACTGCCGCCTGGAGCCGCGGCGCTCAACGAGATGGAAAGCATGGGCGCGCTCGGCGACCTGCGACCGCTCGGGCAAATCCATAACAGCTTTATCATCGCTGCGGGGCGCGATGGACTTTGGATTGTCGATCAACACGTCGCGCATGAGCGCATTTTGTTTGAGCAGGTGTTGCGGCAGTTCGCCAGCCGCCAGGCGCTGCAGCAGCGCCTGTTGATGCCCATGGTGATGCAGTTGAGCGTTGGACAGCATCTTGAGTATGCCCGTATCGGGGACGAATTGGCCCGGGCTGGCTTTGAGACCGAACCCTTTGGCAACCGCACGATCGCGATCCAGGCGGCACCGGCCGGGCTGGCACAAGGCGATATCGAGAAGGTGATCTTTGAGATCCTTGATATTTCGGAGACCGAATTGCGCAAATCGTCTGTCGAAGACCTGAGGCGGAATATTGCGGCCAGCGTTGCCTGCCAGGCGGCGATCAAGATCAATACGCCGCTAGACCAGCAGAAAATGGAGTATCTTCTGCTGGAGCTTGCTAAGTGCGAATACCCAATGGCCTGCCCGCATGGAAGGCCGATTGCCTTGCGCTACGCAACGCGGGATATTTTGCGCGGGTTTCACCGGATCTAGAAGCGAAGTTACTTTGCTATGATTCAGGAATTGCGATGGAAGCCGAAGCCATAGACGCCGATGCGGAACTAACGCAAATCCTCCACCGCACTTGTCCGGGCTAAGGATCGCCTTGGCGTCGTATGCCGGGCCCATCAGATCCTAACGGGAACTGCCGCTGAGTGGTCATAGTCAATAGCAGGATCGCGACCTTGGCATCATGCCCGTTAAAAACTCCACCTTTCTCATAGGAAGCGAAGATTGTTGGGGGCCGAAATCCTCAACACGCGTACAAGGAGGACAGGCATTCTTCTTTTCCGAGTTCGGAGACATCCGGCAAGTTTGCTCGACCGAAAAAAATTTTGCTAATGATGTCACTCTTGCTGATCTGTTTCCGCTTACATAGTTATGACAAGGTGAAAACCGGACTCACCGTCGACGCCGCGCCACCAGGAGAATCTCAATGACCACATGTGTGCGTGTTAACACTGTCAATCATGGCGAGAGATTCAGCAGCCCTGATTCTTTGCTGCCGTCCACGACGAGTATGTCAGACCCATCTTGGCTATCCTCTTCCTTGTCGAGAAGGATGGCGCACTGGTCAGACTGGGTTAGACAGCTTGAGATGTCGTTAAAAGTACTAACAAGCAAAAATATCACTAGGGAAAAGTAGAAATCTAGTCTATGCTAACAGAAATAAATATGACCTATGGTAATGATACTTACTCAGTTCTCTGCATGATTCGCATCGCTATGTTCACCGCGTTGGTGTCTTCTTCGCTATTTGCCGATCCACTGCTTAACCTCGGCTATCTGTCACTAGACAGTAACTATACTGTAAGCGTGCGAGCATCCCATCTTTCTTAGCCGTCTAATTTATGATTTGCTGAGGGTATGAAATTTGGGCGAGAGGCGAAGGTTGGGGTTGGGGTTGCAGCGGCATACCGAGCGAGCGGGCAGACACGGGCTGAGTTCTGTCGTAAACGGGGCATACCCGTGACGACGCTGGATTATTACT